>CAZRCI010000006.1:0-63237 GCA_964598535.1 uncultured Planctomycetaceae bacterium | reverse complement strand
GCGCTGCGGACGGCAGTACCCAGGGGCAGCTTTCATTCCTGGGAACGCAAACGCTCACCGGCGCCGGCATGGTCCGGTTCGGCAACTCCACGAGCAATGCTTTGTACGAGCGGACGAATGGTACCGGCACGCTCACCATCGACAGCGGCATCACGATCCAGGGTGGCAGCGGCGTCATCAGCGGTTACGGCACGTTCGCCGCCAGCGAGTCGATCGTCAACCGGGGCACCATCCACGTGCCGGCAGGACAGAGCCTGTCGCTGGGGGGAGTGAACTGGTCCAACCCGGGAACGATCATTGCCGACGGCGCGGCGGTCTCGCTGGGCGGCTCGTTCACCACGGCCGCATTGGGCAACTTCTCGGGCATCGGCGGCAATGTGAGCCTGACCGGAGTTCTGGACAACACGAGTACGACCCTCCTGTTGCAACCGAGCATCGGCGCTTGGAGCCTGCGCGGCGGCACGATCAACGGCGGCACGATCCAATCTTCGGGCGGTTCCATCCTACGGCTCACCAACGGTGGCGGCACGTTTGCAGGAACAACGGTGGCGGCGGGCGTCACGATCGACGCCACGCAGATGAACGCCGGCTTCCCGCAGAACTCCAACTCGGCAAACGTGACCGGTGGGCTGACCCTCCACGGAACAATACTGCTGGGCGCTGCGGACGGCAGTACCCAGGGGCAGCTTTCATTCCTGGGAACGCAAACGCTTACCGGCGCCGGCATGGTCCGGTTCGGCAACTCCACGAGCAATGCTTTGTACGAACGGACGAATGGTACCGGCACGCTCACCATCGACAGCGGTATCACGATCCAGGGTGGCAGCGGCATTATCAGCGGTTACGGCACGTTCGCCGCTACGGAAACGATCATTAACAAGGCTGCTCTTTCTGCCCTCACCGGCGGCATCCTGACAGTCAGCACGTCTGTGACTGTTGCCCATAACGTTGGATTCAGCGTCTCAACCGGCAGCACCGTCCAGTGGGGTGGCAATCTCGTGTCCTCGCTCACGAGCCCCGTGCTCTTTAAGCCTCAGGGAACGTTGGTTTTCAACGGCGGCGGCAATGCGGACTCGCCAAGGTTGCTTGAAGCGATGAGTGCTGATTTTGGCCCGAACTCAGCGAACTTCAGCGCTGCCAACTTCCTTATCGGCACGATTCGTCTCGCCAACAATACCTACCTGCGTCTCGTCGATCAGTTCGACAATACGGCCGGAGCGGCAGGCGAAGCCGTGTATACCAATGCGCTGATCGTTCCCGCCGGCTCGACGCTCGATCTGAACGGCTTGAAGTTATACACCAGAGCGGCACAAATCGCGGGCACGATCCTGAATGGGACCGTGACCCAGATTCCAGACAGCGGCCCCATCACGCTGGCCGTTCCGACACCGGGCACGATCTCGCCGGCAGGCCAGCTTGACGAATGGACGTTCTTCGGTCGCGCCGGTAGATCGCTCACCGTCTCCGTCACGCCGGGCGGCAACGGGGCATCTTCGCCGCTGCCGCCCGCGCTGAACTGGGCGCGAGTTCAGCTCGTGGATTCGTCCGATCAGGTCCTGACAACCAACGACAGCGCGACCGCCGGTGCCGCAGTCACATTGCTCAACGTATCGCTGCCGGCGGACGGGATCTACAAGATTCGCATCTCGGCCCCGCCCAGCCATCTATCGAGCACCGGCAACTACGTCGTCACGGCGTGGGATACGACGGCGACGGTGCGGCCGCTCGTCTTCAACCAGATGCTGGCCGGCAGCATTGCGACACCATTCGCCGTTGACAAGTGGACGTTTGCCACGCTGGCCGGCCAGCAGGTGCAGTTCGACTTGATTAATCGGGCCAACAGCGGAATCACATTCACCCTAACCGGGCCCAATAGCTATACGGCCTTCAGTGAGACGTCCGTGGACTCGCCGCTGTTGACGCTTCCCGCGGATGGCACCTATACGCTCACAGTAAAAAGCGACGCTGGGACGACCGGCGCCTACTCGTTCCAGGTGAAGCAAACGAGCGTGACTGACCTCAGCCTGGGAGAGCCATACTACGGCACGCTCCTGGCCAGCGGGCAGCCTCAACTCTTCCGGCTCGACGTGCCCGATGCGCAGGTGCTTTCGGCGTTTCTTTCCGATCCGGCGACCAGCGGGCGCACAGAGCTGTATGCCCGTTTCGGCTTGCCGCCGACGCGCGAAACCTACGACTACGCTGCGGTCGGAGCCGGCCGCAGCCAATCGCTGCTCGTTCCGTCGGCTTCGCCAGGCTACTGGTACATCCTGGTCTACGGCGAAAGCACTCCCAGTCCCGGCCCGTTCACCCTTACGGCGCGCGGTTCGGCGCTATCGCTCACCGGCTCATTTCCCAATGTTGCCGGCAACGCCGGGCCCACGATGCTGACTGTCAGCGGCGCCGGCTTCGGTCCAGGTGTGGCCGTCAACCTGGTTCGTTCGGACGGAACGACCTTAGTCGCGCCCTCGTCTTTCTCGATCGACAGCTACAAACAACTCTCCGCGACCTTCCCGGCAGGAATTCCAGCGGACACCTACTCGCTGCGCGTCACCAGCGGAACGACGAGCGAGCTTCTTTCGGCGGCCCTGACGGTGACCTCTGGCGGGCAGGCTCAGCTTGAGACGCAGCTCATCTTGCCGCAAGCCCTCGGTCGGCATGCGGTAGCTACGATCTACGTCGAATATGCTAATACGGGCGACTTGGCTATGCCCGCGCCGCTGCTGTCGCTGCAAAGCGCCGATTCTGATGACAGCGACAAACCGATCCTGACGCTGGACCAGCACCGGATTATCCAGAACTTCTGGTCGTCGGGGCTGCCGCCTGGCACGAGCAACAGCGTGCTGATTCTCGGCAGCGGCCGTCAGCCAGGCGTGCTCAACCCTGGCGAACGCATCCGCGTGCCGGTCTACTACCTTGGCCTGCTGCAACCGTGGAACTTCAGCGACACGCAGATCGAGTTGGAGATCCGTTATTGGACCGAGGATGATACGGCGCCCATTGACTGGGCCAGCCGGCAGGAGGAATTGCGCCCGCCGTTGCTCGGCAGTGAGCAATGGGCCGCCGTCTACAGCAACTTGACCGGTGGGCTTTCCATGTCGGGCGACTACGTGCGGATGCTCAACGAGAATGCCGGTTACCTCGGTCAGCTCGGCGAAAACGTGACGAGCGTTGATGATTTGTGGAACTTCGAGGTCCAGCAGGCCTACGGTTACACGGCCGTTCTAACCCTTGACTCGGTAGTTGATGCGTCAATGCCGGCACCCGGCTTCCCACTCGATTTCGCCCGCCGCTACGGCAACAGCATCCCGTCTCGCTACGACAGTGGCCCGCTTGGTCGCGGCTGGTTCACGTCGTGGGACACCCGGTTGGTCAGCCGTGACGGCGGAAGCCTGGTTCAAATTGTCGGCGAAGGCGGCTCTGCCCGCACCTTTCAGAAAGATACTCGCAACGGCAGCTACTTTTCAGGCGTGGGGGATAGCTCAACGCTAGTGGCGGTCGGTGGCGGAGCCTTTGAGCTCCGAGCGGTCAATGGAACCGTGACGCGTTTCCGCGCCGATGGCAAAATCGACCACATCCGCGATCCGAACAACAACCGCATTACGGCCGGCTACGATGGCGTGGGCCGGCTGGCGTCCCTGACGCATACTAGCGGCGCGTTGCTCACGATTAGCTACAACCCAGCCGGACTTATTGCCAGCGTCACCGACTCGGCCGGCCGCGCGACAACTTACAGCTATGACCCCACGAATACATATCTCACAACCGTCACCACAGCCGACGGCAAGGTCACGCGATACACGTACCAGGCCAGTGGCGCCGGGCAAGTGAAGCATGCGCTACTGTCGATCGAGCGCGGCGGCACGACGCAGCATTTCACTTACGACGCCCGCGGTCGGCTCGACACCAGCTATCTCTCCGGCAACGCCCAATTCGTCGATTATGCCTATAACGATACGGGCCTGATCACCATCAGCGACACGGCCGGCACAACCAGCCTGTTCTTCGACCACAACGGTCTGCTCGCCAAGGTCACCGACCCGCTGGGGTACATCACAACCAATGAGTTTGACGCCGATCTCCGCTTGAGTAAGACGACGAGCCCCACGGGCGAAAGCCAGAGCTTCACCTGGTGCAGTTGCGGCAGCCTGACCAGCGTCACGAACGAATTGGGGCAGACGACCAGCTTTACATACGACACTGTGGGCGGCAGCTTCTTCAAGCGAATGACGAGCTTCACCGATGCCAGGCAGAACAAGACCAGCTACACCTACGACGCCAATGGCAACCTGCTGACGACGATTTATCCCGACAATTCGGTCGAAAGCCTGGGCGGCTACGCCGGTGATTTGCCTGGCGTTGCCACAAATCGCCGCGGCCAGACGCTTAGCTATACCTACAACGCCGCCGGCCAGGTGACGAAGCAGACCTTCGCCGACAACAGTTCCATTACCTTCGCTTACGACGCCCGCGGCAATCTGACGACCGTCACCGACGGCGCCGAGATCACTACCTACGACTACGATCATGTCACCGACGGCGACCGCCTGAAGCGCGTCACCTATCCCAAGGGTCGCTATCTCGACTACGGCTACGATGCGTTCGGCCGACGCGTCCGCATGACCGACCAGGACGGCTTCGAAACCCGCTACGAATACGACGCGGCCAGCCGGCTGTATCGCCTTCGCGACGCGACGGACGCCATCCTGGTCACCTACAACTACGACGCCAGCGGCCGGCTCGCCCAGGTCGACAAGGGCAACGGCACCTTCACCACCTACGAATACGACAGCGCGGGCCAGCTTCTGAGCCTGAAGAACTGGCGCAACGCCACCACGCTCAACAGCAAGTTCGACTACACCTACGACAGCCGCGGCCGTCGGATCACAATGGCCACGCTTGACGGCACCTGGACCTACGCCTACGACGGCACCGGCCAGCTCATCCGGGCGGTGTTCGCCTCACTCGACACCGACGTGATTCCCAACCAGGACCTGCAGTACTTCTACGACGCCGCCGGCAACCGCACCAAGACCATCCTCAACGGTGTCGAGACGCTCTACACCACGAACAACCTCAATCAGTACACCAGCGTCGGCGGCGTCGCCCACACCTACGATGCCGACGGCAATCTGACGTTCGACGGCGTGAACACGTACGCTTATGACCAACAGAGCCGGCTGGTACGGATGAGTGGACCGGAAGGGGTTATCGAATACGAATACAATGCATTCGGCCACGTTGTTGCGGCCATTCAAGATGGGCAGAGGACAGAACAGCTTGTCGACCCAATCGGTTTGCCGACAATTGTGAGCGAATACTCAGTGTCTGGCGCTGCGATTGCGAAGAGCCTTTTCGGCGTTGGTCTCGTCAGCCGTATCACCAGCAGCGCAAGTTATTACCTTGACTTTGACGCCGTCAGTTCGACAGTTGGCCTAAGCGGGCCGACCGGCGAATACGAAGGAAGCTACACATACTTACCGTTCGGGGCTTTAGTGTCTCACAGTGGGACCATTGACATTCCCTTTCAGTATACTGGTCAAGCAGGAGTGTTGACCCACGACGACACCAGTCTTATGGGAGCCCGTGCATACTCTCATGTCTTGGGACGATTCAATCAAATTGATCCGATCCGGCTAGGTGGAGGTGATCTCAACCTGCAACGTTACGTGAGCAACGACCCCATCAGTTACATTGACCCAACTGGCCTCAAGCCGTGGTATGGAAACTACGCAGGGCCAGGTAACAATGGATATCGAAAGGAACCTATCGACTCAATCGACGCTGCGGCGAGAGAGCACGACCTAGCGTACGAGCGTTACGGTGCCGATGGGCCAACTGGTGTTTTGTTCAACTACTCCGTCGCATATGACGACCTCTTGCTTGGAGCCAGAGCGATTTCCGCGGTATTAACAGACCCTACGCTTACACTGTACGGCAGGGCAGCGGGCGTAATTGTCGCTGGCATTTTTGTGCCGGTCGGCGCAGCTAAATTCGCTCCCTATATCGTGAACATAGTGGTTGTGGAAGGTGGCAGGATCATTGATGATGTCACTACGAATATTGCGAATGCGTTCGATCCAAATCAGAAGCTCCCCGGCGCGGGCTATGGCTCGCAAGGATACGTCTCTGCCGGCGATGCCATCCCCTACCAGATCGACTTCGAAAACTACGAATCCGCCACGGCCCCGGCGCAGCACGTCACGATCAGCGATTTCCTGTCCAGCGACTTCGACTGGTCATCGTTCCGGTTGACCGAAATTGGCTTCGGCAGCACGCTACTAACGATTCCGCCGAACTCGCAGTCGTACCAGACCACGGTCGCGATGACCTACAACGGCCAGACCTTTGACGTCCTGGTCGAGGCCGGAATTCGCACCGACACCGGCGAAGTATATGCCAGCTTCCTCAGCCTCGACCCGAGCACCGGCCTGCCGCCAGACGTGCTCACCGGCTTCTTACCTCCAGAAGACGGTACCGGCCGCGGCATGGGGCACGTCAGCTACACGGTCCGGCCGAAGTCTGGGCTAGCGACCGGCACGGAGATCCGCAACGTCGCGCTGATCTCCTTTGATAGCCAGCTCGAGATCAGCACCGACCAGATTGACCCGCTCGATCCGAGTCAGGGAATCGATCCCCTGAAGCAGGCCCTGGTGACGATCGATGCGGCCGCACCGTCGAGCCAAGTGACCGCACTCCCCGCAAATGTGGCCACACGGCGATTCGACGTCACCTGGTCGGGCACGGATCTTGGTAGCGGCGTCGCCAGCTACCACGTCTACGTTTCGGACAACGGCGGTCCATACCTTCTGTGGTTGAGCCACACCACCGACACGACGGCCAGCTACCTTGGTGCGCCGGGGCATACGTATGCGTTCTACACCGTCGCCCACGACAACGTGGGCAATGTCGAAGCCAAGCCGGTGACTGGTGACGCCCAGACTACGGTTCCGCTCTCGGCCGCCGCGACGATCGAGATGCACCACGTGTTCTACAACAACTCCTTTTTCGATGGCTACGAGATCGCGGCCGACGCCGCGGACGACGCGGCTATCGCTTTAGATAAAATCGCCCTCCTGCCAGGCCAGACCGCCACATTTACCAATTACACGAGTTTCGCCAGCGGGCTCAACGGACTAATGGTCGACATCGCGGGTCTGGGCGACGCGATTTCGGTGGATGATTTCATTTTTCGCATCGGCAATTCGAACGATCCAGCAAATTGGCAACTGGCGCCTACTCCCCTGAGCATCACCATTCGACGTCGTGACGGCGCCGTCGACTCCGACCGCGTCACGATCATCTGGGCCGACGGCGCCATCAAGAACCAATGGCTGCAGGTTACGGTCCTGCCAACGTTGAATACCGGGCTGGCCGAGCCCAGCGTGTTTTACTTCGGTAATGCGATTGGCGATTCGGGCAACAGTTCGACCGACGCCGCCGTCACCGCCGCCGATGCGCTGGCCGCGCGGGGGCGCATCGCGCCCAATACGTCCGTGGCGATTGATAGTCCGTGGGATTACAACCGCGATGGCTTCGTCACCATCGACGACATGCAGGCCGCGCAGCAAAACTACACGGCCGGTGATGCCGTGTTGCAATTGCTTGCGCCGCCCGCGCCACTCCCACCGGCGCACGTTGAGCCAGTTACTGAAATTCGGCCGACCGAGCCCGCACCGGTTCGACCGGCCTCAACGCCCCTGCCTTACAAATTCCAAGTCGCCAAAACCAACACTGCGGCAGCCGCGCTCCTGGCGGCGCTGGAGACCGTAATTCACAACCGGCTTGCGATTGCCATCTACGATTTACCGCCAACCATTCCGGTAACCGCATCCGCTTCGCAGCCGGCGGCTGAATGGTCCGATATAGCCAAGCTTTCCGCCGCTTCCGATCGGCTTGACGGTCAGGCAGTCGACTTGATTCTGGCCACCGCGATCGACGAGGACCACACGAACGGACGTCCTGCCGAGGAACTGCTCGACGGGTTATTGCATTTGGCGCCGGGCGGGCTTACGCTATCACCCAAAGGAGGGAAGCTACTGAAATGACCACCGAACTGGCTGCCTTGTGGCCAGCTTTGCATATCACCAGACGGACCGACGCGTTTTCCAAGGGAGAACTAACGATGATATCAGGTGGGAGATTCACTCGTGCGCATCGCATTTGCCGCGAAGGCAGTGGCTTTTCTTTTCGTAATTTCAAACTTATCGACGACGTTCGGCTCGATCATCGTCGACGTTGGTAGCTATTCCGTGACCGCGGGGACGCCAATCGTCGCTCACATCCTGGTAAGCAACGGTTCAGGCACAGAGGTCACGGGCATCGAAGGAATGACGTTCACCGTGCAGATCGGTGACGGAACCGGCAACATTCCGAAGATTACCTCCGTCGATTTGCTGACGGGCACGGTCTGGTCGGACCATGTCTCGCCTCTCAACGTTTCGATTCCCGCCGGCGGTGACGAGTTTCAATATCAATCGCGCGACTTGTTGACCGATGTGCCCGGCGAATTCGTCGACGTCAACGGGTTACTCGCCGTCGTGACCTTCGACACCACCGGGATCGCGCTGGGCGACTACGCGATCAAGTTAGTCGGCACCAAAACGGCTGGCCGCGATTCCGTGTTTCTCAATGGCTTCGGCGAACCCGTTGCGGCTACGTTCGGCCAAGGATCGATCAGCATCGTGGTTCCGGAGCCGAGGGGAATACTGCTGGGGTTGAGTGGGTTGTCGGCCTTCATCGTGCTCGTGCGAGCACGATCTTTCCTGGGCCGGCCTCGCATTCTCCCAATTGGACCGAAGGCCAAGTGAGCGATATGACTCCGCCGGTTGAGGGTGCGGAAATGTCATGAACGCGCCGCCTGCCCGCGTCTGGTCGACGTCGAACTGTGCAAGTTGTTGGTATGTGTCGCCGCGGATCATACTCAACCGCTTGGCAATCTCAGCACCAGAGGGGAAATCCATTCACGGATGAATTGCCGCCAATCGTCGCTCGACGGTTCCTGCTATGGGAAAAATGATCGAGGCCCGCGCGCACTGATTCCGACTGCTCATGAAGCCAACGAAAAAATGACCGGGCACGAGACGTCAATTCGCCGGCCTCCAGGCAAATGCTGCGAACGGTCGTCAGGACGACGCCCGAGTCGATGGATGCTAAATCGTCGCGGGTCTTCCGCGCCAGCCGTTTCCAATGGCGACTTCTTCGCCGATGCAAGGCCCTCGCGTCGAGCGTTGCCTGTTTGCTGCAATCGCTCCGTAAAAGTCACCAGAATGGCGGTGTTGCTGTAGCTGGCCATGCGTGGACAAAAGCGATCCGCGGGACGATGCGGAGCTGGGGCAAGAGTAACGCCTTCCGATTCGCGTCTGGGACTCCCCGGCCACGGTCTCGGCGGATCACCGGCCGGGCCGAAGCCCGCTCTTACGGAGCCCCGAATGCCTGCTGCCGGATTCCCCTCGGGCAACCAAAAATCTCGAATGCCGGTGTAACCAAATCGATCGACCGGCCACAATCTACTATAGCGAGATAAGGATTCGCCGCCGAAGGGCCGAATAGGGGCGGCACGGCGGCTGGCGAGTGGGTGGACGGTTGAGTGAACCAACCGAGCAAAATGACCTGGCACGGAGCTTGGAGGGCGACGGGGAGGCATACGCGCGGATCGTAACCCGTTATCAGACTCAGGTTGCGCGGCGTATGCGGTTGTTTGCCCGGCGGCCGTCGACCGTGGAGGAGCTGGTCCAGGAAGTCTTTGCAGAGGCCTATTTCAGCCTGGGCGGTTATCGCGGCAAGGGAGCGTTCGCCGCGTGGCTTGGGCAAATTGCGACTCGGGTTGGTTACCGCTACTGGAAAAAGAAACGCCGTAGCGCGGAAGCCAGCCGCGACGATGGGTGGTGGCGCCAGTTGGCGCAGCACAAGGTCGAGGAATTCGATGCGGATTTAGCGGGCCGTTTGATTCACGCCTTGCTTGAGCGATTGCCGCCCCGAGATCGGCTGGTGCTGCTTTTAGTTTATGTCGAGGGGCACAGCATTGACGAAGCGGCTCGGCTGGCGGGCTGGACCAGAACCATGACCAAAGTACAAGCCTTTCGTGCCCGGCGCAAGCTGCGTGCTTTGTTCGCCGAACTGGGAATCGACAACGCCCAGGCGGCCTACGAATCGGCGGAGGAAGTCTTACGTGAACGAAATTGATCTTTTGAGACAGCTTGGTACGCGAATGAGCACCGAAGCGGAACCTCGAATCGATGTTGCCGCTCGTGTGATCCAGCGAATCAGGCAAAGGCGAGCCAGCGCGATCGATTCGCGTTTGTTGCTAGTCGCGGCTTGTGCTTGCGTGCTGTCGGCGCTGACGGTGGTAGTTACGTGGAGTACCCCGCCGGCCAACGATAGCTTGGCCTCGCTTTCCTATGCCGCGGTCATGAGTACTGGGCCCGAAGCCATATTGCGAGTGCTTGAGTAATGACGACGTTCGCTGGGAACGACGATGTCGGCGGTGAGGCAAGCGCTATGTTGGAGCTCCAACTCCCGGCGGGGCGGCCGAATCGCGCGCGGGCTTGGACGTCCGTCGTGCTGGGTGGGGTGATATTTCTCGCAGGTCTTGCCTGCGGAGCGGCCGCCATGCAGGCATTCTCTCCGCCAGCGCGGCTGGTGAGTTGGAATGATCTACTAGAACGCGTGGCCCAGCGGATGCAAGCGGACTTGGACCTGACCGAGAAACAACAGGCCGGTCTCCAGCAGATTGTGCGCGACCATCAGCCCAAGTTGGATCATATTCGGGCGAATACGATCCGTGAAATGCGCGCAGAGCTCCAGCAGGTCATCGAAGAGACGGCCGCGATTCTGAGCCCCGAACAGGCGCGTCGATTTCGTGCGGCGGTGCAGCCGCGTCTCGACAAGCACTTTCCCTCGGAAAGTGAAGTCGATGCGAAACCGATCCCTAACGAGATGAGTAACTAGCTACAACCGATACGCGAAGCTCCAATTCATCGCCATGATCCCTGAAACAGCTCCAATTCGAGGAAACGTCGCTATGCTGCGTACTATGTTCGCGCTGTTCTTTTGTGTCGCCGTCCTCGTCGGGATGAGGGCGGATGCCGGTGAAACCGACCGAATCGGCAAAAAAATCGATAACTTCTCGCTCAAGAATCAGTTCGGCAAGGAGTATTCGCTCGACGACGTGAAAGATGCCGAGGTGGTGGTCGTGGCTTTCCTTGGCGCCGAGTGTCCGCTCGCCAAGTTGTATGGCCCACGGCTGGCCGAATTGGCCAAAAGCCTGGACGCCAAGCGAGTCGCCTTCCTGGGCATCGACCCGAACCAGCAGGATTCGATTCAAAAGATCGCGGCGTATGCCCAGCGCCACAATATCGAGTTTCCGGTGCTCAAGGATCCCGGCAATGTCGTGGCCGATCGTTTTGGCGCCGAGCGGACGCCCGAGATATTCGTACTCGATCGCGAGCGCGTGGTGCGTTACTGGGGCCGCGTCGACGATCAATACGGCTTTGCCGAGGGGGTCGGCTATCAGCGCCCCGCGCCGTCGCGGCATGACCTTGTCGAGGCAGTCAATGAGCTCTTGGACGGTAAACAAGTCAGCGTAGCAACCACAAAAGCGATCGGCTGCATCATCGGCCGCGTTCGGCCGGTGAACGACGACAGCAAAGTCACCTACAGCAACCAGATCGCCCGCATCTTTCAGAATCATTGCGTCGAATGTCATCGGCCGGGCCGCATCGGGCCCTTCGCGATGACCAGCTACGATGAAGTACTCGGTTGGGGGGAGATGATCGGCGAAGTCGTTCAGGACCAGCGGATGCCTCCCTGGCACGCCAATCCGCTTCACAGCCGTTTTTCCAATGATTTGAGTCTCTCGGATTCGGATAAGGAACTGATCGCCGAGTGGGTGAAAGACGGTTGTCCGGAAGGCAATCCGGCGGATCTGCCGTCGCCGCGTGAGTTTGCCGAGGGCTGGGCCATCGGCGATCCCGATCAGATCCTGTACATGAGCGATAAATCCGTCTCCGTGCCGGCTGAAGGGGTCATCGACTATTATCACTTTGTCGTCGACCCAGGTTGGACCGAAGACAAGTGGCTTACGGCTGCGGAGGCCAAGCCCGGGAGCCTCGAAACCGTGCATCACATCTTGGTGTTCGTGCTGCCTCCTGGTGTCGACGGGCTGGCGGGCCGTACGAACCCCAACGGTCCTCGGCGTGGCGGTGCCGGTGAAAGTGACGCCAACCAGAAAGGCAACGACACCCCGAGAGGATTCGCCGGATTTGGGCGACGTGGCGGGGGCAGGGGGGGAAGCGGCATTGCCAGTGGCGATTTAATCGCCGGGTATGCGCCGGGCGGGATCCCATTTCTGAATACCGATGGCAAGTCGGCGATGCCCATCAAAGCCGGCTCCAAGCTGCTTTTTCAGATGCACTACACGCCGAATGGCACGCCGGCCGAGGATCGCAGCTATATCGGCCTGAAGTTCGCCGATCCCAACAAGGTCGAATTTGCCGTCCGCAGCATGGCGCTTGTTAATCCGCTGTTTGCGATCCCGCCGGGAGCATCTGATTATCAGGTAGCGTCCGAATCGATGTTCGAGGTCGACACGCTGTTAATTAATATGACCCCGCATATGCACACGCGAGGGAAAGCCTTCCGCTACGAAGTGGTGTATCCGGACGGACGGCAGGAGATCGTGCTCGATGTGCCGCGTTATGACTTCAACTGGCAGACGACCTATATCCTTGATGAGCCGAAGCTGGTTCCCAAGGGCACGAAGCTGATATGCACGGCCCATTGGGACAATTCGGAGGAGAATCTCTCGAACCCCGACCCCACCAAGACCGTGACCTGGGGCAACCAGACGTTTGAAGAAATGAACATCGGCTTCTACGTCGAGGTGTTTCCTAAAGACCAAATTCCACCCCGTCCGTCGCCGGCAAGCATGTTGACCCAGTTCACCCCCGAGAAGGTGTTTGCGGCGCTCGACGGCAACAAAGACGGCAAGCTCACTAAAGAAGAACTGCCGGAACGCATCGGCCAATTCTTCCAGGTGGTCGACCAAAATCGCGATGGCGAGGTAAGCATGCAGGAGATGGAACTACTGCTGAAGCTCCTCGGTTCCTTCCGCGGTGGCGGTCGTGGCGGCAATTGAACGACAATCGGCTTTAGCCGGTCGGAGCCTCAGCCAGCTTCGCTCGTGAACCTCGACAATCGATCGGCGACTGCCGCCAGCAGAGCTTCGTCGGTCGTGTCGAACGCGGCGACCTGGTCGGAGTCCGCGTCGATCTGACCGACGAGGCGATCGCCGCGACGTATCAGTACGACGATCTCGGAACGTGTCTGCGCCGAACACGCCAGATAGTTCTCGACTTGCCGCACATCGTCCACGATCTGGTTTCTCCCCTCGGCCACCGCCGTGCCGCACACGCCCCGACCGACCGCGATGCGACTATGTTCGGTAGGCTTTCCCACGTACGGCCCCAGAACAAGCGTTTCGTCTTGCAGCCAGTAGATGCCAATCCAATGATAGTGTGGAAAATGCTTGCCAATGAGCTGCAAGGCCTTTTCCGTCGGCATGGCAGACGTGGCAAGCAGCGCATCGAGCTCGGCGAGGAAGTTCGCAGCGTTATTGGGTGGGATCATCAGATTCCTGGAATCGCTCGAGCAGCCCAAAGAGTCGTGTTTCCGCTTCGTGGAACTTCGCCCCCGAACCGAGCAGTTCGCTGCCCAACTGGACGTGAGGGGCTCGGTCCAGGTCACCGGCACAGTGCCGGGCCAATTGACGCACGCTGTCGGGCGTGACCTCCAGATGAAATTGCAAGGCCAGCACCCTTCCGTCAATCTCGAACGCCTGGTTCGAGCAAACGTCGGTTTCGGCCAGGTGGACCGCGCCGGCCGGCAGATCAAAGGTTTCGCCGTGCCAGTGAAACGCCAGAAATGAATCCGGCAGCCCGCTGGCCCACGGTGAGACAATCGCTTCCGGCCGCTTGCGGACCGGAAACCAGCCGATCTCTTTCTCCTTGGCGCGATAGACACGGGCGCCGAGTACGTCGGCCAGCAACTGCGCTCCCAGGCAGATCCCCAAGATGCGTTTGCCGGCGCGTAGCGCGTGCTCAATAAACTGTTTCTCCAGTTTGAGCCACGGATATTCGCGCTCGTCGTGTACGCTCATCGGACCGCCCATCACCACCAGCAGATCGAAATCATCGTGCGCGGGCAGCGGGGCCCCTTGAAACATCCCCGTCACGGCAAGCGGGTGCTTCGCCCGGCGCGCCCAAGTGGCGACTCCGGCTGGACCTTCAAACGGCACGTGTTGCAAGCAGTGAATTCGCAATCTAACAACGATTCTTTTGGGTTAAAATGGTATCGTTTATTCCCGGCCGGACACCCGGTAGTTTGGCGGTCGCCGAGTAGACCGTCAAGCAACGCTCCGCCCGCTGTCGCAGCCCCCAGAGATTCGATTCTAATTTCGCGGACTTGATCGCCGATGGAAAAACTGTTCGCTGTCTATCTTGGTGGTCGGGCGCCGAAGTGCAATACCGAACTGCATGACGTGGTCTTTGTCGTCGGCACGTCCATCGAAGCGACCTACGAACAGTTGCTGGACAAATGGTTCGGCGATCCGCTACGGGTTCACATCGACTCGTGGGTCGAGTTGAACCACGTCGACGGCTTTCGCATCTCTCTGGACAAGAACCCGTCGTCCCGATCTGAAAGGCTCTTCTTCGTCAATCTGGGCGCGTACCGGCCGGGCGAGTTCACGGAATTGCACGCCAACAAATTTTTGGTCGCATGTGACGAGAGAGAGGCCAAACGACGGGCAAAACGCGAGATGCTGATCGGCGCCGACGCGGTTCACACCGACGACTTGTATGACATTGACGATTGCTTGCAAATCGCGGTCGTCGATGGTCGGCATGTGGCCCTTGAGCCCACGACGGAAAATTCGCCTTTCCTGCCCGTCAACGGCTACCACGTCATCCCGAAAGATGTCTTGCGGGCGTATGCCATCCGCCGGAATCTCGAATTGAAGTAGCTCGTGCCAGCCGATGAGGCGTGAACTCGTCGTTGGCAGACGAAAGGAAAGATATCCATGCCGATCAAAAAAGACGAAACCGGAAAACGCTGGGTGGAGATGGAGTTGGTCGTACCCGGCACGCCCGAGCAGGTGTGGCAGGCGGTTGCGACCGGCCCCGGCTATGATGCCTGGTTTGCCAAGACGAAGATTGAAGAGCATGTCGGCGGCACGATCCATTTTGACCTCGGTCCCTACGGAAGTTCGAAGGGGGAAGTGACGATCTGGGAACCGCCCTCTCGCTTCGGTTATGTCGAGTGCGAGTGGAGCGAGAGCGCGCCGCCGGTCGAGACCGAGATCGCCGTGACGAGCAGGCCGGACGGGAAGTGCCTGTTTCGCATGACCCATTCGCTGCGCGCCACAACCGATGCCTGGGATACATCACTGGAGGGTTTTGAAGCGGGCTGGCCTGGATTCTTCGAGGTGTTGCGACTCTATCTCAGGGACTTCGCGGGAAGCCAGGCGGCCTCGTTCCACGTCATGGCGAGCGAGGAGGCTCCGCAACTGGAAGTCTGGAAACGTCTCACCGAGGCGCTGGGGCTGGCTGCCGCAAACGTCGGCGAGGAACGTACGACTCCGCAGCAACCGGAACGGCTGTCCGGGACGGTCGAGCGCGTGCAGCAAAGCGATCGAGATCGCTACATCCTGTTGCGGTTGACTGCCCCCGCGCCCGGCGTCGCCCTGATCGGCACCTATAGCATGGGCAATTCGACCAATGCCAGTGTCGTTCTCTACTTCTACGGCGACGATGCCTCGAAGGCGGCTGACGCCGCGAGGGAAAAATGGGCGTCCTGGCTGGACCGGTTGTTGAAAGTTCAGGCCGATCCTCAATCCTCGCCCACCGAACAACAACCATGAAAGCGATCACCGTCTTTCGCATCCTCGGCGCGATTGTCGCCGCCATCGCCACCACGATGGTCCTGCTGATCGCAGTCGAGCTTTTCAGTTCGGTCGTGCATCCCACGCCTCCAGAATTTCAGGGAACGATGGAGGAGATGTGCGCGCATGTCGCGAACTATCCGCATTGGGTGCTGGCCGTCGTCGTTCCCATGTGGGGATTCACGGCATTCCTTGCCACTTGGATCGCGGCCCGTTTCGGTAATAACGGCAGCGCCATCTTTCTGGCATTGCTGCTACTGGCGGCAGTGATTTTCAACCTCTCCATGCTGCCTTACCCGCTGTGGTTCAAGATCGTGCAGCCGATCGCGATCCTGATCGCCGTCGCGTACGGGTATCGATTATCGAATCGTCGCGGGGCTGCCGCCGTGGAAACCATCGAGTGACAAGCCCGAGCCGATGAGCGCCTCCTAGAAAACGCGGTCGCCCTATGGCTGCCTAAACCGCAAAAGTCGAAGGAAGCTGCTGTGTCGGCTAGGTTTTCGCGTGAACCTGCACGCCCGAATAATGTCGCGTCAACGCGCCAGACACTTCCAGCAACAAAGCGCCGTCAGGCGCAATACCGGCGCAAATTCCCGTGGTACGGCGTCCGGCCGCCTCGATCGTAAGCTCGCATCCGACCTGCAGGCAGAGCGATTCGAAACGTGTGCCAAAGCCCATCGGGTCTGTCGCCGACCGCTGCATAGCAACCTGCAAGTGCCGCAGTAGCTCGATCAGCACCGCGGTCCGATCAAGTGGCTTCCCCGTAAGCTCGCAAAGACTGACCGCTCGACAAGAGACCTCAGGTGGGGCGCCCGTGAAGGAATTGTTCACGTTAAGACCAATTCCCACCACGTGCCGACCTCCGGCCAACACATCCACCAGGACTCCCGCCAATTTTCTTTTGTCCACAAAGACGTCGTTGGGCCAGTGCAGTCCAACTTGATGATCGGGCACCCACGGCGCGACGCTATCGACAATCGCCACGCCGGCCGCGAGCGATCTCTGGGGCTGGATGATCTCGGTCAACTGCCAATCGCGCGGATCGAACACGAGGCTGAAAGCCAAGCTTCCCTTGCCGGTCCACCATTGATTCCGGCCTCGGCCACGGCCAGCGGTCTGAGCATCGGCCACGATGAGTAGCGGCAACTCGGTTTCCGAGGCACGGGCGCGTTCGTGCGCTATGTCGTGCGTTGATCCCACGGTGGCGAAGTACTCGCAATGCGCAATTGGCGCGCTTGCAAGCAAACGCTCGACATCGATCAAATCACTTTGGCGTGACACCTCCATTCCGGCATACTAGCAAAATTTGTCTAGCCGAACCACGCAGATCCCCGTCGGTCACCAACTATCTGGCCGGGGGGACCGATGCCCTTTTTCACGCCCGCGGCCCCCAAGCGATCTTGAAGTGAGTCTCGATGTCTTTGGTGGTCTGCCCGGCAACCGGCCTATTGCAACTGGAACGCGATCGTTTCAATCCTTCCCGAGAACTCGAACGTTCCTTGATCCTTGTAGACAAACCAGCCAGCCGCGACACCGACGACGACGGCCGCCAACGTCAGGGGCCGATTCTGGAGTTTTAGATGGCGGATTCCTTAGGAAACTATTTGGCAATAGGAATGGAGAATACTTGTTTCCAATCGTTCTTCATGTCCACGACGACCCAGCCACGTTTTGGGGCCGCGGCGAGAGCCTCGATTAGCTTGCCGGAACTTTTCGGCTTCGCATCGTAGGCGTATTCTCGGTCGGAGTCGGTGTGGTGAACGATGAGGCCAAAACTCGGGCTGCGGCCAATCGTGGTCATTTGCAGCATTTCGTGGTCGCCATCCGAATTGCCAAAGCACATGACCGGAGTCTTGCCGAGCAGGTGATGAATCGCCACGGGCTTTCCCGCCTTGTCGTCGATCAGGCCAATCTCTGGCAGAATGGTCAACGTCGGTTTGTCGTTTTTCAGTTCGTACTTCGTCTTGAACACCGTGCCAATGACCTGCTCCGGCGGCACGCCATAGACCTGCTGCGCCCAGACGCGCATGAATTCCTGTCCGCCGCCTGAGACAATATAAGTCCGATATCCCTTGGCCCGCAGCAACACCAGCACTTCCTGCATCGGCTGGTACGTGCATTCCGAGTACAGCCGCTTGAATCGTGGGTGCTGTGCCGTGGCGATCCAGTCGGCGACCGACTTGTCGAAATCCTCCGTTGTTTGGCCGGCGTGCGTATCGACGAGCAGTTCGAGCAGGTTTTTCAGATGATTGTCGACGAGCGCGGCGACGTCGCCCGTGGCGAGAGCCTTGTATGCGGGCCTCTCCTTCAACGCCGGATTTTTCGCCATCGCCGCCCGCGCGGTATCGAGCGCGAACGCGACTTCGAACGGGATTGGATTTTCAGGCCAGAGCGTTCCATCGTTGTCAAAGACCGCGATGCGATCGGAAGGCGGCACGAAACTCGGTGACCCCTCGGTCGTTGTTGCCTTGACGAAGTCGAGGATCGCGGCCTTCGCCTTTCCCTCATTCCAGGATGGCAGTGGGTCACCAACGTGCGGCGCTTGTCCGAAGGCGAGAGCGGCCGGCAAACTACAGGTAAGGACCAGAAATGTACGACGGGCGCCGATGTCAGCCATGTCGATTCCAATTGCAATGACGTTCAGATACAGCCGGCGGTCGATGCGCATCGACCGCCGGCAACGGACAGCTATCCGAATCAGCCGCCCGCAGGGTCGGAGACCATCTTCTGGATTTTTTCCAAGTTGAATGATCCGGGCGACTGGCTGGGCGGATACTCTTTCATCGACATCAGAAACTTAGCCGCGAGTTGTTGGAGCGGCACAATCACGAACGCATGGTCCAGAAACCAGTCGTTGTACGTGTTCGCATTGTGTTGCGCCTTCTCGAAGGGATCGCGGCGAAGATTGAACAACAGCGGCACTCGCAACTCGACGAACGGCTCGCGCCAGACCTCGAAGGCGTGGGCCCGATTTTCCAGAAACACCGTCTTCCAATCCTCGTAGCGGATGGCGACGACCTGGCCGTCGTCGTTGACGTAGTAGAACTCCGACCGCGGCGATTCCTTGGTCTTCCCGCTCAGGTAGTCGAGCATGTTGTAGCCGTCGATATAGTTCTTGTATTTGCGGCCGTTCAACTCGACTCCCTGCTTGAGCTTCTCTGTGATATTGGGGTCGCCGCCGGCGGCAGCAAAGGTGGGCAGCCAGTCCTCGTGCGAGACGATACCGTTCAGCGTCCGGCCGGGAGGGAAGTGGTTCGGCCAATGGACAAAGGCGGGCACGCGGTAGGCGCCCTCCCAATTCGAGTTCTTTTCGCTTCGGAACGGCGTGGTGCCCGCGTCGGGCCAGGTGTTGTAGTGGGGACCGTTGTCCGTCGAGTAGTAGACGATCGTGTTGTCGGCAATGCCCAGTTCATCCAACAGCTTCAGTAGTTCGCCGACGTTACGGTCGTGCTCGACCATGCCGTCGTGATAGACGTCGCCGCTCGGGCCGGAGATTCCGGTATGTGCCTCGCGGACGTGCGTACGAAAGTGCATCCGGGTGGCATTCCACCAGCAAAAGAACGGCTGGCCCGCCTTGTGCTGCCGGCTGATGTAATCCTTGGCGGCGGCGACGGTTTCATCGTCGATGGTTTCCATTCTCTTTCTGGTGAGCGGGCCGGTGTTTTCGATCGTCTGGCCTCCCTTTCCGTCGGCCTTGCACTTGAGCACGCCGCGAGGCCCAAAGGTCTGTGCGAACGTCTTGCCATTGGCCAGCTTGCGGTCCTTCGGGTAGTCGCGATGCTCCGGTTCCTCCTCGGCGTTCAGATGGTACAGGTTGCCGAAAAACTCGTCGAACCCGTGCATGGTGGGCAGATGATCATCGAGATCGCCCTGGTGGTTTTTTCCGAACTGTGCGGTGCCATATCCCAGGCTTTTCATCACGGTGGCGACAGTGACATCCGTTTTCTGCCAGCCTTCTTTAGCGCCAGGCAGGCCGACTTTGGTCATGCCGGTGCGCACTGGCACGTTTCCGCCGAGGAACGCGGCGCGGCCAGCAGTGCAACTCTGCTGGCCGTAGTAGTCGGTGAAGGCCAGGCCTTCCCGCGCGATGCGGTCGATGTTGGGCGTTTGGTAGCCCATCATTCCGCGATTGTTGAAACTGATATTCCATGTGCCAATATCATCGCCCCAGATGACGAGGATGTTGGGCTTCTTGCCCGAGGCCGCCGACTTGGTTGCCGCATTTTGATTGAATGCGGCCAAAGCGAGCAGTTCGCTCTTCTCGATACCGTCGCAGCAGGCTGCCGTGTGCGGCGCTGCTGCGGCCGATGTCGTGGCCTGTCGATCGGCAGGGCTTGCAGCGGCCTGTCCGACTGCGTTCATCACGCCCGAGGCGGCACCATAGCCCAATAGCGCGCCGATCCCAATACAAAGCAAAGTCGTCCGTCTGGTTGGCGTCAGCATAGATCACTCCTCACGAACTAGCCTGAATTATTTATGGAGTACGTACGTTTAATCGTTTCATGTCACATTGCTCACGCTGGCCATGCGGATCAAGTCGCATCTGTTCCCAAGCGAGCAGTCAGGCGAAGCGTGCCTGGCAACACCACCTTATTTTCATGTCGCTCAAGGATTCCTTCTGCACCATGACCAGTTTAGTGCGCATCTCGAACATGGTTGTCTCGGCATTAAAAACCGCAATTCCCCGGTTGCTCAGGATTCGCCATTCCGTGATTGATTGATTCCAATGATTCACGGATCGCAACCATGTCCGCCGACGGCTACCGCACACTGAAGTTCAGGTCGCTCTTCCTGCCGTTCGACGGTTCGACCACGGTCAGCTTCAGCGTGCCGTTGCTCTGCCGGATCGCGTCGTTGAGGTCATTGGGGTGAAGCACCGGCTTGCCGTTGACCGCGACGATCAACACGCCGGCCCGCAATCCCGCACGCGCCGCGGCGCTGCCGGGCTCGACTTCCGTGACTTTCACGGCGAAATCGTTGTCGTGAAACGCCAACTCGGTCACGGCTCCCAGTTTGTCTGTCGATGGTTTGATGGGAGTGGCCACGTCTGCAGGAGCCGTCTTTGCGGTCCCGCCCACATTCACGTCGACGTCGACATCCCGACCGGTGCGCGAATCGCGCACGGTGAGCTTGAGCGTCGGGCCGCTCTTGCGCAGCGCGGTCAACAATTGCTCGACGCCCGTCGTCGGCGCTCCGTTGGCCGCGACCAGAATGTCTCCCGGCTCAACCCCCGCCTTCGCCGCCGGTCCCGCTGGATCGACGCGAATGACCTTTAACGCACTGCGCGTTCCCACGGTCACCGGTTCGGCCGACAAACCGAGCGAGACGCGCGGCGGTTGAGACGCGGGCGATGGATCGGCCGTGGCGGTGCTGCCGGGCTTTCCGCGAGGATCCACTTCGACGCGCGCCGCGCGTCCCGTATTCACGTCAACGACGACCAGTTGCACAGGCTTACCGGTGGCGGCAAACTGCGCAAGTTGATTGGCGGAGGAAATTTCCTTCCCGTCGATCGCCGCGATCACGTCGCCGATCTCGAGTCCGGCGTTCTGCGCCGGTCCGCCGCGCTCGACACTCGTGACACGCAATACCGACTGACCTTCGATTCGTAATAGTTCGGTCGACATCCCCAGGCTTGCGCCCGACTCCGCCTTCTCGATGGCCTCGCGGACGAGATCTTCGGGACTGATTTTGCCCGGCGTGCGGTCACCGATCGGCTCGTACCACTTGGCACTCGCTCCCTCCCAGCCGCCCTGGTCTCGCGGCTTTAGGTACGCCCGAACCTGAGTTCCCTCGGACGGAAGGCCGTTTCCGTTACTCTGCAACGCAGCTTGCCCGGGCTGGGCAACGTGCACGTAGAGCGGCTCACCCGGGGCAGGAAACCGCAGTGGCTGCGATCCCGCCGCGGCCTTGCGCGCCTCGCTGCGAGTTACGTCGATCTGCAACAGCGAGTCGTTGCGTCCCTGGGCTGTGCTGCGAAACACCTGCCGCACCGTTCCATCGACGACGAGCGGCGCGTCGGTCGGGCTGCCTGCTTCACGCTGCTGGCCGTTTGCGGGCAGTGCCGTGATCACCGTGATGAACGCCGCGACGATGCATCTAGCAAGTTCCTTGTTCATGACACGATCCCCCATGCCGCTGGTTGATTTTTCAAGGTCGCACGACGATCGGGCGTCTTTCGTTTTTTCAGGCACCAGCCCCAGTTCGCGCAGCATCCCGATTGTTTTGTCGAGATACTTCAATGGTGCAGTCATGATTCACCCTATGCACGTATTTGTGGTTTAGCCTGCCGTCGGCCGAGGAGCAGACTGCCTGCTCCCCGACCGAACCGGACAGGGATGCAAATTGAACACCCGACGCACCCAAATGAAATGACGTGGCCCTTGGGTTTTGCTCATCCGACGCCGAGCGTGGCGTGCATCTGGTTGACGACTCGCGAATCCAATTTGAGATCTCTCGCGAGGCCCTGGAGATAGGTCTTCTCGGCGGGCGTATCGACCTCCACGGCCAACAGCGATGCGGCGTAAATCTGAGCGGCCACCTGCTGGTTTGGAACCGCGCGTACAATCTCCTCGGTGCACATGGGTTTGCGCACTTCGGCCAGCAGAAACTCGCGTTCGGCCTCGGAGATCCCGTCGCCCTGCAACTCGCCGACGATTTTTTGCATTTCGTCTTCGTCGATGCGGCCGTCAGCCTTGGCGGCGTTGACCATAGCCTTCACCGTCAAATCGGTGATGGCCTCGAGTTGCCTGGCTTCCCGCTCGTTTTCGGGCGCGCGCAGGCCGGCGACCAGTTTGACATCCGAGTCGACCTCCGGGGCTTTTGCCTGTTGTTGTGACGCACGCAACGCCTGGAGCGCGATCGAGCCGAGCAGCGCCAAGGCGCCGCCGCCGACCGCTCCTTTGATACTTTTGTCACCGCCACCGAGCACGGCGCCCACCAGGGCTCCAAGCCCGCCGACGGCGAGCGACTTGCCTTGGTCGCCTTCGCCGAACATGCTCTTGGCGACGCTACCAAGTTTTCCAAGAATGTCGCCCGGGCCGCCGGAAGATGCCTCCGCGCGGCTCGGCGCGCCGGCGGGCAGTTTCGCGGGCGCCAGGCCCAACTGTTCGAGGATGCCCCCGATTCCGCCGATGCCTTGCTCGCCGAGCGAGTTTTCAATTCGGCCCTTGGATGATTCCGTCATGCCTCGCCCCAACAACGCGCCAAGTAGATCCGTCGTGTTCGCCATGGAGAATGACTCCTGTTAAAAGTGGTCAGCGACCGTGTGATCGATCCGAATAGACGTCCTGGCTTTCAGCCGCCGATCGCCGGGGTCCTCTTGCCCGGCACGTTTTCGCCGGACAGCAGTCCAAGACGATCCGCACGATGTTCATCGCCAAGTCCCTGCACCTGAAAGTGATTTGTATTAGCGGACGCTGTGTCGCGGGTTCTACTCACCTCACTCTTGCAAAGCTCAACCCAGGGTCCGACGGCGGCGCGCCGCTCAAGGCAAACTGCCACTTGTCGGGGCCAAGCGACTTGACGCTGCCCGCCATCGCCCCCTGATCCGGACTTTCCAATACGAGTTCGTCGCTCGTGGACGCAAGCTGCCCCTTAAGCTCGGCCACCGGTTTTCCGGCTTGGGTAGCCTTCCACGTAAATTGCGAGTCTTCGGTGATCGCCAGATCGATCGTCGTGTCACCGGCCGTTGCTCGCCAATTGCCGACCAGGTCGGTATCGGGCGCATCCGCGCCGGCCGGCGCGGGCTCAGGGGTCGACGACGGTGCTGGCGCAAGCGCGTCGAGCATTCGCTTGGCCGTGGAATCCGTGGGTTGATTCTTCACGACAACCTGTAGGGCCTTCACGGCGTTGTCCTTGGAATCAATGACTAGATACTGATAGGCCAGCACGAAGAAGGCTGATGCGTCCTGCGGGTTCGCCTTGCAGTAT
This sequence comes from uncultured Planctomycetaceae bacterium, assembly GCA_964598535.1. GTDB lineage: Bacteria > Planctomycetota > Planctomycetia > Pirellulales > PALSA-1355 > JALHMI01. The sequence goes on along the minus strand of CAZRCI010000006.1, from coordinate 39,371 downwards.
TGCTCCAGCTTGCGCAATTGAGCCTGGTAGTCCGCCGTGTCGCCGTACAGGCCGCTCATGGTCGTCCAGTCCATGCCGGGCGCGCTCGACAAGAACGAGTTGAGCGCCGCGGCCGCGGGCTTGTACTCGCCGAGAGCGAACAACGTTAGTGCGCGCACTTCATGTACGACCGGATCTCCAGGCAGTTTCTGCAAGGCAGCGTCGAACTTGGCAAGCGCTGCGCGGTAGTTGCCCGACTTGAATTGCGCCAACCCTTCGTCGAACAACTGCGTCGCTTGTTGCGATTCGGTTGTCTCCGCAACGGCGGGGGCAGGGGCCTGTGTGCCGTCGCTGCCAGCGTCGGCATTGGACGAGGCGTAGTTGTTGACGACAACCGGCTGCGAGTAATCGTAGGGAACTGTCGCGGCCGCAACGACGGGCTCGGAGTAGTACGGGTTGTAGTATCCCGCGCCGTAGCCCCAGCCGCTGGTGAGTGTTCCTAGGCCCCAGCCAGTCGCCACCCAAGCGAGCGGAGCATACCAGTTGCTCCCCCAATAACCGCCGCTCCAGCAGCCGTTGTACCAACGGTGGTGGGGATTGATGCAGTGGTCGTGCCAGTTGCCAGCCCAACCGCCGCCGCCCCAGCCCCAGCCTGGGTTATTCCAATTTCTGCGGTCCCAAGCCGGACGGTTGCCGATGACGTTGTTGATGTTGATATCGTTTCCGATATGGATGTGGTCGCGATTCCCGCCGCCGATGATCGGACGGTCTCGATCGCCAGGCCGACGATCGCCAGGGAATCTCGTACCGTCGCCGCCACCTCCTGGTCGATTGCCGGGGCTGGGACGATCACCCGGCCGATTGCCGCCGATCCCAGGACGATCCAAATTACCGGGAAGCGTTGTCGGCCGATTCACTCCGGCCAAGCTTGGACGGTCGCTCGTCCCCGGCCGGTTCCCGCCGAGGGATGGACGATCGCCGAGGTTCGGGCGATTGCCAAGCTGAGGCCGATCACCGAGATTGGGTCGATTGCCGCCTGGGTTGATTCCCGGCGTAGGCCTGTTGCCGGCGCCGGGACGATTGTCGAGATTGGGTCGATTGCCGCTACCTGCCAGGCCGCCTCCGGGTAAAGATGGACGGCTTGTCGGCCCGACGTTGCCCGGAGGACGAACCGAGGGGCGTTTGGCTGCTGCGGAGTCGCCTGGTCTTGCCGACGGGCGCGTCACGTTCGGCCGCCCACCAGACGGATGAAAACCGCCGCCATCTGGCCGCGAAGCGACGTTGGGTCGGGAAGGCGTCATGGGATGCGAAGCGTGCCCCATCGAGGGTCGATTCACATTCGGCCGAGAAGCCTGTGGGCGCGAGACGGGACGATGCCCGCCGCCAGCGTGTCCCATTGACGGCCGGCCGCCGCCGCCGCCGACATGCCCCATCGAGGGGCGTCCGCCGCCATGTCCACCACCTCCACGTCCGCCCCCACGCCCCTCGGCAATGCCCGACCAGGTAATCAGGCAGCCGATCGCCACAGCCCATGTAAGAAGACGTTTGTCATGCTTAAACATGCTAGTATTCCCTTCATCTCTGGCAGCGTCATTGACCGGCTGCCGGCGGACGCCGCGTGACGGTGATTTCAAAATCGTCTTCGAGAGTGTCCCCCACGACACGGTCGGTTCCCTCGATTTTGTAGTGGTCCTTGTCCAGGGTCGTGATGTTCATCGTGGCGGAAGCGGCCGTACCGTCGGGATTGACCGACGAGGACTTGATCACGGCGCCGTCGTTGACGACGGTCCAGACGCCCTCGGCAAACCCGCCGTCGGAATCGAACAGCCAGGAGCGAATCTTTCCGGCAGCGGGATCCCAACCGATGCGTTGCGTGGACTTCCGCGGCGTTCCGTCGGCCAGAGTCATCTGAAAGTCGCCAAGGAGGAAGTTCTTGTCCTCCGACCAGCGATAGGAGATCGCGACCTTGCCGTCGGCTCCTTCGTTGATCCAATCACCGACGAGCCAGGCGATTGGTTGCAAATATTCGTTCGCGGTCGGCGGCGGGTCATCGGCGAAGTCGCGGAAGGAGGCGAGTTGCCAACCCTTGTCGGTCTTGGCCCAAATGGCGATGTAGCGGAACTGCGACCTCACCGCGTGGTCGGCGGTCGTAATGGTGCGCGTTCCTTCGTCGATCGCCACGGGACCTGCAAGGCGGACCGATTCAATACCGAGTGCCAGTTTTGCGCCGGGAAACTGTTTGAAGAACGCGCCGAGAAGAGCCTTGATTTCTGGCTGACCGTGGTAGATCGCGCCCTTCTCGTCGATTAGCTCCCCATTGGGCAAGAATGCCGCCGCCATGTCGTCGGCATTCCCGGCGTTAAAAAGCTGCACAACTTGTTCAGCGCTCTTGCGGATTGCGGCGATCGCCGCATCCTCTTGTTGGTTTTGCCCTTGTACATAGTTCGCCCATCCGGCGCTTAGCAGAATGGCGACCGCCAGGCTCATTGCTTGAAAACGACAAGACATGGGAATGTCCTCACACTGGAAGAAACGCTGAAAAAGCCCGCACCGAAATCCACCGAGTAGGGGCGAACGCCGTAGTACGACGGTCGTCGTTGGCAACAGTGCCACCACGCGCGATCTGCCGACGGCCACGAGTCGAATCTTGCCACGCATGGTGCGTGATCGTCTTCAGCCAGGCAAGAAACCGTTGCTCAGGGTTGTTCCGAAAAGTCTGCACGACCAGCAGCAGCTTGAGCAATACGGTCGGAGTGACGCCTGGAGCGTTGGCCGCCTGGAGTTCCCACTGCCGACACCCACCTTGGATACGGTGCCCATACCGCCCGACGAACTCGGTCCATACCGCCTGATCGGATGGCGATTGTTGCAGCCATAGCACCATGGTGGAGCTGGTCACCGAGTTGGCCGGTAGATTCATGGCATCCGAGTGCGAGAGAAAAATTCGGCCGAGAGGCTGTTAGGGAGACATGTACATTCTCTGAATCTCTAGCACAATTTGTGCGATGTCCAGCAATTGCGTCTAGAATATCCAAAAAACCGCAACATCAACTCGTTGAAACAAGTATGCGCGATCCCCAGACACCACCACCGCCCAAATCGCATGCCATCGAGATGGCACGCCGGTTGTTTTTGATCTAGCCCTCCAAAATGTCGACGAGTTGGCGAATCTCACGGCTATTTCGCGGACGGCCAAGCCGAATGCCGCTGACGCGCGGCGCAACCGAGCCACAATGGATCGAAGTGGCTCCCGGTGACAGCCGCCAATTCCGGCTGTGTCTGGCAGGGTAGGAAGCGCGAGGCAGGTGACGTTGTCATGCGCGGCGCCGGAGTGGACGTCGGGAATCGGGCTTCTCCAGGAGCAGACATCATCGCCATCGCCGTGCCGTTGAAGTTACTTGAGCGGCTAGCGATCGACTTTAATGGCAGTCGCTAGCCGGTACTCATATCGTGGGAGCGTCATCGCGAGGGGCCATCGTCGGTCGTACGCTGCAGGAGCTTGCAGGACAGATATTGGGGGCCATTCGTATGCTTCAGATGTTAGTCTCGAGCAGGCATGCGCCGTTGTAGTCTCTGAGTTAGTCGCCTCACCCGCAGTCTTGAGGCCGGCTCGAAGCCTAGGGCGGAGAACTGCAAATCTTCCAGCAGGGCGAGGAGTATTTGCAGGCATCCCTGAAAACATCTCTTGGCCTGCTGGATCTTAGCCAAGAACTCGAGGCGAGCCCTCGCACCGTTCGGTACGCGTTTCAGCAGCGCTATGGTATGGGGGGCGATCGAATATCTGCGCGTGTTGCGCCTGCACGCGATGAACTAAAGTCAGCGCGTTCGCGGGCTGAATGTTCGCCAGGTGGCCACCGCATGGAACATTCGCCGCCCTAGAATTTCGCCCCAGAGTATCGTCGTCATTTCGGCGAGTCGCCGTCAGAAACGCGATTCCGAACGGCCGCGTGGGAGATTGGTTGAGCGTCTCTTCCCGGTGGAGCACGCCTCGCCTTGCCGGGATGCTGCTCGCGGGCCGATCGTTAACGTCCTCTTTTAGAATCGCCACGGATGCTGGTGACTTTCAGGGAGGCGATGAAAGCACCGTCGGCTTTACCGGACGCGGGACGACAGCTCCGATTCATGAAGGAAACGGCGAGCGTTTGCTGCACTTTGGAATCGCCCTGTGTGGGAGCGCGTGCCCGAAAGCGGTATCATCACGGTCAATCAGCAGCCGTGCCATCCGCTGTTGGATCTCGGCGACTCGTCCACGTCTCCCTTCGTGCCCGCCATTCGAATTCCGGCCAGGTTTCAACAGCTTGTCAACCTTCAAACCGCCTGGGCCGTCCGCCAATCCGCAAAGTGATCGGTCCTCCTTCGGAGCGGCCTTCGGCGCCGAGGCGCCGAGACGCACATATATATCCCTTGTGATCGACTGTAGTGCCTGCTACCATTTGGGCGACGGAAATCTGGTGTGATACACGAATGCACACGCGGTAACTGTCGGCGGATTGCAGGCAACGTAAACCGCTTCTGTGGAACAATTTAAAACGCTCGGGGCGTGGCGCAGCCTGGCTAGCGCGCTTGACTGGGGGTCAAGAGGTCGCAGGTTCAAATCCTGTCGCCCCGACTTTTTGCTAAATCGAGCCCTTCGGCGAGCACGTCGAAGGGCTTTCTTGTTTCGTAGCAAAGCTTTCCGTCGAGCAGGCTGTAGTTCAAACAGACGATTTCGAGAATTCGGCGGCGAACGTCAGGTTCTGCCGTAAGCCAGCGGTCGCGAAGGGTTTGCGAAAGTTCAAACACTTTGAGGGCCAAGTCGGTCATTTCCTCCTGGCCTCGGTCGATGGCGTCGAGGTTGAGCTTCAACTCGGCGATGCGGTCGGCCAGTTCGAGCCGCTTCTCGGCGAAGGTCTCTTCGTCGATTTCGTCGTTCATCCGCAGGTCAACGAGCCGGCTTCGCTGATTCATGGCTCGCGTCAATTGCCGCTGTAGTTCCTGGTGGCGTTCGAGCGATACCTGGCCATCGTCGTGTGTCTTGGCCTTGAGCACATCGACAAACCAATCTCGCACGGCGGCGTCTTGAATCTTGATCCGGTCGAACAGTTCCAGAATCTGGCGATCAAGCTCTGCTTCGGTCGTTCGTGTTCTCGGATGGCCGGGCGTAGTGTAGCGAGCGCAGCGATAATAGACGTAATGCCGCTGGCCGGTCTTGGTCTGCTTGGTCTTGATCTCGCCGGTGACGGGATGGCCGCAGTGACCACAGCGGACAAGCTCGCTGCCAAACGTCAATTGATGCCGCTGGTAGGTCTTGCCTCCAAGGAGAATTTGCACGCGCCGCCAGGTGCCGAAATCGACGATCGGCTCATGCCGACCGGTGAACCATTTTCCCCGGTGCTCGATCTCACCGATGTAGGCCCGGTCTTTCAAAATCTCGTAAAGCTTGCTCCGCACGAAACCGGGCATCGACGGCTTGTAGATGACTCCTTCTTTCTCCAAGCGGCTTTTGAGCATGTCGAGCGTAACATTGTGGAAGGCGTATAGCTCGAAGATCCGTTTGACCTTGGGAGCATCTTCGGGATCGGTTTCGACAATGCTCCGTCCGTCCCGGCGGACGTTCTTGTAGCCGAAGGGGGCCTTGCCGATAAACCAGCCTTCTTCAACGCGACGGGCGAGCCCTTCCCGCACGTCGAGCGATTGTTGTTCGGTGTAGAAGCTAGCCATGTTGGCCAGCGTCCGCCGCATCATCCGGCCGGCGGGTGTGTTCTCGGTCGGCTGCGAAACCGAGAAGAACCCCAAACCATAATCCGATTCGAGCCGTTCCAGTTCGACGTAGTCGAACAAGTTCCGGGCAGCCCGGTCGATCTTGTAGAACAAGAGGCCGTCAAGCTCACGGGCGTGCTTCTTGGCGTAGGCGATCATCTCGCGGAACGTTTTCCGCTCGTCTCGTTTGCTGGCGGTTTCCGCGATGCGGTAAAGCTTGGCGATTTCGCCACCGGCAGAAATTGCGAACCGCTTCAAGGCGTCCTCTTGAACGGCGAGCGAAAATCCCTCGCGTTCCTGTTCTCGGCTGCTGACGCGAGCAAGTGCCACGAACCGCTTCATCAGTCCTTCCCCCGAATGAGCACGTCCACCAGGCGGCCAACACCTGTGATCATTGCGACGGCATCTTCGGGGGTCAATGGTTCGTCGTAATACGGCTGCCAAGTGCGGATGGTCTTGGCGATCAACTCCGCTGAAATCCAGCGTGGCGTTCCCGACGGCATGGCCGGCATCGTTTCACTTCGATGCTCGTCGGCTCGCCGCTTCATGGTCTTTTGCCTCGGTCAGAACAAATGGAAGACAGGGGCTCATCCCCTCGCCTGCTCCATTCTTCTGAAAGCCGCCTGGCGTAACAGGATCGCTTTGTGGTGCTTTTGTGGTCAGCAGGCTGACGAACCAAGTCGAAGCGATTGGCCGAATCTTCGCGGCCGGAGTTTCGAGCAATTGATTTTTGGCAGGCGGCCAGCAGGCTGGAAAATCAACCGCGACGAGAACTCGAAATCGCGAATTGGGATTTTTGTCGACGTGCTGGAAAATGGATTTTTCGAGGCGGCCGAGAAACCCCCCAAAGCATTTTCTCGGGCCAAAGGTGGCGCACTTCCATACGGAACAAAATATCGATCCGTTTAGGTAAACACCTGCGACAACGCAGGTTTCGACGAACTGTAATTTCGCGAAGTGGCAGTCATGGGAACCACCCAAGCTGCCACGGAAATAATTCCTCGCAAAAATGCCAATGCGTGCCATCCACGGTATGAAAACTCGAATCGGCTGGCATTTTCTGGCGTTTCCTATCGGTCCCACTCCGCATGGTCTTCAAGGCGAAAAACCTGCCTCCCATACCAGGCACCGTGCATGGCGTGTTTTGGTCGCGGTTCGGCTGCCTATCGGATGACAGAATCCATTCATGGGCAAATCGTGGAACTTGAGCCGAGATCACGGTTTCCAATCACGGAACGAATCAGAAAAGCTTCCATCCGAGAGGAAGTCAGATGGAAATGCGAAAAAATGTCAGGCAGCGACACGAGAAAATGTCAATCGACGCCAGAATTGGGCTGTGGAACGAAACAGCCACGTCATTTTTTCGCGCCGATTGTCACGCGCTCAATTCCGCATGGTCGATAGTGCGAAAAACCTGTTCTGAATCTCGCCGGCACGTAGTCACGCGGGCCTGACCGGCCCGACAGCCAAGGGCTGTCTACTTGCCGACGGAGAAGATCAGCTTCGCAGGGCAACGCCCGTTTCTGCGGCGATGTCTTTGATGATTTTCGTGAGCAGTCCGCCGGGGTTCCGCACCGTATCAAGTCCCCTCGCCTCGCGAAGCTGACCAAGGGCTCGTTCCATGGGGCCAACACCCAAGCGTTCAATGCACTGGCTCCACCAAAGCCGGTCGGCGTTCGAGCCGATTTCCTTGGTAATCCGCTCCAGGACGAAATTCCCCTGCTCGGAAAGCGGCCGGACAGCAACCGCTAGGCGGGACGATTTTCCGGCTGGCCTTGCTCCCCGCTCGAACACGGCGACCATGCGGCCGTCATTCGCTTCGTCGAGCCGGAAACTTTGCAAAATTGGCAGTTTTCGGGCCAGCAAACCCTCGGCAGCTCTCCGCAAGATGGTCCAAGTGTCGCGGGGCCGGCTGGCCTCGATGGGCAGTGCTCGGGCGAGGTCTTCCACGTAACGGCGGTGGGTCTGCTGGGAGGAGAACTTCTTCGCCAGGTAGACCGCAAGCCGCTGCTCCTTGGGTTTCAGCGAATAGAAAATTCGGTTTGAAAACCCCAAGGCGAAGAATCCCCGGCGCTTGGCGACTTGCTGCAGAACTTGGCTCACTTCCAAGAATCCGAAAGGATGCTCTTCGTCTGCGTCCAGACTGGGCCGGAAATAAAACACCGAACCAAAGAGCCGCCAATTCATGTCGACGTAGCTCCGGCGGCGAACGTCCCAAAACGCATTTTTGCATTGGAAGTCGTAGCCCCGCAGAATGTCGATGTCGCGACGCATGCGGTCATAGTCGCGGCTCGACGGGTTCCGCACACCACGGCGTAGAAACAGGGATCGCAAGGTGCCGAACTGGATTTGCGAACCTTCGCCTCCCTGCTCTAGGTAGAGCTGGATCAGGTCGTAGAGCAACACCTGAGCGGAGGAACCACCGAAGCCAAATGCTCCGGGAAAAACTTTCCACTCGCGATTGACCGGCGAACCGTCACGGCCCTTGATCTGGTCGGTGTAGACCAAGGGTGTTCGGTCGCTGTCGCCCTGTGTGTTTTTGTAGAGCCGGAACAAGGGGAACTCTGCAAGATCGAAGTCGTAGCGTCCTGACTCCTCGCCCGACAAGTCTTCGTCGTGTGACGGCTCGATTTCGAGCTGTGGTGAGATGTCACGAGTTGGCTTCATGCGTCGCTTGGTAACGTGCTGCTTCGCGACGTGTTTCAGAATGTCGCTGATAGCCGTTGGTTGTTTGCTGTTCTTTCCCTTCCTCAATTGCATTTCGTTTGTTTAATGCATTTGAAGCTTTATAGCATTAGATCTTTAGGGTGCCGATTCTTCAGTGATCTCAGTGGCTTGCCCCCCACCTGCGCGACTGATAGCACGAATCCAAGCACCCGATGCGCGACTGATAGCACGAACTATTGAACCAACCCCGCGACTGAAAGCACGAACGCTTTCGACGGACGCGACTGATAGCACGAACCGGCCTGTGGATAACTCCCGGCTCGCTACCCGCGATATTTGGCAATCAGCGTTTCGAGGTTTCCGGTCTCTCGCAGGTGCTCAAGGGCGACACGGGTTAGCTCCTCCACGGTGATCCGTGGTGCTCTGGGGTTCTGCTCACGATAGCGGCTGACTTCGAGCTTCAGCCATTCGAGTTGTTCGGGATAAACCCGGGTGGTGAGCTTTGACAATCGGGCCAGCGGCTTGGGTTGCTTCTTAGACCGTGTCCCCTCCCCGGTCTTGCTGGCCGGTGTGACCAGCTTCGGCGTGGGCGTGCTGACGACTGCCGGTGGCGGTGTCACGTCGTGTCGTTCGGCGACAAGTTGCCGGGCTTTCTCGGCGGCGTCGATCCGTCTAGCGGGAATTGGCGACAGCGGGACGCTCGCCCCGATTGCTTCGCGTGTGCTCATGCTCGATGACCTCTTGCGTCAGGGATTCAAAATCGGTGATGGCTCGCCGGGCGGCCAGCTTGGCCAACCGCGAACGCTCGGCATACTCGAAGATCGAATGACCGTTGGCCCGGGCCTTCTTCAGTGCGGTCGTGCGGTGAATCCGGGAACGGAACAGCACTTGCCCAAGCGGATCGACTTGCGTTTTGAGCCAGTCGTTCATCACCTGGTCGCGGGGATCGTAGATGGTGACGAGCACGCGATAGAACGTTTCGGGATCGATTTCCGGGCGATACTGCACATACTCGCTCATCACTTCGAGCGTTCGCTTGAGGCTTTGCAATGATTCGCGATCCACGTCGCAAGGCAGAATCAGCCAATCGGCGGCCATGATGGCGTTGAGTGTCACAAGATCGAGATTCGGCGGCGTATCGAGCAGCACGAAATCAAAGTCCCCCGCTACGTTCTGCAAAGCCCGCTGCAAGAGCGTGTCGCGAAGCGGTTCGTTGGCGATGGCCGCATGGTCGAGGCTCACATCTCCCGGTGCGACAAACAAGTTCGGCACGGGCGACGCGCAAATCAGCGTTTCAAGCTGCCTGCTGCGAATCGCCTCGGCAATGGGCGGCAACTCGGCGGGCACTTCAACGCTGAGGCTTGGGGCAATCGGTGCTTGCGGATCGAGATCCACGACGAGCACGCGCTGGCCTTTTCGTGCCAGGCCAGCAGCCAGGTTCACGGCGGTGATCGTCTTCCCGCAGCCCCCCTTCTGATTTGTAATACAAATGATTGCCATCAATTTGCCGGCAAGTGTCCGGCCTTCTGCCGGAATCTTGCTGGCTTTGTGCCATGCGATTGCCGGCTCTCGCAAGGAAAATCTCGCTGTAGCGGGCGCTTGGCCTCGTCTACGGGCCGGCACGGTGCCGGCATATTCCCGGCAATTTGCTGGCAGCCTGCCGGAAAGTTGCCGGAACCAGATGATTAGCGATTCCGATCTGCGGTATTGTGGTCGGGCTGCGGATGATTTCGCGGCGGTCGTCACTCACGTGAAACGCACGTTTCGGTAAAGCCGGCCTTTGTATCGCTGGCCTAAGAACGTGGCTGACGTCCTCTCGATGGGCCGACACGCCCGGTAAACGCCAACTAGCCATTGGCGATAAGGGGCGGGGATTCACCATCCCGCAGGTGTCGGACCCGTAGAGCCGAATACGCGGAGACGTGTTCGTTCGGCTCGACGGAGGCTCATCGGCGTAATCCGCTTGTCACGTGTTGGCACGAAGCCAAGACGAGCAGGCGAGTAATCCCGGTGTTCTATCCGATGCACGGCGTTGCCCCGAGCGGGGGCGACGCGGAAAAACCTTGGACCGAAGTTCTGGTTCGAGGCCGTCAAGGTGCAAAGCAGGTGAGGGCGCATTGTGTTGTCACAGCGCGCCGTAATCCTGTCCCGGGGGTTCGCATCCGTTTTGAGCGGATCGTTCAACCGTGGCCGGCGTGGGGAGCTTCCGACTTGGCAACAAGCGGAACCGGGCCGTGACTGGCTCGGCGTCGGGCGTAAATCGCCCGCGGTGAAGAGCTCAACCATGAAAGGCCCGCAAGGGCTTGCCGGTGAGTCGAAAGAGAGGCGGTGCCAAACCGCGAAAACCCAACGCTTGCGGGTAAGGGGCGGCTTCTGCGTTCGCGCCCCCGAAATCGTTCCTCTGCGTGCAAACGCGGCGAGCGGAAACTGGGACGTCTGGAAAGATGCACCCAAAGCGCTGGTGTCCTCGGAGTAACATCCGATAGCGACGCGACTCTTTTGACGAAGACCTTGATTAACGCGGGAAGGTCCACGGCTGCCGGCGTGGTGGCCGGTGCCTGGCAAGTCAGCCAGGTGCTCCAAACGCCGTGGACTGGGAGTGTGGCCTAAGTAGGAGAGGGGACGGGAGTCCCCGCGATGTGCTCGGCAAGGCAGTCGAGACTCGTTCGCCGTTTCGGGTGGCTCCCGAAATACTTGGCGACGACGAAAGGGCTGACGGGTGATTTTTACTCGTCGAGAGGACGTGTCTTGCTGGCCGCATGGCCAGCGGATCCTTGGGAACAGGCGCAAGCGGCCAGACGAGATCGGTTCGGGAGAACGGGTCTCGTCTGGCGGCGGACTGGCGACGAATGCCCGAGATCCGTCTTCAGACGGACGGGCATTCGGCAACGGTTCACAGCGGGGGAGCGTATGGATTGGGCATTGCTTCAAAAAGAATGCAGCGTCCAGCAAGCTTTCGCGCCGGCGTCCACCAAGGTTCCGGCTTTTCGGGGAGTTTCGGCCAAGGAAGCAAACTCCCCCTTTTCGGGAACAACGTCGGTATGCCGTATCGCCACGAAGCCACCTCTGTCACCGGATTTGTGCAGCAGCTTGCCTGCCACTACCTGCCGCACGGCTTCCGCTGGTATGTCACCGGCGTGATTCCCGAACACAAGAACCCGGCTAAGACCGATCAGAAAATCCTCGCTGCCTACGGGATCAACATCTCCAAGCGGCAGCGGGCCAGAAACAAGCAACTCGGCCAAGCCAATTTGCACTATCTCAGGTTCCAACGGTTCTTCGTCATCATCGCCAGCGAGGGCCGGCATGAGTTCTTCGAGCGGGAAGGGGACCGCATCCGCGACATCCGCCGCGTGCCGATTCGCTTTTGGGGCTACTCGATCAGCTATCGCCGAGGTGGCAAGACTCGCACGGGCGAGGTCGACTCGGGTTGGCATTCCCACGTGCAAATCGACCGCGAGCGTTACAAGGAAGAACGGGCCTATCTGCTCGAACGATCCTTGCGGCTCTCTGCCGAGAACCTGGCCGGCGAACTTCGCTCGCTCCCCTTCGAGCCGTATGCCCCCGTCCGCCGGCAAATGCTCTTGCTACTGCGAGCGGTCAACGCCAAACGCAAAACGGCCGGGCTCGACCAATTGCCAACCGACATCCTGCGGCTACGTCGCCGCGTGGTGAAGCCGTTTGATCCCCCGGCCCCCCAACTCCGCATGGTCATCAATGCGAAAAACCTGTCTTCGTCCGTATCGGAAAGCGTCGGCGATTAGCCGAACAGCGCCGATCCGTGCTAGATCTTGTCTCACTCGTTCGGAGGATAGGGCAATGCTGAGGAGCAACCCGAGCGCCGAACGGCAGACCGTGCGGAGTGCCGGGGTCGATAAGCTCGAAAGAGCCTCTGTCGGCCCCGGCCCCGTCGGATGGTGGTTTACGTCCGTGGTTTCGCAAACGGTTCGGCTTTTGACGTGGGTTTGTGCCGCTGAACAAATCCCTCGTTCGCAACTCAAGCGACGTTTTCTTCCTTAAACTGTTCGTAAACCTGCCGCAGCAAGTGCTCTGAAACCAGCTTCTTGAAGTCGCCGTCGTTCATGTATTTGGCGAACAAGTCTTCGTTCTGTTCCATGCGGTCGATGAAAAGCCCTTCGAGTGCTTTGACAAACACGAAACGGAAATTCTCCAGCGTATTGGCGTTGGCTGCCTGACGTAGCTCCTGGTCCGCCATAGCCTCTTCGCGGATCTGATGGAAAAACAATTCGTCGGCCTGAGTAAACTCGGTGCCGAATCGCTCATTGATGCGGTCGATGAGACGCGATAGCTCGACCATCTCGTCATTGGTCTTCCCTGTGCCAACGGCGGTCGGACCTGTCACGGGCACATTCTCCCCGTCATCGAGCTTGATCGACCCGTCGCTGATCTTTTGCAAGCGATAGAACTTGAGCGTCACTTCGTCGTCGATGACAAATCGTTCGCCATCAGACCGGCGCGGCAGCTTACCGCCGAGAAAGCGAGCATAGGCATAGAGCTTCTCCAGGTCGCTATCTTGAAACGGAATTACCTGGGCCAAGAATCCGTAGAGATTGCGAAACGTGTTCAGCAGACTGCGGAATTCGTCCTGATGCTCCTCGTCCAATTGCCGGAAGCGTCCCACGGCAGGATCGAGACAAGCATTCATCTTGGCGTGATCGGTCGGAGTGTGAACTTCCTTCGGTTTGAAGAACACGGCGCAAAACGCTTCGACGTCATCCCGATAAACAACCTGCATTGCTTCTAGCCTGGCTTGTAGCTCGTAAAGCTGATGCGGATCAGCCTCTTCGCCAATGATGGTCTGCTCGTAGTAGGGCTTGAAAGCCGCCTGAATGTCTTCGGCCTTGTTGACGAAGTCGAGAACGAAGGTATCTTCCTTGCCGGAGCAGGTGCGATTCAGCCGCGACAGCGTTTGCACGGCCTGGATGCCATCCAGTCGCTTATCGACATACATCGTGTGCAATAGCGGCTGATCAAAGCCGGTCTGGTATTTCTCGGCAACCAACAGAACTTGATATTCGTCGCTGGCGAACTTCTCCGGCAGTTCCTTCTCGCGGAGCGGCATACCATTGGGCTGCCGGTTCATTTCTGGCTCGGTGTAAGTCACGCCCGGTGCGTCGGGATCTTCCACCGCTCCAGAGAAGGCAACCAGCGTCTTGATGTCCTGATAGCCCTTCTCTCTGATCTGCCGGTCAAACTCCAGCTTGTAGCGGACTGCGTGCAGACGCGACCCGGTCACCACCATGGCCTTGGCACGGCCACCAATTTTATGCCGGGTAAAGGTGCGAAAGTGCTCCAGCATCACCTCGGTTTTCTGGGCGATGTTGTGCGGATGAAGACTCATGAAGCGAGCTAGCGCCTTGGCCGCTTTGCTTTTCGAGACTTCGGGGTCATCCTCAATGGTCTTCACCAGCCGATAGTAGGTCTTGTAAGTCGTGTAGGTCTTCAGCACATCGAGAATAAAGCCTTCCTCAATGGCCTGCCGCATGCTGTAGAGATGAAACGGCTGCGGCAAACCATCCGCTCCAGGCATGCCGAAGACTTCCAGCGTCTTGTATTTCGGCGTGGCGGTGAAGGCGAAGAAACTGATGTTCGGCTGCTGACCCCGGCGGGCCATCACCTTGAGGATTTCTTCCTCACTGTCAGTCAGGCCCTGGGCCTCGGCCTCTTCCTTGGCCTTCTTCTTGATCGCTGCGCCGGCGAGCACCCCTTTAAGCTCCGTGGCCGCCGCGCCCGATTGCGAGCTATGCGCCTCGTCGACGATCACCGCATAGCGGCGCTCGGGCAACTCGCCAATCTTGTCCGAGACGAACGAAAACTTTTGCAGCGTGGTAATAATAATGGGCGTGGTATTCCGAAGCGCCCCGGCAAGCTGCTCCGAGTTCTCGTCAATTTTCTGCACCACTCCTTGCTTGTGGTCGAATTGGTAGATCGTGTCCTGCAATTGCCGGTCGAGCACCAGGCGGTCGGTAATCACCACCACCGAATCAAAGACCTTGCTGTCTGCCGCATCGTGCAAGCTGGCCAAGCGGTGGGCGAGCCAGGCTATCGAGTTGCTTTTGCCGCTGCCGGCCGAGTGCTGCACGAGATAGTTCTGGCCGACTCCCTTGCACCGAGCGTCGGCTACGAGCGAGCGCACGGCGGTTAGCTGGTGATAGCGGGGAAAGATCATCGCTTCCTTGCGGACGGTCTTGCCGCCGATGGTCTTTTCGTCCACCTGCAAATGGATGAATCGCCCCAGAACGTCGAGCCACGAATCTCGCTGCCAAACTTCCTCCCACAGATAGGCCGTCTTGTATCCCTCCGGGTTGTCGGGATTGCCCGCCCCGGTGCCTCGCCCGCGATTGAAGGGGAGAAAGAACGTCTTGTTGCCGTCCAGTCGTGTGGTCATCCACACCACGTCCGGATCGACGGCGAAATGAACTAGCGTTCGCCGCTTGAACTCGAAGATCCGCTCGCGCGGGTCGCGGTCGGCCCGATACTGGTGCTTGGCGTGCTCGGCCGTCTGCCCCGTCATTGGGTTTTTGAGTTCCGCCGTGGCGACTGGGATACCGTTGAGCGAAATCACTACGTCAATTGAGTTCTCATGCCTGGTCGAATAACGCACCTGCCGGGTAACGGTCAGAAGATTGGCCGCGTAGAGTCGAGCCGTATCGGGATTCAGTCTGTGGGCCGGAGCGAAGTAGGCGACACGCACTAGCTTGCCAAAGCATTTGAAACCCTGGCGCAATACTCCCAGCGTGCCCGCTTGCCCGGCCAGCGCCTTGGTCAGATCGTCGAGTAGCACCGCCGCCGTTTCGTCGCCGTGCAGTTTTTCGAGTGCGTCCCACGTCTCGGGCTGTGTCTCGCGAATGAAAGCGATGGTATCGGTCGGAAATAACGCCCGCTCGCGGTCAAAAGTCGCCGGATCGCCACTGGAATAACCGCCGGCCGCTAGTAGGTGATGCTCAATGGCGGCCTCGAAGGCCCGTTCTCTGTGATCTACCGGCATCTCCGAATTTCCTCGAGTTTTTCCAGCCTGGCCACATGCCGACCATGGCCGCTACTTGATTCTCTACAAGAGCTTACGTCAGCGGTGCAATCCTCGAAGCCCAAGCCAGTTACGTCGCATACTCGCTCGTCGTCAAAATGGCCGTCAAATAAGAGAACCGAGATGAATATTCCGCAACCAACTGAACTGCAATGGTTTACGGTTTTTGCTGAGCCAAGACCACAGGGCTATCCTCGCCTCTCATCAAATAGCCATCAAATAAGAATTTCCCCCACCTCAAGCCCAGAACGGCAAGTAACTGGCAAACCGCTTGCCCTGCTCCGGGTCAGCCGGTTTGATGCGGCCAGCGCCGACCGCTTCAGCAATCAGCCGTGAAGCCTTCGCAGCGTTTTTCTCCTCGATGCCGAACCGCTCTCGCAACGAGGCATTCGTCATCTTTTTCTTTCCTTCCACAAAGCAGAGGCAAGCGTGTTGGTAGCAAGCACGTATTCGATCCGTCTCGTCCATTTCGGCGAGCTTGCGAGCCGCAAATAGGGTCGCCTTGGTGCTCCCCGGCGGCATCGTGCCGATCGCGGTAAAGTCGGGAGCCGGTAGCTGATACGCCTCAATGTCTTCGATGACCTTGTCGATGCCCGTGCCGGCTTCCTCGCAGATGTTCATTCGCCGCATCAGCGCCGCCAGAGTCTCATTCCGAGAGCGCGGCGGCGTATCGATAAATCGCAGTGTGTCGACAAGCGGTTGGCCGGGATTGGTGATCTCCATGCGATTCGTGAAGATCTCGACCATCGGCCCGGCGCCGGTGACCATGAAATCTTGGTGGATCAGAGCGTTGGCCACCAACTCCCGAATGGCCTTCTCCGGATACGTGCGGACTTCCTTGCGAAAGGCCTGACCGATTGGCTCGTTCTGTGGAAGTTGCGAATTGATGAACGATATGGCCGGTTCAAATGCACCGGCATAGCCCATCTGTGATGGGGGATCTCGCCATTCTCGTTCGGTCTCGGTCCTACCTGTTCCGGCATACTTGATGATTCGTAACGCCTTGCGAGACAGCCGATCAAAAGCATTCAAATTCTTGGCAAACAGAATCGCACCCAGGTTCGTGACATCAAAACGTCCGCCTGGCTTGGGCAGGATCAGGTTTTCTTGCGACATGCGATTCAGGATGCCTTGCTGATCGGTTGGCAGCGGAATCGATAGCAGGTCAAAACATTTGCCGAAATCGAGTAGCTTCAGAACCTCATCGCCCGGAAGATCGGGCTTGGCGATGCCGTGCTCGAAGGGATTCTTGGAAAAGGACGCCCACAATTCGGCTTCCTTGGCCGGGTATTCCTTGAGCTTCTTCTTCAGGCTGCCAACCCGAATGAACTCCTCGCTGCCGAAGCGGATCGGCGCATGACTTGCCCTGGGAATCTCGAACAAAACGAGTGGCTGGCCTTCATGCCGCCACTCGTGAATCTTGAAATTGACCTGCGGATGCAACGACCGCATCAGCCAGTTTTCCAGTTCCTCGTTCCCCTTCTTGGCTTGGCGAGGCTTGAACGCCGTGCCGACAATAGCTCTCGTGCCGTCTTCGATGCCCCAGATCAGATAGGCCGTTTCCTGGCCGTGCAATGCCGCCGAGTTGGCTAGCGCCGACAGATACTCAGCGATCTTCTCGGGGTCCGCATAATCTTGCTTCCACTCAACCCATTCCGTCTCTTGCGGCAGCGCGAGCAGTTCGACCAACAGCGCGGAGAGTTGCGAAGGCGTCATGCCGGAACCTCCGTCCGGTAGTGGCGAACGTCGATCTGGCCAGTGACGGCGGCGGAAATGAGAGCGAAGCGGAACTTGCAATCAAAATACGCCGGGGTGGCCATCGCGTAGCCGCCGGGAGTCAGCAGATAATCTTCGATCGCGGCCTCGAAGGCTCGTTCACGATGGTCATTCGTCATCGGGCCGACCTCCACGGGTATGCGAGCCAAACCCTGTGGGCACGATCCATTTTTCACGCATCCACTCGATGGCCTTGAACCACCGTTCTGGTTCGATCCGCTGCTTCGCCGGATCCCAATTCGTCAAGACTTCATCCACAAGCCGTGACTCGTCGAACTCCTTCCCCTCAAGAAGGAAGTCGTTCCATGCGGAATAGAGCGTTGCCACAATCTCAACCTGCTCCGTCGTCGCATCCTTGAAAAGGGCGATCAATGCATCGAAGTCCTGGCATCGGTCCGCCCAATATCGGTCGAAATACTTCCGGTGATCGCCAGACTTCGCAAGTGCTGAGTAGATGGTTCCATGATCGGTCTTCGTGGCGGCATACCATTTCTGCCGTGCAAGCTGAACATGAATTGACCGCATCATACGGTTGTCGAACGGTCCCGCCGCCGCACGCAATGGTTCACTCTGAATCTCCGTCAACCGCAAGTGACCTTCTGCAAGTATCAGGAGCTTTTGCAGCTTGACTTGACCAAAGCGGCGCGTATCCAGATGGCGGTCAATAATCTCCGCCGCAAGAACACAACGGTGAAAGTGCTTGTTCGCCCGGCGAGCTACCGTCGGAGCCGCAGAGTCAGCTTCCCTCACGTCGATCTGACCGGTGACGGCGGCAGAGATGAGGGTCGAGCGATATTCGCGCAGTTTGCGAATCGCGAGGACAATTGCGTCGACGGTCTTCGAGATCTGACCGGTTACACTACGAACACATGTCATGATGGCTTCTTGCTCGGCCTTCGGTGGCAGTGGAACAGGGAAAGCCTTCAGTTTGGTGCTATTCGTTGACGCGAGGTTAGTCGTCTGATTCGACGTGCTCGTGAAGTAGTTTTTCCCATGAACTGAACCAAGAACCGTTGCAAGAAAATGGGGATCGAGGTCGTCACGGTGAGGCCGGACGGCGAAAATATGGTTCTGATGAAGGCAACCGACAATCTGTCCGTTCCAAACATATCCCCGCCCGAGTTTGTCAAAGTCTCCACCTTCGGTGAGTAGCACGTCTCCCGGTCGAAGTTCGTGACGTTTTGCCGTTGCGGCTGGAACCGCGACGGTCGTAATTTCTGTTAAATCCAAATAGCCATCTTGGACATTGGCAACGCGAAGATAGGGACGGTCGGCAAGTTGAACGTCGTCGTCATACTTTTTGCCAAGCGTGAGTCCCGTCTGAAGATCGGCCACATATTTCAGCGGCTTGGATTGCCAGTGTGCCGGGACGGCTGGCAACCACACAATACAGCCTGGTCTTCGTTCTGCATCAGCGTCAAGCCCCTCCGTGACCAACCTATTAACAAATGCAGTCCGACGCTCTAAGAGACGATCGACAACAAGTTGCTTCTTCGCGATCAGCTCGTCGATCTTGGCCGTTTCGCGGTCGAGGAACGCGGCGATCGCCCGCTGCTCCTCCAGCGGCGGAATCGGAATCGCAAACTTTCCGATATCGGAAGCGTTGATGGCCGGATAACTAACACCAACGCTATGGGCCATGATCCGTTGAACGAAAACGTCAGACTGTGCCAGCCGAAATAGGTATCCCCGGACAAGATCGGGGCCTGGGCGGAGCACTGCAAACCCCGTCGATACGACAAGATTGCCGGGGGGATTCGCAATCGGAGCGACAGCCTTTAGATACGTCCGAACCGTAGAGACAATCGTATCGCCGTCACGAACCAGTCGACGAGCCCGGCTCGGAGCGCCTTCAAAACGGTGCTTCTCCGTGCTGCCAATGCCTGCCTCTAAAGTCACATTTCCGATGTCGACATATTCGATCTCGTAATCGGGGTCGGTGTTGTCCGCCAACTTGTCGGGGTTAATTCTCGCGAGGTGCTTTAGCGGCTTTTCCTTCCAATGGGATGGCAGCGACGCAAGCCCCCAAACATAGGTTGACCTGTGCGAAGCGTAACTACGGGAACGTCGTCGAGCATGGAGCGTCTCCGCAGCCGCGTCAAGGTTGTGCGAAACACTGCTCATCCCACCACCTCGCGGAGCATGCGGACAATGTCCTTCTCCAGGTTGGCGATTTCGGCCTCGATTTCTTCGAGCGGCCGGGGCGGGACATACTTGTAAAAGTGCCGGGTGAGAGGAATTTCATAGCCCACGCGGCCGACCTGACCGTCCTTGTCGTCTCGCTTGCTCTCGTCGATCCAGGCATCGGGCACATGCGGCCGAACCTCGCGCTCGAAATACTCGTAGATGTCCTCCTTGAGCGGCACGTTTTCATAATCGCGTAGCTCGGAGTCGGGCTCCGGGTTGCCGTCCCTGTCGCGACAAATCTCGGCCGTTTCGTCGCGCTCCGAGAGGGCTGCGAGAATCGCCTTCTTGATTGGGGCGGGAAGTTTCAAACTGGCCCGATCGAAAGCGGCCTCCACGTCGGCAAGAAACGCTTCGCGATCCTTGTAGAGCTTGGCGGCATCGAGCGTGCCTAGCGCGGCGAGAATCGCCGCCTGTTGCTCGCGGCCGGCAGCCTCTTCTTGAGCCACCTGTTTTTTGTCTTTCTTCTTGCTCTTGGCGAGATTGGCAAACGCCGTGATCTCGCGCAACCGCTCGATGCGCTCGGGCGAAGCCTGAAAGTTCAGCCGCAACGGCCGCTCAACGGTGATTTGCCGAAACCCAAAATCGAGATTGTCGAATACCTTGCTGACGACAAAATCATCTTCGGCGGCAGCATGCCCATTCGATCCATTCGCCACCAGTCGGCGGGCTTCGCCGTCTTGGAAATTGCCATAGATGCGGGTAATGTCGTCGATCTGCTCCTCGGAAATCTCGTTCCGCTTGTTATTCAGGCTCTTGCGCATCTTGCGAGAAAGCTGCACGGCGTTGATGAGCTGCACCTTGCCCCGACGGGTCTTGGCCTTCCGGTTCGTCACGATCCAGACATAGGTAAAGATGCCCGTGTTGTAGAAGAGCTGATCGGGCAGTGCGACGATGGCTTCCAGCCAATCGTTTTCGATGATCCAGCGGCGAATTTCGCTCTCGCCGCTGCCGGCGTCGCCGGTAAAGAGCGGCGAACCATTGAATACGATCGCGAT
The DNA here is from genome assembly GCA_964598535.1 of uncultured Planctomycetaceae bacterium. Taxonomy (GTDB): domain Bacteria; phylum Planctomycetota; class Planctomycetia; order Pirellulales; family PALSA-1355; genus JALHMI01. The sequence continues at coordinate 18,980 of CAZRCI010000006.1, read as the reverse complement.
CCGGCTGCCGCCGTCCTTGACCGTCTTCATCTTCGAGATCATGTGTTGCAGGAACAGAAACGAACCGTCGTTGATGCGAGGCAGGCCAGCGCCGAAGCGGCCGTCGAGCCCTTGCGTTTCATGCTCGCGGCGAATCGGCGCCTCGTCAGGCTTCCACTCGACGCCAAAGGGCGGATTGGCGAGCATGTAGTCGAAGCGTTCGGCAGGGAAGCCGTCCTTGGTAAAGCTGGAACCAAAGACGATATGGTCGATGTTGTGCCCCTTGATCAGCATGTCGGAACCGCAGACGGCATACGACTCGGGGTTGTGATCTTGGCCAAACACTTCGAGCTTGGCGTCGGGGTTCAGCTCGTGCAGGTATTCATCCGCCACGGCCAGCATCCCACCGGTGCCGCAAGCGGGGTCAAACAGTGTGCGAACGATTCCCTTTTGGACAAGCAATTTGTTATCGGGCGCGAACAGCAGATTGACCATCAACCGAATGACTTCGCGAGGCGTGAAGTGGTCACCGGCTGTTTCATTGGCGGCTTCGTTGAATCGCCGAATAAGTTCCTCGAAGATGTAACCCATCTCGATGTTCGAGACGCGGTCAGGATGCAGATCGAAGTCGGCGAATTTTGAGACGACCAGAAACAAGCGGTCGTTCTCATCAAGCTTGGCGATTTCAGGCTCGAAGTTGAACTTCTCGAAGATCTCGCGGACCTTGCCCGAATAGCCCTTGATGTAGGCTGTGAGGTTGGCGGCGACCTTATCAGAGTCCCCCTTGAGCTTCGCAAAGTCGAGCTTGCTCGTGTTATGGAACGAGGCCTTGGCGACACGGTTCAGGATGGGTTCGGTGTTGGCGACCTTACCCCCTTTGAGTTCGGCGGCCTTGGCGAGCACCTTCGCTTTGGTTGGCTCCAGCACGCAATCAAGCCGGCGAAGCACCGTCAGCGGCAAGATGACGCGGCCATACTGGGCCGGCTTGTAGGGGCCACGCAGCAGATCGGCCACAGACCAAATGAAACTGACCTTGTCGCTGAATTGATTCACAAGTCGAAAACCCCACAATCAGAGCGGCGCGACGTAAATGCCTGCACAGAAGCCGCTTAAGAGAAATACGTCAAGCAGACGCAGGCGGCAAATGGGGCGGGATTTTAGGCAGGCCGGCGATTTGGCTCCAGGCCAAAATCGGCGTCGAAAGTGCCGCCGTAAAAAGGGGTTAGATCGTGATCCGTTCGACGAGATTTCGGGTGATCCGGCGCTGCCGGCGGTCGTAGAGCCGCGTCGTGCGGGGGTCGGCGTGGCCGGCAAGGTGCTGCACGTCTTCGAGCGAGGCCCCGTGCGTCAATAGATCGGTGATGGTGGCGACGCGAAACGAGTGCGGCGATAAGTGGCCGGGCAAGCCGGCATCGGCGACGCGGCGTTTGACCATTTGCCCCAAGTCGATGGCTGACATCGCACGGGTCGAAAGTTGCCGTGTGCGGCCGATGGCAGTGCGGAACAGCGGGCTCGTGGGGGGGACGTCGCGCAGTCCGGCCGTGTCTATATATTGGAGCAGATACGCTTCAAGGTCGGCCCGAACGGGAATCTCGCGATGTTTGCCTCCCTTCTCGCGAAAGCGAAGCGACCATTGGCTGCCGTCGAAGCGAAAATCTTTGATGCGAAGTCGGGCCACGGCCCCAACGCGGGCGGCCGTGTAGATCATGATGCCGATGGCGGCTCGGTCACGAAGGCCGACTACGTGTGAGGTGTCAATCGAACGAACGAGCTTCCGCGCCTGCTCGGGCGTGATCTCCGGCGTTTTGCCTTCGATGGTCGATTGACGATGCCCACGAACCGATGCGGCCGGGTTCAATAGAATGACGTGGCGCAGAACCAGCCGGTCGAAGAATTTCCGCAGCCCGGCAAGATGCAGCTTCTTCGTCGTCGGGCCGATGTCGAGCTGGTCAAGGTAATCGCCGACCATGGCCGGGGTGATGGCGTGCAGCGCCACACCTCGGACGTCAGGCCATTCGAGAAATTGCCGCACGGCCTGGCCGTAGGCTTTGCGAGTGTGGGGATTTCTGATTTCAGCCCGAAAGAATTCGTCCCAAGCAAACCGGGCCGCGTCACCGGCGCGAGCGACGATCTCCGGCAAGTCCCCATGCCGGACATTTGCCGGCAAATTGCCAGCAACCGCCGGAAGAGTTGTCTTCGCCCGTCGCTCCATGCCTTCTTCTGGCACGGAAGTTAGCCGATGACAACGTCCTTTGTCATCGGGTAACTGCTCAAGTTGCTCTCTCGACAAGCCCCGGTGCGACAACAGGTTTTGAAGTCAACTCCCCAATGGCATAAAGTGGCAGGGACGGTTTGCGATACTTGGCGAACCTTTCTATCCCTAGGCGGGTCGGGAATCACATGCAGGAAGACTACGGCGTCACTTAATGGCAAACGACCGGCTATTCAAAGAACTTTGCTCCCGCGAGATCATGCGGATTGGCTGGCATCTCGCTCAGGCTGATAGCCGGGACGACTTTGTAACCGATCCGGTTGGACATGCCGATTTCGCATCGAATCTCGACGAACGGCTGATGCATGTCGTCGAGCAAGTCGAAACGCATCGCTACCGGCCCCGCCATTTACTCGACATCGACATTCCGAAGTCAGGCCTCAGCGTGCGCCCGGGCAACGTTTTGCCAATCGAAGAGGCGTCCCTTTTACATGCAATCGTCTATTTGCTCGCTCCGCTCTTGGACAAGCGACTCGACAAAAGCGTCTATTCGTATCGTCTGCATCCGAATTGGAAGGAGAAAGCAAAGAAACGAGATTCGCTGTTTCGCGAAGCTGACGTCGATATTCCCTTTCTAAAGAAGAAGACCATTCGCGCAATTAGCCCCTTTGAAGCCTGGTACGAACTTTGGCCAGAATTTGAGGCCGACGCAGCGGCAGCTTGCACCGAAGAAGGCTACACCCATTTGACCAAGACCGACATTACCGCCTATTTCGAGAACATCGATCTTCGATTGCTTGAAACAGAACTCCGGGATTTGCTGAAGCGGGAGGAAAACCGCCTACTCCAAGTGCTTTTTCGAATCCTCGATGGTTGGACTCGCGTTACAAGTGCCGGAACCCCGATTGGTCGAGGAATTCCGCAGGGTAACGAAATAGGTTCATTTCTGGCGAACGTCTATCTTGTGCCTTTGGACCGGGAGTTGACCAAGTTCTGTCGCAAGCGGGATGCGAAATGGTTTCGCTACGTGGACGATGTGAAGGTATTCACGAAGTCCGAGCGAGATGCAAGAGAAGCGGTCTTCGTGATCAATGACGCCTTGCGGTCGCTGCACTTAAACCTTCAAGGGTCCAAGACGCAGATTCTTTCAGGCGACGAATTGGTCCAGGAGTTGGATAGTTCGGAAATCCATACCGTAGACGAAGCATATACCAACATTCGCAAATTGACCTCGAAAGCAAGGGGCTACGCCAACCAGATCACCAAAGAGCTAAAGGCGTTGCAACCGCTGGTTTCGCGATTTCGACGTGGTGTGCCCGGGAGCGTCGCGAAACTTGGAGGTAAAGACAACCGCCTGTTTCGTCGTTTATTGACGGTGTATGGCCATTGCAAGAGGCCTCACTTGAGCAAAGCCGCGATCGCGGCTTTGAAGCAACTCCCCGAACTGCGGATTCTGCGAAAGACACTCCAATATCTGGCGCAGCTCGACAGCCGCACACACGGGGCGACTTTGGACGCACTGCTACAAATGCTCGAATCCGACGAACTACCGTTCCCCTATCAAGCGGGGGTCGTCCTGGAATCGGTCGCTAATCTCCAGCCAAGTGACGCGAGCAAGACCGCTTCAAGGGTTCGCCGCTATGCATTGACCAAAGGTCGTCATTGGTTCGTCGTTCAACGAGCGCTAGAGGCGATCTTTGTCTATCCATACCGTGCAGACAATGCCCAGAAGATCGCGGACAAATACGTCGTAGGTAACCATCCGTTGGTTCGACGTGCGGCGTGCGTTCTATTATTGCGAAGCCCCAAACATCACGTTCGGAAACGGCTCAGCGAGCTAATCTACGATGCCGATCCGGGTGTCAGCCGGTTGGCCTTGTATTTCCTTCGTCTCGTGCAAGATGGTGAATTCGCGAGGCAGGATATCGCCAGAATGCGCCGCGGCAGTAGTTCAGAGTTTTCGTTTCAGAAGAGCCTTCCTCGACTATACGCACTCGGCGCTACTGAAGAAAAAGGCACTGCGTCAGCAGTTCTCAGCGTGCTTCAAGGTCAGCCGGTGCCAAAGAGCGACAAACTTCGTTGGCATCGGACTGCTTTGGAAGAGCGATTAAGTTGGAGTCAGGTGCCACCGGCTGCGACGGCGGGGGGAAACGCATAATCAATGTGGAAGCATTCGAGACTGCTCGTGGTGCTCAAGGCAGAAGCTCGCGATTAGATGTCGCAGTATGCCACAGAATGACACGTCAAGTCCGCGAACGGCAACCCGAAAAAGTTCAATTGGTGTCTTGTCGCCCCGACTGCTTGCCCGATGACTTTTTCTCGCTCTAAGTATTTGCGAGGTAAGGTCATCGGGCATTCTTCATTTTCGGCACTCTCAGCCGAAATCGCGCCGTTGACACACCGTTGACACAAAAGGGCGCTTGGATGGGCCTCGCGCAGGTGGCGCACGGGCCCGTGGCTGCATACCATTCTGCCATCACGGATGAACGACCTCGCACGCGGATTTTTCGCAGGTCGAACTCCCGAGTTCGCAACGGACGCGAACCCCAGCCGCCAGCCGCCCCCATGGCCAGTCTCGAATTCGATCGCCGACGCGATGTCTATCGCATCCGCTTCCGCTTCGGCGGCAGGGATTTTAAGCGATCGCTCTCGACCACAAATCGGCGCTTCGCCGAAGGGACGCTCGCCCGCGTCCGCGAGACGCTGATGCTGATCGAATCGGGCCGCCTGGATTTCCCGGCCGACGCCGACCCGGCCGAGTTCGTGCTCTCCGATGGAAAACGCACTGAACCCAAAACAGAAGCCCGACTGCTGACCTTGGGTGAGCTCGTCGAACTGTATCAAGGCCAGCGAGTGCCAGGCTCCAAGGAAGCCAGCACCATCAAGACCGAAGACCAGCATCTGCGGCATATCCTCCGGCTGATGCGTAAATCAACCTTCGTGCGATCACTGCGAATGGGAGATTTCCAGACCTACGTCTGCAAGCGACTCGAAGAAAAATGCGGCACACGCCATATCGCGGCTGAAACGGTTCGCAAAGAACTGGCCACGCTCCGAGTTGTCTGGAACTGGGCAGTCCGCCACGACTATCTCGACCGGCCGGCTCCTGTCATCGGCCTGGAATACCCCAAGCGGGATGAAAAGCATCCGTTCCGCACTTGGGACGAGATTACGGCAATCTTAGCCCGCGGCGGACTTACTGCGGCCGAAGAGCGTGAGTTGTGGGAATGTCTGTTCCTCACCCGTGAAGAAGTGCAAGGCGCACTCGACTATGCACGCGACGAGGCGAACCACGCCTTCATTCATCCGCTACTGGTGTTTGTCGCGCATACGGGCGTCCGGATTAGCGAAGCCCTGCGGTCTCGTGTTGATGACCTGGACTTCAATGCCGGGAAGATCGTGATTCGAGAGAAGAAGCGAAGTCGGATTCGTGCCACGACTTTTCGCCGCGTGGAAATGACCCACTTGCTTGCTCGAACACTAAAGGATTGGCTCAAAATCCATCCCGGTGGCTTGCACACATTCTGCAAGGAGGAAGACCTCAACCGCGGCCGCGAGCGGGGAGGGATCGTGCCGATCAACAAGCACGTCGCGAGAAAACATTTCTTGCTGACTTTTCGTGGCAGTAAGTGGGGCAAGCTCCGAGGGTACCACATCTTCCGGCACTCATTTGCCAGCAACCTGGCGTCGCAAGGCGTAGACCAGCGGATCATTGATGAATGGATGGGGCACCAGACCGAAGAAATGCGAAAACGCTACAGCCATCTGCTGCCAGACGTGCGACGCAAAGCAATTCAATTGCTGATGCCGTAGATGGCTGGTGAAACATCTTAGCGCTTCCTTCGCTTCGAAAGCGACAGCGAGACTGCCGCTAACCCGCCGCGAACAAACTCTTGAAAATGCGCGAGGCGACGTTCGCGCTCAGCGGCCTTTACCCCAGCTCGCGATCGAGCTTTGCTGCCGATGGCTTCATTGCCGAGCACGAGCAGCGCAAACGGTGCCACGATCCCAAGACAACAGGACGCCACCGCCGGGTGATCGCACGAGATCCCGAGCATGCCAGCAACGGCATCGACGAATGCTCGCCGCCAGGGACGAATATCTCGCTCCACCAGTCCCTCAGAGAACGAAGACGGCCAGAACAGTTCTCGGCAGATCACTCGCAGTGCCCAGGTGGCGGCTGGGTCTTCAAGGACGACCCGAGACAACGTGTCGATCAGGTATGTAAGTCTCTCGGACGGTTCCGTTGGTGCATCCGCATCGGCCTTGAGTCGCTCATAATTTTGCAACCACTCGTGCGCCTCACGGAGAACTTCCCGGTAGATACCATCGATGCCGCCAAAGTAGAGATTGACCGACGCCACATTGACGCCCGCTCGGCGAGTGATCTCGCGACTCTCGGTTCCGTCGTAACCGTTCTCGGCGAACAGCCGCTTAGCAACCACCAAGAGACGACGCTTTGTGATGGCCCCTCGCTCATAGTGTGCTGGCAGACGACGCGGACGATTTCCCTTCATGCAATCGTCTTACTATTTGCCGATTGCTGGCGCAACTAGAACTTCCATGATCAGAAGCGGTCACAAGTGCGCTAATGCGTTCTGACCGGCGTGCTTTTACATAGGTCTTACGCCGATGGTCTCCGCCCAACAGGAGTGCCTACTATTCAAGGTATGACTTCCTGTCTCGCCTTGTGGTGGAATCATGACAACTCACAGTTCCCGTGCTGATCTACTTCGTTGGTATTCAGTCTGCGAACGCTGCGACGCCAAATGGTATTCCCACCAAGTCCGCACGCCCTGTCCGCGCTGCGGCCAACGAACATTGGCCTGCGAAAAGCACGTTCCACCGTGGTTGCTTAGCCGGGAGAACTCACAAGGCCCTAAATAAGACTCGCGCGTTTAGGCGAGTCGCTTTGGCGTTTTCAGCGACGATGAATTGTTGATGCAGAGCAGCCCCTCATTCCGAATTCGCTCAAGTTCCTCATGGCTGACTCGCCACTCATTGTCGAGACCGCGTCCAAAGTTGGCCTTCTCACCACGGATCCGCCCGAGCCTGCACCACTCGCGAACGGTGTAGGGCTTCTTTCCAAGAAGCCTCGCGACTTCCTGCGTGCTGTAGTATTCCTTTTCGACAGTGGACTGCAAGTGCCGCGTGTTTGCTTCGTCACACTTGGCTTCCAATGCCGACAACCGATCGTGCAGTTTCGCGAATTCTTCGCGAAGCAACTCCGCGATGGCGAGCGTATCAAGGTCACCGGCACGGCCGCTGTTGCGACGGTGCCTTGCTATGGTGCGTGCTGCGACCTCAGACGCGAGTGGAAGCAATTCGTCGAAGAACTGCTGACGGCCGACCTCTTTCGGAGTGTGGTTCGTGGGTTGCGACGCACCGATCATTGCCGATCTCCCTTCGCGTACTTTCGGGCTGACATCCCCACATCGAACGCACGAATCAATTCGCTCCCCGCGGTCTTGCATCAACATCGTCCATTGTATCTAGCGAGTGGGTCCTATCGTCAAGATTTTGATTTGCATTTGGAAGCCATGGCAATCGGAGAACTCTGGCTTGCCGACTCCGAGCATCGCCAGCTACTCCACTCAGTCCACGACCTTCACACCCGATGCACTACAGTGCTGCTAAGTGCTGTCAAAGGCGGCGCGAAACCAACAAGTGAGGAGTTGAAGCAGATGAACAGAGCGAGCAAGAGCGAAGATAGAAATCGGCCGGTATTTGAAAAGCGATTAGGAGCCATCCGCGTGGCAGTTTGGGCAAATGTGAGCCCCGCCAACGATACCTGGTGGAACATCTCGATAGTGCGGCGATATCGCGACGGTGAAGAGTGGAAGGAGGCCAACACCTTCAACGGCCTGGGCGATCTCGCCCTGGTCAAGGAAGGTGTGACATTGGCCGCCGCATGGATTAATGCGCAGGAACTACAGCACGCTAACTCAGACCTTTAGGGGCTGCTGCCAACTGCGCCGGAGGCATGTCAGAAATTGCCAGAAAGCGCGATTGGTAAGGACTTAGGGATAAGTTGTCTATGGAAGATTGGGAAGCACGGAAAGGATTCAAGAACGTCGCCACGGCTGTCGTTTTCACGTGGCTAACGAACGAGAAGCGGTTTCATCGCCGATGGTTGAACTTGGCTACAGACGGCGTTGCGACGAATCCGGAGGTGAGCCGAGACTTAGAGGCACGCCTCCGGCTCACGCATTCAATTGCTTCGGAGTTAGAGCACGCCGCTTGTGATGAATTGCTTGACCTGCCTGATAAGTTCCTAGAGGGGCTGGGCGAAGCCGCGTTGCAATATGTTGAGTGGCTTGAACTCGCCGAACATTTGATAGACTGCGTGCTGCACCGGCCCATCTCGCAAAATGAAATTGCTTTAGAACCGCCGGCAGGGCGACAGCCTGAATGACGCGGTTCAATGGTTGGAAGAATTACGAGACGTGGGCGGTCGCCCTGTGGCTTGGCAATGACGAGGCGACATATCGCCACTGGCAAGAACAAGCTGCCGAACACGCTCTTGACGCAAGGAACAGCAAAGAAGTGCTTGCAGGACGCTGGACGCCCAAAGAGGCCGCTGGCATCCAACTCGCGGAGCAACTCCAATTAGAGGTTACTGAGATGGCACCGACACAGGCGACTACCCTCTTCTCCGACTTGCTGAATTCTGCATTGTCGGAAGTTGACTGGTTTGAAATCGCCGCCGACTTGATAGACGAGTTGCCAAGTGTCGACGAAGAAAAGTTCGAGCAGTTTGAGGTGCTCTATCAGTACAGCCGGGCGGATGCCCTTCGTGATGGCTCCTTGGTGGACGTTTCGAACCTTGCCCAGGAAGTAGGCATCAAATATCCGACCGCTGTGACGGCTGGTGTCTGGAGCAAATGCGTGACGGTACCGGCTGGGGTCGAGTGCCAGGACGAAATCGGCCGCCTATGGGACGTCCTGAACGTTCTCAAGGCGACCATCCGAGCCGCTGGAGCTGGGAGCAGGGTCGACTTCTCGGTCTCCGTCCAAGGGGAGCAAGAGCGACCGGAGGATGTCGCCCTGTATTCCCTTTGCCATCCCGGAGACCAAGGGGAACCAGTGATAACTATCATGCTTCCAGATGAAGACTAAACGAGGTCCGACTATCTGCGAGGCTCAATGCTTCGGAGCCATTCAGCGGGAGGCCTTGCAAGCCGTGATTGATTTCTTTTACGACGACGAAGCAGAGGATTACCAGTCGCGGCAGGAGGATGAACGAGCGGGGCATATCTTTGCCGACTTGTCAGCGCTCGCGAGTTGGCTTGCTGAACTGAAAAGAATGGATTGACATTACACACCCGATGCACCCGCCGTGCATGCGGTCGGATACAAAGAGACTGCGACAAAGCTTAGATTTCGGCGGATTTCGAGCCTGTTTCGAGCGTCTACAAAGTGCAGGCATAGCCGCGACCGACTGTTCGTAAGTCATTGGCATACATACGTCTACAACGTACGCAATAAATTCGAGGGAACACGAATGGCGGGGGACAGTGAAACCATCAGCTTCCGAGTGCCGTCACACGTGGCAAAGCAGCTCCAGAACCGTGGCGCGGCACTAAAGCTGAGCCGCAACGAGTATGCGCGCCGCCTGGTGCAGGACTCGTTAGACGCCCCTTCGATCAACGACCTCCTTCTCGAAATCGAGCAAATCAAAGTTGCCGTGACAGCAAGGCAGGTGCTCGATCCTGAGGCAATCCGTGACTTGTCCGCCGGCATCGCCAGTGAACTGGGCAGAGCGGTTCCAACCGCCAATTTTGACGGATCTGAACTCGGCGAGCTGAAGCAAGCGAGTCAGCGGCTCTCCAGCTCAATTACTGAGCAATACCGGAATATTCAGGACGTCTTCCACCAGATTGTGCAACTTCTCAGGTCCGTGGAACAGCGATCTGCGCCGCGGCCAGCAACCACTACCCAAATCGATGAACTCCACGAATCATTGGCCACCGCAGTCGCTGCTCTTTTGATTCGCCTAGGTAACGTTGAGGCTCACGAAGCTGAAGCCTGGGCACGCAAGAACCTCCTCCGCATTCCCCCGCAATAACACACCCGCATAGGCCGGAGTTCCCATGCTATCTGTTCAAGCGATCGGAAACGCTGAATACTACCTCGTACTGGGCCGCGACGACTATTTGTTGGATGGGGGAGAGCCACCTGGCCAATGGTTCGGACGTGGCTCAAAACTCTTGGGGTTATCCGGCTTGGTTGTGCCGGACCAACTGCGACAGCTGATTGCGGGGTTTGGCCCCGACAGCGTCCCTCTCATCCAAAACGCTGGCAAGTCGAATCATCAAGCCGGTTGGGACCTGACCTGCTCCGTCCCCAAGCCGGTGAGCGTCATCTGGTGCGCCGCAACCGACGAAACCCGTTACGACATTCAGAACGCCCATTTCGAAGCCGTCAAGGCAATGCTTCGAAGCATTGAGCGCAATGCCGCCTTCACTCGACGGGGTAAGCGAGGAACTGACGTAGAACGAGTGCCACTCGTCGCAGCAGCGTTTGAACACGGAACAAGCCGCGCTTTAGACCCGCAACTCCACACCCACCTTCTGATCATGAACGTCGCCCCTCGTGCAGACGGCTCCACGGGGACAATTCTCAGTCTCCCGCTCTACCAATTCAAAATGGTAGCCGGTGCGCTCTATCGTGCGGAACTCGCTGCCAATCTTCGCAAACTTGGCTTTGCCGTAAAGCAAGACGGTACCTCGTTCGTCGTTGAAGGCCTGCCAGACCCTCTCATCAAGCATTTTTCGAAGCGACGCGAGCAGATTGAAGAGTTCTTGGGTGCTCACGGCAAAAGCAGCGCGAAGGCAGCGGCCATTGCTAATCTACTGACACGAGATGCGAAGACAGACGTTGCTCGTTCTGAGCTCTTTGACACCTGGCAGAGGGTTGCCCGAAAATATGGTGTGACTCCAGAATTAGTTGAGAAGCTTCGCCAGAATTCCTTCTCACCGCCGTCAAGGCAGAGCATCGACTTACTTATTAAAAAGTCCGTCAGACAGCTCGTAGAGGAACAGAGTCATTTCAACACAAATCAGTTGTTACGGCGTGTCGCCGAGGGCGCACCCACTGTTGGCGCGAGCATCCTTGAGATCGAGCACCATGTGCAAGCCGCACTGCGCAGCGTCGATGACGTAGTTTATTTGGGAGAGCTCGACCAAGACAAGCGGTACACTACCGAGCAAGTGCTTGAACGCGAAGAAGCACTTTTGACAGGTACGGATCGGTTGCACTCGCGTGGGGCCCACGTGGCCCCGAGGGAAATCATCGACGCCGTTCTCGGCAATAATCCGAATTTGTGCGCAGAACAGCAATGGGCCATCGAGCACCTCACCGGGACTTCCGGTGACATTAAAGTGGTCGATGGCATGCCCGGAACGGGAAAGACCTATATGCTCGCAGTCTGCCGCGAGATTTGGGAACAGCAGGGATTCAACGTCATTGGTTGTTCGATCTCAGCGAAGGCTACGCGAGAACTGTCGGATGGAATGGGAATTCCTTGCTACACGACGGCGAAGCTCTTTTATGAACTTGATCGCAACGCCGTCGACAAGCTGGAACACCACGCGCGTCAACTGACGCGTGCTGCTTTGGGCCAAGAGACTTTTGCGATTGAAGCCCCACGGCTCGACAACCGGACAGTCGTCGTTCTGGACGAAGCGGGAATGGCCGACACGCGCACCCTGCTTCGTATCCAGCAAGAAGTGGAGCAGGCAGGAGCACTCCTCGCGCTGGTCGGTGACCGTCGACAGATTCCTGCGGTGGGCGCGGGCGGTGGCTTTGAGGCAATAGGCGACCGAATCGGTCGGGTTGAATTGACCCAAATGCGTCGACAAGAGAATCCATTGGACTTACTCGCAGTTCAGAAACTTGCCGAATCGCAAGTCCACGACGTCCTGCAGGATTTCCAACAGCGGGGCATTCTGCAAGTCGCTCCCTCTCGCCTTGAAGCAATGGAACAGTTGGTCGCTGACTGGAGAGCGCATGGCCTGACAGATCCCCGGAACACCACCATCATCACTTCCACCAACGCGGAAGCCGCGTTTCTCAACCGACTTTGTCAAGAGGAACGTCTCAAACAGGAATGGCACAATCCACTCTTAACCGTCGAGGTCAAAGGCGATCAGTTCTTTAACGGCGATCGAGTGTTATTCCTCGAAAACAATCGTCGACTGCAAGTAGACAACGGCGACACCGGCACGATCACGGCGATTGACCCGCTTAAGAAGCAGGTCACTATCAGCCTCGATCGAAGCGAAACTCCAGTGGTCGTCGACCTAGCAAAGTACGACGAACTTCAGCTTGGATATGCAAAAAGCACGCACAAGGAGCAGGGTAGCACCGTTGACCATGCTTACGTCCTTATGGGTGGAAGCATGCAATCGAAGGAGATCACCTTTGTGCAAATCTCGCGGCACGTTGAATCGCTTCGCATCTATACCGACCAAATTGAGGCAGGAGAAAATCTGGAGAATCTAGCCGCCCAACTCGGTACTTCAAAAGCCAAGCAACTGGCACACACTTTCAGAGAACAGGTGCGCGAGCTTTCGACCCTGGAGACCAGCTCTTTGCCTTCAGTTTCGACGCCGAAGGTCGATGACATTGAAAAGCTGCTGTCACACGCTCCTAATGTTCCTGTGGTAGCGCAAGCTGCGATTGAGGCATACCATCCAGCTACTGAAGTGTCGCTCGCACCGGGGGACGCAGCTACACGCAATGTGCAAGAACTTCCTTTACCCCTCAACACAGACATCGAACTGTCCCGCGATCTGGAGGTGATCGAACGGCTAGAATTGCCTTCCGACCTGCTGGCACTATCACGGGACGTCGAACCGCATCCGGCACAGAACCTCCGTCGGGAGGAGGCGCTCGACCTCCAACTTCATTCGTATACTCTGCCACCAATTGACAAAACCAGGGAACGTGAATTTAGGTCGTTGGAGCTGCGACAAATTGAGCCAGTCCAAGACCTGGATCGCCAGAACACATAGTAGGACTATATGAACCTCTCCATGATGATTCCGCTGGTGATGGTTCCAGCTGGGATCGCCGTTCTCACCGGCATTTGTTCCCTTCGCATTGTGCCCCTCGCAGCAATCCCGTACGCAACGGCGCTCGTGGGGTTAGCGATCGCTAGCTTTGGGTTTTTTGATAGAGCGCGATACGCGACGGACGACAATCAGACTTTTGCCAAGCGAATCATGTTTGCTTACGTGTGGATCGTTCCCTGGGCGCTGGGCGGATGGCTGATTGCTCAAACACTGTGGATAAACCCTCCATGGACGGCACTCCTCGGAATTGCAATTGGTGTCTACAAAGCTCGCAAGATCCTCGGTCAATCTGAGTCTCCCGAACGACCTCAGACTCAAGTTCAACGCGGTCCAGAACTGCGTGATTACCAAGAAGTTCGAAAAGAGGCAGAAATGCGCAGTTCCCGAAGCGTCTATCACTTGTTGTGGGGAGGAGTGCCCGTCCCTGATGAATTCGCCCATTCACATTTCCTTGTTTGCGGAACAACGGGGAGCGGCAAAACCAAAACGATTCAAATGCTCATGGAATCTGTCGTACGAACAATTTGCAAAGGCTCCGACTCTCGCGCCCTGATATACGACTCCAAGGGGGACATGTTTCCGTATCTGGCCGCGGTCCAGCCAAACTGCCCGGTGAAAATCCTGAACCCTCTCGACCAACGGGCGGTCGCTTGGGATATCGCTGCCGACTTTACGTCGGCAGCCGACTTCCCGCAGTTGGTGCATGCACTCTGTCCTGATGCAGGTGAAGGCCACGATCGTTTCTATCCCAAAGCCACACGGGCCCTGCTGCAGAGCTTGGTAGTCGCACTATCCAGAAGGGCTAAAGACCAATGGACTCTGTCTGACCTGATCTATCTGGCCAACCTTGATGACTCCATCCTGAAGAAGCTTTTTGGAGTTTTTCCCGACCTTCAGCAGTTCATGGCAAACGTCTTCAAAGCACGCGAATTGCCCGGCGTGCGAATCAGCTTAACAGTCGAGCTAGACCGATATACACAGCTCGCCGGGGCTTGGAAGGCAATCTGGGATCAAGGTCCGAAGCGACGCTTTAGCCTCAACAACTGGCCGAATGACGAGTCGATCTTATTGCTGCCGAACCGTCCGGAACATGCGGTGGTGCTTACTCCCTTCAATCAGCTGTTTATTCGCATCTTGTCGTCGAGAGTCCTTGCGCAAACGGAATCGGATACCCGCGACACCTGGCTATTTCTTGATGAGTTAGCCGATCTAGGAAGCATTCCGCAAATCCCAGAATTGCTCGCCAAAGGTCGATCTAAAGGCCTCTGTGCCGTCGTTGGTTTCCAGGAACTGGCGGGTCTAAAGAATCCCACGAAGGGATATGGTGAACATGATGCCGCCCGACTAATCGGCCAGTGCAATCATCAAGCTTTCTTGCGATGCGGAGACAGCGAGACAGCAAAGTGGGCGTCCGGAAGGCTCGGAGAACAAGAACGAATTCTCTCGCTAAAGTCTCACCAAGAATCGCGCCACTCAGATTCCGAGGGCGAGAGCCAACACATAGAGCGCGTTTCGATCGTGCTTCCCTCTCAGATTGAGAACCTGCCTCTCTGCACCAGAGCTAACGGGCTTCACGGTTTCTATCTGGCGCCCTGGAGTAAAGGCGGATGGGGCGTAACATTACCTGCCGATTTCATCAGTGGCGCCATCACGGCGCCCGCCCCAAGTGTGCCTGAATTCGTGCCGCATGATGTTGAATATTCAATTAAGTCCTGGGACAAAGCGGACCTTAAGCGACTGAACCTGGAGTTTCTTTTTGAGGATGAGGGCGAAGGGGAAACAACTCCACATCCGGACCCGCCCAAGTCACCGACCGGAGAAAATCGCGACTGGCAAATTCCTAGAATGCGAAAACCGCCCCCCGCTTAGTATTGGACCAACGTTCAGTCGACGCTGAAGGCTTCGTCGCTAGGGGCAGCGTTGCTTAGTCCCTGACGACACTTTGGGCAGAACTGGTGCTTTTCATATTCGAATTTCCGATCCTGCCACGGTTGTCCCGATAGCAGCTCTTCTCTTGATGTCGTTGTAACGACGATCGCACGGGGCATCGCACCTTCCAATCGTTTCGCGCCAGCTTCAGTAACATGGGTTGCACTGACCACGATATCGGTCAGTCGTGGAAGCGCCTCCAGTAGATGGAGATGCTCGTCCGTAAGGTGCGTCTGCCCCAGATTGAGGTAACGCAACTCTTGCAAGGATGCCAAGTGACGCAGTCCGGGCCCGAGAATTCGAGACCCTTCCAGGTCGATCGCGACTAAGTTCCTTAGGCCGGCCAAATGAACCAAGTCATCATCCGTGCATGAGATTAGGCTCAAATCGAGGCATTTAAACCGACTCATACCCGCAAGGTACGGCAAGGCTGCATCCCCAAGCCCCAACTCCCGCACATCTGGTCCATGCATCTTTACTCCTTCAGTCCCAGCACTTGATCGATAGGGGAGATAGTTTCGGAGCGTACTGCTGGTCGAAATCCAACGACTTACCATCGCCTCCCGGTCATCTGGTGCCCCTAACATCGGCTTCTGCGGCAGAAGCATCGATGGGTCCTGCAACAGCGTCAGCCGCCCAAGATGCTGTAGTCCTTCCACGGTGCGATCGTTCAGATACAAGGTCTCAAGCTTCACCAAGTTCCTTAAATGCTCATTGCCCTTGGCGGTGGTTCGAGTATCCCGAAGGTCCAGGTATTGGAGTCGATTCAAACCGGCAATCTGCGCGAGAGAATCATCCGTCACGCGAGTGCCTGCCAAGCTCAAGTAGCGAAGCCCTTTGAGATTCGCCACGAGTTCCATTGCCTCGCGATTGATCTTGAGATTGTCCAAATCCAGCCTGTCGATCGTGCGGTTCCGGCGCAAACTCGTCAGGGCCTTGTCAGAAATACTGTCGAAATCAACCTCTTTGAGATCCAACCATTTTAGGTGCGGCAGTTGTTCCAGCAACATGAACTGCTCATCTCGATGACTTCCGTGCATGCCTACGCCGACAACCCAACCCGAAAGATCTAGTCCAACAGTACTCTGCCCGGTGATGACTTCTGCAAATTGTGCTGGAGTACCGCGCCATTCCTCTCCAGTAATCAGCTCGAATGCGGCCTTCCATTCTGACAGCACGGCTTCACTTGCCTGAGTGTTTGGGTCCGCGTCAGCAATCGCCGCGAATGCCGGACTCTCCGCTAGCAACGCAGGCGACGTAACCCACTGCGGTTTGTTTCGTAGCGAGTCAAAGGGCTGATTGGGCGGTTGAGGTTCAACGGTTCTGGCCACGTCTTGATTTCTGCGATCGCCCGAAGCGACCGCACTTTCTTCGCCTCCCGTGCCACCAAGGCTCCAGCGGAGCAACATCGCGACGACCAACGCGATTCCGACCATTGCTAGTCGGCTGCGCGGCGTGCTTCGAAGTGCCGGAATCTTGGCACCAAGTTGGCGCTCACACCACAGCCAGAAACCCGTGAGCGTGCGAGTCAGCCAGACGGAAAGCTTTGCAATTAGACTTAGCAGTCTCACGGTCAACTTGCCCGCAAATTGCAACCATCCACGGCTCGACGGCGGCGTCGGGCTCGGCGGAGACACGATAGCTGGCGCGGTCGGCTGCGAAAAATCTACTGGCTCCACTGGTTGCGCGATGCGAAACACGTTCCCACAGGCGGAACACTTGCCGCGTTTGCCGATCTCGGTCTCAGCGACCTTGAACGATTTCCCGCAGGTGCAGCTCACCTGAATGGCCATTTCCGTATGCCCTCACACGCGACTGGTGCCTAAAGAGTTACCCAGTCTAGCGAATCAACCGGGCCTGTGACGAGAGGGGGCCGATGCGCAGCCGCTTAGCTCAAGTGGCTCGGCTCGCTCCGAGAAAAACCCAGCTGCTATGCAACATTTCCCAGCGCACCCGCATACCCTTCAGCGAACCACGTACTTTGTCAGCGTTTCTTGGGTAGATGACCGAACCCCGGACTCTCACTGACCGGCCACTGCTGGCCGGCCACTGAGAAGGCCGGTGGTGCAACTCTTGGTCTTTCCTCTTTTTTTCGGGCAACCGCTTCCGCCTGCGCGGAGGTGGGTTTCGCCCATTCCCATTTCCTTTTCGACCCGAAGGAAGGTGTTCTATGCTCAAGCAGAATTTGACGCGCGCCCACGAAGAACTCTTTCGCCGGCCAGCCGACGAACGGTTCTCCACCATTTCCGATCTGGCCGCCTACGCGCACCAGAAAAAAGCCGAGTCTCAGGATCTGTGGCATCCGCCCGCGGAAATCGCGACGCGGGCCCTCGATCCCGGCCGACTCGAACTGGCAATCGGTGGCAGTGATGGGGCGTTCCTCATGAACGATTGGAGCTTCTCACAGCTCTGCAAGCTGGCGGGAGTAGGGAAGGAGACCGTCAATCGGCTCTCCTCCGAAACTGCCAGCCAGGTGTTCGCCGAAACGCTACCGCGCGGCAGCAAGCCCCTGCAACTGTTCACGCAGGGGAATGTCGTGCGGTCGATCCACGGCACCAGCTATACGCGTCTGCATGATGCGGAACTGGTCCGTCTCCTGCAAGAATTCGCAGTCGACTTCCAGCCGCCACAAACGGCCATGGGAGGCGGCACCGGACTCTATGCCGGGGAGCAGGATATGTTCGCGTTTCTGATCGATCCGGCCGGCTGGGCCGAGATCGAAGGCGAAGCGTTCGCTCCGGGATTCTTCCTCTGGAATTCCGAAGTCGGACGTCGCAGCGTCGGCATTCAAACGTTTTGGTTTCAAGCCGTGTGCCAGAACCACATCGTCTGGGATGCCGTCGAGGTGGTGGATTTTAGCCGTAAGCATACGGCCAACGTCCACGAATCGCTGGTCGCCGTACGGCAGATCATCGAATCGCTCGTCGCCAAGCGTGATGAACGACGCGATGGTTTCGTCAAGGTAATCGCCAAGGCGATGCAGGAGAAACTCGGCGACGACGCCGAGGAAGCTCTGAAGAACCTGCAAAAGCATGGCATTCCACGCGGCGCCGCCAAGGAGGCGCTCAAGCTCGCCGAGCAGCAGGGACGTTTTACGATCTTCTCG
Source organism: uncultured Planctomycetaceae bacterium (assembly GCA_964598535.1). GTDB lineage: Bacteria > Planctomycetota > Planctomycetia > Pirellulales > PALSA-1355 > JALHMI01. Next base: position 676 of record CAZRCI010000006.1, on the reverse strand, counting down.
CTCGTCGACGCGCTCACGCGTTTGTCCGGGAGCATGGAGTACGCCGGGGACCGTTTCGAAGCGGATTCTCGGTCGGCTCAACTTCTGGAGCTGGCTCTCTGATTGTTTCAGGGAGTCGGTTGTGTTTTCTTGTTCTGAACTTTTTGACAAAGGATGATGAATCATGGCTACGAACCGTAAATCGAACGACTCGTCGAATCGTCCCGTCCACGAAATCCGGCTGGGACGTGTGAAGGCCGCCATCTGGTTGAATGAAACCTCCAGCGGCGCTCGGCACAACGTCACCTTCCAACGGATCTATCGCGACGGCGACGAATGGAAGTCGACCGACTCCTTCGGACGCGACGACCTGCCGCTCGTGATGAAGGTCGCTGATCTCGCCCATACCTGGATCTATCAGGAAGGGCAGGAGGCAGCAAAGGAGCGGGCAGCCTAACAGCTCACCCGCACCGAGAGAGGTTTTGTGCTTGCACCACCGGACCCTCTCTTTCTCGAATCACCGATTGCGACGAGGCCCCTCGGAATCGGACCAACAAAGGCGCTTTTGGGAAGGGCACGGCAGCGGATACGGCGAGTGAGACTGATGCCTTCGTGCGTCCCATCCTCGTCGGAGCCAAGGGCCTGACGGCCTCACGGGGCGAGCCCCGACGATGACAGGCCGACGAAGGCAAGCAAA
>CAZRCI010000005.1:51299-220645 GCA_964598535.1 uncultured Planctomycetaceae bacterium | reverse complement strand
CTCCGTTTGCCCGGGGTCATGGCCACTTTACGGTCCCCGGGGCGGTGTGCTCCGAGTCCTCCATCACACGACAGGTCGCAAGGAACCCCGGTCCATGCTCAATAAGCAGCAGTTGCTCTCGCAGAAGATCCAGCACGTCGACATCAAGCAACACAACGTGGTGCCGATGGTCGAAGCCATGCAGCACATGGCTTTCTCGGCTCGCGATCTAGCCCGCGCGGCCGAAATCTACGACCGCATGGTCCGCGACCAGGATTGTGGCATCATCCTCTGCCTGGCCGGCAGCCTGGTCAGCGCCGGGCTCAAGCAGGTTTTCGTCGACCTGGTCCGCAACCGGCTCGTCGACTGCATCGTGAGCACCGGCGCCAACATCGTCGACCAGGACTTCTTCGAGGGCCTCGGCTTTAGCCACTACGTCGCCGACGAGCGGCTCAAGGCCGGCCTCGACGACGACAAGCTCCGCGACCTGCACATCGACCGCATCTACGACACGCTGATCGACGAAGACGAACTGCGAATCTGCGACGACACGACCAAGATCATCGCCGACAGCTTGCCACCGCGGGCTTACAGCTCGCGCGAGTTCATCCGCGAGATGGGCGCCTACCTGGCCGAGCACGGCAAGACCAAGAACTCGATCGTGCTGGCGGCCTATGAAGAAGACGTCCCGATCTTCTGCCCGGCGTTTTCCGACTGCTCGGCCGGTTTCGGACTCGTCGCGCATCAGCACGCCCGCGGCGATCAGCCCAAGGTGGCGATCGACAGCGTGAAGGACTTCTACGAGCTCACCCAGATCAAGATCGCCAACCCCACGACCGGCATTCTCATGATCGGCGGCGGCGTGCCCAAGAACTTCACGCAGGACATCGTCGTGGCGGCCGAGATCCTGGGCGAAGATCCGCCGATGCACAAGTATGCCGTCCAGGTCACCGTCGCCGACGTGCGCGACGGCGCCCTCAGCAGCTCGACGCTCAAGGAAGCTTCGAGCTGGGGCAAGGTCGACACCGCCTACGAACAAATGGTCTATAGCGAAGCCACGCTGGCCGTGCCGCTCATCGCAGGCTACGCCTATCACCAAGGCGCCTGGAAGAATCGCGCCGCGAAGCGTTTTGCCCGGCTGCTGGAACCCGCGGAAGTGAAGTAACGCCCCTAACCCCCAATCCCTCGCCCCTAACCCCTGTTCCCCGTGTCCCGCATCGCAGGCATCGACTACGGAACGGTTCGCATCGGCATCGCGCTGGCCGACACCGAAACGTTCATTGCCAGCCCACTGGAAAACTACAACCGTCGTACCGAGCCGCTCGACCGCGAGTTCTTCGCCCGGCTTGCCAAGGAAGAACGCCTGGGCCTGTTCGTCGTGGGGTTGCCCGTGCATCTCGACGGCCGCGAGAGCGGGAAGTCCGTCGAAGCCCGCCGCTTTGGAGAGTGGTTGCACGCGGCCACGGGCGTGCCCATCGCGTATTTCGACGAACGCTTTACAACGCACGAAGCGCAGCTCGCCCTGGCTGGGCTCGGCCTCAGCAAAAAGAAACGCAAGGCCCGGCTCGACAAGCTGGCCGCGCAAATCATGCTCAGCGGCTATCTCGAACGCCTCCGCGCCGGCAATCTGCCGTCAGCATCCGAAGCCCCAGCAGCCCTCGACGACCCCCAACCCCGAATCCCTAACCCCTTCATGCCTCTCCTTTTCGGCTGCGGATATCTCGGCGCGCGTGTGGCTCGGCTATGGCAAGCCGCTGGCCGCGCGGTACACGTGGTCACGCGTTCGTCGGAACGCGCCGCCGAGTTTGCAGCCGCGGGCCATTTGCCGCTTATCGCCGATGTCACACAGCCCGATTCGCTCCGCGCCGCGCTAGCCCCCCTGCCCACGCCCGATACGGTGCTCTATGCCGTGGGCTACGACCGCCGTGCCCAGGCCGGTCCCTCGATTCACGAGGTCTATTCCGGCGGGCTTGCCAACGTGCTGGCCGCGCTCCCCGAACAAACGCGGCGCGTGATCTACATCAGCACGACGGGCGTCTATAGCCAAACCGCGGGCGAAATGGTCGACGAACGCTCGCCGACCGAGCCGCGGCGTGAGGGTGGCCAGGCCAGTCTGGCCGCAGAACGTGTGCTCGCCGCCAGCCGCTTTGCATCGCGGGCGATCGTCCTCCGCATGGCCGGCCTCTATGGCCCGGGCCGCATTCCGTTGGTCGACGCCATCCGCCGCGGAGAGCCGCTCGCCGTGCCGGCCGCGGGCACGTTGAACTTGGTGCATATCGACGATGCCGCGCGCATCGTCCTCGCGGCCGAAGGCCTTGAGCTCCCCGCCGATTCGCCCGACCGCCCTGCCCTGCCCCGCGTGTACAACATCAGCGACGGTCAGCCGGCGATCCGCGGCGAATACTATGCCGAGCTTGCGCGGCTGCTCGGCGCCCCACCTCCCACGTTCATCGTGCCGCCGTCCGACTCGCCAGCCGCGGCGCGGGCCGCGAGTGACAAGCGGATCTCGAACGCCCGGCTGCTCCGCGACATCGCTTTCGAATTCGAATATCCCAGCTATCGCGCAGGGCTCGCCGCGATGCTGCGCTAGGAGGAGCGGACATGCCGAACCTCTGCGGTCCGTTCATTGTCCAAGAGAATCGACAAACTCATCAGCGAGATTCGAGACCCATGATCCGATCGCTCCGCCACGCGCACTTGTGGATGGGAATTGCCGGTATCGGGGCGTTTCTTTTGACGGGGCTCTACATGGATCGAGCCCACGGACATTTACGCGGTTACGACGACACGGTACGAATGTTGTATCGCTCGACACACATCTATGTGCTGTTATCGGCCGTGACCAACACCATGCTGGGATTGTATCTGCAACAGGCCGAATCGCTCTGGCGGCGCAGCCTGCAACGGCTTGGATCGGCCGCACTGCTCGCGGGGCCACCGCTCTTCGTTGCGGGGTTCTGCACGGAGCCCTACCTGTCAGACCTCGCGCGCCCTTGGTCGCGGTTCGCGATTTACCTCGCATTGGGCGGCGCGATGCTGCACCTGTCGGCCGCCATACCGCAACTGCGGTCAGAGCACGAGATACCCATGCTATAGCGGTGGCACCATCTCGTTCTTCTCCAGTCGCCATCAAGGCTTTCGAACCCGCAATTTTGGGAAGGCTCGGGGAGCGTATCCCAAAATTGTCCTATTACATCTTGGTTGGTCACCAACCGACCAAGCCGGTTTCGTACCGTCACATTGGCTGCCAGAAGCAGGTATTCAATTTGATGACTACCAACTCTCTAAAAAACGCAGTGGCTTAAAGCTAGCGATCCTCGTCTGCTTATTTCACCGCTTCTGGGCAACGCTTCTGGGCAAAGGCAATCCTTTTTGAAGCACTCTCATTCGAAATAACTCGATTGGCGCACGAAATGCTAAAAGCTGTGAACGCCGTCCCTATGGGGTTTACCTAGCCAAATGTCTCTACCGAAACGATTTGTATGCAATATCATTCATTTCCTTGCGCGATTATTCTCGCTCTACTAATCGTAGCAAGCACACCGGACTCAGCGACTTCAAACCCCTTCTTAAAAACAATTACCAAGAAGGTCAAAACAGGAGAATGGGTTACTCTTGAAGAAACCTTCAACCAACCGATTGACTTCTACATGGTCGGTGAGCGGGGCATGAAAATCAAAGTTCGATTCTTGTTCTTCAACATTGACGAACAGACGCTCGACGGCATCAACGCGAAACGCCTGGGTCCACACTTCGGTGCATGTCAAGTATACGTGCCCGGAAACGGGCTTGATGCTGAGGTCAGTTATAATTATGGACCTCAAGCAACTCATGGTAAGCCGACTCCACCTGGTGGGGTTAATTTCTAACCAACTTCGTTCGAAAGCACATCGCATCGCAAAACTACGCCAGAGCTGCGGCAGCGCTCGCCCGCTGCCGCGGCTCTGGGCGTTTCTTTTTCTGCACGCGCGCTCGTCCTCATGCGTTTGCGCGGGACGCCGCTTGGCTATTGCGGCGCTTGTATTCGCACCACATGCCGCAATCCTTTGATGGCTCACGACATCGGTACGCGATGTTTCACAACGCGCGCCAGACGCTTCCAAAATTGTTGAAATCGAGCCACGCGATCGGGTAGCGTAGGTTCGATGCATTGTCCTGCGAACGACGTAATCGGAGCGATGCGAAGCGATGGCCTTCAAGCTGGAGAAAACGCGAAACCTGAACACCCCTCTGCGGAGATCAATTGTGGCTACGGTGAAGTTGTGCGTGCGCGCACAAGGCCACTTCCCCCCCGACAGAAATTCTTCCGAAAATGAACCACGGCCCGGCTCAGATTCCCTGCTGCTTGGCGATGATGTCCAGCATCACTTCGGTCGTGCCGCCGCCGATCCGATCGAGCCGGATGTCGCGATACGCGCGCTGGATCGGATACGCGCTCAGGTAGCCCTGGCCACCGTGCAATTGCAGGCAGTCGTCGATGATGCGGCAGGCCGCCTCGGCCGCGAACGCCTTGGCCATCGCCACTTCCTTCAGGCTCGGAATGCCCCGCGCCACGCGCCAGGCCGTTCCATAAACGAGCTGCCGCGCGGCCTCGAGCTCCATGTAGCTTCGGGCCAACCGCTGCTTGGTCACCTGCATGTCGGCCAGACGCCCGTCGCCGTAACCGCGCTGCTGCACGTAGGCGACCGTTTCATCCAACGAGATCTCCGCCAACCCGACGCAGCCCGCGGCGATCACGATCCGCTCGTGCTCGAAACACTGCATGAGTTGGTAGAACCCCTGGTTCTCACCACCAATCAGCGCGCTCGCCGGCAGCCGGCAACGCTCGAATTTGAGATACCCCGTGTCGCTCGCCAGCCGTCCGAGCTTGCCGTGCAGTTCCTTGCGCGAAAAGCCCGGCGTATCGCGCTCGACCAGAAACATACTGATGCCTTGCCGCCCCTGCTCCGGCTGGGTCTTGGCGGCAATGAAGAACAGGTCGGCATCCACGCCGTTGGTGATGAACATTTTCTCGCCGCTCAGCAGCCAGCCGTCTCCCTCGCGCATGGCCGTCGTTTGAATGCCGGCCACGTTGGTGCCGGCCAACGGCTCGGTAACGCCCAGCGCGCCGACCTTGCACCCGGCCATCATGTCGGCCAGGTATTTGCCCTTCTGCTCGCGAGTGCCGAAGCGCACCAAGTGCGGCTTGGCGATTTCGTTATGCGCGCCGAGCGCCATGCCAACGCCGCGCGTGCGTCCGCGCGAGATCTCCTCGCTCATGACGATCGCCATCCGGCAGTCGATGCCCGAGCCGCCCTCGGCCTCCGGCACGCCGTGCCTGAAAAGCCCCAGCTCGCCGGCCTTGAGAAACAGCGCTCGCGGCACGCGGCCAGCTTCCTCCCAGGCGTCGGCGTTAGGATTCACTTCGCGTTCGACGAACGCGCGCACCAGCCGGCGGAATTCCTGGTGGCGGGGCTCGAACAGAAAACCGCCTGGACCGGCAATAAGAACAGGGTCAACCGCCTCGGACATCACGGCAAAGCCTCCTGGCGAGCGCGTTCATGGCATCAACGTCGGGTCATTACATCCGCCCGCGACACGCAGGTCAAATGGCATGCCAGGCGGACCTCAAAAGCCCACGACAATCCACCACAGCATCGCCACCAGGCACAGCGTTACGCCCAATACGACCCACCAAGGCTTCGCCGCGCGCGGCGAATCTTCCAACGAAAGGTATTCACCACAGTTCGGACACTGCTCGGCGTCATCGTACACCTCTTGGCCGCAGTACGGACACGGCACGGTAACGTCATCGTCCGCGTCGTCGACGTCGTACTCGTCCGCTTCGTCCGACTCGTAGTCTTCATAGTCATCGTCGTAGCTCATAATCCAGAGGGTAACGCCTGGCCGAACGCAGGAAAAGTCGAGCCTTTTGCGCGGATGTATGCAGGGCGGTTCCCAAGCCCCACGGGCGCACTACAATTGCGATGTTCCCGCGGGCGCCACCCCACGTTTTTCTGGATTCGCCCGCTGTTGCCCCGCGCGAGAGGATACTCCATGCGAACTGGATTGCTGTTAGCCGCCGCCTTCTTCGGAGGTTTGCTCTTGTCTGCCGAACACCTCGCCAGCGCCGCCCACCCGCTCACGATGAACGACATGCTGGCCTTCAAGCGGCTCAGCGATCCGCAGATCAGCCCCGACGGGCAGAGCGTGGTCTACGTCATGTCGGTGGTCGACCGGGAGAAAAACGGCAGCACTGCGACGATTTGGCTGGCGCCAACCGTGGGCGGCGAACCGCGCCAACTCACCGGAGGTCCCAAGCACGACAGCCATCCGCGGTTCAGTCCCGACGGCACAAAGCTGCTGTTCGAGTCGGACCGTTCGGGCGAAAGTCAGCTCTGGATGCTCGATCTCGCGGCAGGTGGCGAAGCGCGGCAGCTCACCACGATCGCGACCGGCGCGAGCACCGGCATCTGGCCGCCAGACGGCAAGTCGATCGCGTTCATCTCGGCCGTCTATCCCGAGTTCTCGGACAAGCCCTACGCCGAGAGCAACGAGTCCAACCGCAAGCGGGCCGAAGAGATCGAAAAGAATCCGGTCAAGGCGCGTGTGTTCGACCGGTTGTTCTTTCGCCATTGGGACAGTTGGGTTGAGGGCAAGCGGCAACATTTGTTCGTCGTTCCCGCCGCCGGCGGCGAGCCGCGCGATCTCACGCCGGGCGATTACGACGCCTATCCCACGAGCTCAACGTTCTCGATCGGCGACGACTTCACCTTTACCCCCGATAGCCAGGCGATCGTGTTCACTTCGCCGGCTCGCGAGCAGGAAGCCTGGAACACAAACCACGACCTATGGCGCGTGCCCATTGCCGGCGGCACGCCCACGAATCTGACGAAAAACAATTCGGCCGCGGACGGCTACCCGCAGTTCAGCCCCGACGGCCAATGGCTGGCCTATCGTGCGCAGGCCAAGGCCGGCTTCGAGGCCGACCGTTGGCAACTCATGCTCATGCCAGCCGGCGGCGGCAAGCCCCAGAGCCTCACGGCGGCGCACGATCGTTCCATCGACGCCTTCGTCTGGGGCGACAACACGACCATCTACTGCACCAGCGAGCGCAACGGCGGAGTCCCGATTTGCAAATTGAATGTGAAGGACGGTTCGCTGAACGAGTTGGCTTCCGGTGGTTCATTTGGCTACCCGTCAGTGAGCCGCGACGCCAAGACGCTGGCGGCCGCGCGCGCCACGATGAATTCGCCGGCCGAAGTGGTGCTCATCGACACGGCCACCGGCAAGCTCCGCACTTTGACCGACGCGAACGCCAAGCTGCTGGCCGAAATCACGATGAACAAGCCCGAAAGCGTCACGGTCCAAGGCGCGGGCGGAACGCCGATGCAGATGTGGATCGTCACGCCACCGGGCTTCGACGCACAGAAGAAATGGCCGCTGGTCTACCTCGTGCATGGTGGCCCGCAAGGCGCTTGGGACGATAGCTGGAGCTATCGCTGGAACCCGCAATTCTGGGCTGCCCAGGGCTATGTCGTCGCCCTGCCGAATCCGCGCGGCAGCACGGGCTTCGGCCAGCAGTACGTCGACGAGATCAGCGGCGACTGGGGCGGCAAGTGTTTCGAAGACCTGATGGCCGGCGTCGCATATCTGGAAAAGCTGCCCTACATCGACCGTTCAAGAATGGCCGCGGCCGGAGCCTCATTCGGCGGCTACATGATGAACTGGTTCCAAGGGCACACCGACAAATTCAAAACGCTGATCGCGCACTGCGGCGTCTACAACTTCGACAGCATGTACGCCACGACCGAAGAGCTATGGTTCGACGAATGGGAACACGGCGGACCGCCGTGGGTGAATCGCGAAAGTTATGAAAAGTTCTCGCCGCACCTGTTCGCCAAAAACTTCAAGACGCCGATGCTGATCATCCACAACGATCAGGACTTTCGCGTCCCCATTGGTGAAGGGCTGATGCTCTTCACCACGCTCCAGCGGCTGGGCGTGCCCAGCCGCATGGTGAACTTTCCCGACGAAGGCCACTGGGTGCTCAAGCCCGCAAATAGCGAGTATTGGCACAAGGAGGTCTTCGATTGGCTCAAGAAGTATGTACCGCCCGGAGCGAAGTAATCGCCCCGAGCGCTCGGAAATCCGAAATACCACGCGGTCAAGCAGGAGCCCGTTCGTCAAATCGGGGGCAACACCCAAAAGGCCCCCGAGCGCAGCCGTCGCATATCCTCTGGCCGCGAATCGACGTTCACCTCATGCGTTGTCATCACATCGTCGAGGTACGGAAGGCGCGATTGGCCGCTATTCGCTCGAATCGCCTGCGCACTCGCATGGAACCCGCTCGCTTTGAGCTGGTCCGCCGCGTCCAACCGCATCTGATTGACCGGTCCATAAAAGCGGTCCAAGTCCGTGGGCCGCGTATACGGCGGAAAGTCATCGCTCGCGAATGCCATGCCCATCGTGCAGCCATACACACCAAGCGCCGCTACGAGCCGTTTGATCATGCTAACCTCGTTGTATCCGGATCGAATTCAGGCTGGAAATCTCCACGAATTCCAATCGGTGGAGCAAAGGCGTCAAGCTCTCGCACCTATGCAACCATCAAATCTATGGCCCTGCTACGGCACCCTACCAGGTCTCTTGAAACCCGACGCGTTTGACGGCCTTCGCGCCTGCGGGCATAGCTTCCGCGCGATCATCGCAGGAACGCGACTCGCTGGCCTCGACGATCGCCTCGACCTCAAGCGCTTCGATCTCGAATTGCAGACTGCGGATCTGAGCCACCTTGGCCGCGATCAGGTCTTGCCGCAACTTGCTGGCCAGCATCTGCACGCTGGCGGCCTCTTCCGTGAGTCCTGCCGCGGTGAGATGCTCAGCCGCTTTAGCAAGATGCCTCAATTGTTCGGCGCTATACGACCCCGTGGCGACGCGATCCGCCGAGGTACAAGCTTCCGCATCGTAGATGATTCCCAGCAACCCCACATCGCTGGCCACCGCGCAAGCCGTCATCGCCTCGGGCATCGCTTTGCAATTCCGCCCTTTGCAACAATTGCCGGCGTTGCAGCAACCGTTCGTATCGGTCGCGACAACCACGGTGGTAGCACACTGCGAATCGGCCGCGGCCAGCGAGGCCTTGCCCCTCGCGGCAGTCGGGCAATCGCCACCTGTTTCACACGCGGTTTTCTCCACGCAAGCCGTCGCCTTACCGCACGAGCCCGACGGTTTGCAATTGGCTTGCTTGCCGGCACTGCAACTCGCTTGGCTCGCCATTGTTTTTTCGCAACGCTCCGTGGTGCATGCCTTGGCCGTGTCACAAGCGGTCAGCACCTGCCCCGCGGCCTTTATCGAACATGCCTCCGCGACCGAAACGGTCGCAGTGCGACAAGCCTGCGATGCGACTTCGGCTTGAGCCTTGGCACAAGGTTTTTCGTCTTCCGCGAAAGCCGCGGTGGTCGTTGCAGTACAAGCGGCTCGCCGTTCACAAGACCTTGCCGCCTGCTCGCGGCAAGGGGCCGCCTTCGCGGCCGAACAGGCTACCTTAGCGCATGCAGCCTCGGCTGCCACGGTTTCCGCACATTTTTCCTTCGCAGTACATGACTTCGATTTCTCGCATGCCTTGGCCTGTTCGCATTCTGACTTTGCCGTCTTCGCACAAGCCGTTGCCTTGGTACAAGCGGTCGACTTTGGGCAGGCGGTCGGCGCCTCGTCTCCCTGACCAAAGCAGGAATAGGCCACGAAGAGCGCAATCAAGCATCCGAACGCAAAACGCATCGAATCATCCTCCTGGCGAACGGCCAATGAGATGGGAGTTGGGACTGTGCCAAGCGACACGGGCGAGGAGAGTATCGCCGTGAGACGGGCAGGTCAACGCCAAGCGACGCCAGTTTGCCGATGGCTCAACGCCAGCATCGCTACCGTGTGCTTGGTAGCTTGTGGCCCGGGGGGCGGTTACAATCGCGCAGCATTCATGACATTTCAACCGCCGGGAGGATCTTCACGATGCCTTGTAACCTGACCAACACTCTCCTACGCGCACTCTTCACAGGGGCAATCATCTTGCTATCGCTCTCGCCTACGCACGCCGCTGTTGCCAAGGACGCCCCCGACCAACTCCTGGTCTACGTCGGTACGTATACAGGTAACAAAAGCGAAGGCATCTATGCCTATCGGCTCGACCTGTCGAGTGGCAAATGCAAGCCGCTTGGCTTGGCCGCCAAAGTGAAGAATCCCTCGTTCCTCGCGATCCATCCGACGCAAAGGTTTCTGTATTCGGTGAGCGAGATCGAAGATCGCAACGGCAAGCCCACCGGCGGCGTAAGCGCATTCGCCATTGATAAAACAACCGGCAAGCTAGCGCCGCTCAACGAGCAATCGAGCGAGGGACGAGGACCATGCCACGTGACCGTCGACAAGACCGGGCGCATGGTACTGGTCGCCAACTACGGCGGAGGTAGCGTCGCATCGTTGCCAATCGGCGAAGATGGCAAGCTTGCGCCCGCGTCCTCGACGATTCAACATCTCGGTAAAAGCGCAAACCCGAGCCGGCAAGAGGCCCCGCACGCGCACTCGATCAATCCATCGCCCGACAATGCTTTCGCTGTGGCGGCCGACCTGGGACTCGACAAAGTGCTGGTATACAGGCTCGACCCGCCCACGGGCACACTTGTGGCGAACGATCCGCCCGCGGCCTCGACAGCGTCCGGAGCCGGCCCACGACATTTCGCGTTTCATCCGTCAAGCAAGTATGCCTATGTGATCAACGAACTCGACTGCACAATCACGGCGTTCGACTATGACGCCAAACGTGGCACGCTCACACCTAAGCAAACGGTAAGCACCTTGCCGGGAGCCGAGAAGGTGCAGGACGGCTACAGCACGGCTGAAATTCAAGTGCATCCGAGCGGGAAGTATGCCTACGGCTCCAATCGTGGGCACGACACGATAAGCGCTTTTGCCATCGACGAAAACGACGGCACGCTCCGGCAGATCCAGAACATCTCGACCGAAGGCAGCACGCCGCGGGGCTTTGGCATCGACCCCACCGGCCGCTATCTACTCGCTGGCAACCAGGCTTCAGACACGATCACCGTGTTTCGTATTGACGCGAAGTCTGGCAAACTCGAACCAACCGGTGAGAAGCTCGAAGTCGGCTCACCCGTGTGCGTAAAGTTCGTCGAGTAGGCATCACTCCGCGTTCTCACGCGATGGATGAGCAGCGATGACATCGTTCCAACGAAAGCTTCTGCTGTCGGCGATCTGTTGTGCACGGGCATTCGCGCCGGCGTGGGCCGAAGAATCGGCGGATCCTTTCGCCCCGATTCGGAAGCAGATCGCCAACGCGATTCGGGATAACAACGTTCCCTCGATCGCGGTCGCCGTGGCGAAAGACGGCAAGATCATCTGGGATGAGGGGTTTGGACTGGCCGATCGCGAACGCCGCACGCCGGCCACCGCCCATACGTTGTATAGCGTGGCAAGCGTCTCGAAGCCGGTGACGGCCACGGGGCTGATGGTGCTCGTCGAGCGGGGCAAGGTCGATCTCGACAAGCCGATCGACGATTACCTGGATAACCTGAAGTTGCGAGCGTATGTCGGCAAGGCAGCCGATGCGACGGTACGCCGCGTGGCCAACCACACGGCCGGCCTTCCGCTGCACTACCAGTTCTTCTACGAAGATGAGCCCTACGAGCCGCCCAGCTTTGAAGAGACGGTGCGCCGCTATGGAACGCTGGTGACCGCGCCGGGAGAACGATATCAGTACGCGAACCTCGGGTACGGACTGCTGGATCACGTGATTACAAAGGTGAGCGGCAAACCCTACGCCGACTTCATGCGTGAAGAAGTCTTCCTGCCGTTGGGGATGACGCATACGTCGATCGACGTCGGCCCGGGGCTCGAACCCTACCAGGCGATGCGCTATACGCCCGAGGGCAAGCGGATTCCGTTCTACAGATTCGATCATCCGGGCGCTTCTGCCGTGTACTCAAGCGCGCATGACCTGGCAAGGTTCGCAATGTTTCACATGAAAGAACACCTGGCGGATCAGAAGCAGATTCTCGCGGACGAGTCGCTCGACGCGATGCAAAGGGCCACCGCAATGGAGAGCAACGACTCGGGCTACGGCATCGGCTGGGGCACGGCGACCGATGAGCGGGGCTACGACTATATTCAGCACACGGGCGGGATGCCTGGCGTGGCCACCTGTGTGCGAATGATTCCGAGCGAACGGCTAGCGATCGTCAGCCTGGCAAATAGCCGGAGTCCACTGACATATAGGCTACCGGGGCTGATCAGCAAGATCATGCTGGCGGAAAAAGCCCCCCGGCCTGCGAACGCGTCGGAGACGCTCGAGAAACAAGAGAAACCAAGCGACGACGAAAGCCCCTCGGAGGATTCAACGCTCAGCGGCGCGTTGCAGGGCATATGGCGCGGCAAGCTGGTGACGTATCAGGGAGAAACACTGCTACGGCTCGTCGTGCAACCAGATGGCGACGTGCATGTGCGGCTCGGTGACCGGCTGGAAACGCTGCTGAATAGTGCCTCGTTTCGCGATGGCATCTTGCGGGGACGTTTCGCTGGCAAGGTGCCGTACGACGATCATCGCGGCCGCGATTACCAAATCCAGCTTGAGCTGAAGCTGCGCGGGGACATTCTGAACGGCTCGGCCACGACACAGACGGTGGCCGACGCCTGGGGGAGCAATGCGGTGACGCATTGGGCAGAAGTCAGGAGGCAGTAACCGACACCACCGGCAAGCACAAGGGCCCTAGTTCATGCTGCCCCAGCGGTCAAACTTGCAAGGGGTTCCTAGGCGGTAGAGCGGCCCTGCCCCTTGCCCGTTGCCGACCAATCTGCCACGATAGTCCCTCTATTTCTAGTTCCAGAACAAACGTATATCGACTCTAGCGAGGCGCGAAACTGCTATGGCCGCTGCATTCCCAGACATCGAGAAGATCCGCTTTGAAGGCCCCCAAAGCAAGAACATGCTCGCCTTCCATTATTACGACGAGAATGAAGTCGTCGAAGGAAAGCCGATGCGGGAGCACTTTCGCTTTGCCGTAGCTTATTGGCACACCTTCCGTGGTCAGGGCGCCGATCCGTTCGGCCCAGGTACGATGGTCCGCCCTTGGGAAGCCGCCGAAGACACGGTCAAAAATGCCCAAAATCGGGTGAAGGTGGCCTTCGAGTTCATGGAGAAGCTCGGCGTCCATTATTACTGCTTCCACGACCGTGACGTGGCTCCCGAGGGCAAGGCACTCGCTGAATCGAACAAGAATCTTGACGACGTGGTCAAGGTTCTCAAGGAAGAACAAGAGCGGACCGGTATCAGGTTGCTGTGGGGAACCGCGAACCTATTTAGCAACCCTCGCTATATGCACGGCGCCGCGACCAGCCCGAACGCGGATGCTTTCGCATATGCAGCGGCCCAGGTGAAGAAGGCCATCGAGGTAACCAAGGAACTCGGCGGCGTGGGCTACACGTTCTGGGGCGGCCGAGAAGGCTACCAGAACCTGTGGAACACCGATATCAAACGCGAGTTTGATCATCTGGCCGCGTTCATGCACATGGCCGTCAATCACGCCAAGAGCATCGGCTTCGACGGGCAGTTCTATTTTGAGCCGAAGCCGAAAGAGCCAACCAAGCACCAATACGACTTCGACGTGGCGAATTGCATCAACTTCCTGCGGACGTATGGCCTCACCGATCACGTGAAGATGAACATCGAGACCAACCACGCCACGTTGGCAGGGCACTCGATGCAACACGAGATCGAGTACGCCGGCGCGCAGGGATTTCTCGGCTCAATCGATGCCAATACGGGCGATGCCCTGCTCGGCTGGGACACCGATCAATTTCCCACGGATATTTATCTCACCACAACCTGCATGCTCTCGATCCTGAAGTACGGCGGCCTCGCTCCGGGTGGCATCAATTTCGATGCCAAGGTTCGCCGCGAAAGTTTTGAGCCGGTTGATCTGTTCCATGCGCACATTGGCGGCATGGACGCCTTCGCCCGAGGATTGAAGATTGCCGCCGAGATTCGCAAGGACGGGATTCTCGACAAGATGCTCGCCGAGCGTTACGGCTCGTGGGGCGCAGGAATCGGCGCGAGCATCGAAGCCGGCAAGGAGAGCTTCGCCTCACTCGAGAAATACATGCTCGAAAAAGGCGAGATTACGCCAAATATCAGCGGCCGCCAAGAGTTGCTCGAGAACATCATTAACACCTACATCTAGTTCACGACGTTGCCCGATTCCGAGCCTTATCGCCCCGCGGAAGCACACGCTTACGATGGGGCTTTTTTGTCGGTTCAGCTTGTCCCCGCTTCCCTTCCATTGAGTTGCGAACCCGCGCAATTCCCGCATTTTCCGACAAAACACACGGTCCTGCTGACCTAAATGATTGAACCGGACCACGACTCTGCTTAGGGTAGTTAATAGGGGAGCATTCCGGTACATTTCCATCGGGTGCCCTCGAATCGCCGCGACCATCGGAACGAGGAACGCTAGTGAAGACGAATCGAAGTCGTTGTTTCCACGCTTCCACTTAGTCTTCAAGCCTCCAAAGCAGTTCCTCCATGATTCGCCAACTTTGCTTTTTGCGTGCCTCTCGGCATGCGCTCACTGCGGCGGGTGTTGCTCTGATCGTTTCGCTGACGGCAACGGTCGCTCAGGCTACCTCGATCAATTTCGATAACCTGACGGCGACGACACCGGCTGCCGGCGTCTCGGTGCCATCCGCTTCGCAACTCACCAACCAGTATGCCAGCCAGGGTGTGTTGTTCAGTTCCCTCGGCGGCTTTGCCTCGGTCGTCAATTTCGGACCCAACGCACCCAGCGCGCCCAATGTCATTGCCGGTTCGACCAGCGACGGTGCTCTGACCTATGCGGTTCCGATTGAAATCACATTCGTTTCGCCCACCGATTCTTCACTGGCGGCGGTGACCGACTTTGTTTCCATCCGCGGCGATCTCTTCGTCATGGGGTTGGGCACGAACACGATGATCGCGCTCGACATTTTCGGTAACCCAATCGACTTCGACGTGCAACTTGAACCGCCCGCATCTACGCTTAGTGTGAGCGGCCTGGGCATTCACAAAGTGATTCTCATCGGCAGCGGCACCACGGCGTTCGACGACTTGACGTTCAATCCGGTCATGCCGGTTCCCGAACCATCAAGCCTCGCGCTGGCCAGCCTCGCCGCGATGGGTGGAGCACTTGCATTGCGCAGAAAAACGAGGGCGAAATCCTAGTTTTCGCTTGTCGGCCAACTGCAGCTTACCTGATAACACACAGGGCGGGCATCTTCGGATGCCTGCCCTTTTTTGTTGCAGCTAGCCCCCCTTTCACTGCCGCATTCAAAATCAAACGCTAGGAATAATAAATTGTTGCCGCACCACGACGAATCCACGGTTTATGAGCGCCCGTTGCGCGCCCGATGAGAAGTTTGTGTCGCGCCTTGCCCAAATGGCACGCTGCTTGCAATATGCAGTTCGTGGTCGAATTCATCCGCTCCCGCGTTGGATTCAACATTCGATTTTTTACACTCAGGGTTGATGCGTTTATGCGACACGGATTTTTGATTGACATGGATGGCGTGATCTATCGAGGCGGGCAGCTCATTCCCGGGGCTGCCGAGTTCATTGCCCAACTGCAACACCAAGGAACTCCCTTTACGTTCCTAACCAATAACAGTCAGCGCACGCGGCGCGACGTGGCCACCCGCCTCGAACGGATGGGCATCAACGTCGACGAACAGCATGTGTTCACTTGCGCGATGGCGACGGCGCGGTTCCTCGCCGAACAGCTTCCCGAGGGAACGGCCTACGTCATCGGCGAAGGAGGCCTACTCCAGGCACTTCACCAAAACGGTTACTCGATCGTCGATCACGACCCGGACTACGTCGTCGTGGGCGAGGGACGCGTGCTCACCTTCGAGATGCTCGAAGCCGCGACGCGAATGATCCTCGGCGGAGCCAAGCTGATCGCCACGAACATGGATCCCAACTGCCCTACGCAGCATGGGCTGCGGCCAGGCTGCGGGGCGATCGTAGCGATGCTCGAAGCGGCAACCGGCCTGAAGGCCTTCAGCGTCGGCAAGCCGAGCCCCGTCATGATGCGAGCTGCCCGTAAGGAACTTAACCTCACGACCGCCGAAACGACGATCGTCGGCGATACGATGGAAACAGACATCCTGGGCGGCGTGCAGATGGGCTATCGCACAGTGCTCGTGCTGTCCGGCGGAACGACGCGCGAAGACCTGAAACGTTATGCCTATCGTCCCGATTTGGTAGTCGATTCCATCGCCGATCTCGTGGGCCTGGAACCTTCCGTGATTGGCCTAGACCCGAGCATGCGTCACGAGGCAATCGCCGTGTGACGCATGGAGGTGGAGGTGCGAACGATTCCGGGGAAAAGTATTCCTCCGGTTTAGAGCTCGGCGATTGAAGAGTTTACGGCGGAGAGTGGTGCCTCCTTACGCGTCTAACTAACCGTAGACGGTATACCCGTGAGCCGCGCTCACGGCCACCTATGGCACCCAGCAGGCGTGCTCGCCGTTGGACGTATCCGAATTGCCGAACGCTGGTGGTTCAGGATTCACTACCGGTGAAAGTCGGACTGCGTAGATACACAGACCGACGAGGACGATGGCCGCGAGCAAGTTGCGTTCGTAGTAGAGCCATTGCCATAGGGTGGGCGGCTTGAGGTCCGGAAGCGCTGCGAGCCGCCCACGGGTGACGACGCTCGTCCACTCGCGCGTCGAGCCACCGATCAGCTCGGGCTTCGCGTAGGAACGCACCCAATTGATGTCGAGTTCTTTCGGCACGCCATAGATCCGCATCAATTCAACGGCGAATACGGTTGCGGATGGATCGCTATATGGGGAATTCGTAGATGATTTGAAGCCACCGGCGGGTTGGAATCCGCCGGCGTCGGTGCCATGTAAACGCAACAGGGCTGAGTGAATCCGATTGCGAAACTCCTCCGGCTTGACGGGACGGTCGATGGCGGCGAGCAACTGCGTGACAAGCAACAACTCGCGCAGAGGCTCAAATTCTGAATCGGCCGCCCGGTACAATGTGGCATGAAGGCGCGAAGCCAGGAAATCTCGCTCGTTGTCGTTGAGTTGATGCATCACCACGAGCGCACGGATCACCCATTCGTCTTGCTCGACCGACAACAAGGGATCATTTCTTCGATCGAGGAAGCAATCGTTCAGCAAGCCGCGTTTCCTGGCTTCGAGGTTGTGCAGCTTGGGAAGGTCGCCAGGCTCGATCAGGCCGACTCGAAAAGCGACGGCGAGGATGAAAGGGTTCTGTTCGCCAGTGAGTTCCTGGGCGAGCAGTGCACGCGGCTTCGCAAGGTCAGGGCTCAATCCCGCTTCAATGGTCCAGCGTGCAAGAATTTCCCACTGGCGCCAGGTTGCCGAGTTGAATCTTACCTGGTCGAACGCTTCGACGTGCTGCTTGAGAGCCAGCGGCGAGGGCGGAACATGTACCCTGCTCAGTAGCAGTATCGCAGCGGGGAAATACATGACGAGCATGATCAACAATCCGGCGTGACGATTGCTGCGACCCCGGCCGAAAAGTAGCCAGAAGGAGGTGCAGCCCAGGCAGAAGAGCCCCATCCAGAACACATAGCTCACGATGCGCGGGTCGAGAAAATGAATCTCGCCGTCGCCAAAGTTAAACATCATTGTTAGCTGGCCAAACAGTATCAAAGGCGTCATTAGGGTGCCGGCCAATATCGTGCGATTTCCGAGCCCACGCTGGGCGAGGCTGCGGACGACGAGGACCACCAATCCGAAGGAAGCAATGAGCAGAAGAAACATCCAGGCGGCAATGTTGAAGAACGTGAGTGCAAGCATTCCGCCGTACAGCAGTAATGCAGGCAACCAGTTTTCGCGCCACCAGCCCCGGATGGCGGCATCGTAGTCCGTCGGACTTTGCATCTTGAAACCGGCGCCGTACCGCGTGCCGCGAAGCCCGATGACGCTGAGTATCGTTGCGCCCAGAAGAAGGAACATACTGACGGCCGGAAAGAGGGCGATGCCGAGCAGCTTTTGCCCCGCGCCGCCAGTGGTAACCGAGGCGCTCGAAGAAACCTTGCCACCGGTGAGCAGTGGCAAGGGAAGAACTGCCGCCGCAGCGCGGGCTAGCGGCGGCAAGTTGCGTGCGGGGTCTTGTTCGGCGAGCGCCGCCCTGCCCCGCAGATAGCCCTGCACGCCGAGTTCGAACGCCGTGCGGTCGGTCCGGAACGGTCGCAAGGCTTCGTACAGTTCCTGTTCGTCAATGAAGTCTACAAGCATAGCAGCAGCTTTCGTAGTGGCACGCCCGAGGGGACCGAGAGCATGCGATGTAGATTCTTACGGGCCTGATAGAGCCGGCCTTCGATGGCCTTTTCGGAAACCGACAAGAGGGCGGCTACTTCGCGGATGCTCGTCTCCTCAAGGTAGTGCATCAGGACGACCTCGCGCTGGCGGGCAGGCAAGCGGAGGATTGCGGCGCGTAGCGTTTCGAGCCGCTCGGACAAAGTCTCGCTGGAAGGCGCCGGCAACTGATCGAGCGAATCTGTAGCGAATAAAGTCACTCGGCGGCGACCGCGCAACCAGACGCGGTGTTGGTTGAGCGCGATCCCACGTAACCAGCGGCCGAACGCTTCCGGCTCCTGCCAGTTGCCGCGGCAGCGCTCACGTCCGAGCCAGGCCTCGGCAAAGCTGTCCTGAGCAATCTCGACAGCATCCCGCCAGGGCGTGCCCCATGACGCGATCAATCCGACCAGCGGGCCACGAAAGGCATCGATTAGTTCCGGGAGTTCCATGAGCAAGAGTTTCCTTGCCATGTAGTGTCCGGAGGATGGGCAAATCCCACAAGAAAATTCGGCGAAGGGGGAAGATTCTCGCGCAGCGCAAGAAAATCCAGGGGGAAATCGCCCCGTGCCTCAAATGAGACCGCACGTCTCGGAAAGGTCGATCATTCGCCGCCGGAACCAGACTTGGGGGCTTGCGCAGTGCGAACAGCGGCCGGAGCCGTGCTCTGGCTTGCCGGCATTGCCTCCATGAACCCGATCAGCATTTCGTCCCAGGTTTGCTCGCCGAAGTGCACAAGCCGTTTCGGATCGGGGTTGGCGATATTGTCGGGTGAGTTGTCGTAATGCGCGATGCAGCGCATCTTCGTGCCCTTGGGAATGAACTTCGGCGTGGCGAAAACGTACGTCTGCTGCCAGTTGAAGTCGTACCGCGGAACATCGAGCAGGATTTCTTTGGTGCCGTCCGGGTAATGTGCTTCGTAGCGAAATGCCTTGCCGCGCACATGCATATGCGGATACAGGCTCAAGAGCTCCGTATCCTGCCGGAACGTCCGCCAGCAGGTTACCGGATAGTCCGACACCATTGGCGGGATCAGCAGAAGCTGCGTGTCGACCGACATGGTACTGACTTCCTGCTTCACTTTCGCTCGCTCGGCAAACATCAAACCAATGCTACTCCGATCCTTCTGCGGAGAACCGCTTGGCGTGTAGTGCATCTGGAAAATGAGTTGCGAACCTGCCGGAATCTTCTTAGCCATGCCATCTTGGAAGAGCATCGGCGCGGCGCCCGGTGCGGTTGCCGCGAGGAAGCCTCGCGAGATACCGTCTCCCAATCCTTGGCGTTTTCCGTCCGGAGGCCGTACAAAAACGATAATGTGATGCACTACGGCGGCATTGCCGGCCTTACATTGAGCGCCCTGCACCCAGGTATCCTCGGTAAAGCCCGGGTCGACGACGTAATACTTGTAGTCGACCGTACCCTCGGATGGAATCTCCGCCGGAGCGTCCGACATGAAGATTTCACGATCCACCCGTGGCAATCGCCAGCCGATGGCAAACGACGGCGGCACGGGCAGGTCTGCCGGATTACCTTCCGGCGCACCGGCCGCGACCCAATCGTCAATCAACTGTTTTTCCTTGTCGCTCAGCCGACAATCGTTCGTCCAGGTGCCATATTGCGGATCGGCATGCCAGGGAGGCATGCGGCCATCGCGCACCACCTCGGCAATCGTCTCGGCCCACCCTACGACGTCTTCATAGCTGGTGAGTACAAAGGGGGCGATTTCTCCCTCGCGATGACATTCCACGCAACTACGATTCAAAATTGCCGCGATGTGTCCCGTGTAGGTCACCTCGGCATCGGCAACCGGCTGGTGAACGCGTCCAATAAAGCAGCCAGGAGCTTCCGTCGTAGCCACGCTAATCGGTTCCCCACCCAGGAGCTCATCCACCGCGGCTACCAAATCATGCCGAGTAGCATCGTTGCGTTGACGCCCAACGACAAATTGGTCGTCGATTCTACCCCAGTATTGGATCTTGCGATTCCGATCCACCAGAAACGCCTCGGGCGTACGAATGGCTCCCATCTGGTCGGCAACGACATTGCCCAGGTCTTTCAAAAGCGGAAAGTTGAGCCCGTGAGTCTTGTGATAGGCCGCCAACTCCGAAAGCGAGTCCTGCTGATTCGAGTTGATCGCCAGCACAGCAACATTCTGCTTGGCGAACTTGTCGGCTAACTCGACCAGTCGGGGAGCATAAAGTTTCGCCAGCGGACATTCGGTGCCCAGATAGACAATGACCACGGCCTGGCGATCGGCAAAATCCGAAAGGCGATACGGCTTGCCGCCGAAGTCCTTCAATTCAAAATCCTCAACCACGCGTCCAATCGGACTCGACGCCGCTTGGGTATCGCGCGCCCCTACATTGCCCGGACATGCTAGCAAGCAGACCATAACGCTCACAGCCGTCCGGGCCAGCAGTTCAAACCATTTCATCGGGCACATCTCTCCGAAAGGGGGGCGACCACTGATTCTCTGCAGGTCAGTACCTGCCATTGGTGGGCCAGGATTCATGCCCGCCGAGGAATTTCGCGGCAGCGCACGATCTGATGGCTAACCTTGTACATAAATTCCCCGCATAATTCGCGGTCAGTTAGGCAAAGTCCCGCGGAATTGCCGCCAACCCGGCAACCGACTACTGTGTTGAAAATAGCCAGTCGATCCGCTTCGCTGGATAACCAAGCCATAGCGGCCACGAAAACCCCATCAATCGCCCAATTTGCCTCGGAAATACCATGCTTCGGATATCCACGACCATTGTTATTGCTATCGGACTGTGCGGATCAGCACTCGTAACGGGGGTTGTCGCCGGTCAGCTCGATGGACGCCTGGACATTTACTGGATCGATGTCGAAGGCGGTGCCGCCACGCTCGTCGTCACTCCGGCGGGAGAAGCCGTCCTGATCGATACCGGACATCCTGGCCATCGCGACACGGACCGGATTGTCAAAGTGGCAACCGAGCAAGCCGGACTGCGGCAGCTTGAGCATGTCATCATCACTCACTATCACACCGACCATTTCGGCGGTGTAGCCACGCTCGCCAAGGTTCTCCCGATACGCAACCTGCACGACAATGGCCTCTTCGAGGGCATCGTCGACCGACCGGATAAACCCTACCTCGACGCCCAGGTCGACCAGCGGTCCGTCATTTCCGCGGGCGATGTCCTCGACCTCAAACAGCGAGAGGGAAGCGCCAAACTAAGTGTGAAATGTCTTGGTGCCCGGCAACGTTTTATCGATCCGCCGGCGGAGGCCAAGCCAACCGCCAACTGCGATAGCATACCGTCCAAAGCCTTCGATGGAACGGACAACGCAAATAGCGTCGTCACGCTCACTTCTTTCGGCCGCTTCGAGTTCTTCGACGCCGGAGACCTCACCTGGAACATCGAAAAACAACTTGTCTGTCCCGTGAACCGCGTCGGCAAGGTCGATGTCTACCAAGCCAGCCATCATGGCATGGACGCCAGCAACCATCCGCTGCTTATTCGCGCGCTCGAGCCGCGCGTAGGCGTTATCAACAATGGCGCGACCAAAGGTTGCGATCCCAATACCTTCGCCACGCTGCAAAGCACTCCGTCGCTCGAAGCCATCTACCAGGTACACCGCAACGTCCGAGATAGTGGCTCCTCCAATGCGCCGGACGACTACATCGCCAATGACGAAAAAAGCTGCCAGGCCAACTTCATCAAGCTCTCGGTCGATCCGTCGGGCGGCACCTACACCGTAACCATTCCCGCCAAGGGGCACACACGAACCTACGAGACCAGGTGAAAAAGCACCTCTCTCGTCACGAGTGCGTGGCTACGAAAGGATCGCTGGCCATGATTCCTTTTTCGATTCTCGACTTGGCGACGATTTCCCAAGGCGCAACGCCAGCCGTGGCCTTGGCCAACTCGCTCGATCTAGCGCAACACGCGGAGCGGTGGGGATATCGCCGCTTTTGGCTGGCCGAGCATCACAACATGCCCGGCATCGCCTCGGCGGCAACCAGCGTCGTGATTGCATATATTGCCGGCGGCACTCGAACTATTCGCGTCGGCTCCGGCGGCGTCATGCTGCCCAACCATTCCCCGCTTGTCATCGCCGAGCAGTTTGGCACGCTCGCGTCGCTATTTCCTAATCGAATCGACTTGGGGCTGGGCCGCGCGCCCGGCACTGATCAGACAACCGCACAAGCGCTGCGCCGCGATGCCGCAGAAACGGCTGATCACTTCCCGCGGGACGTACTCGAACTCCAGGCCTACTTTGAACCGGCCGGGCCGGGGCAACGAATTCGTGCAGTTCCGGGTGAAGGCTTGCGCGTGCCGCTCTGGCTGCTCGGGTCCAGCATGTTCAGCGCGCAGCTAGCCGCGATGCTCGGGCTGCCGTTCGCATTCGCCTCTCACTTCGCGCCAGACTCGATGTTACAAGCGGTCGAGGTATATCGCGCGCGATTCGAACCATCGCGACAACTCGAAAATCCCTACGTTATGCTCGCGGTAAACATCTTCGCCGCGGAAACAGACGCCGAAGCGAAACGCCAATTCACAAGCATCCAGCAGGCATTTGCCAACCTGCGCCGTGGCGTCCCCGGTCAGATTCCGCCACCGGTGGAGAACATCGACGCACACGTGTCGCCCCTGGAGCGGGCCGGAATCGATCACGCCCTGATGTATTCGTTCGTCGGTGGTCCGAGAACCGTAGAACTTGGCCTGCGAGCGTTCATCTCCTCCGTCAAGCCAGACGAGCTGATGCTCACGGGGCACTTTTACGACCATCGAGCACGGCTGCGTTCCTTTGAGATTGCCGCGGACATCCAACGGCGGTTAGCCACCGAGCCGATGTGATCCCACAAACACGCATTCCCCTTGCGCTCGCACAAGCAGAGAGCTCATTCGCGGGCGAGATACGTGGTCCACGCCACCGGGATATAGCATGCGTCTCCCGGAACCTCACGGCTTTATCGAAGCGTCCATCGCTGTCGCGTGATTTCGTATCGTGAATTGCCGTCTCGCCGCCAGATAAGTATTCTGGCGTTTTGCCCTACAGGAACCGCTGGAACCGAAAACGATGAAGAAACTTCGCTGGGGAATCTTGAGCACGGCCAAAATTGGCACCGAAAAAGTCATTCCCGCGATGCAATGCGGCACGCTGTGCGAAGTCGTGGCCATCGCCTCGCGCGACGCGGCGCGGGCAAAAGCAGTCTCCGATCGGCTTGGAATCGCTCGAGCTCATGGTTCCTACGAGGCCTTGCTCGCCGACCCCGAAGTTGATGCGATCTACAACCCGCTTCCCAATCACTTGCACGTTCCCTTGTCCATCGCGGCCCTTGAAGCCGGTAAGCACGTACTTTGTGAAAAACCCATTGGCCTTACCGCCGATGAGGGGCAAACACTGGTCGATGCCGGAAAGAAACATCCACGGCTAAAGCTGATGGAAGCTTTCATGTACCGCCACCATCCACAGTGGCAAAAGGGCAAGGAGATCGTCCGTAGCGGAGGCATCGGCCAGTTGCGCACGATCAATACCGTGTTTAGCTACTTCAATGACGACGCCGGCAACATTCGCAATCAAGCGGAAATCGGCGGCGGCGGGCTACCCGACATTGGCTGCTACTGTGTCTCGCTGGCACGATTCATCTTCGACGACGAACCGCGTCACGTTCTGGGGCTCGTCGAATACGATCCGGAATTCGGTACCGACCGGCTCGCCTCGGGCATCCTGGAATTTGCCGAGGGCACTTCGACCTTTACGTGCAGTACGCAACTCGTACCCTATCAACGCGTGAACATTTTTGGAACGCACGGTCGCGTAGAGATCGACATCCCGTTCAATGCCCCCCATGACCGACCATGCACGATGCGACACGAGCAAAACGGCCAGATCCAGGAAATTGCCCTGCCCGTGTGCAATCAATACACGATCCAGGGAGATCTATTCGCTCGAGCCGTGCTGGACAACCTGCCGGTTCCGACGCCCATCGAAGATGCGGTGGCTAACATGCGTGTGCTTGAGCGCCTGGTGCAAAGCGCCAAAACTCGGAGTTCGGCATAGTTCGTCCCGCAGCGTGATAAGGAGGCCGGCGGGGTATGCCTCCCTCCAGTTCAATAAGAAACCTCTGCCATGCTCGGGAGCACGGCAGAGGTTTCTTGTACGCCACTCTGATCTTGTTACAACGATCTGGTCACAAATTCCCTGCGTTCTTGCGGCGTCTTGGCCGCGCCAGCTTATCGGCTTGCTCCCAAGCCAGAAACCAGGCGGCCGCCTGGCTCGGAGCCTGAGCAATGATCCAGTGCTTGCGCCGCTGGCCGGTCACGATCCACACACGTCCCTCTGGGCGATCGACACACAAATCCCCCATCGCCCAGCCGCCTCGTCTCAGTCGGTCCAACGAAAGAGTCACCTTGGGGTAAGCGAGCATAGCTAGTCTCCCTCGTGAACGCGCTTGCCCCGCGCGCCACAGTCATCCATCGAGAAAAAAGATCTGGTGAGGAAAACGGAAAGTAGATCTCTGTCCGCCCCGTTCCGCGTTCTGCCAAAGACAGGTAGCAGATGATAGGCCCGCGAAGTGAAGCTACTCTAACTCGGCGACCAGTGGGTTTCGAGTGTCAGGCAAATTTTAAGGAAATTGGCGGTCTGCATGCACCGCCATTCCCCCCTGAAACGGGGAACGTTCGAGGTGAACTACTGTTTCGATTTTCGAGCCGTGCAAGGATATTTATTCCCCCCACGCTTGGAAGCGGCGTCATGGGACGTGAGGCACGGCACTTAGCCTTCGCTGGAATCGGCCACCCGCCGCCGAATATGGTGCGCTATCGCCTGCAAGCCCCGCATCCGTACCATCCCGAGCGCTTCGGTCAATCCAAAACGCTGGACCAAATCGGGCGGTGCGGCGACGACCTCAGCCACGTTAGCGTTACAAAAAATCTCGGCCAGAATACTGACAAAGCCCTTGACCGTGGGGGCCTCGGGAGCCACGTCAGCGATGATCTCCACGTGCCCGCCCTTGTTTTCGACCCACAAGAACACGGGCGTCTGACATTCATGCACCCGATTCAGACCGGCATCGCGTTCTGGCCGATAGCGCTCGGGCAACGGGGGCAATTTTTCGGCAAATTCCAGCAGCAATTCCAACCGCTCGCGCGGCTCGAGTTCAGCGAATTCGCCCACGATCTGGTCGATCCGTTCGTTGACCGTGCCGCTCACGAAGCCGACTCCGTGGGCTTGGCGGCGTTCGCTTCGGCCAGATCCGTTGTCTTGGGACCTGGCCCCTTTTCAATCGGCACGCCGACGGTGTTCCCCCATTCGGTCCAGGAGCCGTCGTAGTTCTTCACCTTGGGAAATCCGAGCAGATACTGAAGCACAAACCAGGTATGGCTCGAACGCTCACCAATCCGGCAATAGGCAACTACCGGCGCGCGGCGTTTCAGCCCGGCTTCTTGAACATAAAGCTTTTCCAACTCGCGAGGCGATCTGAAAGTGCCATCTTCATTGACACTACGCGACCAAGGCACATTGCATGCCCCCGGAATATGGCCACCTCGCAAGGCTCCTTCCTGCGGATAATCCGCCATGTGTAGAAGCTCGCCCGTGTACTCGCCGGGCGACCGGACATCGACCAGCGGCTTCCCCTTCTGCTGGTGCTTGAGCACCTCGGGCTGAAATGCCCGAATCGAAAGGTCGGGCTCTCCCGCCACATAGTTGGTTCGAGGATAGTTGGGCTCGGTCTCGCGCGACCACGCCCGACCATCCGCCTCCCAACGCTTGCGACCGCCGTTCATAATCCGGCAGTCCTTGTGACCGTAGAGCTTGAACACCCAGAATGCGTAGCATGCCCACCAGTTGTTCTTGTCGCCATAGAATACGACGGTCGTGTCGTTGGCGATCCCCTTGGACGAACAAAGTTCCGCGAACCGCTGCTTGTCAATGTAATCCCGCACCACCTGGTCTTGCAGATCGGTATGCCAATCGATCCGCACCGCGCCAGGCACGTGGCCTGTCTGATAGAGCAGCACATCCTCGTCGGACTCGACGATCCGTACGTTGGGGTCCGCGTGGTGCGCAGCAACCCAGTCGGTGCTAACAAGAGCCTCGGGGCAGGCATATTCTTTGGCCATGGCGATTCTCCGTGGCGTTGACCATTCCGCTGGAAGCAAGCGTTACAATGAAACGACTCGGCAAAATTTTAGACCTTCCGGGCGACCTGCGAAAGGGACTATCGAACATCCTCCCAGAACGATCGAACGAGGGATCCATACTCGTGGGCTCGGTACGCATTTGAGCCTCGGCGGAAACGCTGACAAATGCTTGACCCGCGTGTTTGGGCAATGGACACTAGTAGCCAACCCAGACGTACCTTCCCAGGCTCAAACACCACGTTCAACCAGGCGGCCGGAGCGACTTCCATGCAATTCACAATTGGGGCACTATGCGCGGCGGGCATGATGTTGCTCGCGTCAGCTCATGCCACCGCGGAGGATCCCCAAGTGCTCAAAGCAGGTATAATCGGTCTCGATACCTCGCATGCGCCCGCGTTTGCGAAATTACTCAATGGGGACGAAGCGACGGACGATCTGGCGGGCATCCGCGTTGTGGCCGCATTCTCCGGCGGCAGCCAGGATATCCCGGCCAGCGCCGACCGCATCGAAGGCTACACCGATGAATTCCGGAAGATGGGCATTGAAATCGTGCCCTCGATTGATGCCCTCCTGCAGAAGGTCGATGTCGTGCTCCTGGAGAGCGTCGATGGGCGTCCTCATCTCGAGCAGGTCGTTCCCGTCCTTAAAGCGCGCAAGCCAGTCTTCGTCGATAAGCCCGTTGCTGGTTCACTGGCCGATGCCGTGGCGATCTACGAACTTGCTCAGAAGTTGAACGTGCCCTGCTTTTCCAGCTCATCGTTACGCTTCAGTCCGGGGATCATCGGCATGCGTGACGACGCCAAAGTGGGCAAAGTGCTAGGCTGCGACGCGCGAGGCCCCTGCCACCTCGAGCCACATCACCCCGACCTGTTCTGGTACGGAATTCACGGCGTCGAAACCTTATTCACGATCATGGGCCCCGGCTGCAAGGAAGTGACTCGCGCAAGCAGCGACGGCGCCGATTTCGTCGTGGGCGCCTGGCACGACGGCCGCATCGGCACGTTTCGCGGGCTGCGGGACGGGGCACACGGCTACGGGGCCGTCGTCTATGGCGACAAGGGCATCGCCCCTAGCGGTGGCTACGAGGGGTATAAGCCGCTGGTTGTCGAGATCGCCAAGTTCTTCAAGTCGGGAAGTCCACCCGTCAGCGCCGCCGAGACGCTCGAAATTTATGCGTTCATGGAAGCGGCCGACGAGAGCAAACGCCAAGGTGGCAAGCCCGTCTCGATCGAGAGCGTGCTTTCCAAGGCACGTGCCGAAGCCGCCGCGAAACTTGCCGCCATCGACACCAAATAGAAAATTGACGCCAAAATGTCGCCCCAGATAGCGGAAATGTCTCGGCGCTAGCCGCTGCTTCATCCCCGCGGTTGTTCATGTTAAGCTAGATGTTCAATTGCCCCCGTTGAACCTGCCGGCGATTCCGCCCGGAGCGCCAATCCCCCCTCTACGCCGATGCGTGGAGGACCGCCATGGAATGAGTATCAGCGCGGAGGAGATATGGACCTGCCGCAAGTGCCTCGCGCTCAAATGATGGGTTGTACGCCCGTCATCTCGCGGCGACAGATGCTGCAAGTTGGCGGCCTGGGGCTCATGGGGCTTTCGCTGCCGCGGCTGTTGGCCGCTGAGTCAGGCGCTCGTTCAAGCGGTTTCACTCCCCGGGCAAACGCGTGCGTGTTGATCTTTCTCAACGGTGGTCCCAGTCATCTCGATATGTGGGACATGAAGCCGGCGGCACCGGACGGCATCCGCGGTGAATTCAAACCGATTTCCACGAGCGTGCCGGGCATCCAATTTTCGGAACACTTGCCAAAAATCGCCGCACGAGCCCATTTGGCCACAGTCATCCGCTCGATGCACCATTCGGTGAATAATGCGCACGCGGCCGCAGTCTACACGAGCCTCACGGGCCATGATCGGGGGGACAACGTTCGTTCTGTCGGTGGCGGGCCCGACGAGTATCCTGCCATGGGATCTGTCCTTGGTAGCCTGCGTCCGCCGGAGCAGCCGATCGTTCCCCATGTCTGCTTGCCGTACATCACCAAGGAAGGCGCCGGTGGTCCTCCACAGTCTGGTTTCTTTGGCGGAATGCTTGGTCGCGCCTATGACCCGTTGTTCGTCCTCAAGGATCCCAATGCGGCCGATTTCGCTGTCCCCGAGCTCACGCTCTCGGCGGATGTCTCGCTGGACCGCCTTTCGGCGCGCGAGGCCCTGTTCCGCGCCATCGAAGAACAGTTCGAGCGCGGACCGGGGCGTGCCGCCTACGACTCGATGGATGGCTTTCGCCGCCGCGCGCTCATGCTGCTTACCTCGCCGCAAACGCAAAATGCCCTCCGCATTGGCGATGAGCCGGAACCTGTTCGCGAGCGGTACGGCCGTAACATCTATGGCCAGAGCGTTCTGCTCGCGCGGCGCATGATCGAAGCCGGCACGCGCATGGTCACGATCTCCTGGGCCCCCGACGCAAACGCTACTTGGGACACGCATGGCGGTAATTTCCAATCCCTGAAAAATACGCTCTTGCCGCAGCTCGATGCGGCGTGCAGTAGCCTCATCGACGACCTGCGCGAACGAGGCATGCTCGACCGCACATTGGTAGCCGTGCTCGGCGACTTTGGCCGCACTCCCAAAATCAACGCCAACAACGGCGGGCGCGACCACTGGAACTACTGCTATAGCCTGATGCTCGTGGGCGGCGGATTCAAAGGCGGCTTCGTCTACGGCGCCAGCGACAAGATTGGCGCATTCCCCGCGCGCGATGCCCTCGTGCCAGGCGACGTCATCTCCACCATCTATCATGCTTTCGGAATCAGCCCCGACCACGAGTTGCACGATCAACTCGAACGACCACATCGGCTGGTGCCCGCGGGCCAAATCGTGCCAGAACTACTTGCCTGATACTTTGACCATCTCCTCTGACGGACAACTTGCATGCTCATGCGTCTTTCTTCGTGCGTGATGTGCGGTCTGCTTCTGCTGTTCTCCTGCGCATCTGAGAGCGCGACTGCCGAAGCGCCCGATACTCCCGAGTATCCCAATCACCGCCAACTCATGGTTTGGCGAGACACGCAGGGAGAGCACCCAGTCAAAACCCCGGACGATTGGGCCAGGCGGCGCGTACACATTCTGTCGGGAATGCAACAGGCCATGGGCCCCTTGCCCGACCGCTCCAACCTGCCGCCGCTCGATGTCCAAGTCGAGGAAACTTTCGATGGTCCTACGTTTACGCGTTACAAGCTCAGTTTTCTGGCCGAAAAGAACGATCGCGTGCCGGCCTATCTCTTCGTGCCCAAGAAACTGAATGGCCGCCGCGTGCCGGGAATCGTCGCCCTGCACCAAACCACCCCGCTTGGCAAACGTGAGCCGGCCGGCCTGGGGCCCAATGAAAACAAACACTACGGCCTTGAATTGGCAAAACGTGGTTACGTCGTCATCGTCCCCGACTATCCAAGCTTTGGCGATTACTCGTACGACTTCAACGCCGACGACTACGTGTCCGGCTCGATGAAGGGCATTTTCAACCATATGCGGGCCATCGACTTGCTCACGAGTCGGCCCGAGGTCGATCCGTCGCGCATCGGAGCCATCGGCCATTCGCTGGGTGGCCACAACGCCATGTTCTTGGGAGTGTTTGACCAGCGTGTCAAAGCGATCGTTTCGAGCTGCGGCTGGACGCCGCTACACCATTACTACAACGGCGACCTCAAAGGCTGGACTAGCGACCGCTACGTTCCGCGAATTCGCGATGTATACGGACTCGACCCGAACCGCGTGCCGTTCGATATGTATGAGATCGTAGCATCGTTCGCGCCGCGCGCGTTCTTCTCCGTTTCTCCGCTGCACGACGACAACTTCGAAGTGGAAGGCGTCCGCCAGGTTATCGCCGCCGCCAAACCGGTCTTCGAGCTGCTCGGCGCCGGCGACAATCTACAAGTTCGTTATCCCGACGCGCCGCACGACTTCCCGCCAGCGGAGCGTTTTGAATCCTACGCGTTTCTCGACAAGCAACTCGCACACTCGCTCCAAGAAGATTTTGCGGCCGAGTTGCCCCGGGTCGCGCCGCACGAACCGGCGGATGCGCTGAAGACATTTCAGGTGCTCGACGGATTCAAAATCGAACAAGTTGCGGCGGAACCGCTCGTGGCCAGCCCCGTGGCAATCGCCTTCGATGCCGACAACCGGATGTACGTGGTTGAAATGCGCGACTACTCTGAACAAGACCAAGACCATCTGGGACGGGTACGATTGGTCGAAGACACCGATGGCGACGGCATCTTTGACAAGGCCACCATCTTTGCCGAGGGGCTTTCCTGGCCCACGGCGATCACCTGCTATGACGGAGGCGTCTTTGTTGGCGCCGCGCCCGACATTTACTATCTGAAAGACACCGATGGCGACGATCAGGCCGACGAGAGGCGGCTCGTATTCACGGGATTTTCGCGCGGCAATGTCCAGGGCATGCTCAACAGTTTCCACTGGGGCCCCGACAACCGCATCCATGGTACGGCCAGCACCGGCGGCGGCACCATCCACCGGCCGGATACGCCTGATTTCAAACCGGTGCCACTCAGCGGACGCGATTTCTCGTTCGATCCGCTGAAACTCGACCTGCGACCGGAAAGCGGGGGCGCGCAACATGGCATGTCCTTTGACGATTGGGGGCGAAAGTTCGCCTGCGCGAACAGCGACCACATTCAACTCATCATGTTTGAAGATCGCTACGTCGCGCGGAATCCGCATGTCTCTGCCCCCGGCGCGCGCACCAGCATCGCGGCCGATGGACCACAGGCCGAGGTATTTCGCATCAGCCCCATCGAAGCATGGCGTATCTTGCGCAGTCGGCTACGGGTGACCGGCCAGGCAACGGGACCAATCGAGGGAGGCGGCCGCGCCGGCGGTTACTTTACCGGCGCCACAGGTACCACGATCTATCGCGGAGATGCGTTTCCAGCCGAATATCGCGGCCAGTCGTTCACCGGCGACGTTGGCTCGAACATCGTGCATCGGAAGATACTTTCTCCCAATGGAGTCGGGCTCGTCGCCAATCGCGCGGATCAGGGACGAGAATTCGTCGCCTCGACCGACAATTGGTTTCGGCCAGCGCAGTTCGCCAATGCTCCGGATGGCACGCTCTACCTCATTGACGTCTACCGCGAAGTGATCGAACACCCCGCCAGCCTGCCGCAGGAAATCAAAAAGCACCTTGATTTAACCAGCGGACGCGATCGCGGACGCATCTATCGCATCGTCCCCGATGGGTTTAAGCAGCCTCGGCTCGCAAAACTCGGCACGGCCGGCACGGAAGAATTGGTTCAAGCCCTCGCGAGCACCAACGGCTGGACACGTGACACGGCCGCGCGACTG
This sequence comes from uncultured Planctomycetaceae bacterium, assembly GCA_964598535.1. Taxonomy (GTDB): domain Bacteria; phylum Planctomycetota; class Planctomycetia; order Pirellulales; family PALSA-1355; genus JALHMI01. The sequence goes on along the minus strand of CAZRCI010000005.1, from coordinate 188,831 downwards.
CTCTACGAACGACAAGACAAACAGGCCATCGCATCGCTGCGCGCGCTGGCCACAAGCGCCAGCCAACCCCAGACGCGAAAACAGGCCCTCGACGCACTCGCCGGTCTGGACGCCCTCTCGGCCGCCGACCTATTCGCCAGGCTCGACGACGAAGATTCGCGCGTTCGCGAACACGCCGTACGACTTTCCGAGAATCTGGCGAACCAGGACGCGCGGCTTCGCCTCAAATTGCTTGCCAGGGCCGACGATGGCGACTTGCGCGTTCGCTACCAATTGGCCTTCTCGCTGGGGGAGATTTCCGATCCCGCGGTATCCGCGGCACTCGCCAAAATATTAAAACGCGACGCCGCCGATCCCTGGGTCCGAATGGCGGTGTTCAGTTCGCTGGCCCACGGCGCAGGCAGCGTGTTCACCGAGTTGACCGCGGACAAATCCTGGCGTGCCACCCCAGAAGGCCGCGAAGTGTTGCATGCGCTCGCCCGCTACATCGGTCGCCAAAACCAGCGAGAAGACCTGGATGCCGTGCTTCCCGTGCTCGAATCGCTACCGGCCGATGATCTGGCGACGAGCGCCGCCATTGTACGCGGCCTCAGCGAAGGAATGGCTCGCCAGAGCGGCACGCTCGAAAGCAAACTCTCCGCAGTCGCGGGAGATGAAGCCGTTAAAATCCTCCGCGGGATGTTGGCCACCGCTCGCACGGTCGCCACAGACGAAGGACGCCCCACCGGAGAGCGTGTCGAAGCAATTCGCCTGCTTGCGCTCGACACCTTTGACGGCGGTGGTGGCATACTCACCGGCTTGGTTTCGAATCGCCAACCTCAGGAAGTGCAATCCGCGGCGATCGCCACGCTTGGCGGGTTTAGCGACTCGAGCATCGCCACCACTCTCATTGCCGCGTGGCCCACGCTCAGTCCTCGCTTGCGTTCCGAAGCCGCGGAAGCCCTGTTCGCTCGCACAGAACGTCTCGATGCACTCCTCGCGGCCGCTGAACTCGGTGAGATCATGATTTCCGATTTCGAGCCCGCGCGTCTGCAAGGACTGGCACAACACCCCAGCGACGCCACTCGCCGCCGTGCCGAGCCGCTTCTGGCCAAGATTAAAACGAGCAATCGACAGCAGCTTGTTGATGACTATCAAGCAGCGATTTCCCTTCCAGGCAGCGCCGAACGAGGGCGACAAGTCTTCCAAAAAATTTGCGCCGCATGCCATCGCCTGGAAAACACCGGCCATGAAATTGGCCCGAATCTGGCCAGCTTCCGTACGCGCGGGTCCGAAGCCATCTTGGTCAACGTGCTCGATCCCAATCGCGAGGTAAATCCCCAGTACTTGAATTACCTGGTCCTGACGACCGACGGACGCTCAGTTTCGGGGATGATCGCCTCGGAAACGGCAAACAGCGTCACTCTCCGGCGAGCCGAGAACGCCACCGATACAATCGAACGGGCGGACATCGAAGAAATGCGTTCCAGCGGTCTTTCGATCATGCCTGAGGGCCTGGAGAAACAGATCGATCTCCAATCCATGGCGGACCTGCTGACATACCTGATGAACGCACTTTGAACGGCAAGAGAGACTCAGTCCATGCACAGTGCCCCACCCCTTCAATTCTCCAGACGCGAATTCTGCCGCTGCGCCGCGCTCGGCGGCATCGCCGCCGCGTTTGTCCAACACACGGCAAGGGCCGACGTGTCAGCATTCCCGCCCGGGCGCTACGTCGACGTCCATACGCACCTCGGACAAACCTGGAACCACACCGAGCCACTCTCGGCCGATGGCCTGCTCCGCTGGATGGACCAAAATAACATTTCTCAAGCGGTTGTATTGCCGCTCGTATCCCCCGAGTCGTCCGCCTATCCGATTACCACCGAGTTCGTATTGGCCGCAACCAAGCCCCATCGAGATCGACTCATTCCGTTTTGCAGCGTCGATCCGCGCACAAGCTATTCGGGGGGACGCGAAGGTCTGACCGACATGCTTCGCAAGTATGCCGACGCGGGCGCTAAAGGCTTCGGCGAGCACAAACCTGGTGTACACGTCGACGATCCGCGTAACATGACCATCTATGCCGCGTGCGGTGAACTCGGCCTGCCCGTGCTGTTTCATCTCGATCAATTGCGCAATCTCGACGAACCCGGACTGCCAGGTCTGGAAAATGCGTTGAAGGAACATCCCCAAACACAGTTTATCGGACACGGTCCAGGCTGGTGGGCATCGATCTCCGGCCAGATCACGGCGGCCGATCTCGCCCGCTATCCGGACGGCAAGGTTCAATCGGGCGGTGCGATCGATAACTTGATGGAAAAATATCCGAATCTGCACGGCGACCTCTCCGCCGGCAGCGGCGCTCAGGCAATTAGCCGCGACCCTGACTTCGGCCGCGAATTTCTCATCCGCCGCGCAGACCGATTGATGTTCGGCACCGACTACCTTTCGCCGGGCCAGCAAGTGCCGCAACTCGATCTGTTTCGCAGCCTCGATCTGCCGATCGAAGTCCAGGCCAAGATCTTTCGTGAAAACGCCCGCAGGTTACTCGGGCTGCTTTAACTCATCCCATTCAAAAGGGCGCAAGTAATGATTCTCCACGGCGGACTGGCAGTTGCCTTGACACTTGTGCTGCTCGTGGGAAATACCGTGGCCGGCGGATGGAAGGCGGGCACGGCACGCGAAAAGATCACTCCCGACCGATCGATGTGGATGGCTGGCTACGGCTCGCGAAACCAACCGGCCAGCGGATTTCTGAACGATCTATGGGCCAAGGCGCTGGTGCTCGAGGACACGGCAGGGAACCGCGCCGCGATCATCACGCTCGACCTGGTCGGCATCAGCCCCGATGTTGCAAATCCGATCACCACGGCACTCGAACAACAATCTGACTTGCCGCGAGCCAAGATCGCCATCTGCTGCTCCCACACTCATAGCGGCCCCGTAGTCGGCAAGGGCTTGCGTTCGCTCCATTACGATCTACTCGATGAAACTCAACAGCGGCTCGTCGACGAATATACCGCGGCGCTCATCGACAAAGTCGTAAAGCTCGTCAACCGTGCGGTACAAGATCTCGCGCCCGCGGAACTCGCCTACGGTACCGGAACCGCCACGTTCGCCGCGAACCGTCGTAATAATCCCGAGACGGAAGTGCCCGCCCTGCGCGCGGCCGGTCAATTGAAAGGCCCCTTCGATCACGACGTTCCGGTGCTCAAGATCACCGATAACAGCGGCCAATTGCGTGCCGTGCTATTCGGCTACGCCTGCCACGCCACGGTGCTTTCAGACTATGACTGGTCAAGCGATTATCCGGGCTTCGCGCAAGAGGCCCTCGAACAGGCTCATCCGCAGTGTACGGCATTGTTTTTCGCAGGCTGTGGAGCCGACCAAAATCCGCTGCCCCGGCGCAAAGTCGAATATGCCAGGCAATACGGAGAAGAGCTCGCTACGAGCGTCAATGCGGTGCTCGCATCGCCCATGAAATCACTCGAAGCGAAACTTACCACGTCCATGGAAACCGTTCCGCTCGGCCTGGCCAGAGTACCGTCCCGCGCGGAGGCTGAGCAGGAATCCCAATCGAACGACAAGTATATCGCTGCCCGAGCGAGGTTTTATCTAGCGGAATTGGAAGCCGGTCGAGTAATTCCAACCACCTACGATTACCCCGTCCAGGTCTGGTCCTTGGGAGACGAGCTCATCTGGGTAACCCTGGGAGGCGAAGTCGTGGTGGACTATGCCCTACAAATCAAAGCGACACACGGCGCGGCCCGCACCTGGGTCGCAGGCTATGCCAACGACGTCATGGCTTACATACCGTCGCGCCGCGTACTTACCGAAGGCGGCTACGAAGGTGGCGGCGCGATGGTGTATTACTCGCTGCCATCACCCTGGAACCCTACCGTCGAGCAAGACATCCTCCGGGCCGTCGATAAATTGTCACCAGCCAGGTAGCTTCAACACCCTCATCACCGGCGAGCGCTTCAGGCCAACGAGTTTGCCAGCCTTTATCGAGCAACTCCAATGCAAACCACCTGGACCTTCAGTTCCGCCGGTCAGATTGTGTTTGGCTCGGGGGCGATCGAGCGCCTGCCCGATCTTCTTCATCGATTACAACTGAAACGCGTGTTTCTTGTCACAGACCAGAAACTGGCGGCAGTTGGCCTTGTCGACACGGTACGCGCTGCATTCGGCTCCGCAGCCACGTTGCAAGTCTTTCTCGGCGGAGAGCCCGAACCATCGCTACGCGTGGCCGATGCGGCCGTGGCCGCCGCGTGTGCGTTCCAACCCGACGGGCTCATTGGCCTAGGCGGAGGCAGCAATCTCGACCTTGCCAAGATCACCGCCGCAACGCTTACCTATGGCGGATCTCCCCGTGACTACCTGGGCGAAGACCAGGTGCCCGGGCCAATTCTTCCGCTGATTGCCGTTCCTACCACGGCCGGCACTGGTAGCGAGGTTTCGTCCGCTGGTGTATTTACCGATGAAGAAAACCGCGTCAAAGCCGGCGCTATGAGCAATTACCTGCGGCCAACCGTGGCGCTGGTCGACCCGCGACTCACACTCAGTTGTCCTCGCAAAGTGACCACCGATAGCGGCATGGATGCTCTGACGCACGCCATCGAAGCGTACACGGCGGTGGACTTCGCGGATCTTCCGATTCCTGCAGGCCAGACCTCGCTCTACCAGGGCCGTCATCCGTTGGGCAATTGCCTGGCGGAGACCGCAATTCGCTTGATTGGTGAGAATCTTCTCACCGCCGTGAACGAACCTCAGAATCTCCCGGCGCGCGAGGCGATGTCGCTTGCGGCCATGCTCGCTGGCCTTGCATTTTCCAACGTCGGTGTCGCCCTGGTACACGCACTCGAATATCCGATCGGCGCCGCGACACACTGTACCCACGGAGAGGGCAACGGTCTGCTGCTGCCTCATGTCATGCGTTACAACCTGACGGCACGGCAGAAAGAATTCTCGCGCATTGCCGCGCTACTCGGCGCAGATGTTGACGGTCTGAGCGAGCAACGCGCAGCCGAATGCGCAATTGGCGCCGTCGAACAACTCAACCATGCCCTGGGAATTCGCTCGCGATTAAGTGAACTTGGCGCGCAGCGCGACCAACTTCCCGAGTTCGCAGAGAAGGCTCTGGCCATCTCTCGTATCATACGTGTTAACCCGCGAGTGCCGACGGTGTCCGAGATTGTCGCGCTGCTGAACTCGGCATATTAGGGTTCCAGCTCAGCACTTTCGTTTCGGAGATTCGCGTCTCTTTGACAACCGCAGTAATGAAGATACGTCGCGGCCGCCGCTAGACCTGCTGGCTTACCTACATAAGGCCCGGAACCTAGCTCCATTGGCCCTTCTGAATCGGTTGCGTGGTCAAAAGATGGCAAACTGTCGTATCCATGTCATGCTCCAACAATCGCAATGCCGTCAATGCGGTTTCTCGAACGACCTGGCTATCTACGCAAACTCTGCCGATTAACTCAACATTGACGCCAGGTCGTCCGATGAACCCTCCAGCAAAAAGTTAACTTTGCGTTAGATGCATGCTACCACGATCCGTTTTACTCCTCTCGCTGATTCATGCACGATCAGTTCCGCTGGGCATCGAAGTTCGCCTGCATGGCGATAATTCGTGTTGCGCGCAAGGGATATCAACTCTTGGCGGCGATCGGAGCGTTTTGTGTCCTGGTTGCGTTGGCCAGCGCACAACCACCGCCAAACGACATCCCTCAATTGCTGCCTGCTGTCAACGATAGCATGGCCCAGTTGCCTAGCGATCCGACGCCGAGTAGCCGGCGGCTACCCCCGGTAACCGATGTGCTTCCCGGGACGGTTGCCCCCCAGTCCGACGCAGTTCTGGCCAGCTATCAATCCTCGGACGCCTTGCTCCAGCGGATTGCGCAATTGGAAGCTCGCTTGCGCACCCTGGAAAGTCAGTCCGAAGCTTCGGTCAGCTTGCCCGGCCCGGGGAGCGATATCGTGGACAACGGCAAGCCGCTCCAGGCTATCTGGAATCACGGCCTGGATTTCGAGAGCAAGAACCGGGACTTCCGCGTCCACATTGGCGGTCGCACTCAGTACGACAACAGCTTCTTCGCCAATGACGCTAACCTTGTGGTGCCGCAATCGGTCGGCGGCATCGGGCCTCAGCCCGATTCATTTCAATTCCGCCGCGGCCGACTGAGAATCGACGGTTTCATGTACGCGAACTTCGAGTTCGCGGCCGAGTACGACTTCGTCAACACCTTGGCTCCGGCGTCCCCGAATGTCAGCCAACCGGTCGTCACCGTACCGGGCCTCACAGACCTGTGGGGTACCTTCACCGATTTACCCTACGTCCAGAACTTTCGCTTCGGCAACATGAAAGAGCCGCTGGGAATGGAACACGTCAACAGCAGCCGATTTCTGCCTTTCATTGAACGCTCATTCATTCACGACGCGATCTTCGGACCGTTCAACAACGGTTTCACCCCGGGCATCATGCTTTTTGGAATGCGCGAAGACCAACTTGCCACCTGGGCCATTGGCTGGTTCAGCGCTCAAAACACGATTTTTGGTTACGGCATTGGCGACGAGAGCGCCCTGAGCGCTCGCAGTACTTGGCTGCCTATTTACGACGAACCATCCGGCGGGCGTTACCTACTGCACCTGGGATCCGCGATTTGCATTCGCGGCGCCGACGAAAATCAAGCCCGCGTGCGAACTCGCGGCAACATTCGTAGCGGCCCGCCGGGGGTGCTCAACCCGATCTATGCCGACACCGGCAACATGGGCGCCGAGATGATGAACATTCTCGGGCTGGAAACCGCGTTCAACTATGGCTCGTTCACGGTCCAGGCGGAGTTCTCAGGCATCCAAATTATCGACGCCGTGCAGCCGTATCAAGCGCCCGCGGTGCCGGTCAACCGTGGCGACGTGTACTTCTACGGCGGCTATCTCGAGGCCCTCTGGTTTTTAACCGGTGAGCACATGAACTATAACCGAGCTCGAGCCACGTTCGATCGTGTCACGCCATTCGAGAACTTCTATTTGTTCTCAACCTCGAACGGTGTGGTACGGGGGCGCGGCGCCTGGCAACTAGGGGCACGATATGACGGTATCAAGCTAAACGACAAAGGCATCAACGGCGGCATTCTGCACGGCTTCACGTTTGGGCTGAACTGGTATTGGAACCCCAATTCCAAGTTCCAGTTCAATTACGACCTGACACATCGCAGCCGCGTGCAGGATGTGCCCAATGGATTCATCAACGGCTGGGGGGTGCGTTACGCGATGGATTTCTAAATCCACGCACCATTAAAACAAAAACGCTGGCCTCCGACTCCGCGGAGCCGGTGGGCCAGCGCAACTATTCAGGGCCGACGTAATTCTTAATGGCTCACGCCTTCGGCGATCCGATCGCCGATCTCTTGGTCGATTTTGCGCCAGTAGTCGAAGGCGCGTTCAAGTACCGGCTTCGAGACGTCTTGTTTCAAGTGGCCCACGACGTTCGCCACCAAGCGATCGCGCGCGGCCACGTCCATGACCTTGCGAATTAACGTCGCGGCCTGACCGAAATCGTCGTCATCCTTGCGCAAGGTATACGCGGCGCGAACCATGTCGCCGCTGGCCGACCAGGTGGCCACTTCAGGATAACGTTCGCTGTCCGCGGCGGGGCCTCCTTTGGAGTTCGGAGCGTAGACCGGATCCGAAACATTCGTCACGCGCATTGCCCCATCCTTGCTATAGCTATGGACCGGGCTCTTGGGCGCGTTCACCGGAATCTGCTTATAGTTCACCCCCAGCCGCGCGCGGTGAGCGTCCGCATAAGCAAATACCCGGCCCAGGAGCATCTTATCGGGACTGACCCCGATCCCTGGCACCAAATTATTGGGCTCGAATGCCGCCTGCTCGAGCTCGGTGTGATAGTCCGTCGGATTGCGGTCGAGCGTTAGCTTGCCGACCGGTATCAGCGGATAGTCCGCGTGCGGCCAGACCTTCGTCAAATCGAACGGATTGTAGCGATAGGTCTCGGCCTCGGCAAAGGGCATGACCTGCATGTGCAGCGTCCAACTCGGGAACTCACCGCGCTTGATCGCATTGAACAGATCGCGCACATGGTAGTCGCCATCGACGCCAGCCAGTCGATCGGCTTCTTCCTGGGTCAGATAGTCGATTCCCTGGTCGGTCTTGAAGTGATACTTGACCCAGAACTTTTCAGACTTGGCGTTCACCCACATGTAGGTGTGGCTGCTATAGCCGTTCATGTGCCGCCAGGTTTTGGGAATACCGCGATCCCCCATCAGCCAAGTCACTTGATGAGCCGACTCGGGGGACAAGGTCCAAAAGTCCCACTGCATGTCATGGTCGCGAAGATTACTGTCCGCGCGGCGCTTCTGTGAACGGATAAAGTGCTGGAACTTCATCGGATCGCGAATGAAAAACACCGGCGTGTTGTTCCCCACCATGTCGTAATTACCTTCGGTGGTATAGAACTTCACAGCGAACCCACGAGGGTCGCGCCATGTATCCGGGCTGCCCCGCTCTCCAGCAACCGTGGAAAACCGGATCAGTACCTCGGTCCTTACGCCGGGCTGGAATACGGCGGCCTTCGTGTAACGGCTCACGTCGTGCGTGACCTGAAAATGTCCGAACGCCCCGCCTCCCTTGGCATGCGGCTGCCGTTCGGCAATTCGCTCGCGATTGAAGTTCGCCATTTGCTCGATCAGGTAGTGATCGTGCAATTGAATCGGCCCATTGGGCCCGATGGTCAACGAGTGCTCATCGCTCGAGACGGGAATCCCTGCGTCGGTCGTGGTCGGCGGTCTGCGTTTATCGGACATGGCTCTTGGCTCCTAGGATGTCTGCAATGATCCGTGCCGAGCGGACAATTCTGCATCGGAGATGCGATTAGCTCGGATTCTACGAAATATTCCATCCTTGGACCATAATCCGACCATTGAATGATGGATGTGACAAGCCTACTTCAACCACTTGTCTCAATGACGACCAAACAATCCGCCGAGACACCCTCTCTTGCGGTTGGCAAAAGTGCCTCTGCGGTCGTGAATATGGGCGACACTATGATAGACGCCAGCCTGTGTAGGTAAAAACATCGGGGGCGACCGCCGAATCAGCGGCCACCCCCGATGAATACGGCTCGATCATCCGGCCTTACTTCGCTGGCTTGATCTTGTAGATGGCCTTGCCATCCGAAGCGTACGTGGTGATATAGGTTTCACCGTCTTCGTCCTCGCCAAACGACAAGACCGGAATCGGCTTCGGCAGTGGAATCTCTCGATTGGCCGTGACCTGTTTCTTATCGGCGTCATACCACAGGGCCCAGAGCTTGTTAGACACATAGTCGGCATACAGATATGCGCCGTCAAGCTCGGGAATCGCCTTGCCACGATACACGTTGCCGCCCGTAATCGACTTGCCGATGTCGTGATGATACTCGAAGATCGGATCGATCATTCCCGCCGGGGCTTTGGAATCGGGAACCGCGGGCGCGCCCTTCTTCACAAATGGATGCAAGCCTTCACGGACATTCCAACCATAGTTCCCCCCCTTCACGATCAGATCGATCTCTTCCCACACGTCTTGCCCGACGTCACCAGCCCAGAGGACTCCCGTTTTGGGATCGAACGCCATCCGCCAGACATTGCGAAGGCCGTACGCCCAAACCTCGGGCCGCGCGTCCTGTTTGTCGACAAATGGATTATCGGCGGGAATGGCATAGGCCAGATCGCCGCTCTTGCGGTCAACATCGATCCGCAAGATCTTACCCAGCAGCTTCGACAACTTCTGCCCATTGCCAAAAGGATCGTTCGCTAGCCCGCCATCGCCCACAGCGATGTACAGATGCCCATCAGGACCAAAAGCAAGCGTGCCGCCATCGTGATTCCAAAACGGCTTGTCGAATACCAGCAGGATCTCCTCCGACTCCGGGTCAGCTTTGCTCGGATCGTCCTTGCTTACGCGGAACCGCGAGACGACATTCTGATGCGGAGTGTGTTTGTTCGTGTAGTAGACGAAAAACTCACCGTTCTCCTTGAACCTGGGGTGAAATGCCATCCCCAGAAAGCCCTCTTCATTGGTCTTGTCGCTATAGGACACCTTGGGTTCCAGGTCGAGAAACACCTTGGCCTCTTTGGCGTCGGCGCTGGCGAGCACGTAGATCACTCCCTGCTGGGTAGGCGCAAAAATCCGGCCCGATCCATCACCGGCATCCGAAATCAGAATGATCCGGAGCGGCTTGTCGACACCGCTTTCCTCGAAGCTCTGCCAACCGGGCCACTTGACGTCGGCGAATGCAGGCTCGACCGAAAGTTCGAGCGGCCGGGTATCAAGTTCCGCGGCCGCAGCCATTGTTATCGTAACCAGAACGAAGGAAAGACCGGCAAGCAAACGTAACGTAGCGGCACAGCTCATGGAGAAACCTATCGATGGCAAGGTGAAAAGTTCGTTGTTCGCCAATACGACATCATCAGGGAGATGGATCGGGGCGACGCCATTGTATGCTCCTCCCCAGCCAAGTAAAACTGTCTACTTCAAAGCCGCTCCGCAGATTCGATTACGTCCTAAAAATCCCGCGTTTTTCGGGAGAACGACTCGCCGGCGCCCTCGACAGCCCCCGATTGCTTTGCGGCGTGCGTCGGCGGGCTGCATGCCCCCTGCGGAGCCATCGAGCCAAGGCACGCCGGACGATCTCCCGGCGTACTTAATACGTGTTGCAAATATCGACCGTACTCGCCGCCAAGTTCGTCTGCCTGGCGCGCAAGCTGCTCTGCGGCGACCCAACCGTTTCGATAGGCAATCTCTTCGACACATCCCAGCTTGATCCCATGCGCCGCTTCGAGCCAGCGCACCAGGTTTGTCGCCTCGGCCAGAGCCTCCGGAGTTCCCGTGTCGAGCCAGCGCACTCCTCGGGCGAGAGGTTCGACTTGCAGACGTCCAAGTTCTAGATACCGACGGTTGACATCCGTGATCTCCAGTTCGCCTCGCACCGAAGGCGTGAGCTGTGCCGCGATACCGGGCGCATCGTTGTCATAAAAGTACAGCCCCGGCACGGCCAGCTTCGATCTTGACTGGCTGGGTTTTTCCGCGATGGCAACCGGCTGCCCCTGGGAATCTAATTCAACCACGCCAAAATCTCGTGGGTCATCGACTTCGACGGACAAAATGGTGGCGCCCCGTTCGTTACTTGCCGCGCGGGCAAGGCAGCACGCCACATCGCTGCCAAGAAAAAGATTGTCGCCCAGGGCGAGCATCACGCGGTCGAGACCGACAAACGTGCGGCCAATCACCAAGGCTTCAGCAATTCCTCGCGGCTCGATCTGGACCGCGTATTGCATCGCGATTCCCAGCCGCGAACCGTCGCCAAACAGGCGGCGAAAGTTCGCCTCATCGCGAGGCGTCGTGATAAGCAGCACCTCGCGCACGCCAGCCAACAAAAGCGACGACAACGAGTAGTAAATCAGCGGCTTGTCATAAACTGGCAGAAGCTGCTTGTTCACTACGCGAGTGAGCGCCCCCAGCCGGCTACCGCGGCCGCCTGCGAGCAAAATCCCCTTCAGAGCGGCCCGGCTCATGGCATGCCCGCCTTTCCCGTCAAGGCATTTGCTCTTGAAGACAAATTCGCTGGCAGCCCCAATCGCTGACCGTCATAGTTACCCGCGGTCACGCGTTCCGCCCAATCGACGTGCTGAAGATACCAAGCCACGGTCTCGCACAGACCGTGGTGCAATTGCCATCGCGGCCGCCATTCCAATTCGCGCTCCGCTTTGGTTGAATCGAGCGCATAGCGGCGATCGTGTCCAGGCCGGTCAGCAACGTGGACAATGCCCGCCGCCGTGCGAGAACGTTCGGGGCACAGCTCGTCGATCAACTCGCACAGCAGTTCGACGAACGCGCGGTTTGTAAGTTCGTCGCGCCCTCCAAGATTGTAAGACTCGCCAGGGCGTCCTCGCTCGAGCGCAGCCCATAGGCCCGCCGTATGATCCTCGACGTGAAGCCACTGCCGCACCTGCAAGCCATCGCCATAAAGCGGAAGTGGTCGACCTGAAACCGACGCCAGAATCATCAACGGCGTTAGCTTCTCGGGATACTGATACGGCCCGTAATTATTTGACGAGTACGTGATGATTGTTGGCAAACCATAGGTCTGATGATACGCGTGAACAAATGCATCGGCAGCGGCCTTGGATGCGGCATAAGGAGAGTTCGGCGCCAGCGGCGCGCCTTCTTCACTGCACACGCCCTCGGCAAGCGAACCGAATACTTCGTCGGTCGAAGCATGCAGAAAGCGAAACGTGGACCTCTCGGCTGGCGTGAGGTTGCGCCAATGCCGGTACACAGACTCCAACAGCCGGCAGGTGCCGACCACGTTGGTCTCGATGAACGGCGGCGGTGCATCGATCGAGCGGTCGACATGCGTCTCGGCCGCCAGGTTCACGACAGCCACGGGGCGATGTTTCACCAGCAGCGCCGCCACGAGTTTGTCATCGCCGATGTCGCCACGCACAAACGTATGCCGTGGATGGTCGACAATCGATGCTAGCGATTCGCGGTTGCCGGCATAGGTGAGCTTATCGAGCGTGACGACCGCGTGCCCTGAGGAGACCAATTGCCGGACAAGGCAACTGCCAATGAAGCCGGCGCCGCCAGTGATGAGAATCGACTGCTCAGGGGGCATATGCAACTGGGACCAGCCAGAAGGAGGCAGCAACACCGTACGTATTCCAATTCTAGCTTGCCCTGCAGACCGCCCCAATCCCGATGAATTCGCGGCCTGCGGCGGTGATGCCGGTTTATCCTCGTAGCAATGGAAGCGGCTCGTACACTGCAGTCCCGTCGCCTGAACGTTCTCCATCAGACGCGGGCGATCCCGCAAGTCGCACCACACGGCCCGTCGCCTACGTCGCTAAATTTAGTAAACCAAAATCAACCTATCGACTAGATTTTTAAAATGTTCGGGTAGCTATCACCGCCTGACAGCGCCCGCCGGCACCAAGTATATAAAGGGCCCAAGCGAGGCATCCCTCAAGTCATTCCTATCAGGACGACGATATCGACTATAGCGAGTGCATCGCACCGCCCCCCAGTCATCTCCCGAGCTGGACATGGCAAGCATGTCCTCGGATTGATCCCATCCTGAATCTCCTCGCGTCGTTTGATTCCCAACCGCGGTTCACACCGCTCTCCCCGTTCGCCTACCCCCACGTAGGTCCGTGCTGAATAGTGGACAGCTCGGAAGGACACCATGTTTAGGCTGTTGCAAGTCGTTGCAATCCCTTTGTGCATGCGTGCCGTGGCGCTCATGGCGCTGCTTCTGATTTCCACCAAAGCGAGTTCGTTGGCCGCCGCCGAACCGCCACAATACAGCCGCTGGCCACGCGCAACGCCGCCTGCGCATGCCGCGAACTATCAACAACATGTTTCCGTGGAAACGATTCCGACGCCGCTGCCCGAAGCAGTCAACGCCGGAGAAGCCGGGCTGACCTCGGATCAAATGGTCGCTATCGCGCTCGCGAATAATCCCACGGTTCGCCAGGCCGGCGCCGCTCTCGAGGCCGCTCAGGGTAACTGGGTACAGGTTGGCTTGTATCCGAATCCCGGCATCGGCTACCTTGGCAATCAGATTGGCGACCAGGGAACGGCTGGTCAGCAGGGCGCGTATTTTGAACAAGAGTTCGTTCGCGGCGGCAAGCTCGCCTTGAACCGTGAAATCGCCGAACGCGAAGTCGTGATCGCTCGCCAGAATTATGCCGCTCAGCGGCAACGAGTAATCAATGACGTGCGAATTCAATTCTATAACACCCTGATTGCCCAGCGGACGCTTGAAATTACCCACGATATGGAAGCCATTGGCCGCCAAGCTTTGAGCCTGGCCGATCAGCTCTTCAATGCTCAGCAGGTTGGTAAGGTCGACGTGCTTCAAGCGCGCATCGAAGCTTCAAACGCGGCCATTCGCGTCACGAGCTCGCGCAACCGGCTCGACGCCTCGTGGCGGCAACTGGCGGCCGTCTCCGCGGTTCCCGGCATGCAGCCTCAGAAGCTAACGGGCGACCTGGATGGAGACATGCCCGAATTTACCTGGGAAGAATCGCTCACCCGAATTCTACGCGAGAGCCCCGAACTTGCGGCCTCGCGCACCAATATCAGCCGCGCGGCCGAAGCATTGCGGCGAGCGCGGGTTGAGCCGGTCCCCAACGTGATTGTGCAGGCCGGCCCGCAATATGACCTCGCCGCAAACCATACGATTACCAACGTCAGCGTGCTGGTTCCGGTGCCGTTGTTCAACTACAACCAGGGCAACATCCGCAAAGCCGAGGCAGAGCTGCGCGGCGCGCGATCGGCCGCGGCCCGGCACGAGTTGCTGGCCACCTCGCAATTGGCCGTCCAGTTCGAACGCTATAGCAACGCGCTGGTGCAATACTCCCAATATCGCGACGAGATCATGCCCGACGCGCGCCAAGCACTCGATCTGGTAAACAACGCGTACCGCCACGGCGAAGCAAGCTTCTTGGTGCTGCTCAACGCGCAACGAACGTATTTTTATACGATCCTGGCAGGGCTGGACGCACAGCGAGATATCTGGGAAACGGCCATTACGATCGATGGCCTGCTTCTAACCGACAGCCTGCAAACCGGTCCTACGCAGATCCCCGAGACCCCAGGCATCGAGCCTCCCAACCAGTTGCAACTGAACCCGTTACTAGGACGTTAGAAATAGCGCCCGCCATCGAATGGACAACTCTGCGGCGTCGATATTCGCTTACGTCCCGAGCATCGCCTGTCCCGCGGTGCGTGCGACGGCGTGAAAGAACGCCGCGCCCACGGCCAGCACCTGCTCATCAATGTTGAACTTGCTCGAATGGGCGGGAAATTGCTCGACTCCCTCGGTAGCAGTGCCAAAACGCACATAACAGCCGGGCACCCGTTCGAGAAAGTAGCTGAAATCCTCGCCGCCCATGCTAGCCAATTCCATGCGCGTCACGCGTTCGAGTCCCACGGCCGCCGCGGCAGCGCGACGGGCAATCGCCGTACACTCCGGCGGATTCACCAGCGGCGGCGTCCCCTGCCCGATCGAAAATTCAATCTGTGCGCCGTGCAATTGTCCGATGGAACGCGCAATCCGTTCGATCGAGCGTTGGAGCGCCTCGCGCACCAGGGAATCCTGCGCCCGAATTGAGCCTTCGAGCACGGCCTGGCCGGCAATCACGTTGTGTGCGCTACCGGCGTCAAAACGCCCCACCGTCACGACCGATGGCGAAGCCGGATTTACCTCGCGCGAGACGATCGTCTGAAGGGCCATCACCAGAAGCGAACCTACCACAACGGCATCCACCGTTTCATGCGGTCGAGCGGCGTGACCTCCACGCCCCGTGATGCGAATCGTGAAGCTATCGCTCGAAGCGTTCACCGGCCCATCCGTAACGGCAATCGTTCCAGCCGGAAAATGCCGGTCGACGTGACCGCCAAAGATCATGGCCACGTCATCGAGTACTCCCTCGGCCATCATTGCCGACGCCCCGGCGCCCGTCTCCTCGGCGGGTTGGAAAATCAACCGCACCGGCGCCGGCAGTCCACGGTCGGCCGCCAAGAGCGTGGCCGCCCCCAAGAGCATTGCCGTGTGCGCATCGTGCCCGCAAGCGTGCATCACGCCTGCCGTTTGCGAAGCAAACGACACGCCCGTCTCTTCTTGTACGGGAAGCGCATCCATGTCGGCTCGCAGTGCGATCCTGGGACCGGCGCCACCAGATAAATCAGCGACAACGCCAGTACCGGCGACACCGCATCGGTAAGGGATCCCTAACCGGTCAAGCCAGGCCCTTACTCGCCCCGCCGTGCGTTGTTCTTGCCAGCTCAACTCCGGATGGGCATGCAGGTCGCGGCGTGCCGCAACCAGTTCCGCGAACAGCGGCGAGGTTTGAATCTGCGAAGCGTCTTGAAACATCTCTCTGGCGGGTTCGAGTTAATTTGATGGCAAGGGCATGGGCGTAGGACTCAACCGCGACTCCGCCGAAAACATGCGAACGACCTCTGCGGGTGCGGCCGCCCGTTGCAACGCCGCAAGCTGTCGATCGGCCCAGCCCGGACCGTGCGACAGTTTTACCACGCGATCGAGCCAAGCCTCGCACCGCAACTGCGCGGCCACTGGCCGTAAACGTTGGACCAGGCTCTTCGCAATGTCCGGCACGCTGTGAGGTTCGAACGTCAACGGGTCGATCAAAAGGGCATCAATCCCATAGCGGCTTGCCCGCCACTTGTTCTGACGAACCATCATCGGGTGGCAATCGTGCTGATACGTACCACGATCGATTTCGTCCGACAGCGCCTTGACCAGACATTGTATCAGCGCGGCCAGCGCCAGGCTGTCCTCCAGGTTACCCGGAATATCACACATTCGCACCTCGACGGTGCCAAAGTTGTGATGCGGACGAACGTCCCACCAGATCTCGCGAATCGAATCGATGAAACCGGTCTCGATCAGGTGACGCACCAGCCACACATATTCACTCCAATTGCGCATCAGGGGCGGCAACCCTGCCGTGGGTAATCCCTCCATAATCTTCGCCCGGTGCGACTTCAGGCCAGACACGCGTCCTTCCCACCAGGGGCTGTTGGAACTCAGTGCCAACAGCAGTGGTAAATGCCGCATGATTCGGTCGCAGATCATCACGGCCTTGTCGCCCGAGTCGACCCCCACATGCACGTGCAGTCCAAAGCAAACAAGCTGCCGAGCCATGTCTTGCAACATATCCACCAACCGGTGGTATCGCTCCGAGGGCGAGATTTGTTGATCCTGCCAGTGCGAAAACGGATGGGTACCCGACCAATACAGCCGTAGGCCCAGGCTGTCGGTTGCCTGTTCCAGCATGCAGATCTTCTTGCGAAGGTCGGCATCCGCCTCGTCAACCGTATGGCATACGTCGGTGTTGATCTCGACGTAGGACTGCATCAACTCGGGCTTGATGTTGGCGGCATACTCGGTTGGAATCCGTTCGAGCACGCGCTGGATCGAACTGGACAGTGCCATCGATTCACCATCGACGAGCGCCAATTCAAGCTCGACGCCAATGGTCGGATCTCGGTTGGCGTTGAATGCGATCGGTTCCATGGCGGCGTCCAATCCTTGAGCAAACGGCGATTTCCCGAACCGTACTCATTCTAACGGCGAGCCGCGTCAGGGCGAGTGTGCCGATCGAGTCCAATTTCATTTACTTTGCGTTCAACATGGCGTCGCGCCCCGCGCGGAGCAGATCCTTCGCGCTAACCGCGGCTTGCCAGAGAGATTGCCGCAAGCGGCCATTCCAGTTGCCTGGCAGCACGCGTACATCGTGAATCGGCGACGGCACTCCCCGCCACTCCCGCTTGTACGGCTCATCGCCACGCAACAGGTCGAACCCCGTATAGCGCCGCTCGATCATCTCCTCGACCGTCGCCACGACCAAGAGAGCTCCGGGCTCGAGCGAGATCATCTCTGGATCAAGGCCGGATTGATACGAATACAGTGTCGTGCCTGCGGCGATGCAATATTCCGAACCTATTTGGCGGCCGTCTAATTCGAGCGACGCAAGCCACAGTTGCCCGGTCGCGAGCAGGCGGGCCGTGGCATCGCGATGGAATTCCAGTACGCCGGCGTCCGCGAAAATACCCGCTTCGCCGCGCGATTGCCAACGCTTGGTATGAAGCTTCACCAGCAACTCGTATGCGTTGACAAGCTCCTCTGGATTCGTTGTCCGGACCACTCGCGCGCGGCCCGTCTGAAAGAAGTCACGCTTGAGCCGACGTGCTCGCTTACGATTCGTCTTGGACAACATGGTAAGATAATCTTCCCAATTGTCGGGTATCGGCGCGCGCCAACAATTGCCAACCGGTCGAGTGCTGCTGATAGCACCTCGGCCGGACAGCCGTTCAAGCAGTCGTGAATACATCGGATCGGCGAGATGGATCGCTTCGAGTACGAGCAAATCCCATCCAAAATCCAATCGTCCCTGGTTGTCCAGCAACCAATCGGCAATGGCGTCTGCGACCTCGGCTTCGTCACCCTGCCGACACGGAATCGTTAAATAGTCGGTGCAGGCTTTCCCCGATCCGAGAAGCCGGAGCGTCCGCCCGTGGAGCCGCGATTCATCGAGGTACCAAGGCACAAGGGCCACTAGTTCGTTATCTGAATCTCGCACGGCGAGCGTCGCCAGCCGCGGAGCCCGAACTTCGGGACTCGGGCGCGAGCCCAAATGAATCCACCAAGGAATGAGCCAATCAGGGCTCGCAAATACTGCATCGCGCGCCAATGCGCGCCACGCATCCGCTGCATGCTGTAGTTCGTCGCTTGACGTGAGCAGTTCGATTCGCATGGGATATTTTGCGTCCGCTAGGCTTTAGTTTTGATGTGGAAATAACACGGTCGGCGGCCAATGTCGAGTCACGACTATCGTCCTCGATACGGCCGGCGGCTCCGAGATCGCAACGATTCTCTCACCATGTGGATGCCTATGCGCCAACCGGATCTGCGAGGGCGTGCTCGTCGTGATCGACCGAGCCGTGGATCAGCGTAAATCCCAGTGGAGCATCCGGGTCGACCCGAAAACTCACCGGGTAATCGATGCCGCGCTTCTTCGGCGTGGTCTTCGCGCCAGGAAGTCTGCGAGCAAGCCGAATAACCGCTTGCTTCAGGTGCGCCACCGGACCGTCGATCTCCATCGAACGGCATGGCAATCCGAACGTGCGCCGCAAATACTGATTAGCGAGGTGGACATTTCCGCGCCGCAACGCTCGAACATTTTTGTGTTCGGTCGATAGCGAAACATTCATGCCATCCAGATTTGTCACCCGATGCGGCGTGTTCTGCGGCCAGGTCAGCATCTCGCCTGGCTTAACATCGAATACCTGTGCGTAGTCGTCGTACCAGGTCTCATAGGGCAGGTCTTCGGCAAACTCGCCAGAGTAAATGCCTTCGATGTTTTCTTGCGCCACAAGCTTCGGATCGAGCGAATAAACCCAAACGCGTTTCATGCCGCGGATGTGCCAGAGCATATTCACGGGCGTATCGAGATGGTAATGAACGAGCGCGCCTGGCGAAGATATTAGCAAATTTGCCGACCGCTGCTCGGCAGTGAAGTGCGGAACTCGCGACTCCAGCGCGTCATAGATCGAATTAACCGCATCGCGAATGTCCGCATGATGGACGAGCACTTTGCGCACGTTGAGCCACAAACGTCCGCGTTTTACCAAGTCGAGCAACACCTCGCTGGAGACCCCATTGCGATCGCCCTCGCGCCACTCGAACTCCGTGTGGCTGTAGCCCATCGTATTAATGCCAAGGTCGCGCTGCGGATGCTTATCCAGGATCCGAATCAGACTGTCATCGTCGAACAAGCTTGTGGCGTGCAAGAAGTGAGGAGCCAACAGAATTTCATTTTCCAAAGCGCGATATTGCTCAGGAGTCCAGTCGGGCAAATAGCAGGATGACATGTTGCGGGTTCCCGGCTTTGCAAAAAACGGTATCGCAATCCCGGCTGCTCCGTGATTGCCTAGACAAAACATAAGTCATGCCCGCTTACATGCTGTCATCCGCCGCACCAGACCATCGCGCCAGGACGTTACAATCCGTACGATCTTGTCCACCGGCGTGCCAGCAATCCTCCTCGCGTTCACGCCAATTCACAGACCGCCATCGTTCTTTCCGCGCTCGTAAGCTTCAAGAGCCGTGCATAAGCCCACGACCGTCATAACGCCACTTGCCGTCCATCTGCTGGAGTACCCTGTATGCTCGTCACCGCCTTGATTGCGATGTTGCTTTCGGCTCCCCCCACTTCCCAACCAGATGCCGACGTCAACGCGGTTGCGGAACGCGAGCTTGCCAAGCTACCGGGCCGCACAGGCTTTGCTTTTTGCGAACTCACCGACAATGGTCCGAAGCTGATCTACGGCGTACGGCAAGGCGATCGCTTTGCCATCGGCTCCAGCTTCAAACTCTTCATCCTTGGCGCCCTCGCCGCCGAACTGAACGAGCATCGCCGCGAGATCGACAACGTCATGCGACTCCAGGCCGAATTGCTCGGCCCTCCACACAGCGAAATGGCCGACTGGCCCGCGGGCTCACCGGTCACACTGCACACCCTGGCTCTAAAGATGATCTCAATCAGCGACAACACCGCGACCGACCATTTGCATTACCTATTGGATCGGCAGCGGATCGAGCAGCAGATGGAGACCATGATCGGCTCCCACGCCGCCTGGAATACCCCGCTGCTTAATACCCGCGAGATGACGATGCTTCGCGACAAGAACACCGGCCTGCTCGGCCAGGAATACGCGAAACTCGACGATACGGGAAAACGCGTCTTGCTCACCAGGCTTGACCAAGGCATCCCCGACTACGAGTCGCTCGATTTCGACGCCGCGGCCTATCCACTCGCCGAGTGGTACGCCACGCCGATCGACATGGCCCATGCGCTTGCCTGGCTACAAAAAAACACCCACGAGAAACAACCGGCCCATCCGCTCCGCGCCATTCTGGCCGTCGACCCGAAGTTGCCGCACGACGCCACCGAGTGGCCGTTTGTCGGCTTCAAGGGCGGCTCGGAAGACCAGCTCCTGGCCGGCAATTGGCTTCTTCATCACAAGAATGGCCACTGGTACACTCTTGAGGTGTTCTACAACAACCCCGACGGCCGCGCCGATCAAGAACAGACCATCGCGGTGATCAAAGCAATCTTTGATGCGATTGGCGCATCACTCAAGTAGCCGCGTTGACATCGAGAACGAGTAGCTATTCTTCGTCTCAAATTCACAAGGAGAATCGTACTTACCGAGACGCCGAAGCGACCGTCAGGCAACCCACACGTTGCTAAAGAACCGCCACGCAATGGCCGTTTGCAGCATGGCAACCGCCACAAGACCGGCAAGCAGCCAGCGCAATTGCCGGCGAGTAAATGCCAGCAGCATCTGACGTTCGATCGCCATCTGCACCACGGCAAGCAACAACAATGCGTGTACGCCAAACGAATACCGAATCATGCTCTTCATCAAGATCGGCGAGACGCCGGCGGCGTGTAGAAAGAACATTCCGGCCGAGGCTAGATAGAACACCGACCGCCGTCGCCAGCCATCATCGCCCGACCGAGCCAGACGCACCTCGTATCGCACGATCAGCCCAAAGGCGATCAAGGTGACCAACACGGCAAACCGGCTCAGATCATCGGGCCATACGACATTCGGATGCCAGGTGGATGCCAAAAACACGTAGTTCTCCGGTCGCAGTAGCCATAGCCAATCGGCCGCAAGATTCCAGCCGGCCTTCTGTGTCTGCATGTACAGATTCCACGCGCCAAACTGCCAGTGGCAGTAGGCGAAGAAGCTCGTCACGCCAAGCGAAGCGACAGCCGCAAGCAACGCAAGCGGCAGCATCCGGCCCCGATCCGCGACGATGCAACGGGCCGCCGCATGCAACGAGGCCCACAAGGCGGCCAGCTTGCTGCGTCCCCCATCGATGGCGATCTGATAAGCCGCCGGACTAACGCTGAGCACGTCGGCCAACACCCAGGCCCCCACCGGCGCGAGCGCCACCGGCACGCCGCCCATCCGCGTGGCGGTCATTACCAAGCCGTGCGCCGCGGCAAACGGCCAACGCCACAAACTAGAACTCGTTATCCAATACAGGAACCCCAGCGCAGCCGTCAGAAATAGTGACTCGCTGTAGGCCACGACCAGGAAGAACGCCGCGGGATGCAATGATAGGATGGTTGTCGCAAGTACCGCCATCCTCGGCGGCGCTCCGAATCTTGCAAGAAACAACAGCCAGTACGTCCAAAACCCCCAAGCCGCAAACTGTGAGCTCAGCACCATGGCCGCGCGATACGAGATCGCTCCGCCAAGCAGACCGTGTAGCCAGCGGGCAGCCAGCGGATATCCCGGGAAGAACGCCACATTCGATTTCTGAAAATTCACGGGATTGCCCGGCGGATCGCCGTGATAGCCGCGCTCGGCAATCTGTACGTACAGGTTCCCATCCCAGCGGCAGAACGAGTCGTACAATCCACGAATCCGATCGGCGCCGGTTGTCACCGACACGACCTCCAAAAAGAGTATCTGCGCAAGCACGATTCCCAGGGCAATCAACGCAGCACGCGCCAGGTCGTCGCGGACCGTCGCTCGCTTGTACGTCCAATGTTCGATTTCGAATGCGTGTGGTGCTTGATTCGCGATGACGCTCATGCTACCCACCCTCCCCGGAAGTAATGGTAGATGAGCACCAACTGGAGCGCGCCGCCTGCAATCGCGAATCCAATGCCCCAGCGACGTGCCCGCCGATGCTCGAGCAGACAGGCAGAGGAACTCCCAGCCCACTGAGCCAGCGCCAGCAGCATCAACAGATGCACGGGATAGCAGTATCTGAGCATGCTCTGCATGTGCCTGGGTGAGACTCCCGCCGCATGAACAAACAGTAGCGACGCGGCGCACAAGTACAGCACGATCCGCTCTCGCCAGCCCTTATCGCCAGATCGAGCCAACCGCCACTCTTTGCGAGCGACCATAAGCAGCAGAACAACCGTCAAGCCGACAGACAAACGGCTCACGTCATCCGTCCAATTCAGGTGCGAATGGACCACCGATCCGAAAAACGCATAGCTTGACGGCCTTGCGAACCAAAGCCAATCGGCCGTGACCCCCTGCCCTTCACGCTGCGTTTGAAAATACAGATCCCACGCTCCAAAACGCCCTTGGCAAAACGCGAAGAACGCCAACCCGCCGAGACTTGCCAGCGCCGCGATCGTTGCAAGTTGCGCAATCCGCCGTCGGTTCCCTCGGCATTGGCCGAGCACCGCCGGTCGAGCCAATATCGTCACGATGGTCTGAGCGACCACTGGACAGAATGCAAGCGGGAGTCCGCCGAGCCTCGTCGCCGTCATCACAAAACCATGAGGTACCGCCAACCACCAAGCCGCGGGCGCGCTACTGAAAATCCAGAATAGGTACCCCACCAGCGCAAGTAGAAATAGCGACTCGCTATATCCCACCACGAGAAAAAACGCCGCCGGATGCAATGCCGCGGCGCAAGTCAGCAGCGCACCATTGCTGCCTCTTACGTTCAGCCGCCGTAACATCATCAGCCAATACGTCCAAAAACCCCAAGCGGCCAGTTGTGCCGCCACGACAAGGCTCGCGTGCGTCGGCAACACATCGCCCGACAGCCGCTGCACCAATCGTCCCGCCAGCGGATAGCCAGGAAAAAAAGCAACGTTCGATTCATCGAAGTTCACCGACGCGGTCGGCGGCATGGTCGACTGGTAGCCCGTGCTCGCAATCGCGGCATACATGAACCCATCGCGCCGGCAAAAGGCCTGAAACGCGTGCTCGGACGCCGCACTGCCGGCAGCCAGCGAGACAACGAGACATATGCCAATCTGTGCCAGGGTAATCGCTAGGGCAACGGCGAGAACACGAATCGCCGACTTGGTCGAACGGGCACGTTCACTCGTAGACATTGCCAGCCAGGGTTGGCTGGCGATCGTCCTTGGCGCTATCCCGCTCATGTTCGGCATCCTCGTGATACTCTCAGCGTTTCACTATGCCACCCACAGGTGCGTGAAATAGCGGGCGGCGAGCGCCAATTGCAACCCGGCCATCACGGCAAATCCCGCCGTGATCCACGTGACGTTCGGTCGCGTGAGCCAGCGCGGCACGAGCCCCCAACCGCAGGCATGTACCAGTGCTAACAGCAACAGTACGTGGATTGTCAAACTGTAGCGAAAGAAGCTCTGCATCATGATCGGCGAAACGCCGGCCGCATGCAGAAACAACAGTCCCACGGCACACAAATAGAACGGCAGCCGTTGGGGCAAACTTCGATCGCCGGCTCGATAGCGGCCAGACTCCCATTTTCCCAACACGAACAAGAGCACGACACTGAGGGCGACACAAAATCGGCTGACATCATCCGGCCAATGCAAGTGGCTAAACCATAGCGAGCCGACGAAAATGTAATTGCGAGGCTTGACGAACCACAGCCAATCGGCCGAAACCGTGGCCCCCTCTTGCTGCGTCCAGAAATACATGTTCCAGTAACCGAACTTCCACTGGCAGTAGCCAAAGAAACCAAGCCCGCCGAGACTGGCAACGAAGCCTACTAGCGCGAGCCGCGCGAGCAATCCTCGATCGTCCCACAACTGCTGCCGGCAGGCGGAGACGGCCCCCCGGATGCGTTCTCCCCGATCGATCGCGCGGCGATAGAGCCAGGCGGTGTGTACGACGGGCGCGACTTCGGTAAATCCTTGCGCGATGAGCGGTACGAACGCCACCGGCAAACCACCGAGACGCGTCGCACTCATCGCGATTCCGTGTGGCAATGCCCACAGCCGCTTATAGGGTTCCGAATCGCAAAGCCAGTAAAAAAATCCCAGTATCGAGAGCAAGAATAGCGACTCGCTGAACGATGCCACCAAGTAGTAACTCGCCGGATGTAGTGCCACCGCGAGCGTTGCCAACGCGCCCACCTGCCGCGGTGCGCGAAATCGCCGCAGCAGCAGCAACCAGTAAGTCCAAAACCCCCAGGCCGCAATCTGTCCGGCAAGCACCAGACTTCCCTTGATCGACAGCCAGTCGCCCGATAACCGCCGGAGTCCATAGGCCGACAGCGGAAATCCCGGAAAGAACGCCACATTCGATTGTTCGAAGTCGATCGAGGCGATCGGCGGAATCGTCGTGCGATAGCCGTCGCGTACGATACGTGCATAGAGATGGCCATCCCACTGGCAAAGGGCCTGATAGAGCTCTCCCTTGGGGGCATCGCTCACGATCGCAGCCAGCGACAACAACATCGCGATCTGAGCGAGCGTGATCAGCAGCGCAATCCCCATCACTCGCGCCACGCCCGAGACAGCGAAGGTCCGGCGACGCGCCTCGGGAAATTGCCAAGTTGCCAGCCGGGCACTGGTGGTTGACTCCATGCCTCAGTTCCTCTTCCAACGGGAGAGCCACCGGTGGCTCTTGGTTGTCTTTTCGGATTGCGATTGGGGGATCGCGCACGAGGAAACGGTTGCCCCCTCGTGGCCACCCACAACTTCATTTTCTCAACTGGAAGTAACGAGTCCTTCGTCCGTGATTACGGCCGACTCCTGATACGACTCGTAGTCGGTGTTCACGCTCCACAGGTTGTGTTGCTTGTCGGCCAGAATATTTTCGGCCGCCATGATGCCCATCAGGATGCTGTGATCCTGGTTGTTGTATTTGAACGCTCCATAGCGACCGATCGCCGTCAGTCCGCCAATCGTGTCGAGATGGCTGGTAATTTTCGTCACGTGCCGCTTATAGCCTCGGGCATACACGGGGTAGCAGCGTTTGAGCCGCACCACGTGTCCGGCGGTCACACGTGCCCCGCCCAAAAGGCCGGTGGTGGTCATTTCGGCCGTGCCGCGACGAATGAGATCGCCATCCTCCTGACCCCAGAGCGGCTCGCCATCGTTGCACCAATATTCGAGAGATAGAATCGTGTCGTTTGAACCGGCACAGATATCCGGCGCCCAATTGCGGAAATTCGTCACCCGACCGGTAAGCAGTTCGGGCGAATGCACGTACAGCCATTGGTCGGGGAACAGCTCCTGCCCCTCGACGCGCAGATAAACCAGGATCGTGTTGCGGAAGCTGAGCGCCTCGGTCGCGCGAATCACGTCGAACGGCACATCGTCGAGACTCTTGGTCATCAGCGTAAGCGGCATCGTGGAAATGACCTGATCGAACTTATGTACGTCGCCTCCGGCAGTGACGAGTCCCCGCGCCCGCCCACGCTCGACAACCACGCGCCGCACAGGCCGATTCAAATGCACTTCGCCACCAAGACCGCGCACATAATCGGCCATCCGGTCATAAACCATGCCGGTGCCGCCGTTTGGATAAGCGAAGCGATCGACGAGCGTGCGGTGCTTCTGGCCGCCGAGCCCGAGCGCGTTTTTGACGGCTTCACCGAGCGAAAGCTTCTTGATTCGCTGGGCCGCAAAGTCCGCATCGAGTTCTTGACAGGTGATTCCCCAAAGCTTTTCGCTATAGGTCTTGAAGAATATTTCGAACAACCGGCGGCCAAAGCGGCTGACCACCCAATCTTCGAAGCTGGCTTCATCAATGCGAGCCTCACCGCGAAGCTTGGCCACGACTTGCTGGCCGGCGTAGCTGGCCAAGCAATTGGCCGCTTCCACGGGCCCCAGGTTCTGAAGCGCGTTGCCGGCCGCCAGCGGATAGTTAAAGAACTTGCCGCGGTAGTAAATCCGCGTCAGCCGATCGACCATCTGGTAGTCGCGGCCCACGACCTCCAGCCACAAGCGATTCACGCGGGCATCGCTGGAAAAGAACCGATGGGGCCCCAAGTCGACGGTCTGGTCCCACAGCCGAAAGCTGCGTGCGAGCCCGCCAACGCTGTCTGACGCTTCAAAAACTTCGACCTCGACGCCGGCCTTCGCCAGTTCGTAGGCCGCCGTAATGCCGGCCGGTCCGGCGCCAATTACCGCCACGCGCATCATGCTGCTGGTCCTTCGCGAATGGTTCTCGCCGCTCCGGCTAAGCCGCCAGAGCAGCGGGGTTGTATCAGTGGTAGCGATTGCGCGCACCGCGTGCGGTACGGGCACTTACCAGATACTTAGGTCGCGAATGGGGATGTGGCAAAAAGAGAACAACGTCCCACATGCCCTACGTCAGCAGTTTTTCCACGACCCGGCCATGCACGTCGGTCAGGCGGAAATCGCGCCCCTGAAAGCGATAGGTCAGCCGCGTATGGTCAAAACCCAGCAGATGCAGCAGCGTGGCATGCAGGTCGTGAACATGCACCCGATCGCCGGTGACGTTGAAGCCGAAGGGATCCGTCTCACCGAGCGTGATGCCGGGCTTGATTCCGCCGCCGGCCATCCACATGGTGAACGCATTCGGATGGTGGTCGCGGCCGTCATTGCCCCCCTGCACCATCGGCGTGCGGCCGAACTCCCCGCCCCAGATCACAATCGTTTCGTTGAGCAATCCGCGCTGTTTGAGATCTTTGATCAGCGCGGCCGAGGGCTTGTCGGTGAGCGCGGTTTGGTCCTTGAGCCCCTGCGTCAGACCGCCGTGATGATCCCACGCCTCGTGGAAGAGCTGCACGAACCGCACGCCCCGTTCGACCAGCCGCCGCGCGAGCAGGCAATTGTTGGCATACGACGGTTTGCCCGGCTCGGCTCCATACATGGCCAGCGTCTCGGGCGATTCCTGCGAGATGTCCATCAGATCCGGCGCGCTGGTCTGCATCTTGTAGGCAAGTTCAAAGCTGTTGATCCGCGTGGCGATTTCCGGATCTCCCACCGCGTCGAGCCGTATCCGGTTGAGCG
This sequence comes from uncultured Planctomycetaceae bacterium, assembly GCA_964598535.1. GTDB lineage: Bacteria > Planctomycetota > Planctomycetia > Pirellulales > PALSA-1355 > JALHMI01. The sequence goes on along the minus strand of CAZRCI010000005.1, from coordinate 161,514 downwards.
TGGCCAGCGCGTCGAGCGATTCTCGCTGCGACTGGACATCGATCCCCGGCGGGTTCGAAAGAAACAACACCGGGTCGCCCTGGCTGCGAAACGGCACGCCCTGATACACCGTGGGCAAAAAGCCGCAGCCCCAATTGCTCGCCCCGCCGCTGGTGCCCTTCTTCGCGGAATTGAGCACCACGAAGCCCGGCAGATCGCGAGACTCGCTCCCCAGCCCATACGTCGTCCAAGCGCCAAAGCTCGGCCGGCCGAACTGCTGGGATCCGGTGTTCATCATGATCTGCCCCGGCGCATGATTGAACGCGTCAGTCACCAGCGAACGCACGATCGCCACGTCATCAACCACCTCGGCCAGATGCGGCAAAAGTTCCGAAATCTCGGCTCCCGATTGCCCATGCCGGGCGAACTTGAACTTGGGGCCCAGCAGCGTCGAATTCGGATTGATGAACGCGGCCCGATAGCCTTCGATGAGCTCGGCTGGCGGAAGCTTGCCATCGTGCTTTGCCAGTTCCGGCTTGTTATCGAACAACTCCAAATGACTGGGCGCGCCGGCCTGAAACAAAAAGATCACGTGTTTGGCACGCGGCCTATGATGCGGCTGCTTGGGCGCCAGCGGATCGGTAGCCGCCGGCGCGGCGAGCGTGCCCTCGCCCAGCAACGTCCCCAGCGCCAACGACCCCAGGCCAATGCCGCATTGCTCAAAAAACCAGCGACGATTGAAATGCCGCTGCATGCGTTGCTGTTCGTTCATCTTCACACCCGTTGGCATTGCAACCGACAACCAGTCGCTACTGTTTCGTAATCGTCTCGTCGAGATTCAATATCACCCGGGACAACACGGTATACGCCGCCAGGTCCGCCGGCGTCGCCCCTTGCGGTAGTTCACTGGGAAGCGCGTTGGCGCCGGTGGCAATCTCGCGGGCATTGAGCCAGCCTTCCGCGATCCGCGCTCGCTGCTTGGCAAGCAGTTCGAGCAAGGCCGCGCACTCAGCCTCCGTTGGCGTGCGACTCACGCACAACCGGAAGGCGTGGGCGATCCGCTGCTGATCTTCGGCCGGTGCTTCGGCCAGCGTTCGCTTGGCAAGTGCCCGGGCACACTCGGTAAAAATCACCTCGTTGAGTGTCGTGAGCGCTTGGAGCGGCGTATCGCTGCGCTGCCGGCGAACGCACGAGAAATCACCATTGGGCGTATCGAAATTCTGGAGCATCGGATACGGTAGCGAGCGGCGACGGAACGTATAAACTGCCCGCCGGTAGCGATTCGGACCGCGTTCTTCGTTCCAGGTGAGTGGTGCATAGCTCAATGCCAGCAGGCTCTCGGGAATCGGCGCATAGATACTCTCACCGCCAAGCTTGGGATTCAACAGTCCGCTCGCGGCCAGGGCCACATCCCGTACGATCTCACCTTCCACACGGAACCGCGGACCCCGCGCTAGTAGCCGGTTGTACGGATCACGCTCGGCCAGTTCCGGCGAGACGTTCGACGCTTGCCGATACGTGGCCGAATGCACGATCGTGCGGTGAAGCTGTTTCAAGCTCCAGCCGCGGTCGACCAGCTCACATGCCAGCCAATCGAGAAGTTCCCCGTGACTGGGCGCTTCGCTCTGCATGCCCAGATCCTCGCTCGTGCCGACAATGCCCGTGCCAAAATAGGCCTGCCATACACGATTGACGATCACGCGAGCAGTCGTCGGGCTCGCCGGATCGGCGAGCCAGCGGGCCAGGGTTAGCCGCGTTGCCGGTGCGTTGGCCGGAAGCCCATGAAGCACTTCGGGAACGCCCGCCGCGACCACCTCACCCGGCTTCAAGAAGTCGCCACGCTTGAGCATTCGCGTATCGCGCGGCGTATCGCGATTAGCCAACACCAGGCTCGTCGAGCCCTCCGGCCACTGGCGCCACAGGGCCTCAATCTGCTCGTTCGCTTGCCGCCATTCGGGCACGGTCGTGCACCAATGGCTGAACACCGCGGCTATTTGCTCGGGCGTACGTTCGCTGGTTGGAATGGCCAGGATATTTCGTACATGCGCCGGTAGTGGATCGGCCTCGAGATTCTCGCTGGCGTCGGTCACGGAAATGCGAATCCGCCCCAGCAGGTTGTTCTGGTGGTCGTCGCTGTTCCAGCCACCGTGATTCTGTGCGAGCGAGACGGCAAGCCTGATGCCGGCTACGAATTCAATCGGCTTCTCGAACCGAAACACCGCCTTGCGAGGTTGGTTACGTCGTCCTGGTCCAGCGTCGATGCCCCAGGCCGTTTCATTGTTACCGTCGATGGCATAGGCCACCGGCCCGACAACCCGACTCTTGCCCGAGCGATCGTCGAATACTGGTTCCAACGGCGTCTCGCTCTGTTCGAAGTCGGCCGAGGCCTGGGATATCTTCTGCCCTTCGAGCTGGCCGCTGCCGTCCGCGGCTTGAGCCTCGACATTGATCTGCGTGAGCGCGGAGGTGCCTTTGTACGAGCGCCCGGGGCCGCCGTGAGGCAGGTTCGGGTCGGTAAGCAACTCCAGCCGCAGCGCGGTAACGCTCTGCAGCGGCGTCGTGCCTTCGACGCGAAATGTGCAATGCGTAGGAGCATAGCCGGCGCAAAGCATCGACTGATCGCCCAGTAAACTGAGCTTCGCCCCACCGCCAACATCAATATGCGTCGTCGGCTGCAGCGTATGCCACTGGGGCTGTTTGTCCGTCGCGATTGTTTCCCAAGCGGCCATGCGCGATTGCCAATCGGGCGTCTGCTCTTGCAACCCTGTTTCGATGCGCCGCATCTCGGTCAGCAACTGCTGGCATTTGGCCAATTGCTCGGGCGCATAGACCGTCGGTTGCGCTTCGTGGTCGTTATTCAAAAACGCCATCAGCCGGTAATAGTCGCGCTGCGAGAGCGGGTCGTACTTGTGATCGTGGCACTGGCTGCACTGGATCGTCAGCCCCAGCACGCTCTTGCCCAGCGCGTCCATCCGGTCGAACATCGCTTCCATCCGAAATTGTTCGGGATCGACACCTCCCTCCTCGTTGAGCATCGAATTGCGCAAAAAGCCTGTGGCGACAATCTGATCCTGCGTCGCACCGGGAAGCTGGTCGCCGGCAAGCTGCTCAATGATGAATTGGTTGTACGGCAAGTCCCGGTTCAGGGCCCCCACGACCCAATCGCGATACATCCACATCGCCCGCGATTTGTCTTTCTCGAATCCGTCCGAGTCGGCATACCGGGCGGCATCGAGCCAATGGCGACCCCAGCGCTCGCCATAATGCGGCGAAGCCAACAAACGCTCGACCTGCTTCTCGTACGCTTGCGGAGTGTCGTCGGCCAGGAATGCGTCGATCTCCGCGATCGTCGGCGGGAGGCCAATCAGGTCCAGGCTCAACCTTCGCAAAAGCGTGACCCGATCTGCCTCGAACGATGGCTGTAGTCCTTCGGCCTCAAGCCGGGCCAAAATAAACCGATCGGCATCGCCCCGCGCCCAGACCTGATTAGTAACCGGAGGGACAACTGGCCGCACGGGTGTTTTGAATGCCCAGTGATTGCGACGGGTATCGACCTCGTCGGCCGGTTCATCAGCCGGCCAACTTGCCCCCTCGTCAATCCACCTGCGGATGAGGTCCACATGTTCCGTGGGCAAGGGCTCGCGATCCGCCGGCATCCGCGACACGGCATCGCTGGTGCCGGTGATTGCTTGCAACAGCACGCTTTCGGCGCTGTTGCCGGCCAAGATCGTGTTGCCAACGTCGCCACCTTCGAAAGCTGCCTCGCGACGATCGAGCCTCAGCCCGGCTTCTTGCTTCACCGGCCCGTGACATTCATAGCAATGCTTCATCAGCAATGGCCGTATGTCACGCTGAAAGTCGACCGGCTCAGCGCCGAGTGAGGAAGCCGTCACGAGCAACATTGCGCAACCTAGACCAAATCGCATCATCGCAAGCTCGCGTGCGGGGAGGGACGACGCGCCAAGCGCAGCCGTATTTTTGGGGTGGGACGGTTGATTAGCGAACTTACCCCATTGTAGTGTCGCGGAATGCCGTTGAGTAGCGGCAACTATTCCGCCCGCAGCGCCGGAATCAGTTCCGCACGGAGGGTGGCTCGCACGGCCAGCAAACTTGCCAGGAGCCCCGCGATCAGCACGGCAGCCAAAGTCGCCGCGAGCGACAGCCAAGGAATGCTCGCGCCGCCCAAGACCCAGTGCGGCAACACGGCCACGAGTGCGGCCAAGACTCCTAGTGCTAAACCGCTCACGAGCAGGATGAGGTTCTCAAGCAAGACCATTCGCGCGAGGAGCGAATGCCGAAAGCCCGCCGCGCGCATCAGCGCGAGCTCGCCACGACGCTCCAGCACGCTACGAAGTTGCACGGTCGCCAGGCCGAAGGTGCCCAAAAGCAGGCCCAGCCCGCCCAGACTCTGGAATGTCGAAAGGTAGGTATTCTGCACGGCGAAGAACGCGGCCAATCGATCGCGGCTGCTTTCGGCGTCGAAGCCATAGTCGCCCAGCGCGTCTTCGAGCACTTGCCGTACCTCGCCCGGCGGTTGCTCGCGTGTGTCAACGAGAAAGAAACGATATCCATTCACGTTTGGAAACAATGTCAACAAGTTCGCTTCGCTGACGATCACATCTCCCTGAAAGATGCTGTTCTTGAGCATGCCCACGATGCGCAGCTTTTGCGATAAGCCCGCGCCATCGGTAACTTCGATCGTATCGCCCAGACCTTTTTTCAAGCTGTATGTCGCGGTGTTGAAATCGACGATCGCAGGAATCGAGTTCTCACCGCGATCGTCTACGAGCGGCTTGTTCAGCAGCAACCACGGATTCGCGGATTCCTCGGCCGAGATCGCCGCGGTCGATCCCCAACGGAATCCGCCGCGTGTAATAAGAGGAGAAGAAGCGCCCAACACGCGAGGCTGCGTGCTCTGATACAAGTTCAGGCAACTTGCGTCATCGCCCGGCTCCACACGCAGGGCGACCGTCTCCGACTTGGCCAGAAGTTTATCCGCCTCGACGGTCAGGCCAAGCTGCTCGCGGCTCGCCTCGTCGTTCAAGTTTTGGTAGATCGGCGCATCGCTTTGCGCAACCAATGCAAAACCGCCGCTACCGCTGTCGAGGCCCGTACCTATCGCCGCCGGATCGAGGCGAAACGCCGATAGCGCCACGATCAGAAAGCTCGCGGCCGCGATCAGCCCGACGGATAGCACGCTCCGGCCCGGATTACGGGCGCCATTCCGCGCGGCCAGCCTGGAAATCGAAAGCCTGGCCGCTGCCGCCTGACGCCTCGAAGGGCAACTTAACACGTCCGATAAATAGGCAAGCGCCGCCGCGAGCACGAGAGCTCCAGCGCCGACGAAGGCTCCAGCTTGCGCTTCGCTTGTCAGCCACGGTGCGGAAAGGCCACTCACAACAGCCATCGCCAACAAGCCCGCGACGATCCAGCGTTTTGTACCCGGGGTTGCAGCCGCTGAGAAGCGATCCTCCTGGGCCTGGCCCGCCAGGAGCCTACGCACGGAAATGTGTTTCAACCGCTGCAGCGTCCAGAGCACCGTGAGCAGGGAGACGAGAACTCCGCCGACGAATCCAACAATCAGGCTGGTCGGGGTGATGTACAGCTTGAGAAATGGCGTGCTGATTGCGCTCAACCACCAAGTGGTTAGTCCCGCGAGCATCAGCCAAGCGTAGCCCACTCCCGCCGCCACGCCGAGCAACGACCCCGCGAGCGTTACTACAAAAGCTTCGACCAACAAAATCTGGCGAATCCGGCCACCCCGCATGCCGACCGTTTCCAGCACACCAATCTCCGCCGCGCGTTGTTCGATTCCTAAGCGGAACAAAATCGCGACCAGCAGCAGCGACGACACCATGATGAACAGGCTGAAACCAAGGAACAAACCGTCGAACCCTGTGGTGCCTTGCGCGGCTTCGAGTCCCAGACGCTTTACGGGACGAAAGATAAACCCCAGCGATTCCGGCTCCAAACGTAACTGCTCGGCTTGTGGCTGGAGAGTTGGACCCGGTGGCGGCGCAAACCGCACCGACGTGGTGTCGCCAAATCTGCTCGACCACAGCTTGCGCCCGGCGGCGAGTGAAATAAACGCTTTGGGGGTCGTACGATGTTCGTCCCAGTACTGCTCATCCTTATCGCGCACCCGACTCGAATCGTACGGGAACGGTGGATCCCAATCCCCGATCGAAAGTTGATCGGTCACGCCCGGAAGCTCCGGCGTAAAGTCGGGATCGGCGGCCAAACCTTCAAGCGGCACCACGTCCTTGAGCCGGAACTTTGCTGTCGACTCGCGCACTTCACCGTGCGTGCTCTCCGGTTCGAAATAGATGATCTCGATTTCATCGCCGGGTTCGGCGTCCAGATCTTCGGCGGCCCAACTGTTGAGCACGATCTCATCGTCAGCGAGCGGCCCAATCGTCTCGCCGTCAATGTTCTTGAATGGGCCGAGTGGCGGCTCCACGGCGAAGTCGATGGCGGTGATTGTCGAGTAGGGAACCCGCTTGTCGCCCTTGGCGATCCAGTTCGCCAGGTATGTAAAGACTTCCTGTTCGCGATCGGCGGCAAACGCCTTCCGCGCGGCTGCGACGACGTTCGGCTCGACGAGCATGCGATCGCTCGCGAGTTGCACATAGCCGAGTTCGTGTTCTGCAATCGTGAGGCCGTAGTCAATCAGCTTGGGCCGGAGTGTCGCGACAAGCGCTGAATGATCCGCGATGGCCGGCGTCTCACCCTGCTTTCCGCCGACGAAGATCGCGTTCGCCTTCCCGGTTCGCTCGAGCGCATCTTGCAACGTTGCGGTGTCCACGTAGGCGACCAGCGGCACGAGCTGGCTCGGGTTGAGCGCAAAGCGTCCCAGCCCCTCGGCCGGAATTATTTCGCTCACGGTAAGCCGGCGATTGCGAATCGTTTCGGTCTTGCGTCCTAGCGCGCTGTCGGCCGGAATTTGGCTTGCGCCGCCGATCCGCAACAGCACTTCGTCTCCCGCTTTTGCGCCGATCTCCCGTGCCAGCGGCTCGTTGAGCACGATCTGGCCGCGACCGGGCGGCTGCTTGGGTCCGCCGCCCCCCAGCAGAAAAAACGCTTCGCCCGCCCCGATGACGTTTACCTGGCCCGCGCGCAGCGAGCCATCCGGATGATCGAGGGTTCCCTGCACGTAGACAGCCGGAACCGCGGCCGAGAAGTGCTCCTTGAAATCGTCGCTCGCGGCCAATTCGCCTGCCAGCTCCGCTCGGAAGAAGCGATCGGTGACGAGCACTTCGTCGATCGCTCCCAATTGGTCAAGCAGCAAGTGTCTCAAGCTGCCCCGCATCGAGTCCCCCACCAGCAGCGCCCCGGTCAGAACGGCACCGGACACCGTTGCCGCCAAGACAACGGCCAAATTGGTGCGCCAGTGATAACGGAGACCGCGCAAAGCCAGCCCCACGAGCGAAAGCCCTGAGGACGGCCCCTTAGACGGCGATGGGTTCGAGTTGGCCGGCATTGAGTTCGACGCGTCGCTCCAGCATGCCGGCGAGCTCCAGGCTATGCGTCACGACAATGAGCATGTTTTTTCCGTAGGCTTGAAGTTCCAGCAGCAGTTCGGCAACGCCCGCGGCCGTCGACCGGTCGAGGTTGCCTGTTGGCTCGTCCGCAAGTAGCAGCCGCGGATTGTTGACCAGTGCCCGCGCGATGGCCGTCCGCTGCCGCTCACCACCCGAGAGTTCCGCCGGCCGATGAGCAAGCCGATTCGCCAGCCCCACGCGTTCGAGCAGCATCGTGGCTCGCTCGACCGACACGCGGCTTGAAGCTCCATCGGCCAGCGTGGGCACGAGCACGTTTTCCAGCACCGTACATTGCGGCAACAGATGATGGTCTTGAAAGATGAACCCGATCTTATGATTGCGAAAGGCGGCCAACCGCGGCTCGTCAAACTCAAAGGGGTTTTCGCCGTCGAGTTGTACCCGGCCGCTCGTCGGAGCGTCGAGCGTTCCCAAGATATGGAGCAGCGTGCTCTTTCCACAGCCGCTGGGACCGGTAATCGCGAGGTTTTCTCCCGCGGCCAGGCGAAACGAAACGCCGCCTAGCACCTCGAGCGGTTCTGCTCGAGTTGGAAAGGACTTGGTCAGGTTTTCGACAACCAGAGCAGCCATCGCGATGCCGAAAAGTAGGATGGGTCCGTCGCGCGTCGATGCATTGTAACACCGCGCGAACACAAGCGAAGTCGAGCTCCCCCGCTGATCTTGCCGCCTCCCTCGTTCCGCAGCCCGTCGGCTCTACGCCGACACCACGGCGGGCGCCAGTTTTTCGGCGATCCACTGAGGGATGGGAATTGATTTGGGGGCTTCGAATTCGCTCAAGCGACAGCAAACGGTCGTCGATTGCCCACTGGCGATGGGCTGTCCCTGGTGCGTGAAGTTGAACTCGTAGGTAACGCTCTTTGCGCCCAGGCGGACAATCGACACTTCGATGCCAAGGACGTCTTCGAACTTGGCCGCGCGTTGGTAGTCGCAACGAGCGCCTACGCGGGGGAAGGAGATCCGCCCCTCGTCGTCGTGGAGCATGACGCTCAGCCCAAGATGGCGCAACAACTCGTGTTCGGCCTGCTCCATGAACACGAAGAAGACCGAAAAATGCGCAATGCCAGCCGCATCGGTGTCTCGAAACTCGACGCGTCGGGTCGTGTGAAAAGACTCGCCCATACGGCTCGCCACTCAGGTATTCACGTTCTGCTTCGGCGATCCACCGTCAGCAATCACAAAAACGTCGCACGCACCAAAAGCGTCCGGAGCTACGCCGCAAAACGCTCTACGACCACAAGCGCCCGACGCTTTGCGTGTACCATCTAGCGAGGCCCACCAGCGCACGAGGCTGGCTAGCAATCCAGTACGATGGCAGCGACGAGATCGACGTTGCGCTCTACGAGGCAGCGTGCCCCTCAGGACAAAACCTCGACAGCGGCCACACCGGCGACCTGTCCGCGAACTAGTCAGCCACGTCGCGAACTAGTCGGACACGTAAGGCAGCAAAGCCATGAATCGCGCCCGCTTGATTGCCTGTGTCACGGCGTGCTGGCTGGCAGCAGTGCAACCGCTCTTACGGCGGCCGACAATCTTACCTTGGCGGTTTGTGAGTTTGCCGAGCAACTCCAGATCCTTGTAGTCGACGTACATTGGCCGGGGGCGCGCGCCGTCGACGAAAATCGGATCCTTCTTTTTGGCCCGAACCTTGTTCTTATTGCTCCGCCGTTTGGGAGTCGGTCTCATAGCGTTTGGCTGTCAGTATGGCTCAAAAGGAATCAAATTTGGATAGTATGCCATCAGACCCAGTTCGCGTCGAAAATGCAACCCCTAAACGCCCTCGGTAGTGTCCTAAGAGTGTGTTGCCGGAGGTGACATGGCCCTGAGGAAACGAAGGGCGTGCTCCAAGGACCAGGATTTTCCCAGTCAACTTCAGCACGCCCACGCTGCGCTCTGAGCGTGCCACACAGGCATTCCCTTCCAGTAACACACTCTTAGGACACTAACACGCCCTCACACGGGGATGAACTGAGGAGGGGGGCAAAGCCTGCCCACACCCGACCCATTTCGCCCATCCCACTAATTTAACCCACTTTATGAGCGGCATCGCTGGCCACCGCCAGGCAGGCCTCGACGTCGGCCCAGGGATCTTTGGGATTCTCCTCATATTCCAACGATAGGCAGCCATCAGCCGGAAAGTTGACCTTTCTCAGGGCCTTGAATACGCCCACCACATCCAGGTGCCCCTGCCCCAGGATCACCCCCTTGGTTTCAGCCTTCTGTTCGGCGAAGTCCTTCAAGTGAATGCCGTACAGCCGGCCTTCGAACAAGTTGACCGCCCGAACGGGATCCTCGCCCGAGCGGATATAGTGCCCCAGATCGGCACAAGCACCGATGAGCGGATGGTGATCTTTGATTGCGTTGAGCGTGTCGGCGATCTTGTCGTAATCGGCGCCCGGACCATGATTGTGAATCGCAATCCGAATCTGATACTCCTCGCACAGCTTGTCGAGACTGTCGAAGGCGTCTTCCGTCGGGTTGGCCGAGAGGTTCTTGATTCCCGCTTTCTTGGCGAACTCGAACCAGCGGCGATTCGCTTCGTGATCGGCGGTGAAGTAGTTCACCCCGTGCCCCAGCATCTGGATGTCAAGTGACCTGGCCTTGTCCTTCATCGCCTCGATTTCAGCAGCGGACGATTTCGAGTTGAAGTGCCCTTCGAACAGCTCGACGCTGTGCAGGCCCCACTTGTTCATTTGCTCGAGCGCGCGCTCCACCGGAAACTCCCGGAGCGTGTAGCTTTGCAGGCCCACGTTGAACCCCGCGAAGTCGTACTTCTTATCCGCCGCCTGCGCAAACCGCGCCGCAAAGCTTCCACCGACAATCGCCGCCGAAGCGGCGCCCAAGAATCTACGACGCGAACAATGTGCCTGCATAAGTATCTTTTCCTGCGTTCAGGTTGCAATTCAGAGGATGTGCCTCAACAGGGAAACGGCTAGCCGCGCAAGGCGACATGCGCGGCTAGCCGAGATCGATTCAATCAACACAGAGCCTCAACTACGACTTCTTGGCCAGTTCGGCCTCGATGGCTTCGATCACTTCGGGAGCGTCAGGCTTGGTCCGCGGAGAGAATCGCTTTACGACCTTGCCGTCGCGATCGATCAGGAACTTCTCGAAATTCCAGCTAATATCGCCGGCTTTCTCCGGCTCGGTCTCAATCGAAGTCAGATACGTGTACAGCGGATGGATACCGGCGCCCTTCACCACGATCTTCGAGAACATTGGGAAATCGACATTGTATTTGCTGGTGCAGAACTGCTTGATCTCGGCGTCACTGCCCGGCTCTTGAGCCAGAAACTCATTGGCCGGAAAGCCGAGCACCTCGAACCCCTTGTCTTTGTACTTGGTGAATACGGCTTCGAGTTGTTCATACTGCGGTGTCAGACCGCACTTACTGGCGACATTTACGATCAGCAGCACTTCGCCCTTATACTTCGACAAATTGACATCCTGGCCATCGATGTTCTTCACCTTGAAGTCGAGCGGATTTTTTTCCGCGGCCGAAGCAGCGGTCAGGCCCAGCACAAACAAACTCAGCGACAAAAGCGCGGCGAGTTTCATACAATTGCCTCCGATTGGCAGTCGTTACTATGGAAAGGAACTTGGGGGGGAATTTGTAGATCATGAAATGCCGGCGCGTCCCCACAGCCAGATTGCCTCGCAATGCAGGCCCAGGAAAGGCGTCAACCATCTCCAGCAGGCTACCGCCGCCGCGTTCCAGTGTCAAAGCGCAGCCGGCAATTCGCTTGTATCGCCAACAGTCGCTTGGAGTGAATTTCCGCGGGATTCGCAGCTTCCAAGCGTCCGCCACCGCTAGCTTGGATGGAGCCGATCTTACGCGGCGGCGCGGTTGAGCAATGGCCGAACTTGCTCCCCCCCCAGAAGCGATTCCAGGAGATCCACCGTGCGTGCGGTGGCCCCAATTTGCGAGGCCACGACGGCGGCGGCGCGGCGCCCCTGCTCCGCGGCGAAGGCCGGCTCGGCCAGGCAGCGCTCGACAAACGCCGTCAGCGCGTGGCCATCGTGAACAACGGTGGCGGCTTCGGCCGCCAGCAGCGATACAACCACGTCGCGGAAGTTACGCGTCTTGGGACCAAATGAAACGGCGCAACCGTATGCAGCGGGCTCGATCATGTTCTGGCCCTGCCGCTCGCCCATGCTGCCGCCAACATACGCGCAGGTGGCGGTTCCCCACCAGGCGGCAAGTTCACCCACTTGATCCACGAGTAGCACGCGTACCTGCCGATTGCCACCGCACGACTCCCAAGAACTACGCTTTTCCCAGATCAGCCCGCTAACCGTGAGCGTGTGAGCAACTTCTGCAAACCGCTCTGGATGACGCGGGACAATGATCAGCCGCAACTGCGGATAGCACGGCGAGAGATGCTGGTAGGCCTCGATGGCCAAACGTTCTTCAGGATCTTGTGTGCTACCTGCGAGAAAGACCACGTCCGACGCTTCATGACCGGCAAGCTCGCGCAGCCGAGTCGTGGCCGCGTTTCCGCGGTCGGTTTGCGCACCGTCGAATTTCAGCGAGCCGGTGACGTGGACACGCTCCGGAACGGATCCCAGCGCGGTAAATCGCTCAGCGTAACCCTGGTTTTGCGTTGCCACCAAATCGAGTTGGGCGAACACCGAACGCACAAACCGACCGAAGCGCGCATATCCACGAAAGCTGCGATCGCTCAGACGGCCGTTCACTACGGCGACCTTGATCTTGCGCCGCCGGGCGGCGCGAATCAAATTCGGCCAGAGCTCAAGCTCCGCCAGCACCAGCACGTCAGGACGAATGCGGTCCAAAGAACGGTTCACCGCCCACGTAAAGTCGAGCGGAAAGTAGAATACCGCGAGCTCGGGATAACGCGTCTTGGCCAGCGCATGACCGGTCAGCGTGGTGGTCGAAATGCAGATCTCCCAGGCCGGATGCCGGCGGCGAATCTCGGCCACGAGCGAGCCGATCAGACTCACCTCGCCCAGGCTCACGGCATGAATCCAGACACACGTGGCACGGCCCGCGCGGCGCGGCACTTCCCCCGCCAGCTTACTGAGCCAACCTTTGCGGTATTTGCCCGTGCGCGCCGCTTGCCAGGCGATCCACGGCGAGGCCACAAGCAACAGCGTGGCGTAGACGAGATTCAGCAGGTACGGCATCGCTGGGGAACTCCTTTTCCCAAAGTGCGAATAGTGTTTGCCGGCGCCGTAGCGGCACATTTTTCAGCGAGGCCAAAGCGCTACCGCGGGGTTCTTCATGGACGGAGCACCTGGCAATCGCGCGTCCTTCATGCCTGGCGTATTTATCCCTGACGCATGTGACAGTTCTTGAACTTCTTGCCGCTCCCGCAAGGGCACGGATCGTTGCGGCCAACCTTGGCGTCCCGATTGCGAATCGGCTCCGCCTTGGTATCCGTCTGCGTGCCGTCGATGGCCGCTTGCTGTTGATCCGCAATTTCACTTGCCGCGGGAGCCTCGTCGTGAATCGCGGTTCCTTCGGTAAACGTCGCGGCAGCCGCGGACTCGTCGACTTGCTCCATGCGGAAGATCAAATCCGTCACACGCTCAGCAACCGCCCCCCACATCAGTTCGTAGGTCCGCATACCCTCACGCTTATACTCGACCTTGGGATCAACCTGGGCATAGCCGCGCAAGCCGACGCTGTTCCGCAGGTGGTCCATCGCCAGCAGATGGTCCTTCCAGGCGGTATCCAGGATCTGCAGCACAAGCTGCCGCTCCATGCGGGTCATTTCCGGGCGGTAGCGATCCTCGACGGCTATCTCCAGGCGTCGTTCGAGTTGCTCACGATTGAGCCGCTCGAGCGATTCAATCGGCACCTCGATTTGCAGGCTCTGACGTACCCAATCGGCCAGCGACTTGAGCGCGCCGTTGCCGCCGGTGGCAATAGACACGGTTTCATCGGGCGCTGCCGAGCGAAAGACTTTTTCGACCTGCTCGTGAACTTCCTTGTACGCAACGGCAGCTTGCTGCGTCTGGGCCTTACTGTGTTCGAGCAGCAATCCGGCAATCTCATCGCGCTGCCGCGACTTGAGATCCTCGACATCGATTGTCACGTTGAAACGATCGCGAGCCCAAGCGGCCAATCCCTCGCGATCGACGCGTTTGTGGCCGCTCGAATCCTGAATGGTGAAATGCGAGAGGCCCGCCAGCACAGGATACTCGACTTCGCGCAGTTCATAGGCTTTGGCCGCCCGCTCCGAAACCAGTCGCCTGAAGGACGCCGGATCAAGCTCGCTCATCTGCTTGGAATCGAGCGTGATACCGAACTTGTATTGAACCCAGTTGCAAGCCGTTTTTACGGCGAAGTCCTCGGCCAGGAACCGCTCACCTTCGGAGAGATCGATCTCCGAAATTGCGTGATGGGCTTTGGCGATGAGTTGCTCGGAAAGCTCCTCGCGGCCGATCTTCTTCAAGTCGCGGTCGCGAACGTTGAGCTTCCAACGCGTGTTGAGCGTGCGTGCCAACGCCTCCCAGTTCCATTCAGCGGGATCTTCTTCCTCGGGCAGATTCTCCTCGATGGCCTCGAAGATCTGACTTTCCGCCTGGCGTTCGGCGGTGTCCTTAGCCACGCTCGCGGCGGTTGCATAGTCAAGATCGCGAAAGTCACGCAAGTCGAGCTCGACGGCGAGCTTGCCGCTGGCCCAACTAGTAAAGGTGTCGGTGCCGTAATTGGGGGCGAGAAACTCATCCATATAGCGATCGACTTGCTTATCGATCATCTCCAGAATAAGTTGCTTGCACTTGGCCCCGTCAAGAATGCGTTGGCGATAGCTGTAGACGCGTTTGCGTTGCTCGTCCATCACCTCGTCGTATTCGAGGAGGTTCTTACGGACTTCGAAGTTGCGTTCTTCAACCTTCTTCTGCGCGCCTTCCACCCGATTACTAACCATGCGGCTGGTAATGGCTTCGCCTTCCTTGATGCCGAGCTTGGTCCAAACGTTCTTGACCCATTCACCGGCAAAGATCCGCATCAAGTCGTCTTCCAGCGACAGGAAGAAGCGGCTCGAACCGGGATCGCCTTGGCGACCGCAACGGCCGCGAAGCTGGAGATCGATGCGGCGAGCTTCGTGGCGTTCTGTGCCGATGATGTGCAACCCGCCAAGGTTACGAACGACTTCGCCCTCTTCCTTCATCTTCTCGCGGGTCTCGATTTCCTTGATGAGCGTGTTCCATTCGTCCTGCGGAACGTCGAGTCGCGTGGCATACTTGTCTTGCAGGAGCGCCCAGGCCATGGTCTCGGCATTGCCACCGAGGATGATGTCGGTACCGCGGCCGGCCATATTCGTGGCGATCGTAACCGCACCCAGGCGACCGGCCTGGGCGACGATTTCAGCTTCACGCTTATGGTGTTTCGCGTTGAGCACCTGATGCTTGATACCCCGCTTGTCGAGCAGATCGGACAGGCGCTCGCTCTTTTCGATCGAAACGGTACCCACCAACACCGGACGGCCGCGACGCTGAATGTGCTTGATCTTCGACTTGGCGATGATGTCGCGCTGGCGGTTGCCCTCGCGGAGCTGCAATTCGACCGACTCGGGGGCTTCCATCGTGATCTCGCCGACGAGTTGCGTACCGTCGGTCAGATCCAGAATGTCCCAGCGGTTAAGCAGTTCGATCTCCTCGGCAATCGCGTGGAACTTCTCCCGTTCGGTGCGGTAGATGACGTCCGGATGGTTGATTCGCTGCAATCCCCGGTTCGTCGGCACCGTGATCACGTCGAGCTTGTAGATCTTCCAGAATTCCGAGGCCTCGGTCATGGCCGTGCCGGTCATGCCGCAGATCTTGCCGTAGAGCTTGAAGAAGTTCTGCAACGTGATCGTGGCCAGCGTCTGGTTCTCTTCCTTGACCTTGACACCCTCTTTGGCTTCGACGGCCTGGTGGAGCCCATCGCTCCAGTTACGGCCGGGCATGAGGCGGCCGGTAAACTCGTCGACGATGATGATTTCACCGTCCATGACCACGTAATTGACGTCGCGCTTGTAGAGGTAGTGCGCCTTGAGCGAGTTGTCGATCAGATGAGGCCATTCCATATTGCCGGACGTATAAAAGCTCTCGACGCCGGCCAGCTTTTCAGCCGCCCGCACCCCCTCATCGGTCAGATGAACGGTGTGCTCCTTTTCTTTGACTTCGAAGTGCGTGTCCTTGACGAGCTGGCGAGCGATTTTGTCGGCCCGGCCATAACGGCTCACGTCGTCGTGCGCGGGACCGGCAATGATTAGCGGCGTGCGTGCTTCGTCGATCAGGATGTTGTCGACTTCGTCGATGATCGCGTAGTGCAACCAGCCTTGGGCCTGCTGCAAATGCTTGGGATAGCGAATGTCGTCGCGCGCCGCGGGACGCATGTTGTCGCGCAGATAGTCGAAACCGAATTCGTTGTTCGTGCCGTACGTGATGTCGCAAGCATAGGACTTCTGCCGCTCGCCGGAGTCCATCCCCGACTGAATATTGCCGACCGTCATTCCCAGCCCCATATAGAGCGGACCCATCCACTCCATGTCGCGGCGGGCGAGATAATCGTTGACGGTAATGACGTGCACGCCCTTGCCGGCGAGCGCGTGCAAGTAGGCGGGCAGCGTGGCGACCAACGGTTTGCCTTCGCCAGTAACCATTTCGGCGATGTTTCCGCCATGCAAGATCATGCCGCCCATGAGCTGAACGTCGTAATGCCGCATGCCCAGATGCCGGCGGCCGCTCTCGCGCACCGCGGCAAACGCCTCGACCAATAGATCGTCGAGCCTCTCGCCTTCGCCAAGCCGGTTGCGAAAATGCGCCGTTAGTCCGTGCAGCTCGTCGTCGCTCATCGCCTTGAATTTTGCTTCCAGGGCGTTGATCGCGTCTACTTTTGGCTGTAACTTTTTGACATATCTGGCATTGGAAGAACCAAACAGGGACGTGATCGCGCGTTCGATGCCGCCACCGATCGCGCTAAAAATGCCGCTGATGATTTCCCAAATTCGTTCCAACTGTTCCATGTCAGGCCCGCAGTCGTGGCTACTGAATGCCCCTTAAAGAGCGACGCCCCGTGGGCCTGCCGGCATAGCGGCCAGCACCTCGGGCGAGCGAAGGCTAGAGAGGCGTAAGATTTGCAAGCATCATAATTTATAGCGATTTTTCCGGGGGGTCAATAACGGTTCCCCCAGGCCCCGGCCGCACTCCTTCAATACCTAACGACCGCGTAAGCTGGCCGTGCCGGCGAGCATCTCTAAATTGCCGGTCACCAACCTCTTTGCAAATCCAACTCGCTTGCTTGAATATGGCTAAATCGCTGACAGCCAAATCGATTGCGTCCGCGGACATTTCGGGCGAACTCCTGTTTTTGGGCACCGGAACCAGCGTCGGCGTTCCCGTCGTGGGCTGTAGTTGCCCCGTGTGCACGAGCGCCGATCCGCGCAACCACCGATATCGCTGCTCGCTGGTGCTCGGCCTACCAGAGGGGAACCTGCTGGTCGACACGACGCCGGACCTCCGTTCGCAACTCCTGCGCGAAGGCATCGGCCTGGTGCACGCCACGCTCTACACGCACGACCATGCCGACCACGTATTCGGATTGGACGATCTGCGGCTGTTCCCCTACTACCTGGGACACCCGATGCCGGTATACTGCGAAGCCCAGGTCGAGGCTCGCATTCGCAAGTCGTTCGACTATGCGTTCGCCCACGAGGCCAAGGCCTATGCGGGGGGCGTGCCACAAATCGAATTCCACGAAATCGAAACCGAGCCGTTCCAGGTTCTTGGCATTCAAGTCACCCCCCTGCGGCTCGAACACGGCAAGTTTCGCGTGCTCGGCTTCCGTTTCGGCAACATCGCCTACTGCACCGACACGAACCGCATCCCACCGGAGAGCATGGCCCTGCTAGCAGGGCTGGACGTGCTGATCCTCGACGCTCTGCGACGCGCGCCGCATCCCACGCACTTCTGTCTCGACGAAGCCGTGGCCGTGGCCCAGGAGATCGGAGCCCAGCGCACGTACTTGACCCACATGTCGCACGATCTGGAGCATGCGGCGACCAACGCCACGTTGCCCAAGGGAATCGAGCTCGCATACGATGGCCTGCGTTTGAAGCTGACATGACACGCCGCACGCCAATTGAAATGAAAAAGCTTCCAGGGGAAGCAGGTTCCCCGGAAGCTTGTGTGGTTGCGTTGGTCGGCCAAAGGGAAAGCAGCGTGTCCCGAAACCTCCCTGGCTCGTCCCTTATCGCTTCAGAGCCGCGGCCTGGGGCGCGCTGCCAAGCATCCCGGCATAATCGGTCGTGATGCCGAGAACTTCTTCGAAATAATAGTCGCGCTTCACGACCGGCCGTTGAGGATCGTTCAACTGCTCGAAGGTCTCTTCCTCCTGCTTCTCCGGCGTCAGTTCGTTGCGCTCCGCAAGAAACTTCTCGCGATTGAGCGAGACCGTCTTCCGCTCCTTCTGCGCGTTGAACCGCTGGATGTCGGCCAACACCTTCTTGAAGTCGTCCGATTGCTCCCGGCGAGCTTGCGAACGGTGGCGCAGCTCATCGAGCAGCCCCGGCGTCACCATGTTGTACCGAGCATATTGGGCCGGCTCGACCTTATCGAACTTCATGGCATAGTCGAGGCTTGCCTCGCCAACATCTAGCTGCCCGATCAATGACGGGAGCACGATGTCCGACAGAACGCCGCGATTCTGCGTGCTATCGCCATCCGGGCGATAGAACTGCTGCATCGTGATCTTGAGCGCCCCCAGGGCCGGAGCATTCGCCAGGCCGCGATAGAGCCGTTGGCTCAGATCGAGGAGGCTTTGGACGGTGCCCTTGCCGTGCGTGGCTTCGTCGCCAACGATCAACCCCCGCTGATAGTCCTGAATCGCGCCGGCAAAGATCTCGCTGGCGCTGGCGCTAAACTTGCTGGTCAGCACCACCAACGGGCCGTCCCAGGCAACGCCGCGATCGGTGTCGTCGTATTGCGTCTTTTGTCCGTCAAAGTCCTTCACCTGCACAACCGGTCCGGTATCGATGAACAGGCCGGTCAAGTTGATCGACTCGGTCAGCGAGCCGCCGCCGTTGAAGCGCAAGTCGATGACGACGGCGTCCACGCCCTTCTGCTTGAATTCGGCCAACAATCGGGCGACATCACGCGTGGTGCTCTTGTAATCATCGCGACCGGTGCGAGCGCCGCTCATGTCCATGTAGAAGCTGGGCAGATTGATCACTCCCACCTTGTACGGCTGGCCGTTGGGCTTTTTGCCGGCTTCCAGAATTTCGCTACGCGCTTCCTGATCGGTGAGCGCGATCTGCTGGCGAACGATATTGTAGATCTGAGGGTCCTTGTCGCCCTTGGGAATGACCTTCAGACGGACGGTGCTGTTCTGGGGACCGCGAATGAGCTTCACGACGTCGTTGAGCTTCATTTCACTGACGTCGACGATCGCGCCTTCATTGCCCTGCCCTACGCCGACAATACGGTCTTCAACCTTCAACCGCCCGTCTTTCGCGGCGGCGCCGCCGGGAATGATCTTTTTCACGACCGTCTCACCGTCCGGAGCTTCCAGGGCGGCGCCGATGCCCTCGAGATTCAGACGCATCTGAATTTCGAAATTGTTCAGCGAGTCGGCCGACATATAGCTGGTGTGCGGATCGTAACCGGTCGTAAGCGCGGTGAGATACATCTCCAACAGCTCGTTATTGTCGGTCTGACGCATCCGCTTGGCCAAGTGCGTGTAGCGCTTGGCGATCTTGTCCTGCGCTTCTTTGCCGGTCATCTTCTTGTCGGCTTCCAGGTCCAGCATCTCGTACTTGATGCGCCGCCGCCAACGATCCCGTATCTCGGCATCGCTCTTGGCCCAACCGATCGTGTCGGGATCGGTCTCGAGCACCTCGTCAACGGTGAAATCGTGAGGTTCGCGCACCAGTTCATTCACCAGCCTGACGCGCTGGTCGATCCGCTCCAGAAACTGCTGGAAAACACGGTACGCAAACGACGTATCACCCTTGAGCGCCATGTCGTCGAGTTGATCGCGATAGGCATTCCAAGAATCGATGTCCGCTTGCGTGAAGAACACCTTCCGCGGATCGAGCATCTTGAGGTAGTTATCCATCCACCGACCGCTGATCTCGTTGTCCAGCGGGTGCCGAGTCAGATGCTCCCGGTTCATCAGAAAGGTGATCGCCCGAGTCACGTGCCGGTCGGTCGTGCTGGGGCTCGTCGGCTCGGCCGACAACCAAGCCGGAACCGCAAATTGTGACGCGACAACCACCGCAAAGGCCGCGGAACGAAAGCCCCACGTGAGTCCGCGTGGCCGGCTAGATCGGGTGGTCGATTCGCTCATCGCAACCTCTCGGAAAAGTTTTCCTGGAAGACCTAAGTTCCGCAAACGAAAAGGTTTAAATAGATCGTATACGCGCCTGCCGGTGATTGCAATATCAGCCAGCGTCATGCCGCGGCATCTGCGTCGCGTCCAACCGTCCTTGCGGCAAACAGTTGGGTGCCTAGTGCATCCATACGACTGCCAACCGATTTAGGTCGACAAATAAACAAAATTGATAGGAGATTTGCCGCAATAGATAGGCGAGTCAGAGCGACCCGGCGAACGCCGCGCCACGAGGACCTTCAGGATTGATCGGTTCTACGGATCGTTCGAGGTGAACCGAATGCGCAGCGAACTGGGCAATCTGACGACATTGAAAGATTGAAAGGCTCTTGGCAAGACACCAACCCGATCGCGCTCCGCGCGCGGCGACCGTTTGGCACAAAAGGCTTCCAGACGCGATCCTTGTTTTTTTCATTCGTCGGGCGCAAACGCTTGCCTCATGGCGATGATAGCGTTGCCGCGGCGCGGGCCAGCAACGCCTCGGCCACGAGTTCATCGGGACCAAGGTGGGTGGCCACAAGCCACTCGTGCTGAGGATACCGGGCCGCGAAATCGCGCACCGTATCGGCGATGCGATCGAGTAACACTCCGCCAAATAATAGGTGCGGCTGCACGACGATCCGACGAACCGCGCCGGAGGCCGCCCGCTCGAGGACCTGCGGCAGGCGCGGCGCGGCCATTGCGATGAAGGCCACCTCGATCGTCGGTCCGACCGGCCGATCGAGCAGAAACCGCGCCTCGGCAAAAGCGTGCATCTGGATCGTCGCGTCGGCATCAAAGCTTCCACGGCCCGTCAGAACGAGCAGCGTATCCCATCCGTTCCCGGTCGCGTCGGCCCGAGGCAAGGTCGCTTGGTAACGGCGCTGCGAGAGTTTTAGCAGTCGAGGCTCGGCGCCGAGGTGCTCGGCTTGGCTCACCGTGATCATCGCGTAGTTGGCGGCCGCCAAAGCGACTGCCTCGGGAATGTCACGCTTCGCATGCCCCGCGGAAAAAAGCAACGCGGGAACGACGATCACATGTCGCACTCCGCCAGCGACAAGTCGCTGAAAACCCGCGCCGATCGAGGGCTCGGCAAACTCGAGAAAACAGGGCTCGACAGGCGTTTGCCCAGCAAGCCGTCGCACGTGCTCGACCACCAATAGAAACTCGCGAACGCCGACCTCCTCGCGCGAGCCATGCCCCACAACCAGCAAGCCGCAATGTTCAGGAAACAGAGTCATGCGATTGCCCACAATAAAACGCGGGGCGAGTGTTCGGGATGATTCCCCGTGTGATTCTAAGGATGCCTGGTGGGTGGGGGCAATCGCGCCTGATATACTTGAACCATCGACCAATCCCAACGCTTGAGCGCAGACATTCACCCCCTGGGCTGCCTGTGTACGTATATCTGACCATGACCGTCGGTAGTCGAGCTGGCACGAGTTTTTTGCTCGATCCGACCGAAGAAAACCGGCTGGGGCGCGATCCCGAATGTACGGTCGCGCTGGGGGATCCCCTCTGTTCGCGAGTTCACGCGATCCTGTGGCAGGAGCATGGCGTCTGGCACCTGCGCGATTGCGACAGCCGCAATGGCACCTTCGTCAACGACCAAAAGATTGACACCGCGACCTTGGTAGATGGCCATTCACTGCGTGTGGGAACAACCGAATTCGAGTTCCATCTCACGGATCAGCCGCCAACCTTGGCATCGCAGTTCGAAGGGGAATTGACCGAGACCGTCATCAAGAACTTTCCAATCCAGGGAGGCGCCGTCGAGCCCCAGCCGCTGGCCGCCTTGTCCGATACGCGCCGTGCCCAAGAGCTACTATTGCTCTATCAGTTCAGCATCAAACTGCTGGGATGCGACAAACCGGACGCCGTGGTGCGTACCTCCCTGGAGCTTGTCTATGAATGCGCCAAAGCGACCGTGGCGGGATATCTTTCGCTAACGGATCAAGGCGACCTGAAGCCAAAGCTTGTTGTGCCGCTCGACGCTGCCCCGCATGCCGAATTGAGCAAGGGATTAACCGAGATCGTCTGCCAGCAAAAACAGGCGATCTGGATCGCCAATCAGCGCGCCGGATCGACGACCGACAGCCTGGAACATTATGCCGACGCGTTGTGCGTGCCGCTGGTGGCCGAGGGCACGGTGCTGGGGGCATTGCACGTGTATCTGGAACACGGACGGTTTCGCCAGAGCGATTTCGATTTCGCGATCTCGATTGCCAGCATTACCACCGTAGCGCTGGTACGCGTGCTCCGCGAACGAACCATCAGCACCGACTACCAGAACCTGATGGCCAAGCTACCCGACCAGGGAGAGATCATCGGCGAATCGCCCGCGATGCTCGAACTGAAGAACCGGATCGTGCGAATCGGACGATCGAGCGGCTGCGTGCTCGTGACCGGCGAAAGCGGCACGGGCAAAGAGCTGATCGCGCGGGCCGTGCATCATGCAAGCCTGCGCGCCGATCGACCGATGCTCTGCGTGAACTGCGCGGCGATTCCGCCCGACTTGATGGATAGTCAGCTCTTTGGTCACAAGGCAGGATCATTCACCGGCGCCGACCGCGATCACGACGGCTACTTCCAGCAAGCCGATGGAGGGACGCTGTTCCTGGACGAAGTGGGCGAAATGACGCTCGAAGGCCAGGCCCGGCTGCTGCGCATCTTGGAGGGGCATCCGTTCCTACCCGTCGGCGCACAGAAAGAAGTGAACGTCGACGTCCGGGTCATCGCGGCCACGAATCAAGACCTGAAGACGTACGTCCGCGAGCGAAAGTTTCGCGAAGACCTGTTCTATCGCCTGGCGGTGTTCGAGTTGCAAGCACCACCGCTACGCGCGCGGGGGTCGGACATCGCGCTGCTTGTCGATTTCTTTTTGGAACATTTTCGCCGCCAGCACGGGCGGCCGCATTTGCAGCTCTCCAAGGCGGCCCGGGAAAAGCTGCTGGCCTACAACTGGCCGGGCAACGTGCGGCAGTTGCGCAACGTCATCGACAGCGCCGTGGTACTCGCCGACGACGATGGCATTCAAGTCGCCGATCTGGGATTGCGTGAGCCGGTGGGAGATGAATTCGAATCGTTGCAGCTAAAATATTGGGAAAAACGGCTCATTGGCGAAGCGTTGCGACGCACTGCCGGAAATGTGCCCGAGGCGGCAAATCTGCTAGGGCTGGGCCGCGCAACATTGTACTATAAAATCAAACAGTATGGTCTCACTCCCGGATAGTTCGACCTGAGTACGTATCTGCAAATTAGCTTTCAAGGCAGGAGCTTCCGATCGTCCATTGAGTTGGATTGACGCGGACAAAAAACGCGTGATTTCGGCGCCGCGGACCAAAGACGCGCGGCCACTGAAATCGCGCTTGAAGCCGACGTTGCAATTCGAAGCCACGTTCTCCGGTTTACGCTTAATCTCGCCCTGTCTTCCGCGGAGTTTTCTCCATGACTCGAGCGTTTGTCTGTGGTGTAGCCGCAACGTTCTTACTGGCCATGCCGGTGGCCGCCCAAGAGTGGCCACGCTTTCGTGGCCCGAACGGCCGAGGTGAAAGCGAGGCGACGACCATTCCCGCGGTGTGGACCGCCAGCGACGAATTGTGGAGCACCGAACTGCCGGGGGTGGGCCATTCGTCGCCGGTGTTGTGGGGCGAGCGTATCTTCCTCCTGAGCGCCGATCCGGAAAAAGGCACGCGATACGTCGTATGTGTCGCAGCCGACAACGGCAAGCTGCTCTGGCAGCGCGAGTATTCATCGAACGCGCATCACATCCATCAGCTCAACTCATTGGCTTCGAGCACGCCCGTCGCCGACGAGCAGCATGTCTATTGCGCGTGGAGCACTCCGGAGGAGTTCACGCTGCTCGCGCTAACGCACGACGGTAAACCGGCGTGGAAGGCAAACTTGGGACCGTTCGTCAGCCAACACGGCTTCGGCACGTCGCCGATCGTGGTCGGCGAGCTAGTCATCATCGCCAATGATCAAGACGCGGACAGCTTCATCGTTGCGGTCGATCGCGCCAGTGGCGCCATACGTTGGAAGATCAACCGAGAACGTTTGCCCGAGCAAAACACCAGCTATTCGACACCCTGCCTGTATGAGCCGGGCGACAAGCCTGCGGAGTTGATCTTATGCAGTCGGATGCATGGCGTAACGGCGATCGACCCGGCCAGCGGCAAGACACGGTGGGAACTGGCCGGCGTCTTTGGCCAGCGTCCGGTAAGTTCGCCGATCGTCGTTGATGGGCTGGTGCTCGCGACCTGCGGCCAGGGCGGCGGCAACAATAACCTTATCGCGATCGCCCCCTATCGCGACGGGAAAACCCCCAAGCTGGTCTATCAGGTCGACCGCACCAACGCGCCCTATGTGCCCTCGCTGGTGGCCAAAGGAAGCTTGGTCTTCCTGTGGGGAGATCGCGGGGTCGTAAGCTGCATGAATGGCGCAACGGGTGAAATTCTTTGGCGCAAGCGAGTCGGCGGCGATTACTTCGGTTCGCCCATTCGGGTGGCCGACGTCATCTACTGCATTTCGAGCGAGGGCGAGGTGGCCGCGATTCGCGCCGCCGACGAATTCGAACTGCTGGGCAAAAGCCCCTTGGGCGATGTCAGCCGCTCCACGCCGGCCGTCGCGAGCGGACGGATGTATCTGCGTTCGCAGTCGCGTCTCATCGCGGTGGGCCAGCGTTAGGGTCCAGCCCCCATTTCCGGAACCGCATCCCCGACCTCCCTCCCGCCTTAGCCAGTGTGCCCAATCCCGCATAGCCCAGGCTTTAGAGGCTGAATTTAGGGACTTATTACCGATCTGACGGCACTTTTGCATCGTAAGATTGAAGGTACCGTTGGTGCTTGCAGGATTTCCCTCTCGCTGGCTTGCGAGTCTGCGCGCCGACGATTTGCACCGCATTCCCTCAGGATGCACCAGCCGTGCCCACGATTACAGAAGCCTTGTCGCTGGCGTTCCAACATCATCAACGCGGTCAGTTGACCGAAGCCGAGAACCTCTATCGCCAGATCATCGAACACGAACCGAACCAGGTCGATGCGTGGCATTTATGGGGAGTGGCCGCGCACCAGGCCGGGCGTCACGAAGAAGCCGTGGCGCACATCGAGCGAGCATTGGCGATCGGCGGGCCAAACGCCCTGTTTCTGAATCATCTGGGAGCGGCCTATGCCGGCCTGGGTCGGCAGGACGACGCCGAAAACGCTTTCCGCCAAGCCACGCAAATCAATCCCAACGATCCCCAGGCGCACTACAACCTGGCGGCGCTGTTGAATCTGCGCGAGCGCAAATCCGAAGCGATCGAAAGCTACCGCCGCGCGATCGCCTTGGCTCCCAAATTCGCCGAAGCTCAGTTCAACCTCGGCAACCTGCTTCGTGATACCAACGAATTGGCCGAAGCGGAAACATGCTATGCAGCCGCGCTGGCCGCGCGGCCCACGTATGTCAAGGGAGCCCTGGCCCTGGCCGGCATTCAACAGCGACTGGGCAAGCCCACCGCGGCGGAATCGACCTATCGCATCGCGACCCAAGTCGACCCGAATAACGTCGAAGCCCACTACTGGCTCGGGTCGCTCCTCCAGTCGCAAGCGCGATTGGACGAGGCGGCCGTCGAACTACAGCGCGCGGTCCTGCTCAACCCGCGGCACGTCGAGGCCCAAAACAACCTGGGGTGCGTCTACCGCACACAGCAAAAGCTGGATCAAGCCGAACAGTGCTTCCGTATTGCTCTTGATGCGCGGCCGGATTTCCCTGAAACGTTGAGTAACCTGGGCTCGGTTTGCCGCGATCGCAAGCAGTACGACGAAGCGATCGCGTTATTTCGTCGGGCACTTGCCGCAAAGCCCGACTTTGCGCAAGCGTACCATAACCTGGGCACCGTCTTTCACGATCAACGGAAATTCGAAGAAGCGCTGGAATGCTATCAACGGGCGCTGGAATTGGAGCCCGATTCGGCGGAAGCGCAACTCAACGTCGGTTCGGCGCTCCAGATGCTGGGCGAGATGGACGAGGCCCTCGCGCTTTACCAAAAGTCCATTGCCACCGATGCCAAGCAAGCCCGGGCGCACTATTGCCTGGCTGCGGCATTACACACGCTGGGACACGACGACGAAGCCCTCGAATCGTATGCCGAAGCATTGCAACTGAAGCCAGATTATCCCGAAGCCCATTACAACCGCAGCTTCGTCTATCTCGCGCGCGGCGAGCTAGCCAAAGGCTGGTCCGACTACGAGTGGCGGCTCCAATGTGCCGACTACAAAGGCCGGCGTTTCAACGTGCCGCGTTGGGATGGCACGCCGCTCGGCGGGCGCACGCTGCTCATTCATACCGAACAAGGCCTGGGCGACACGCTGCACTTCATCCGCTACGTGCGTCTCGTCCAACGGCAAGGCGGCACGGTTTATGTCGAAGTGCCGCCGGTCTTGCTACCCCTGCTGCGGTCGTCGGGCGTCACGGGCATCATTCCGGGCGGCTCGCCGCTTCCCAAATTCGACCTCGAAATCCCGTTGCTGAGCCTACCCGGAACGCTCGGAACGACGCTTGAGAACATTCCGGCGCACGTGCCCTACCTTTCGGCCGAGCCGCGGATGATCAAGCACTGGCGATCTCAGGTCCGCGGTTTGCCGGGCTTCAAGGTAGGCATTGTTTGGCAGGGTAATCGCGACTATGCGTTCGATCGCTTCCGTTCGATCCCGCTGACCGCCTACGCGCCACTGGCCGACGTGCCGGGCGTCACCCTCGTTAGCCTGCAAAAAGGCCACGGCTCGGAACAGCTTGCCGAACTCCAGGGCCGTTTCCCCGTGCTCGACTTGGCGGCATCGCTCGACACGGCCGGCGCCTTCACCGATACCGCGGCCGTGATGAGCAACTTGGACCTGGTGGTGAGCAGCGATACCGCGGCGGCGCATCTGGCCGGCGCGCTGGGCGTGCCGGTATGGCTGGCCGTGGCCAAGCATCCCGAGTGGCGTTGGCTACTTGAGCGCGAGGACAGCCCCTGGTATCCGACGATGCGGCTATTCCGCCAACAAACCGCGGGAGACTGGTCGGATGTCTTTACCCGCATGAAGCGGGCATTGGCCCAAAAGGTATCCGAGCGCGGGCCGGCGCGATAAGGCTTTTCGTCAAGCGTCGCCCGAGCGCATAAAAAAGCTCTGACGCTGGCAGCATCTGCACCAGTGCCAGAGCGAATCGGATAACGCGAACAAGGCTCGACCTACCACCAAGGATTTCGCCGGCGTCTAGGGATTCGCCGGTGTCGGCTGGCGAAGCGGCGCACCCTGATGAATGGCGATGCGGTTGATCGCGTTCAAAAACGCCCGGGCGCTGGCTTCAAGGCTATCCGTCGACACGCCGCGCCCGCGATGAAGCTGCTCGTTGTGCTCCAGTTCGACGTTCACTTCCGCCTGCGCGTCCTTGCCCACGGTGACCGCCTGCACGCGAAAATCGCGGCACACGGTGCTGATGCCCGTGATCTTTTCGATAGCCAGGAAGATCGCGTCGATCGGGCCGTCTCCGGAGCTCATCGTCTCGGTGACCTCCTCCTCGCCCCGGCGAAGCGTGAGCGTGACGGACGGCGGGCTGTGCATGCCGGCCGCGACCTCGTAGTTCACGATCGCCCAGGTGTTCGTTTCGTCGAGAACCTGCTGATCGATCAGCGCGGCAATGTCGCCGTCGTAAATCTCTTTTTTCTTGTCGGCCAGGATCTTGAAGTCCTCGAAGACCGACTGAAGCTGCTCCGGAGTGAGCTGATAGCCCAGCGCCTTGGCCCGATCGGCCAGCGCCGCCCGGCCACTATGCTTGCCGAGCACCAGGTCGGTCTTGGTGAAGCCGACGTCCTCGGGATGCATGATCTCATAGGTCGTGCGTTCCTTGAGCATGCCATCCTGATGAATGCCGGCCTCGTGGGCAAAAGCGTTGCGGCCGACGATCGCCTTGTTGCGGGGGACGGCAAGCCCCGTGATCTTGGAAACCAGGCGGCTCGTGGGCACCAGGCGGCGGCTGTTGATGTTCGTGTCGCAGTGGTAGTAATCGCCGCGGGTTCGCATCGCCATGACGACTTCTTCCAGCGAGCAATTGCCGGCACGCTCGCCGATGCCGTTAATCGTGCATTCGATCTGGCCGGCGCCGGCTTCGATTCCGGCCAGGCTGTTGGCCACGGCCAGCCCCAGGTCGTCGTGACAGTGCATGCTGATGACGGCCTTGTCGATGTTCGGTACCCGCTCCACGAGCGTGCGAATAACGCTTGCCATGTGGGCCGGCGTCGCATAACCGACCGTGTCGGGGATATTCACGGTCGTCGCGCCGGCATCGATCGCGGCTTCGATGACCTGGCATAGAAAGTCGGGTTCGGTCCGCGAGGCATCCTCGGGCGAAAACTCGATATCGTCGCAGTAGCTCGCGGCGCGCTTCACGCCATGAATCGCCCGCTCGATGATCTCCTGCTTGTCCATCTTGAGCTTGAACTCGCGATGGATGGCGCTCGTGGCAAGAAAGATGTGAATGCGCGCGGCCTCGGCTTCTTGCAGCGCTTCCCAAGCGCGATCGATGTCGGCGTCGTTACAGCGGGCAAGGCCGCAGATCACCGCGCCGCGAATATTGCGGGCAACTTCGCGAACCGCTTCGAAGTCGCCCGGCGAGGCGATCGGAAAGCCGGCTTCGATGATATCGACCCCCAGCTCGACGAGCGCCTGGGCGACTTCCATTTTTTCGGCCAGGTTCATGCTCGCCCCGGGCGATTGCTCACCGTCGCGGAGCGTGGTGTCAAAGATTTGAATAGTACGCTTGCTCATGGCAGAGGATTACCTTTTGGTCAGGAAGCTGGGGGCATGTTCGTAGAGGATGCTGTCCGCGATGGGCCGACCCGAAGTCGGCCCGGGCAACACCAACCGTGCCCTGCCGAGCAGGCGCGAGGGCTGTCGGTTGCTTACGGTGCGACTGTCCATTTCCCAAGATTCCGGGGCTAGCAATGGTATGCCAAATCCAGCGACTTCTTTACACGACGCCAACAAAAAACCCCACGGCACGATTTGCCCTGGGGTTCGTTCTTCGTTCGTTCGGCCTGACTGCGTACGAACCCCGTCTTGCTAGCGCAACGGCGCCAAAAGCAAAAGCGGCAACAGGTTCTTAACAGACTTGACCATGTTTGGTTGGGGACGATCCAGCAGTTACTTTCTTACCAGCATCCCACCCGCCAGCAAGCATTCAAGCAACTCTATCTTATGCCAGAGGGGTGGTCAAGATGGGAGGTTCGCGCCTCCGGCCGTAAGCGACCTGCTACGGATGTACCTGTTTTGTTCGGCCACGTCATGCAAAAAAACGCGGATTGGCGGCGCTCCCATTGTGCCCCTGTTCGGCCGGAGCCCCTCGATTGACCACCCCGCCGTCGAAAAGTCCGGCGGCGGGATATCGTTGTGAATCGCGTCCCCGCATCACCGCCTCGTTCCCGGCCGGTATATGGCTCGTCCAATGCTTGGACCAAGCGGCGTCTGTAGGCGAGCACGGTGCCCGCTGTCGAGTGCCGCACGACCGTTCCGCCACATCCCCTTTGCGCATCGTGCTCAATTGGGCTATCATTGCGGTTTCGCATAAACTGCAAAATGTCCGCAATTCACGGCAATCGATAAGGAGCCAATCAGCCCATGGTCAACGACACGAACGTTCACTGGCACGAACACAGCGTCACCCGCAGCGAACGCGAGGAGCTCAACGGCCACAAGGGCTGTGTCATTTGGTTCACCGGCCTCAGCGCGTGCGGCAAGAGCACGGTCTCGAATCTCGTGGACCACAAGCTTCACAAGCGTGGCATTCGCAGCTATGTGCTCGATGGCGACAACGTCCGTCACGGCCTGAATGCCGGCCCCGGCATGCTCAAGGAGCGTCACGGCGAAGAATATGCCAAACGGTTTGGCCTTGGTTTTTCGGCTCAGGATCGCGAGGAAAATATCCGTCGCATCGGCGCGGTCGCCAAGCTCTTTGCCGAAGGCGGCACCGTCACGCTCACCGCCTTCATCAGCCCTTATCGCCGCGATCGAGACGCTGTGCGCGCGTCGATGAACGAGGGCGATTTCATCGAGATCTTCGTCGACGCCCCGATTGAAGTCTGCGAAGCCCGCGACCCCAAGGGGCTCTACAAGAAAGCCCGTGCCGGCGAAATCAAAGGTTTCACCGGGATCGACGACCCGTACGAAGCGCCGGAGAAGCCAGAACTGGTGCTCGACGCCGGCAACAAGGACGCCGAGACCCTGGCCGACGAGGTCATCGCCTTCCTCGCGAAGATCGGCAAGATCAAATAAGCGGCGGCCGCCTTTAGCTCCTCGTTTTCCATGTGATGGGTCGCGCTAGCTAGCTGCCGCGAGCCGTGCTGATACGCACGCGCTCGTTCGAACAAGGTTGAATGTGGTTGACATCCGATTCTGATGTCTTACATTGAACCGCGTGGCGAGGCCGGCAGCGGCCAGCCGCGTCTGAGACGCCATCCTCGTGGCTCCCATAAGGAACCCGAGGAGCTTAGGCATCGATGCAGGACAGGACTGTCAGCTCTCGATGCGATTGGCCAATCTCTGCAATACGTGTTTCTTGTGATCGGTGGTCCAAGGAGGGAGGCAGCATCAATGCCTGTACTCACGGCAAAAGATGTTCTGGCCAAAGCCCAGCAGGCACTCTCCGAAAGCGCAGTCTACGCCCTGCGTGATCTTGAGATCCGTTCCAACGGTGAATCGCTTGTGCTTGTTGGCAAAGTAAGCAGCTTCTATCACAAGCAACTCGCCCAGGAGCTTGTGCGTCAGCATGCCGAAGGTGTCGAGGTCGTGAACACGATCCACGTCCTCTAGCTTGTTGAAATAAGCCATCGTGGAAGCTGTTTCAACCACAGCCCACATGCGAAGCTCCCAGGCAGGGCTCCGTCGAATACGTCAACGGGTTAAGCGCTCCTTGGGGACGATCCGCGTCTGCTTGGTCTTCCGGCGCGAGCAACGCGGTGCCCCTTGCCAATGCGTATCACACTCACGTCAGATCGCACGGCGTGGCACCCTCGGCGAACCGTTCGAGTAAGCTCGTCACGCTGCTTGAATACTTCGCTCGCGCTGCAACTGGCCCAGCGTCGCTTCGTACACCCGTTCGACCGTGAGTAGACGCATGCAATCGTGATGCTTTAGCGGACACGTGCGCTTGCCGCACGGGCCGCAGGGCACGGGATGGCTCAGGCATAGTTCACGGTCGTAGTAGGTGTGTGTCCAGGCCTGATCCGTGGGACCAAACAGCGTCACCACTGGCACGCCGAACGCCACGGCAAAGAATCGCGGCCCGCTGTCGGTCGTGACGAGCAGCCGACTGCGGCGGACACAGGCCTTTGTCAGCCCGATCGAAGGCCGCTCGTCCGCCAGGCTCACAACCCGCTCGTCTCCGGCAATGCGAACGATCTCGCGCGCATGCTCGCGTTCGTTCGGCCCACATACGACCAGCACGTGCAGGTCTTGTCGCGTGACAAGCTGCTTGGCCAGCCGGCCGAAATACTCGCTCGGCCAAAGTTTTGCGGCTCCGTATGCCCCACTCGAGTTGATGACCACAACCCGCTCACCCTCCGGCAAGTTATGTTTCTGCCAAACCGCATCGGCTAGCGTTTCATCGGCCGCTGAGGTTGCCAACTCGATCCGCGGCGACTCGGGCGGGCAGCCCAACGTGTACGCGATTCGCAGGTACGAATCGATTTCCGGCCGCGGCACGCGGCGGCGTTTCTCTCGTTCCTCATGGATGGGATGCGAAAGCAGCAGCCCCCGACCAGGACGCATGTAACCCACGCGCACCGGAGCGCCCGAGGCTTTGGCCAAAACGCCCGTGCGAATCGAATTGGTCAACAGCGCAATGATGTCAAATCGTTCGCGGCGCAGGGCACGCAGCGTCGCCCAGGTACGTTCGGCGGCGTTTTGCGACCGCGGATTGTGAAAAATCTGGGCGTCCAGCCAGGGAGTACCGGCTAGCGCGTCGGCCACATAGGGGCGCATGATGCCCGTGAGCCTGGCGCCCGGCCCATAGTGGCGCCGCAACGCGCGCAATGTCGGCGTGCTCATTGCCGCATCGCCAATCCAGTTCGGAATGAAGATTCCGATGTTCACTGCCTGACTCCAACCGATTGCTCCGTCACCGGGCAGGCAGGATACGCGGCCTTCTCACGCCTGGAAATGGCATTTTCTCTAGCGGCGGCAATTCGCTCAACAGCCGCCGAAAGGTCCACCGCCACGAAGTCCGCGGTTGCTAGCGACTCTGCCACGCCTTCGTCACGCTTTCCGCTTTGGAGCAACACCGTCCGGCAGCCGGCCGCTTGCCCCGCTAGCACGTCAGACCGCTTGTCGCCCACCATATAGCTCGCGGCCAAATCGAGCCCCAATGCCTCCGCGGCCAACAACAACATTCCCGGCCGCGGCTTACGCAACGGTGAGTCGCGGCGGTAGCGTGCGATGCTTGCCTCCGGATGATAGGGACAGTGGTAAATCGCTGCCAACCGCACTCCGGCCTCCTCCAGCCGCGCGCGCAATAATGCGTGAAACGCATGCATCGCGTCTTCGCTGAAGTATCCCCGCGCAATGCCAGACTGATTCGTCACGAGCACCAGGGAATAATCGAGGCGCTGCAATCGAGCGAGCGCCGTTTCGACTCCCGGCAAGATGCGTAGATCTTCCGGCCGATGCGGAAAGCCCACGTCTTCGATCAGTGTGCCGTCGCGATCGAGAAAAATTGCCGGCCGTGTCACGTGAGACATCTCCCGCCGCGCGATGCTCTTGGCATTTCCAAGGGGGCGGTTTCCTTTAGGCGGCGTGCGAGGCCGTGACGCTTCCCAGGGCCTGGCGAACCGCCGCGTGGAACACCTCGTCCACTTCAATCCGGTCCATGAGTTCCTCGCCCCGCTCGCCGGGCACGGCCGCGTCTTCACCGGCCATCAGAGGCGCCACCAACAGTGTATGATTCGTTCCCAACGGAGCCCACTTTGCCGGCACGTGCGCCGGGTGGGGACTGAACAACGCGACGGTCCGAGTCCCCACGACGCCCGCCACGTGCATGGGGCCCGTGCTCGACGCCACGAGCGTATTTTCAAGGGAGATCACCGCCACCAGCTCCGGCAATGCGAGTTTCGTCAGCATCAGCACGCGTGAACGTTGCTTTGCCGCGAGCCTACTACAAGCACTTTCGACCAGGGGCCCTTCCTCTGCACTTCCGGTTACCAACACGCGACCACGTTCCGCCAGGCGCCGGACCAGTTCGGCATACCTGGCCACCGGCCAGTTATAAGCGCTTTTCTTATTGCCCGGATGCACTCCAAACAGCAATCCTTCACCGCCAATCGCGTCCTGAATCAGGCTCTGCATGCGCGACCGTGTCGCCAAATCCACGGGCAGTCGCGTCTCGATCGGATTCGCGCCCCGCGGCACGCCAAGCTGTTCGACGAAGCGCATGGCGAACTCCGACTCGTGGATCGGCGGGCGACTGCGATGCACGCGCACCGGATGCGTGGCCGTGAGCATGCCGACCGGCTTGTAGCCCCACACGACGCGCCGCCGAATTCCGGCCAGCCGCACGGCTAGCGCATTGCGAGTGTTGGTGTTGAACACCAGCGCCGCGTCGAATTGCTGGCTCCGCAGCCGCCGCGAAAATCTCCAAGCCTTCTCGCCCGGATCATCGAGCAGCACATCGTCGATTGCCTCGAATCCGGCGATCAGCGGCGCCGCATAGGGGCTGACGCACAGCGTTAGATGCGCCTCGGGGAGATGGCGGCGCAACGCCTCGACTGCCGGCAGCGTCAGCACCAGATCGCCAATTCGATCGTTGCGGAGCAGTAGAATCCGTGGCCGCTTGAACTTCGTCATCATTGCCCTGTGTTCGCTAATCGTTGTCCTGTGCCCGCCATCGGAAAGGTCAGGCCGCGTCGCGCCGCGATTCGGCTTCGAGGGTTCGCTTTTGCCGGTGCTCGGCCTCGGGATCTGGTTGCGGCCGCCCGTGTTGCATCTCCCACATCCGAATCTGCTTGGCGAACGATGAGTAGCCGGTCAGCATGCTGATCTGAAGCCCCGCTAGGCCGTCGAGGAAACCGAGGCGGAAAATATAGCAATGCAAAAAACGCAAGGGAGGCGCGACAGCCATCTCCCAGAAGTTCACCCGTTTGCCGGCCTTCAACTTGTTCTCGGCGCCTTGCACGCTATAGCGCTGGAGCTTGCGGAAATACTGGTCGTAGCTCCAGTAGGTGAAATGCTGGAGACGATGCTTGAGTCGCGAGACGCGTCCCGTGGCAATTGCGACTTCGGCATGGTCGCTCTCGCCCTGATAGCGCCCTTGATCGCGGCGAAACAACCGCAACACCTTATCCGCGCCCCAGCCGGCATGGCGGATGTGATGCCCCAGAAAATAATTCGCCCGATAGATCTCGTAGCCGTCGTGGCGTGGTCCGGCGGTCAGCAGCGTGTTGATCTCCTCGGCCAGTTCCGGCGTAACGCGCTCGTCCGAGTCGAGAATCATAACCCATTCGTGCGTGGCCTGCGGAATGGCCCAGTTTTTGAAGTTTCCCGAGTTGATGTACTCGCGTTCGATGATTCGGCAGCCACCCAACTCGCGAACGACGTCCAACGTGCCGTCGGTCGAGCCGGAGTCGGCCACGATCAGCTCGTCGGCTACAAGCTTCGCCGAAATGACGCACGGCCGGATATTCAGCCGCTCGTCCTTGCACGGGATGATGACGGTGAGCTTGTGCTTCATGGCAATGCTTTGGCAGAACCAAAAAATTTGGGAGCCGCGACTGGCTTGTCCAGCGGTGCCTTGGATCTAGAACGCCAGCCCCCTGAATACCTCGGTTGACAAGGCTCTAACCTGCACGGCGCAGCGGACGGGTCGTCGGTTCCGGCTGCGTCTTTGTCTCGCTTCGCAGCGATTCCAGAATCGTGCTGGTGGAGACGCCCTCGACAAACCCCGTTACGCACACTCGACCGCCATAGGCAGTCACGAGTTCGTGCCCCACGACCTCATGGGGTTGATAGGTTCCACCCTTGACCAAGACGTCGGGACGAATTGCTTCGAGCAAGCGGTGCGGCGTATCTTCATCAAAGACGACGACATATCCCACACAACCGAGCGCGGCGAGCATTGCCGCCCGATCTGCCTCGGCGATCACGGGCCGGCTGGCCCCCTTCAACCGCCGCACGCTGGCGTCGCTGTTGACGCCTACGATCAAGGTCGACCCCAGCTTGGCCGCTTCGGTCAGATAGCTCACGTGCCCTACATGCAGCAGGTCGAAGCAGCCGTTGGTGAGCACGATCGTTTCACCCCGACGGCGATGTTCCTCGGCGATTCGGGCAGCCTGCTCGCGTCCCACAACCTTGGCCGCGGTACCAAAGGCCATGCTCGCCAGCTTCGCGCGAATCTCGTCGCGATAGATTACCGCGACACCAGTCCGCTCCACTTCGAGCCCGGCAGTAATATTCGCCAGCCGAACGGCATCTTCAGGCACAGTGCCCGCCGCCAGGCACAGGCCCACCGTCGCCAGCACCATGTCTCCCGCGCCCGTGATGTCGTATACCCCTCGGGCTTGCGTGGGGTAGATGTCACCTTGCCCGCTTTGTTCCACGAGCAGCATGCCGTCGCGGTCGAGCGTCAGCAGCGCCATCTTGGCATCCAGTCGCTTGCACAGTTGCCGACCAGCGACCAAGGCATCGCCAGCCGTGGCAATCTTCACACCCGTGGCGTGCTCCGCTTCGCGCCGATTCGGCTTGATGACCGTCACGCCACGGTACCGCTCCAGCTCGCAAATCGGACTAGGATCGACGATCACCGGAATCTGCACCAGGTTGGCCGCGTCGATCGCGGCCCGCAACACGCGCTCGGTGCATACCCCCTTGCCATAGTCCGAAATCAATAGCGCGTCGTGCCAGGGAAGCTGTGTTTCAATGTATTCGATCAGTTGGGCTTCAAGTTGCTCGTCCAACTCGGCGCAACTCTCATGGTCAACCCGTAGAATCTGGCTGCTATGCCGCGTATCGGCTCGCCCGACAAATCGCTGCTTGACCGAAGTGGGCCGGCTCGAGTCGGTCAGAACTCCCTCGATATTCGCCCCGCTCATTTGCAGCAGCGCTCGCAGCTCGTCGCCCGCGCCGTCACTACCGACGATGCCGGCGCAAGTCACATCGGCCTCGAGCGCCAGCAGCATGTTCGCCACATTTGCCGCGCCGCCAGGCCGCGATTCGCTACGATCGGCACGCAGCACGATTACCGGAGCCTCTTGGCTAATTCGCTGCGCGTCTCCCCACGTGTAACGATCGAGCATCAGGTCGCCAACGACCAGCAGCCGCGGCCGGCCGAGACCGTCGAGCGTATACGCCAGGCTCTTGGGGCACATAGGACTTCCTTGACCTTGAAATGCGAAGCATCTCCGTGGACTTCCCATTCCACGGGCGCGCATACCGACCACTCTCGCAAGAGCGGCCCCGCGCACGCGGCGCGATTATCAGCCTTCACAACCGATTGGAGCAAGAGGAGTTTTTGCGACACGAAGTTACTGGGCGTCACAAAACATTTCACTCGCGGAAAACGGGCGATGCGCCGCGAGGGAGGGAATTAGATCGTGAACGGCTACGCCACAGCGGCGAGCGCCTGCTCGACTTCCTCGCCGCACCTCGGATGCAACACCAGGTGCGCGTTCTTCACGGCCTTGGTCTGTGCCGGATCGACTGCTATCAGCACATTGCAGTCGGCTCGCCCGCTGAATGCCCCCGATCCTGGCAGCATCAGGATCTCGACTTCCGGCCGCGGACCGCTCGTGCCACGGTCGAATCGGCGCTGCAGCCACTCGGCCACCGGATGCCCCGCGGCCGGGCTTCCGACCACGCGAATCGCCAGATCATCGAGGCTGCGCTTCTTGAGACCGTCGCGACATTGGGTCAACCGCCCGTTACGCAACAGGTAGCGGACGTTCTGTCCGTCTTTCCAATTGGCGGGCATGCTCGCCACATTGGGATGCCAGAGGTGGTACGTGTGCGTCCACCGCAGGATCGAAGCGATCTTTATCCCTGCCCGGCGCAACCGATGACGCAGGTCGTCGTCCTCGCAGCCCCAGCCGACATAGTTCTCATCGTAACCGTTGACGCGTTCGTAGTCGCGCCGCCAGATGCCGACGTTGTTGCCGATCAGCTTCGGCTTCGTCGGGTGTCGAATCAACTGATAGAATCGCGAGCTGCGATCGGCTTTTCGCAGCCGTTTAAGCTCGTTGGCCGGGGCCCACTCGGCGAATGCTCCGCCCCGCACAATCTCCAACGTGACGCGCGAAGATGGTTCTTCTTCCAGCCGGGCACAGTCGCCGGCCATCACCGTGTTCGGACGCCGATGATCGAGATGCTTCCGCACGTGATCGCGAGGCAGCACGCAGTCGCCGTCGAGAAATAGCAAGTATGGCGCCGTGCTTGCCCGAGCGCCTTCGTTGCGACACTTTGCCAGTTGGAATCCACCGTGGGGATGAGTCGTGAAACCCACGCGAAATGGCGTCCGCCGGGCAAATTCAGCCACGATCTCGGCCGTTTCGTCGGTCGAACCGTCGTCGGTCACCACGACCTCTAACAACCCGTCGACCTCACGCTGAAGAGCAATCGATTCGAGCGCCCGCCGCAAATGCGCCGACCGCTGGTACGTCGAGATCAAAAGCGCTATCTCTGGCTGTTTCATGACAGCCGAAGATATAGCTGCCAGCACGCAAATCGACCAATAGCATTCCGCGCCATCCATGAAGGTGAGCCGCGCGGGCTTACCTCGGCCCCTGACTGCAAGGCGCCGCTATCAAGGGGCGGGGACTCGGAGTCAGGCCACGAACGCCAGATAGTAAAACACCCAGCCGGTTACCGCCGTACAGGTCATGTCGATGGCCGCCAGCCGCGCCCATTTCACATGCCAGGCGCTGTGCGGCCCGGGAACGGGTGGATTCGGAAAGTTTCGCCATGCGCGGGCAATCACCACGCTCCACAGCACGGTCGTGGTGATTGCAAAGAATAGATGGATCGCAAGCGAGATCATCACCCAGTTGGTCTCGCCCCCGACGCCGGCAAACGCCGAGTCCACGGCGCGATGCCGCCAGCCATACAAGCGGATATCGATTTCAAACAGCGTTACGGCAACCAATAGTACGGTGCCCAACGTCAACTGAATCCGTTTGTGCAACGCGTAGTTTCGCTGCACGCGCACCAGATAAATGCTGTACGCCAGCACCGGCACCACGGCCACCATCGATAGCGCGACCAGGTCGAGCATCAACGAAGCTCGTGTCCCCAAGAAACCGTCGAACATGGCAACCGGTGGCCAACCGCCTCAAAATCCCATCGGAAAGCGTGAATTTTACCCGCCGCCCGGGCCCTGCCGTAGTCCAAACGTGGCGCACTCCCAACCTAGCGTCCAAATTTCGATTCGCGACCTCGCAACGCGTTGCGCAGCGACGTAGAATAAGGCCCGACCGTTACGCCTCTCGCCATCCAGGACATTCTTCACCGCTTCAGTCATCGGCCAGGGAGTTTACGCCATGCATCGGCTTCTTCTACTCGGAACATTCGTGATTGCCGTGGCCTCGTGTGCGAATTTACACGCTGAAGAAAAAGCGGCAATTGAATCCCAAA
The DNA here is from genome assembly GCA_964598535.1 of uncultured Planctomycetaceae bacterium. Taxonomy (GTDB): domain Bacteria; phylum Planctomycetota; class Planctomycetia; order Pirellulales; family PALSA-1355; genus JALHMI01. Next base: position 123,031 of record CAZRCI010000005.1, on the reverse strand, counting down.
AGGACGTCGCCTACGCGACTGTCAGCGATCATCGGCTCGAACTCGACCTCTATTCTCCCCAAGGGCTGGATCACCCGGTGCCGGCAATCGTCGTGATTCACGGTGGCGGCTGGATGGCGGGCAAACGGCAAGACATGGCTCAATTGGCGGAGCGGCTGGCCGAGCACGGCTTTGTGGCCGCAACGATCAGTTACCGCTTAGCGCCCAAGCATCGTTTTCCTGCCCAGATCGAAGACGCCAAGGCGGCCGTTCGCTATCTGCGTGCGAATGCCAAGGAATTGAACATCGATCCGGAGTACATCGGCGCGGTGGGCGGATCGGCTGGCGGCCATCTCTCGATGATGCTCGGCCTCATGGACTCAGCCGATGGGATGGAAGGCGATGGCGGCAACTCCGAACAATCGAGTAAGGTGCAGGCCGTGGTGAACTTCGTTGGTCCGGTCCATCTGCCGCGAGACAACTACACGCCCGCTCAAACGCATATCCTCACGGCCTGGCTCGGCGCCGATCCGAAGGAAAAGCAGGAAGAACTCAAAACGGCCTCGCCGCTGACGTACATCTCCAAAGGCGATGCCCCCCTGCTCTGCTTCTTTGGCACGAAGGATCCGCTCGTCTCACACGATCAGGCTTATATCATCGTCGACGCACTTACCCGGGCCGAAGTCCCGGGCCGCGTGGAGTTGCTGCTCGGAGCCGGACACGGCTGGGCCGGCCAGGAAATGGAACGCACCATCCAAGCCACGCTCAATTTCTTCGACGAACACCTTAAAGCCGCCAAGTAGCGGCTTGCCGAGAGAGCCCTCAAGTTGGCGTCCGCGGGGGGCCCGCATGGACGCTGCCTGCGGCACTCTCGCCCGCGGCCACAGTCGGCGTGTGGGTAACAGTCGGCGTGTGGGTAGCAGTCGGCGTGTGGACGCGACTCGCTCCGGCCCCAGCGGGGCGCCGCTGGTTCGCCTCGGCGTCAAAACGCGTGGCACAGCTCCACCGCGCCTACCGCGGCCAAACAAACGGAGCGAGATTCCGTTACCGATCGAAATCGCCCTCGCGCTCCGGCTGGTAGAGGACTTCCTCGATTTTCAGATGCACCTTACCCGCCGGCACCGGCCACTCGATCGTGTCTCCCTTGCGATAGCCGATGAGCGCGGTTCCCACGGGCGACAGAATCGAGATTCGATTCTCCTCGACATCCGCGCGCTCGGGATAGACGAGCGTGTATTCTTCGATGTCGCCGCCATCCAAATCGCGCACCCGAATCGTCGAGTTCATGGTGATCACATCGGCGGGCACATTCTGCGGCTCGACGACTTCGGCTCGTTCGAGTTCCTGCCCGAGATCGTAGAGGTAACGCTGGTCAACCAGCGCGTCGCGTGCGGATTTATCCAGCAGCGTGCCCAAGCGTCGACGGTCATTGTCGGTTACCACGATCTTGCGAGTCATGACGATAGATTCCTTAATGTCCTGCTTGGTTTATCCGTAAAACTCGTGGAGCGTTCCCATCCAGTGGGCGCCGAGGGAGACGTGTCTCGAATACTCGTTGCCTCGCGAGTACCTGTAAGGAGACAGCGTGCGAGAGAAAATGCGAGCCACCTCATTATAGCGCCCCGGTCAAGGACCGCCTAGACAATCGCCCTGTCGCTTGCGGTTTGCCGCCGCGAAAGATGCGATTCGACACTTGAGCGTGCCGCGGCCAACGGCTTACTCTCCTTCCAGCGAGCTCGGCAACGCGAGTCCGAGCGCCGCGGCGATTTCTGCATGCACGGCCGCGTCTCGTTCGACGTCGAATCGTACACGCAGCGCGGCGATTGCGGATGGTTCGTGAAATCGCCCCAATGCCCACGCGCACGCCCCGCGCACCAATGGCTCGTCATCGTCGAGTCCACGCATGAGCGCTGGAATCGCTTCGGCCGCTCGCTGATTTCCGAGTACAATCGCTGCATTGCGAAGGATACCGCGGCGTTTGGGCCGCCATAGCGGAGTGTCGCGAAACTTCGCGCGGAATGCTGCTTCATCGAGTGAGAACAGTTGAACCAGGTCGAGCGTCGTTTCATCGCGAGGCCGAAGCGACGGTTCCGCGGTTGTCCGCGGCTTATGATTCCAGGGGCAAACCTCCTGGCACACGTCACAGCCAAACACCCAATCTTGCAGGCCGGTACGCAGTTCGGTTGGAATGGGCGACTTGAGCTCGATTGTCAGATAGCTGATACACCGCCGCGCGTCGAGTACGTAAGGCGCGACAAACGCATCTGTCGGACACGCATCGAGACATGCCCGGCATGTGCCGCAATGCTCGGCCTCGTGCCGCACATCGGCCTCCAATTCCAGGCTGGTGAGCAACGCCGCCAGGAAGAAATAACTTCCCTCATGTTTATTGAGAAGCAAGGTGTTCTTGCCGATCCAACCGACCCCCGCAAGCTGCGCGAACTCGCGCTCCAAGAGCGGCGCGGTATCGACGACCGTGCGCACCGCCGCCTGGGGCGCTCGCGCCAGCAAGTACCGCTCCAGCGTCTTCAGCTTCTGCCACAATATGTCGTGATAGTCTGCTCCCCAAGCGTAACGGGCCACGCGCCCTTGCGCCGGTTGAGCGACCATGGGCTCGCAAGTACGATACGGAAAGCCAAGCATGACGATACTTCGCGCACCGTCCAGAACGTAACGCGGATGCGAATACGCCGTGGCGCGTCCCGAGAGATAGTGCATCTCGCCCGCATAACCCGCGGCGAGCCACTCGCCAAAACGGCTGATTCCCGCCGGCTCGACCGCCGCGCACACCCCGGCTAGCGTGAAACCAAGCTGCTTGGCTTCGGCTTTGAGCGCGGAGGTAAGCGTTTGATCGGACATCGGTCGCCGTGCGTTCCGGGCTTAGTCTTGTTGAATCCAATGCACTTTTCGCAACCAGCAGAGGAATGCCCGAATATGGTGGCCAGCAGTTCCGCGCGTATCGCGGCCGTTTCACTCTTGATGGTGACTGGCTGCGGCGAACCCTCGCTCGATAATCCGAAATACGGCAAGCTTATCCATGAGGTTCCAGCCCACCTGAATCAGCCTTATCCGCTGCCCGAGCTCCAGCCGTCCACTGAATCCCCCTCCCCAGCCCCACAAACCGCGGACACTCCACCAGTTGGCGGCAAACCCGCCCAGCCCGATACAAACTCCTCGAATCCCGAGCCAGCAGAAAAATAGATCCTGTTTTTCCTATTTTAACGATTGCAATACCCAAACCCGCTAAATACCCTGCACGAAAGGTAGACCATTTATCCGCTTCGTCATGCGAGGTCGCGTGTCATGTTTCGTCGAGCAAGTCTGTGGATCGGTTGTGGCGTGCTTCTGGCAATGAGTTTGCAGACTTCCGAAGCGGCGGCTCAATTTGGTGCGGGGGGCTACGGGTTGGGCTTTTTCAACTATGGCTCGCGCTCGTATGCCAATGTCTACCGCGTGCCGTATTACTCGATGTTTCCTCCGGTCTACTATAGCTATCCTGTCGCGCGCACCTACGGCTATAGCCCGTTTGCCTATCCGCCGGGAACGATAACTCCCGCAGCCGCACCCAAGATGGCATCCGTCGAGTACCAGAACCCGTTTGTCGAACCGGTGACGACGCCCGCCTCGGCACCGGAAAATAAGCAAACGGCCACTCCGGCTCCGGTCGCCGCGCCGGTCGATCATACGGCGAGTCTGCCGCGGATCTACTACAATCCGTTTGTCCAGGCAGCCCAAACTGCTAGCAGCAAGTAGCATCGGGCGCGATCGCGGTCCACGGGGCGGCGGTCCGCGCCACTAAAACCGCTCTGGACCAACCCACGCCATTCGCTATTCTATTCGCCCCCTGCCTATGCGCAGGGGGAAGATCCCTGTCCTTCCGTGTGTTCACACGTTCGATCGAATAAGTCGGTTGCGCATCTATTTCGGCCGTGAGGGTTTGCACAAGGGCTCCTCACGACCGATCGCCTATTGGTTAGCAGCCGCACACCTCGACGAAAAGGAGTTCGTCCGATGAAGCGGTACTGGGTGGTCCTACTGACCGCCGCCACATTGGCAAGTTGCCAATCGAATCAGCCGGCGACGAACCCGTTCTTGCGAACCACGGTCACTCCGCCAACCACGTCCTCGGGCGTACTGGTCACTCCGGGCCAACCGTATGCTCAGGGCATCTCACCGCCGATGGTGACTCAGCCTGCGCCAGTCGTAACCACTCCGGCCCCCGTAACGACGCAGCCGGTTCCTGTGAGTCCTGTTGCACCGCCAGCCGTTGCGCCAATGGCAACGCCGCCCACTGTGACCCCTCAGGGCGATCAGTTCCGATACCCTGGCGGGTCCTTCTTGTTCCATCAAAGCTCGAACGATCCGCCTCCAGAAGTGCCTGCCGCCAACGCGGTGCGACTGGCCGGTGGCATCATGCCCCCAGGCGATGCGAGCGCCCCCGCGAGCGTTACTCAGGCAACCTATGTTCAACCGGCTCCGATTCGCGTTTCCGGCCCAATGTCGCCGGCGCCGATTATCGAAAATCCCTATGTGACGGCGAAGGCCAGCGAGACCGGCGTGGCGTCCCAAGAACCTAGGGCACTCCGCCCCGATCCCTCGCCGTCAGCGGCCGCGCCTCCGGTCGCGCAACCGCTTGCTCAAGCCAGCCCGCTTCCGCGCCAGCCTGTCTCCAAGCCCTTGGAACCGCCGGTCACCGCTCCGACGCGTCTCAGTCTGGGTACGAGCCGGGGCGACCCGCCTGGACCGTTCTCAGTTACCCCGCATGCTGAAGGAAACTCGTTGCGCATCGTTGGCGAGTCCTCGCCTCCGACTACTTCACCGCTCGTAGCGTCGTCTCCCACATCGCAGGTAGCGCTCGCTCCCAAGATGCCCTTCGAACCGCCGAGCAATTCTTCCGTGCTGCGGATCACCGCGGGCGCGGCCACGCCCACGGTTCGCACGACGGTCGAAAACGCTCCGGCGTCGGGACAGAACCTGGCCGTGTCCACGGCGTCTAGCAACGGCAATGTCGCAAAGTTCGTATCCCCGCCCGAGGCTTCCCACTCAAACGCCGTCGTTCAAGCGGCGTTTCAGCCGGCGGCTTCCGGCGCGGCGAGCGCGACGTTTGGCCACACTCCCGACTACCGCACGCTCCGCGGCCGGCTCGAATACTCCAATTCGCAGCGGCAATGGAAGTTACGATACATCCCTATCGACGGTCAGACAGACCGGTACGGCGGCAGCGTCATCTTGGTCCACTCCCCTGCTCTGAACGATCTGAAGCCGGGTGAGCTCGTCGAAGTCCAAGGAACCCTGGTCGATGGGGCGTCGGCCGGCGGTTTTGCCCCGCACTACGCGATCGGCAAAATCACTCGGCAGACCCGCTAAAAACTGCCTATCTCCACGCTGGCGATGCTCGACAACGCTGGGAAGGCTCATGGCGGCCGCGCAGGCGGAAAAATCGGCCAATTGCAGCAATAGCGGGCCGCCGTAAGATAGAATAAGTCTGTTAGTCGCAATGCCTTGATTTGCGATTCAACGCGTTGCGTGGCTCTTCCGGGAGGTTTCCGTCCGCATGTTTCTTCGGTGTGTTCATGTCGATAGCCGATAGCCTGCGTTCGAGCCTGCAATCCGTCTCTCGCGGCATGGCCCACCGCCAGCTTGCGCATTGGCAATCTGTATTGCCTAAGGTGGCGAGTTTCGAAGAAGAGCTCCAAAATCTCAACGCCTACGACATGCGCAAGCGGAGCCTTTCGCTCCGGTACCGGCTCAAGAGCCACGAGCCCTCGGAGCGGCTGTTGCCCGAGGCGTTCGCCCTGGTGCGGGAAGCCGGCCGCCGCACGCTCAATATGCGTCATTTCGACGTGCAGATCCTGGGCGGCATCGCGATGCACAATCGCTCGATCGCCGAGATGCAAACGGGCGAAGGCAAAACGCTTACCGCTACGCTGCCGCTCTACCTGGCCGCGCTCGAGGGCAAAGGCGCGCATCTGGCCACGGTCAACGACTATCTCGCCCGGCGCGATGCCGAGTGGATGAAACCGCTCTATGAGAGCCTGGGCATCACGGTCGGCATCGTCGAAACCCAAATGAACCAAAACCAGCGCCGCAAGGCCTACGAGTGCGACATCACTTATGGCACGGCCAAGGAGTTTGGCTTCGACTTTCTGCGCGATCGCTTGTTGATGCGCCGCATCGGCGAAGGTCAAACCGACTTCCTGGGCGCGATGCTCGGCATGAGCGGCGAAGGCGGCGAACGCCCCGTGCAGCGCACTCCGTATTTCGTGCTGGTGGACGAGGCTGACAGCATCTTGATCGACGAAGCTCGCACGCCGCTCATCATCAGCGCGTTGCCCAGCGAGGCGCAGCTCATCGCCGTCGAGTGCTACAAATGGGCTGCTGGCGTCGCCAATCAGTTTAAAGAGGACGAACATTACGACTACGACCACGAACGCAAAAGCGTGGAACTAACGCCCGAGGGGCGGCGTCTGGTGCGGAACCTGCCCAAACCCGATGAAATGCACGCCGTCGGCATGTTCAGCATTTACGAATACATCGAACGCGCGATCAAGGTCGACCGCGAGTTCATCCGCGACCGCCAGTACGTCGTTCGCGATGGTGAGGTTGTCATCGTCGATGAATTCACCGGTCGCGCCGCAGAAGGACGCAAATGGCGCGCAGGACTCCACCAAGCCGTCGAAGCCGCAGAAGCCGACGTCGAGGTCACGGCCGAGGCGGGCCAGGCCGCGCGAATCACCGTCCAGGACTACTTCCATCTTTATCCGCATCTGGCCGGCATGACCGGTACCGGCATCACCTCGGCCGGCGAGCTCAAAAAGATCTACAAGCTCCGGGTCGTGCAAATTCCCACCAACCGCCCGGCGATTCGCCAACGGCTGCCCGATTATGTCTTCGGAACCGAAGAAGAAAAGTGGCACGCGATCGTCAATGAGGTGATCGAGGTTCACGCCACGGGCCGGCCCGTGCTGATCGGCACGCGCACCATCGACAAGTCGGAAATCATCTCGCACCTGCTCAAGCAACGTGGCATCGATCACGACGTCTTGAACGCCAACCACATCGCCGAGGAAGCCGAGATCGTCGCCAAGGCAGGTCGCCAAGGCCGAGTCACCGTCTCGACCAACATGGCCGGCCGCGGAACGGACATCAAGCTGGGCGAAGGCGTACACGAACTCGGCGGTCTACACGTGATCATGACCGAAATGCACGACTCGGCCCGCATCGATCGGCAACTCGTCGGGCGTTGCGGTCGTCAGGGCGACCCCGGCTCGTACCGTGTCTACCTCTCGCTGGAAGACGAACTGCTACTGGGCCTCGGGCCGGACAAGGCCAAGCACTACCATGAATTTGGCCACGACAATCCCGGACGCTACGATCACCTGGCCAAAATATTCAACCGGGCCCAGTACAAGTTGGAAAAACGCCACTTCCTCGATCGCAAAGTGCTTATGTATCACGAGAAAGAGCGGAAAAAGCTCCAACTCCAGATGGGCCAGGACCCCTATCTCGACACGCCGGGCTAGCAGGTTGCCGACGAAGGGCCGTCGTGACCCTTTTCAGCAGCCCGATAGAGATTTATTCGCTCTCCCCCAAAAAAGGCTACCCCCGAAACGACGGAGCACGAATTCGTTATTGCCGCAAAAGACTCGCGTCAGGCCGTCGTATTATGCCGGTTTTTCCGCAGCCAGTTCTGCTTGTCCGGCGAGCCTTCCCCGGTTGACTCTCCCTCGGCCTCGAACACAATAAAATCTGGGAACGCTTGCAGGCCCGGAACCCCGGCGGGCGTACAATCCCACAGAGAAGAACGCATTCTGTCCGTGCCGACGCATTCTGTCCGCCACGAGCGCGATTGAGTCTGCGCTCGCGTGAGGCACCAGGTCCAGAAGAGCCTTGCATGAACCTGTGTCGTCCCAGTTTGCGACTGTTTGTCGCCCTCGCGCTGCTTCTAAACGCTGCTGACGCGTTCGGCTCGAACGTCATCATGAAGGACGGCCGCCGGCTCACCGGCCGGCTCGGTAAGACCGCGGGACTGGCCGACAACCCGCAGAACAACCAGCAAGGCGTCCCGGCCACCATCACGTTCATCGACGACGACCTGCGGCGCGTGTTCGTGCCCACCTCACAGATTCAGGCGGTCGACGAGGTGAACTCGGGCGGCATTCTCGAGAAAGTAGCGATCAACCAGCGTACCGCCAGCGGTGGCGGGCGCGTGAATCGGGTCGGCCCCATTCTCAAAGTCTCTCCTTTCGACGAATACGGCCGTCGCGTGTTCACCATGAATACCGACAAGGGGCCGCTCGATATTATTCAGGGAATCACGCTCGTCACGCCGCGCTGGACCAAGGTCGAAGGGCTGCAAACCTCACAGCTTACGCCGCTCAATTGGGACATGCGTATCGCCACCAGCTCCATTCCGCGCGACACGCTGCACAAGATCCTGGTCAACAACGCCTCGCGAAACAATCTCGACGCTCGCCTGCGCGTCGTCCGCTTGCTCCTTCAAGCCGAGCGCTATCAGGACGCTCAAAAAGAACTGGAAGTCGTCATCGCCGACTTTCCGGATCAGCGAGAACTTGCGACCGAGGTCCGCTCGCTGCGCCAGATGCATGCCCGCAGCATCGTCGAGGAAATCGAATTGCGGCGCAAGTCGGGCCAGCACTTTTTGGCCTACGGCCTGTTGCAAAACTTTCCCACCGACGACGTCGCGGGCGAAACGCTTGCTCAAGTGCGCGAGATGGTCCAGCAATATGAACAGGTGCGCGAGCGCCGCGACCTGGTCGCCGCCGAACTCCACAAACTCGTGGAAGTCCTGCCGGACGGTCCCGACCGCGCAACCTGCGAAGCCATCATCAATGAGATGGCCGCCGAGATGAGCCTGGGCAACTTCGATCGCCTTGCGGGCTACTTCCGCTTGCGCGACGACAAGAGCCTCACGGACGAGCAACGGCTGTCGATTGCGATCAGCGGTTGGCTGCTTGGCGCGGACTCCGCGGAAACCAGCCTGCTGGTCACCGCGTCGACGGCCCGCGTGCGCGACCTGATCCGCCGCTACATGAACGAGCCCGTGGCCTTGCGAAGAAACGAGATCGAGCAAGAGCTACGCACGATGGAAGGCGCCGCGATTTCGCTGGTGGCCAAGCTCATTGCCCACATGAAGCCCCCGCTGGAAACGCCGGCTTCTTCGGCCGAAACGCCGGGCTTCCACACGCTGCAAGTGCCGATCGGGATGGACACCGAGCCCGACGCGACCTACTACGTGCAGCTTCCGCCAGAATACGATCCCTATGTGCGTTATCCCACGATCGTCACCCTGAACGGCGTGGGCTCGACGCCCGAGCATCAAATCGACTGGTGGGCCGGTGCCCGAATGGACAATGGCCAGCGTCTGGGACAGGCCAGCCGCTTCGGTTATATCGTGATCGCCGTCAATTGGCTAACCGAGGGCCAACGCGATTACGGCTTTTCGGCCCGGGAGCATGCCACGGTGCTCGCCAGTCTCCGCGACGCCTGCCGCAGGTTCTCGATCAACACCGACCGTGTGTTTCTTTCCGGGCACTCCGCCGGCGGAGACGCGGCCTGGGATATCGGGCTCGCGCATCCGGATCTCTGGGCGGGCGTCATTCCAATCGTTGCCCAAAGCAAGAAATACTGCTCGCACTACTGGCCGAACGCGGGCATGGTGCCATTCTATCTCGTGTGTGGCGAGCTGGACGGCGACAAGCTGAAGGAAAACTCGCGCGATCTCGATCGCTATATGGTTCACCGCCACGACGTCACGGTCGTCGAGTATCAAGGCCGCGGCCACGAAGATTTCTATGAAGAGATAAAAGAGATCTTCGATTGGATGGCGCGCAAGCCGGACCGGAATTTCTTTCCCAAAGAGTTCACGGTCACCACGATGCGAACCTGGGACAATTACTTCTGGTGGCTCGAAATCGAGAAGCTGCCGCCGCGTTCGATCGTCGAGCCGGTCAACTGGCCGCCCGGTCGCGGTATCCGCGCCGCGGAAGTCCGCGCGAAGATCCAAGCCAACGGCGACATCTACGTGCCCGGCACCGGTGTCTCCGCCACGATCTGGTTCGCGCCCGAAATGCTCAATCCCGGACGCGACAAGATCGACGTCCACCTGGGAGGCCGCCGCCACACGGCCGACGTTTCGCCCAACCTGAACGTGCTCTTAGACGATGTCCGCACCCGCGGCGATCGCCAGCACCCCTTCTGGGCAAAATTCTCGCCGTAGTGGTTACACGAGACGGAGTTTCACCGACTCTTCTGAAAAAAACGCACCTGCCCGAAGCGTCAACCGAGGAAGCCATGCCTCCTTGTTTGCGCTTCGGGCAAGTGAATGATTGACAGATCCCGTCGAACGAACACCGCTCGAACTATTTCACCGCGGTGTCCGCCTTGGTCTCGCTCGTCAAACGCTCAGCCTTGGCGGGCGTCTGACTCGAATCGGCTTCCTTGGTCAACGTAAAGCCGGTCAGCAGCCAGCCCGTCGGTTCGGCGGTCATCGTCATGCCGGCCGGGCCAAGATAACGCCGCACCATGTCGTATTCAGGAAGCTTGCTGCCATCGAGCTTTTGCGGGCGGAGAACGCCCTCTTTGCCGTCGCCAAGCAACGCATTGAGCAGCTTGCCCATCATCGACTGGCTCTCGGGCATCTTGCCTGTACGCAACAGTTCATACGTGCCGCGATACGCTTCGTCCGTTCGCGTGAATGCCTGGCCGAACTGCTCCTGCTGGGCGATGGCCGCCAGTTCCTGGGCCACGCGTTTGTAGTCCGCGCTATCGGCCAGCTTGGCGCCGTTTTCGAATTCGGTCAGCACTTTCGTCAGAATGTCGATGTGCGTGGCGACCAGCAGGCAACCATGCGCCACGGTCACGGCCGAGTTCGGGGGCAATGCCCGCTCGCCTTCTTCTTCGATCGCATCGTCCTCCGAGGGACGATCGAGCGGGCTATTTTCGATCGTGATCATTGGCAGCTCGGCCTGCTCGTCGACGATTTCCCATACCACGTGGCCGGCGATCTCACGGCGGCGCGTGTCGGGATCGGTTTCCATCCAGTCGCGAATGACTCCTGCCAGATGCTTCTCGTCTTTCGTGTCGACCGCGATCAACAACCGTTCGCTCTTGGGCGTAATCGGCGTTTGCAGATCCGAGATCACCGTGAGCCGGTTGCCCAAGTATGCGATCAGATCCTTGCGAATATCGATCATCGGCCCATTTTCATCCGTCTTGATCGACTCGAGCACGTCCTCGAACACTTCATCGCCGACAACCTGGTTCACCAGAGTCTTCGAGTTCTCAAAGGCGTTCTTCGTATCGATGTTAACCGCGATGTACGATGCCAGATCGCGCGGAACCCATGCCGGCGGCGTAAACTCGCCGCCATTGGGGAACTTCAGCATCCGAGCCGACAGCTCAAATCGCTCGCCGCCCGATGGATTGCCGGGGGCATGAATAAACGTGCGATGCACGAGTTCATAACGGTCCGTCGAGAGATTGACGAAACCGCCCACACCCTCGATCGCCATGAAGCCCTCGGTGCGCAAAATCTTCAGCATGTCGGTGCCGCGTTTCTTGGGCTGATCGATCCGTATCGCCTCGGCATAACCAAAGGGTTCCAGAAACCAGCGGGCCTGGGGAGCCAGACCGTCCGCGGCTTTTTCGCAACGCTTCGTGATCGCGGCATAAGCGGCGAACGACGCCAGGCTATCGCTTTGCAAGGCGCCGCCCGCCCGCGATAGGACATTTTCGAGCACCGCCAGATCGTCCGAAGCCGCCAGCAAGCCGTCCTTCAAGAAATAGCCCACTTGCCGCGCCGGAACGTCGTCGCGCTTGGGAATGTTATAGATGACGATCTTCGTGCCCTGGGCCGTTCGTTCGCTACGCGCGGCTTTGCGGGCCGTCATGTTCTGGTCGATTTTTTTCAACAGGTCGGCGGTCTTGGCGTCGCGCCCGGTCACGTCGGCCAGCACCACCACGGCATCCTTATTTTCCCGGGGCAACAACAGCGCCATGGCAACTTCGCCCGACGGCACGCCATCGAGGTCTTCCCAGCCAATGCCCAGCTTCTCGTGGGTCTTGGTCCATTGCTCGGTGAGCTGACGCTTGAGGTCCTCGACAAATGGCTGCATCTCCGGATCGCTGGCCAACTGCCCCAACTGCGTCTTCTTGAAGGCGGCTTCAAACTCTTCGACATTCGCTATCGAAACGTAAGCCTTCGTCGTGGCCGGCAGCAAGGTTTCCGAGGCGGGGACCGCGCCGTAACTGGCCACCTGCGATGCGAGGATTACGAGCAACGAGGCACATGAAGTCAGGCGGAAGCGCGTCACGATCATCCTCTCCTTGGCCTTCTCGGCAGCTTAATGAACGATCCGGGAGCTGGTTGGTTGAACGGGGGGTTGGCGTGGGGCAATCTACGGACCGAGCGCTGACGTTACTAGATCGGCTAGAACGCTTGGGCATAATCACTAGCAACCAATTGGGCGGCATTTCTTGACAACGCGACCACCGGCTCAAGCGCCGCGCTCTCGCGCACCATCGACGGGTACATCGTGCAGGTCGGGTTGCTCTCACGGCCTCCTTTTTGTGAAACTAGGCGAATTGTAACGATTAATCGCCACTTCGTCGTCCCTCATATGGCCCCCAGGCGACCGGTTTTCCCCGCAGATGAAATTCTGCCGGGGGGAGCGAGGTCCACCGTTCGGCGCCTCGTTCGTGCCTGATACACTGCCAGCATGCCGATGCCCGTCGTGGTGGCTGAATTGCCTGCTCCTTGAATTCTGGTTTGCTAGCATGCGTGACTTCCTCGCCGAGAATCTGTGCCACGACGCCGTCCACGGGTATATCCCCTTTGTCTCCAAGGCCCCGTCTGGCGAATGCACCGAACGCCAGATCATCGACCATCCCTGGGTCCAGCGGCTTCGCCAGATCCACCAGCTTCAAACCGCCTGGTGGGTTTTTCCGACTGCCGAGCACACGCGCTTTCAGCACGTCGTGGGCGTGATGCATCTCGCCAGCCGAGCGAGCGAGCGCCTCTATGACAGCCTGAAGGAAAGCTGCCCCGAGACCCCCAGCCGCGGCTACGTCGAGACGCTGATGCGTCTGGCCGGCTTGCTCCACGACGTCGGGCATGGCCCGTTTGGGCACTTTCTCGACGAGCATTTCCTGAAGCATCACGGCCTGACCCACGAAACGCTCGGCAGCACGATCATCTGCCAGGAGCTTGGCCCGCTGCTGGCGCGCGTGCGTCGCAATCCGAACAGCCAACTTGAAAGCGGTGAGCAGCTCGATCCCCGCCAAATCGCCCTGCTGATTACCCGGCCGCGCGTTGCCGATGCCGATGATGCTCCTCGCTGGCTCAGGCTCCTCCGGAGTCTGTTCAGCGGAATCTACACCGTCGACAATATGGACTTCGTCCTCCGCGATGCTTATATGTCCGGCTACAACAGCCGGGCCTTCGATCTCGACCGCTTGCTGCACTACAGTTTCTTCACGCCCGCGGGCCTCACGATCCATTCGCGGGGCGTGGCCGCGCTCGTACGGTTCATGGGCGTGCGAGCGGAACTTTTCCGCACGGTGTACTTTCATCGCACGGTACGTGCCATTGACCTGACGCTGGCCGACTTGTTTGCCGATAGCCGCGAATACTTGTTTCCCGGCAATCCGCTCGAACACCTCGACCTGTATCGCCAGTTCACCGAGTTCGCGCTCCTGGTCGACGTGTCTCGTTGGAGCTCATCGGAGGATCCGCGAAAACGCGTGTTTGGAATCCGCTGGCAAGCGTTGCTCGATCGCCAAATCCCCTGGGTCATGGCTTGCCAGCGCAACCTGGTGTTCGATGCCGCCGAGCGCGAACGCAGCAGCATCTTTACCCGGCCCGATTACGTCGAGGCCGAACTGCGGTCGCAACTTCCCTTGGCACTGCGAGACATGCCGCTACGAATCGACCTCGCCCGGCATATCCATCGTCCCGATACGCGCGGCCCCAGCACGGGACAAAACTTCCTCTGGGATCCGGCGCGGAGTGAACCTCGCCCGCTCACCGACGATCAACTCTTCCGGCAATTGCCGCTGGCGCACCGAATCTGCCGCGTGTATGCCCACGATCTGACGCATGCCCCGGAGCTGTCGGCGGCGCTCGATAACATGGTCGGCTCCGTGGCCAGCGATGACCTGACGAATATGTGACGCTGACCATCGGTTTTTTTCACGCGCAACGCAAGGCCCGGGAAATACTATCCCGGGAAGGAGTTTCTCGTTCGAGTCGGTCTTCCTGGCGACTTGCCTTCCCTGGGCTTTCATCCTTCCAGGTGGTAACTTAGTTCTTTTGCAATTCGACAACTCTTGCTGTAATAAGCCCTCATGTCCGACGCCTCCGTGTACGCCAATCCGCTGATCGAACGTTATGCCTCGCGCCAAATGGCAACCCTTTGGGGCCCCCAGCGAAAGTTCAGTACCTGGCGCCGGCTTTGGGTGGCTCTGGCCGAAGCCGAAGCCGAGTTGGGACTCCCGATCAGCAAGCAGCAAATCGAGGAGCTCGCTGCCCACACGGACGATATCGATTTCACCAAGGCGGCCGATTACGAACGCAAGCTGCGCCACGACGTGATGGCCCACGTCCATACGTATGGCGATGCCGCCCCCGCAGCTCGGGCGATCATCCATCTGGGCGCCACGAGTTGCTATGTCACCGACAATACCGACTTGATCCTGATGCGCGAGGCGCTCGAACTCGTCCGCGAACGATTGGTCGCGGTCATCGCCCGGCTCAGCGAATTCGCCCGGCAATATCGCGATCTCGCTTGCCTGGGCTTCACGCACTTGCAGCCGGCCCAGCCCACGACCGTCGGCAAACGCACCACGCTCTGGATTTACGACCTCGTTCAAGATCTCGACGACCTCGAACACCGCATCGCCACGCTCAAGGCGCGCGGCGTCAAAGGCACCACCGGTACGCAAGCCAGTTTTCTGGAGCTCTTCCACGGTGATCATGCCAAGGTCCGCCAGCTCGACGCACTAGTTTCCAAGAAGCTCGGCTTCGACAGCAGCTACGCCGTGACCGGGCAAACCTATTCGCGCAAGGTCGACGTCCAAGTGGTCGACGTGCTGGCCGGCATCGCGGGCAGCGCCCACAAGGCCGCCACCGATCTGCGAATTCTCCAGAGCCGCAAGGAAATCGAAGAGCCGTTTGAAAAGCACCAGATCGGCTCCTCGGCGATGGCTTACAAACGCAACCCCATGCGTTCGGAGCGCATCTGCGGCCTCGCCCGATACGTGATCAGCCTGCAATCGAGCGCGGCTAATACGCTGGCCACGCAATGGCTCGAACGCACGCTCGACGACAGCGCCAACCGCCGGCTGGTACTACCTCAAGCGTTTCTGGCGATCGACGCCCTGCTGCTGCTTTACGAAAACGTGGCGAACGGCCTCGTCGTTTATCCCCAGGTAATCGGTCGACATCTGGCCGAGGAACTCCCCTTCATGGCTACCGAAGCGATCCTGATGGCGGCCGTTGCCGCTGGCGGCGATCGTCAGGACTTGCACGAACGCATTCGCCAGCACAGCCAAGCCGCAGCGGCTGAAGTGAAACAACGCGGGCTGGCCAACGATCTCATGCAACGGCTGGCCAACGACGAGGCATTCCAGTCGGTCGATCTGGCAGAGATGGTCGATCCGGCTCGCTTCGTGGGCCGCGCGCCGGAGCAGGTCGACGAGTTCCTAGCGGAAGTCGTCGATCCGATTCTCACACGCCATCCGCAGCGGCTCGCCGGCGAAGCCGAGATCACGGTTTAGCGAGCCCGTCGCGGGGCGATATTCCTACCCCTTCTCGACGCGTACGACTCGAACGCGGAGGGGTTGCCACGTTGGAGTTGCGCCCCCCGCGCCCAAAATCGAATTCTGGTAGGATGGAACTTGTGGTATCCCCGCGCCAATGCCACCTGTCGTCGAGGCATCCGTCATGTCCGCGGAACAAGACGCACCGCAACCTCCAGACACAACGCCACCCACAAGCAAACGCCCCGCTGGTTGTGGGATATCCTGCCTCGGCTCTGCTGCTGTGTTGCTTCTACTGATCTTTATGGCATCTTTGTTGCTTCCCGCGATCCAGACGCGACGCACGCCCAGCCCCGCTCATCTTTGCAAAAATAGGATGAAGCAGCTCGCCGTCGCGCTTCAAAACTACCACGATCGGCACAGACGCTTTCCGCCCGCCTGCACCTATGACGAATACGGCAATCCTCTGCATAGCTGGCGTGTGCTGATCCTGCCCTATCTCGAAGAAACCATCGCGTACCTGGAGTTGGATTTGAAGCAGCCCTGGAACAGTCCGCGCAATTGGCCAATCCTGGAGAAGATCGATCCCAGGTTGTTTCACTGCCCTTCTGGCGGCGGTGAACCGTTCGAGGCGAGCTACCTCGCCGTCGTCGGTCCAGACGGCATTTGGGCCGACAAACGTGGTATCCGCATCCGGCAAATTACCGATGGGCCAAGCCAAACGATCTTGCTTGTCGAGGTGGCAAATTCTGGCATTCACTGGGCCGAGCCGCGCGACCTCCCCTGGGAGCAAGCCATGCAAGGCGTGAATCCGCCGCATGTCAAGTTCGCCATTTCGAGCGGGCATCTAGAAGGTGCGCACGTCGCCTATGCCGATGGTTCTACTAGGTTCCTGAACAACACAATGCCGGTCGACGAGTTGCGTGCGCGCCTGACCAGGGAGGCGGGCGAACCGGTGGCCGAGAGCCCCTGAACAGGGCCTGGCAGATCGCGGTAAATACACCTCCGCGCTCGCGCACGGATCCTCTCCACCCCTAGCCCTTGCGCCCTCAATTCGCCATACTCGATGGTTCCATTCCACATGGCTTTGGGAACCTCCTTGCTCCGATGATCGACACGCCGCCACTGGGCCCGCTCGTGGGCACCGCCCTCCCCACGTACGTCTTCGATTCGCACGAACAACTTGCCCGCTTCGTCGCCGGAATGATCGCCGGCGTCATTCGCGACCGCGCCGCGCTTGGACAGCGGGCCGTCCTCGGTCTCCCAACCGGCAGCACGCCGGTCGGCATCTACCGCGAACTTGCCCGGCTCCATAAGGACGAGGGGCTCGACTTCTCCGGCGTCGTCACGTTCAACCTCGACGAGTACCTCGGCCTCGGCGAAGATCGCCTGCAAAGCTACCGCCGCTGGATGCACGAACACTTGTTCAAGGACATCAACGTCAAGCCCGAGAACATTTTCATCCCCGACGGGCTCACCCCGCCCGAAAAACTCGACGACTATTGCCGCTGGTACGAAGCCAAGATACGCGAGGCCGGAGGCATCGATCTGCAGATCCTGGGCATCGGCCGCAACGGCCACATTGGGTTCAACGAGCCGTTCAGCACGCGCGACAGCCGGACCCGCGTCTGCACGCTCGACCCGCTCACCCGGCGCGACGCGGCCAGCGATTTCTTCAGCGAAGAAAATGTTCCCACACAAGCCATCACGATGGGGCTGGGGACGATTCTCGACGCGCGCAAGATTCTGCTCATCGCGCAGGGCGAACACAAAGCCGGCGTGATTCGCGAAACGGCCGAAGCCCCCGCCACGCCGCGCGTTCCCGCCTGCTACCTGCGCGAGCACGCCAACGCCACGCTGCTGCTCGATACCGCCGCCGCCAGCAAGCTTACCGCCACGACCACGCCGTGGCTGCTCGGCAAGGTCGAATGGACCGACGTCCTGATCAAGCGAGCCGTGCTCTGGCTCTGCGAACAGTCGGGCAAGGCCCTGCTGATGCTCGACGACGACGACTTTCGCAAGCACAACCTGCACCAACTGCTGCGTCATCACGGCCCGGCGGAACGCGTGGCGCATCGCGTGTTTCGCTGGATGATGGACACGATCGAATACCATCCGGCAGGCCGCGAGCATAAACGAGTCATCTGCTTCAGCCCGCACCCGGACGACGACGTGATCTCGATGGGCGGCACGCTCATCCGCCTGGTCGAAGACCAGCACGAAGTCCACGTCGCCTACATGACCAGCGGCAACATCGCGGTGTTCGATCACGACGCCGTGCGCATCGCCGACATGGTCACCGAATATAACCGCCTGTTCGGCATCGATAGCGATCGTTCCCCGGCCCTTGAAGACAGCGTGGCCCGGGCGGTCGCCACCAAGGGCGCCGGCGAGAGCGATAGTCCCGAAGTGCTCAAGATCAAGGCGCTCATCCGCTGGAGCGAAGCCAAGGCCGGCGCCATCGTGGCCGGCTGTCGCGAGGAGCACCTGCACTTTCTCGATCTGCCGTTCTATCAAACCGGCACGATCGCCAAGAAGCCAATCACCGAGGAAGACGTCGCGATCGTTCGTCAATTGGTCGAGCGCGTACAGCCGGCGCAGATCTATGTGGCCGGCGACCTCTCGGACCCACACGGCACACACCGCGTTTGTGCCGAAGCGATCTTCCGCGCAATGTACGAGTTGGAACGCGACACCGGTTCGCGCCCCGAGGTGCTGCTCTATCGCGGCGCCTGGCAGGAATGGGCTCCGCACGAAATTGAAATCGCCATTCCGCTCTCGCCGCGCGACCTGCGACAAAAGCGCCAGGCGATCTTCATGCACGAGTCGCAAAAAGACTCGGCCCTGTTTCCGGGACCGGACGATCCGCGCGAGTTCTGGCAGCGTGCCGAAGACCGCAATCGCAACACGGCCGCGGTTTACAATCAATTTGGCCTCCCTGAATACTTCGCCCTCGAAGGCTTCGTGCGCTGGAACGGCGAGCCGCTCTAACGGCCTGCCAGTCGTGCGACGCCCACTGTCCACCGTGCTAGCATGGGGCGCGCTGCGCATATTTCATGCGTCGACTCCCACGGCATTTCACTCCAGAATCGCGGCCCTCCCGGCCGATGGTGTACAGATGCTATTGATTATGTACACCCGTATATTATGATGGAGGGCGCGATCCGGCCCCACCGCCATTTATCAGCCCGCTTCTGACGCGGCTGCTTATCCAGGGAGCCAGGGCGCCACTCATATAGGAAGGCTCAGCCTCATGTCCGTGATGGAACAATTGACCGAGCGTCAAAAGGACGTCTACGAATTCATTCGCGACAAAATCCGCGGACGCGGTTACGGTCCGACCGTTCGCGAAATTGGAGATCACTTCCAGATCAGTTCGCCCAACGGTGTCATGTGCCACCTCAAGGCGCTTGAGAAAAAAGGGCTCATCACGCGCGAAAAGAACATGTCGCGGGCGATTCAATTGGCCGCCGAGCCCATCGAAGAAGAACGCGGCCTGGTTCTGGCCGGGCGCATTGCCGCTGGCGTGCTGCACGAGGCGATCGAGCAAGACGAACGCATCAATTTCGGCAGCATGTTCGATCAAAAGAATCAGTTCGTCCTGCAAGTCACGGGCGAGTCGATGATTGATGCCCAAATTGCCGACGGCGATTTCGTCGTCGTTCGCAAGCAGCGCACGGCGCGGGACGGCCAGATTGCCGTCGTCCAGACCGACGAGGGCGAGGCGACGCTCAAGCGTTTTTATCTTGAGAAGAATCGCATCCGGCTCGAGCCGGCCAATGCCACGATGAAGCCGATCTTCGTCAAGAACGCGAAGATTCTCGGCGTCGTCGTTGGCGTCGTGCGGCAGGTCGAGTAACCGCGTAGATTAACGGCGTCGGGCCTCCAAATTCGGAAGTCGGCACTACGCCGACCGCTCCAGCGGCGCGCTCGACTGGTTCAGCTTGTTGTAGAGCGTTTTCAAGCTGATGCCCAACTCTTCGGCGGTCTTGGGTTTGTTACCTCCCAGGCGGTCGAGCGTCTGATAGATCACTTGCATCTCGATCTCGCGCAGGGTCTGCGGCCCGGAATTCGAGGGTACGGCTTTCAGCGGCACGGCTCCGCCCGGCGAGCTTGCCGGCACCGCGATAGACGACCGCACGCGGCGGCCGTCAAACCGCTGCGGCAGGTGTTCCGGACCGATGGGCCCTTCCTCGCACAAGATCGTGGCATACTCGATAACGTTCGCCAATTCGCGAACGTTGCCCGGCCAGGAATATTCGTTGAGAACTCGAATCGCTTCCAGCGTAAATTGTTCCTCGTCCATCCGGACTCCGCGGCGAAATCGCTTGAGCAAATGCCGCGCGAGCAGTTCGATGTCGCCTGTCCGCTCGCGCAGTGGCGGCAAATGAATCTCAAACGTGTTGATGCGGAACATCAGATCTTCGCGGAATTCCCCTTCGTCGACCATCTGCTCCAGGTTGCGGTGCGTGGCGCACACCACGCGAACGTCAACCGTGAACGAATCGTTCTCGCCCACGCGGCGAATCTCGCCGCATTCGAGGACGCGCAGCAGCTTGGCCTGCATTGGCTTGGGAAGTTCACCGATCTCATCCAGGAACAGCGTGCCGCCGTTGGCCACTTCGAACAATCCCACGCGGTGTTCATCGGCGCCGGTGAAGCTGCCGCGGCGGTGCCCGAACAACTCGCTTTCGATCAGGCTTTCCGGCAGCGCTCCACAGTTGATCGCCACGAAGGGCATCTCCGCGCGCAAACTCTGGTCGTGCAGCGCCCGGGCCACCAGTTCCTTTCCGGTGCCGGTTTCGCCCAGAATCATGGCCGTGCTATTGGTGGGCGCCACCTTGGCAATCAGCTTTCGCACACGTTCCATGGCGGCACTGTCGCCAATGAGCTGGCTCTTGCCTTCGACGCGTTCGAGTTGCCGCTTGATCGCCAGATACTTGTTCGTCAGTTCGCGTTTGTCGGCCACGCGCCGCAGCAATGTCTGAAGCTCAACCAGCTTGCAAGGCTTGGTCAGATAGTCGAACGCTCCGTAGCGCAATGCCGAGATCGCCGTCTCCATCGACGATTTGCCGGTAAGCACCACGGCTTCGGTCTGGGGCGAAAGCTCCTTGGCCTTGGCGATCACCTCGATGCCGGTGAGGCCGGGCATATCCAAATCGACCAAGATGCAATCGTAGGTATTGCGTTCGAGCGCGGCGACCGCGGTGAGGCCGTCCGGACAGACCGTTACATCGTGCCCCATCCGCGGCAGCTCGATTTTCATCAATTCCTGAAGCGAGCGTTCGTCGTCTGCGAACAACAGCTTGAGGCGGTTATGCGGCTTGGTTGCGATGGCCACTCTCCTTCTGTTTCTCGGCCAGCGGCAGGGAGACGCGGAATCGCGAGCCCTTGCCCGGCCCATCACTATGTCCGTCGATCTGTCCGCCGTGGTCGGCGACGATGCGATAGGTAATCGAAAGCCCCAGCCCCGTGCCCTGCCCGTTGCGGCGGCGCGTAAAGAACGGCTCGAACAGATGCTTGAGCACGTCCTCGTTCATGCCGCAACCATTGTCGGTGAACACGATTTCGGCGGTCGCTCGCGAACGCGTCAACTCGACGAGCAGCAGCCCCCCCGGCGAAAGGCTGTCGAGGCCGTTCGTGATCAGGTTCAGGACAACCTGCTTCATCTCTTGCGGATTGACCGGCGCAATCACGCCGTCGCCGGGCGCCAGCTCGATGCGCTTGTCCTGATAGCGTCCCAAGTGCCCCACCATGTCGATCACGCTCTGAATCAACTCGCGCAGGTCGGTCGACTGCCGGGTAATGTCGCCCATCCGCGAAAAATCCAAAAGCCGCTCGGTGATCCCCTTCACGCGAAAGGCTTCTTCCTGCACCATCCGCAGATAGTTGCGGATGCAGTCGCGGTCGGCGTCCGCGACCGTGGGAGCCGCGTTGAGCACTTCTTCCACACGGCTTTCGAGCGACTCGGCGCAGAGCGCGATCGAGGCCAACGGATTGTTGATCTCGTGGGCCACGCCGGCGGCTAGAAAACCCACGCTAGCCAATTGCTCGCTGCGCACCACTTGCTTGGTCCGTTCGCGAACCTGGCGATCGAGATCGTCTCGAATCGCCTCGAACCGCGCAGTGGTGTCGTTCATCGCCGCGGCCAGTTCCCCCATCTCGTCGTGAGTATTGAGCGTAATCCGATAGCCGAACTCGCCGGCGGCGACTCGGCGGGCTCCGTGCACGAGCTTCTTTAGCGGCGAGAATACCCAACTGTAAAACAGCCGAACGACCAGAAACAGCAGCAGCGCCGCGAGAATCGACGTGACATAAGTGATGCCGATCAATGCCCGGTATTTGCCTTTGACCTCGTCGGCAAAGCCATGAATTCGTTCGTGCAGATAGCTGGGGAGCTCGAACGTCAACTGCTGAAGCTGTTCGAGCTGAGCGCTCAGTTCTTTGGTCTGCTTTTCGCTGCTGGGCCAATTCAAATCCAGCGTGATGTCTTGCACCCGGTCGAGCAGGCGTTCGATTTTATGAACGGTCTGCCACTCGGCGCTCGAGTCGTTGATTGCCGAGGCCTTGGGATTGTCGTGGCCCAACTCGATGAGCTGTAGCCGATAATCCTCGAGCGTGCGGTTCACACGTTCCAACCCGTCATTGAACCGCTGCACGAGAAACGGATTTTCGAACTGCTCGAGCGGCATGATGGGCTGCCCTTGCATGTTCACCCAGCGGATGCTGCTGGCTTCGCCCACCGAGACGCGCAACTCGCTGACGCCGCGGGCTAATTCACCGGCAACTGGCAACTCTTCGGCCCGGCCGCGCAGACTGCGCACGAGAGCCCGGTACGAGTACACGCCGAGAAAGCCGCTCGCCGACAGCGTGGCGACGATCACCACCAGGCAACCGACACCGAACCAGAGCTTATTGCGAATGGGCCACTTCGAAAGCAACGGCGACCTCCTTGTCGCTGGCGCTTTTCAACGCGTTGGCGGCGGGCATGTTTCAGGGCCGCTGCGACCACCTGGTCGCTGCAGGACGCCCTCATGGGCGGGAAAGTGTATCATCCCTCCCGGGATACGACCAATAGAGGTGCGCGCCGTTTATCGAAGCGCGGCCGCGCAGGCTCTCTACAAGTGCTTGCAGAGTCGCCAACGCGCGAATCGATATTGACCCGTCGGGACGGGGCAAGCTAGGGTTCCGGGGGTGGCGGGGCGGCACGCCCCCTGGCACGCGGTTCTGTCAGGCATGCGCCACCGCATCGCTCTTGAAATCTCACCCCGGCCGAGACGCATGGAAGCAGTCGCGAGCCTCAGCGCCCCTCGCAAGCGGCATTGGCTCTGGCCAACGCGCCGCCGGTTCGTCATCGGTTTCCTCATCGCGCTGTTGATCTGGGGATGGTTCGACGTTCGCAATCGGGGACGCGTCGAGCCCAACGACCCCAGGATACACAAGACCGACTTCACGGTGTATACGGAAGCCGGCGCCGCGTTTTTCGACGGCCGGCCGCCTTACCAGGTTACCAATCCGCGCGGCTGGGGATACCTCTACCCGCCGCTGTTCGCGATTCTAGTGGCGCCGCTGCATGCCTTGGATACCCAAGATCAGGTCTATGCCTGGTTTCTGATTTCACTTGCCGCCTGCTGGGGCTGCTTCATCGAGCTGAGACGCCTCGGACGCACGGTCCTGCCGGAATCGTATTTGGAGGGCACGTTCGGACGAATTCCTACCTGGCTGGGCGCAATCGCCGTGGGCGCGGCAACCATCCCTGCTCTCAACTGCTTGCAGCGCGGCCAGGTCGGCGTCGCCAAGCTCTTCTTGCTCCTCTGGGGCTTCCGGCTGATCGTCGAAAACCACAGCCTGTGGCGAACCGCCCGTGGGGCCGGGCTGCTTGCGCTCGCGGTGACGCTCAAAATCACGCCCGTCGTCCCGGCCTGCGTAGTCGCCGTGCAACAGATGCTGATCGCCTGGCGACAGCGATCGCGAGATACCCAAACCACGGCGCTGAGCGCAAACGCCGGTTTCGCCTTGGGCATGGTGCTCTGGCTGCTAATCGTGCCGGCAGCGGTGCTAGGCTGGCAATCCAATCTCGCGCACCTGGGCACCTGGTGGCGAGTCGTCGCTGCGCGCGCCGAAGACACCAACGAAGATGACTTTGCGGGCGACTCGACCACGGTCCGAAACCAAAGCCTGGCAAATGCCGCCTATCGCTTCGGAAACTGGGCACACTACGCATTTGCAGGCGGGCCGAACGACGCTGGTCCCCAGCAGCGCCGCCGCGGCGGTCCCGGCCTTCTCATGGATTCCCCCTGGGCCGAGCGAGTCATCTTTGTCCTGCGCGCCTCGGCGGGATTCTTACTACTCGCCGTTTGCTATCGCCTCTCAGGTAGGGGAGATCGGCTAGATCAGGCCGCCGTGTTTGGGCTGGCATGCGCCGCGACGCTCGTGGTGTTCACAATCGCCCGGGGGCACTACTACGTGCTTCTCGCGCCGGCCAACATCTTTGTGCCGCTGTGGCTGGCGCGCAGTGGTAAGTTGCGTTTTGCGCTCGTGGTGGCAATCGTTCCATTCGCGCTCGTGTTGACCCATTACCTCGCCCTCCACCACGCCGGCCGCATTGGCCTGCTCGGCCTGGGAACGGCATTCTGGTACTCGGCAATCTGCGGAACCATGCTCGCCACGCCACTCACGAGCAACGCAGCCGCGGGAAAGGTTTCACGCCGTTCAGAAGCTGCCGTCAATGCACACCGCCGACTGGCGGCCTAATGGGCCCGCGGAGTTTGGCTCCGCGTGGGGCAAGGTTGGAATAGGCCACACGAGGTCCTATTTCAGCGAGCGTTCCGAAGCCGCGCCGGCCACCGGCGCATCACATATCCAAGACGGACTTGTCACGCGGATCGGCTTTTTTTTGATTACGAATCTCGCTCATCATGAAGCTGATCGCCAGGATATAGTTCCGTACCGCCGTGCGATAGTCTCCCCCTACGACCGCTCGCTGAGCGGTGTCGCACAACCCGTTGAAGTGCGTCCAATCGAGCGTCCAATGCTCGTTCCGCGTCGCTTCCCGTAGTTGCGCGGCAAGCTGCGCTGCGCTCCGCGCGTGTTCTTCGTTGGGAGTGCAGTTGAATGTCGCGTGAGGGCCTTTGCCCAGTGGCCCTTGAGCGTCGACGCTTTCCGCGGTTTGTGGCCGGCTGAGCCCTTGAAGTAGCGCCGCCACGCCGCTTGCCGCGCCTATCAACACGCTTACCAGTGCCGCCGTATAATAGCGCGCGCCGGCCAGGACGACCGCGACCAACAGCGCCATGGCTACCAATCCCCACCACAGCGGATGCACCGAGCCTGTCCGTTCGGGCTCGACGATCACGCTGGTATCGCCCTCGGCTACCGGCACCGATTCGACGCGCACGACGATCGCCGTGATATTGTCCGGCCCGCCGCGCAGATTAGCCACATCCACCAGCGCTCGCACCGCTTCGCTCGGCGATAGCACCCCGAGCAGTACGCCTAATTCGTCATCCTTCACCTGGCCGCTCAAGCCATCGCTACACAACAGAAACACATCCCCCGGTTCCAAGGCAAAGGGGCCTTCCAGGTCGATGGAAACATCTGGATGTGGGCCGAGCGAGCGAGTGATGATGTTCTTAGGGATGAAGTTGGCCACGTCACCCCGCGGCATTTGCCCCGCCGCCATCATCTCCCACACCAGGCTGTGATCGAATGTCAATTGTTCGAGCTTGCCACCTCGCAGGCGATAGATGCGACTATCCCCCACATGGGCAACCAGGGCTTGCCACGGCAGCAGCACCAGGGCGCAACAGGTCGTGCCCATTCCTTGAAACTCGGCGTTGGCCTGTCCTCGGGTATGGATGCCGGCATTGGCCGTGCTCACGGCGTTTCGCAGCGCCTCGGCAGGGGATCGATCGGTAGCCTTGCGGTAGGTATGCGGAACGGATTCGCAAGCGATCTTGCTGGCAAGCTCTCCGGCGGCATGAGCGCCCATGCCATCGGCCACCATGAACAGGTGGCCGCGCCGGCGCCAATCGGCACCGTCGGCGGCGAGCGCCACGGCGAACGAATCTTGGTTGCTGCCGCGCCGCAGGCCCACATCCGTAAGCTCGGCATGCGCAATCGAGTTGCGAGCATCGCCAGCGTTGGAGGCCGCTTCGGTCATGGGGAAAGTCGCGCGATATTTGTCCGCCCGTTCCAAAAGCCCCATTCTAACCCACCCAGAAACGAGGTAGTAGTGGTCTGGTCCGCGGGACCGACTAGGCCTATACTCCCGCCCCGGCCGATCGGCCCCGTCCTTTTCTCCCTGCTATTCAGCAAAAACGCTGCCAAGTCTGTGAAACGCCGCGTCCGCCAACGCCGAGAACTCCTCGGCAGCTCGCTGTGGCTGCTGGTGGTGGTACTCTGCGCCTTGCAGGTCGGCTGCGTGCAGCGGCGGCTGACGATTCGCACCAATCCGCCGGGCGCAATGGTGTACATCGACGATTACCCGATCGGCACCACTCCCTGTTCTACCGACTTCGTCTACTACGGCACGCGGAAGGTCCGAATCGTCAAAAGCGGGTATGAAACGCTGACGGTCATGCAGCCAATTCCCGCCCCGTGGTACCAATACCCGGGCTTAGACTTCATCACAGAAAATCTCGTGCCAGGCGAGATCCGCGACGAGCGCACGGTCGAATATCAATTGCAGCCGCAAACGATTGTCCCACCGCAGCAGCTTTTAGAACGGGCTGAGAACCTGCGTCATGCCGCAGCCGGTCCACCGTTGCCCGTGCCACCGGCCGGCCCGGTCTACAACGGACCACCCAGTGCGCGCCCCGGCCTGCCGGCTTCGCCACCACCAGCCACTCGCCCCGGTAGCATCTTTCCGAACTAGCGGTGCTAGGACGGCAGGGATGCGATCAGCGGGGGGGCGTTACCGAAGCTGGCCGGCGGATTCTGAGTTCGCCGCGGGCCATTTCGTGCCCGGGCTGCGTTGGATAGCGCCGCGCACGCCCAAGAGTTCTGGATGCCGCGCAATACGGTCCGTGAACACGCGAACGTCGGAGATGATTGGCCGCAGCTCGCGCGTCACGCATTCGACATTCTGGGCCGATGCCACCAGGCTATTGTACAAATCCGGGTCGGTCATGAACTTGCCGAACGATCCCTGGCCGCTGTTGAGCTTGCGTCCGAAGTCGGACATGATGCCCAACAGCTCATCGAGCTGGCCGGTCGTGCGATCGATGCGTGCGATAATGTCTTCGCCGCGTTCGCCCAACGGGGCGGTAAAGCCTTCCAGGTTGCGCATATTTCGATCGACGCCCTCGAGCGTCGTGCGCAGTGAGTTTACCGTGACGCGGCTGTCCTCGAACAACTGGGGCAGGCTCTCGGCCAACTGCTTCAGGTTCTCACGGACTTTCTGGTCGCCGATCACTTCGTTGACGTTATTCATCGCCGTCTGGAACGTCGAAATCGCAGTCTCGGTCTGGGCGATAATCCGGTTGATCTGATCGTCGTTGCTCTCCAGCACCTTGTTGACGTTGGCGGCCAGCTTGCTCACCTCGGTACCGGCGTTCGACAAAGCCTTGATTGCCTCGTTCAGATCTCCCTGCATCCCGCTAAGTACCTGAAACGGACTGGGTGCAACCGTACCCTCAATGTAGTCGCCCGGCTTGATTTCCTGGTCGGGAGCCGGAAGCTGCCCAGGACGCTGG
Source organism: uncultured Planctomycetaceae bacterium (assembly GCA_964598535.1). Classification (GTDB taxonomy): domain Bacteria; phylum Planctomycetota; class Planctomycetia; order Pirellulales; family PALSA-1355; genus JALHMI01. The sequence continues at coordinate 95,579 of CAZRCI010000005.1, read as the reverse complement.
CCTCCCTCCTGCGCCGAAGTCAGCACGGCTAGGCTGCCATCACGGGCGCGCATCGCCGCTTCCGCGGCCGGAGCGGCCGGCTCGATCGGCACGGCCGACGAGCGGCGAATGAATTGAATGACAACGTCACCGCCCAACAGCGAGCCGCTCACTTGGGGAACTTCGTTGTGGTAGAGCTTCACATTTTGGAAGATCTCTCCTTCGACGATCACCCCCCCCTGCTCCGCAAATCGCACGCTTCGCACGCGTCCGATCAGAATTCCGCTCTTGCGGATCGGCGTGCCTTCGGTCACGCCTGGCGCATCGCTAAAGTGCATGTAAATAACATAGTCGTTGCGCACCAGCGACGGCGTATCGCCGAACAGCAGCACGAGAATGCCCGCGATGAACAGGGTGGCAATGACCATCACCCCGACGCGGAATTTGATAACTCGTTCGTCCATAGCCGTTCTGCCAGTTGACGCGGCGTGGCCGTTGCCCGGCCGCGTAATTCTTCGACAAACTCAAAACTTCCGCAAACTCTGCGAACTCGTCAGCAGCCGCAATTCCATCAGCCGTTCACCGGCCTCGCCATTGACAAACTGCGTTACTCGCGTGTCGCGCGAGCGACTCAGCTCCTCGGCCGAGCCATCAAAGATGATCTGCGATTCATCCGCTTTCAACCGGGAGATCGGGTACAACATGATCACCCGGTCGGACACTTTGCGAGCCGTGTGCATATCGTGGGTGACGACGACGCTCGTCACGGGGCTGGCGGCCCGCGTTCTAAGGATCAACTCATTGATCACGTCGCTCATGATCGGATCCAGTCCGGTCGTCGGCTCGTCGTATAAGATCAGCTCCGGATCGAGCGCTAGCGCCCGCGCCAACCCGACGCGCTTTCGCATACCGCCCGAAAGCTCGGCCGGCTTTTTTCGCATCACGCTTTCGGGCAGTCCCACTTCGGCCAGCCGCATCAGCACGATCTCGCGGATCTCTTGCGAAGACATCGTCGTATGCTCGCGCAACGGAAACGCCACGTTCTGCCCGATGGTCATGCTGTCGAACAGCGCCGCAAGTTGAAACACGAATCCGAACCTGGTCCGCTCTCGGGCGAGTTCCGCTTCGCTCAGTTTGGCCAGATCTTTGCCATCGAACAGCACCTGACCCCGAGTCGGACGCACCAGACCAATGATCGTCTTCAGTAGCACGGTCTTTCCGCAGCCGCTCTCGCCGATGACTACCAGCGTTTGCCCTCGCGGAATCGTCAGGTTGATATTGCGCAACACCTGGCCGCGGCCAAACGTCATATCGACGTCGCGCAGTTCGACCATCGGCCGATCCGATCGGCTCAAGTCGTGCTGCGGTGTCTTCTCGCCAAAATCGACCATCGCTGCCTACCGTCGCTATTGTCCGCGGTCTCTGCGCACGGCCGCTCCTTAAAGCAGCCGTTGCCCCTCGGGCCAAAACATCAGATATATGTTGTCGAGCAGGATCCCCAACAGAAAATCGAGCATCAGGATGAGCACGAACGAAATCACAAATGCACTCGTCGCGGCGCGGCCCACGCCCTCGGCTCCCGGATCGCAGTGAAAGCCTCGATAGCAGCTCACCACGGCGATCGCCGCTCCGAAGAACAGGCTTTTGAACACTCCGGAAAACAAGTCGAATGTGCCGACAAAGTTCCGCGAGTTTTCCATATAGTGAGTCGAATCGATATCGAGCACGTAGATACTATAGAAATAGCCGCCGGCCACGCCCATGAAATCGGCCATGATCGTCAAACACGGAATCAAAATCAGGCAGGCCAAAAATCTGGGAACGACCAGGTAGTAGATCGGGTTCGCGCCCATGCTCGACAGGGCGTCGATCTGTTCCGTAACGCGCATCGTGCCCAACTCCGCGGCCATGGCGCTTCCCACGCGCCCGGCCAGCATCGTGGCCGCAAGCACTGGTCCCAGCTCGCGCACCAGCGACATATTGATGACTGCGCCCAGCCGCGTTTCCATATTGAGTTGCCGGAACTGCGCATGGCTTTGAACGGCGAGCACCATGCCAATGAACGTGCCCGTCAGCGCCACGACCGGCAGACTGAGCACGCCCACCTGGTAAAAGTTTGGCAGCAGCGTATCCGCCCGTGGACGGCGGCGGAAGATCCAGCCCATCATCCGTAGGGTGAATTCGATGACACCTTCGACGGCAAGCAACCAATTCATCACCAACCCGCCCAGACTGGAAATCCAGTTGGCGGCGGCTTCCAGAAAGCCCGGCGTGCGGTTGGTGTTGGTTACGCGTTGCGTCGACATGCGAGTGTGCCAATCGTTGGCAAGAAATCCAGCCCCGGCGCGCACGGAGTGCGGCCCTCTGCTTGTTTTTCGTCGCGGCTACCGTACCGCTTGAGAAAAGTTTGCCGATCGTCGCGGCCTCTGACGCCGGCACAAGTTAGGCGAGATGCGAAGACGCTTCCATTATACGGGGAAGCCATTTTGCGGCTTGCCGCTATCGCTCGTGCTATCACCCTGGCAGACGGGGTGGCACGAACTTGTGACGATCCGTCGACGGCCCGGGGGGCAACAATCCAGCAAGCAAAAACCGCCGCCCGGCGCTTGGCCGGGCGGCGGTCTGTTCAACCACCCTGAACATGTTTGGGAAGACCGGCTATTCCGCAGGTTTCTCGGGCGAACCGCTGCCGGCGGCCACCGCCTCTTCCCCTTCCGTCGCCTGACCGTTGAAAAAGAGTTGCTTCTTGTCGCCAACCTCCTTCACGTCGACGACGATCAGGTCCTTGCCTTGGAACTCGCCCTTGAGTAGCTCCTCGCTCAGCGGATCCTCCACGAAGTTCTCGATCGCGCGGCGTAGCGGCCGAGCGCCGTAATCGGTGTTCGAGCCTTTTTTGATCAGGAACGTCTTGGCCTCGTCGCTCAATTCCAGCTTCAGGCCACGTTCCAGCAGTCGTTCTCGAACCTTCCCCAGTTCCAGGTCGACCACGCGTTTCAGATCTTCGACCGTCAAATGACGGAACACGATCACATCGTCCACGCGGTTGAGGAACTCGGGCCGGAACACGCGTTCGATCCGCTCCATCACCCGAGTTTTCATGCTGTCGTACGACGCGTCGTCGTCCGGAGCCTGGAAACCGAAGGAGCTTTCATTTTTGATCGCCTCGGCGCCGGCGTTCGTGGTCATGATCAGAATCACGTTCCGGAAGTCGACGTTCCGGCCGAAACTATCGGTCAGACGGCCTTCTTCCATCACCTGAAGCAGCATGTTGAACACGTCCGGATGCGCCTTCTCGATTTCGTCGAGCAGCACCACGGCATACGGCCGGCGGCGAATCTTCTCGGTCAACTGACCGCCTTCTTCGAACCCGACGTAGCCCGGAGGAGCACCGATCAAGCGGCTGACGTTGTGCTTCTCCATGTACTCGCTCATGTCGATCTGGATCAGCGCGTCGTCATCGCCGAACATGAACCCGGCCAGCGCCTTGGCAAGCAAGGTTTTGCCCACGCCCGTGGGACCGGCAAAGATGAAGCAGCCCGTCGGGCGTTTGGGATCCTTCAAACCGCTGCGGCTGCGCCGCACGGCTTTCGAGATGCTCTTGATCGCCTCTTGCTGGCTGATCACACGACGATGCAGGTCGTCTTCCATCTGCATCAGACGCATACTGTCCTCGGTCGTCATCCGAGTCAGCGGTATGCCGGTCATCTTGCTGACCACTTCGGCCACCACTTCCTCGTCCACCACGCCGTCGGCCTCACGCGATTTTTCGCGCCAGTCGCGGGTGATGTTCTGCTTTTTCTTCTTGAGTTTGTCGGCCTGGTCACGCAGCGCCGCCGCACGCTCGAAGTCCTGATTGGCGACGGCTTCTTCCTTCTCCTTGTTCAGCCGTTCCACCTCGGAATCGATTTCCTTGAGATCGGGCGGACGAGTCATCGCCTTCAGCCGCACGCGAGCGCCGGCCTCGTCGATCACGTCAATCGCTTTATCCGGCAGGCAGCGGCCGGTGATATATCGGCTCGAAAGCTCGACCGAAGCCACCAGGGCATCGTCGGTAATCTGCACGCGGTGGTGCTGTTCGTACCGATCGCGAAGCCCTTTGAGGATCTCGACTGTTTCACCCTTGGTCGACGGTTCGACCATGACGACCTGGAAGCGGCGATCGAGCGCGCTGTCCTTTTCGATGTACTTGCGGTACTCATCGAGCGTCGTGGCGCCGATGCACTGGATTTCGCCGCGGGCCAGGGCCGGCTTGAGCACGTTCGAGGCGTCGATCGCCCCCTCGGCGCCACCCGCGCCTACGAGCGTGTGCAACTCGTCGATGAACAGAATCGTGTTCTTCGCCCGGCGGACTTCGTTCATGACCGCCTTGATGCGTTCCTCGAACTGACCGCGATACTTGGTGCCGGCGACCATCATCGCCAAGTCGAGCACCACGATCCGCCGATCGGCGAGCAGTTCCGGCACGTTGCCTTCGACCACCCGCTGGGCAAAACCTTCGACGATGGCTGTCTTGCCGACGCCGGCCTCGCCGAGCAGCACCGGGTTGTTCTTCGTGCGGCGGCTGAGAATCTGAATCGCGCGTTCGATCTCCTTCTCGCGCCCGATGACCGGGTCGAGCTTGCCCTGACGGGCGAGTTCCGTCAGGTCGCGACCGAAGCTGTCCAGGGCCGGCGTCTTCGACTTGCCGCCCTTGGGCGATTCGCCGCTCGCGCCACCGCGCTCGGCGCCGCCACGCTCGCCCCCTTCGGAGCCTTCGATGCCGTGGCCAAGCAGGTTCAGCACCTCTTCGCGAACTTCTTCCAGCTTCAGGCCCAGATTCATCAGCACCTGCGCCGCGACGCCTTCCTGCTCCCGCAACAGGCCGAGCAGGATATGCTCGGTGCCCACGTAGTTGTGGTTCAGATTGCGGGCCTCTTCCATCGAATATTCGATGACCTTCTTCGCCCGCGGCGTTTGCGGCAGTTTGCCCATGGTGACCATGTCGGGGCCACTTTGAACCAGCTTCTCGACTTCCAGGCGGATCTTCCGCAGATCGACGTCGAGGTTCTTCAGCACGTTCGCCGCCACGCCGCTTCCCTCTTTGATGAGGCCCAGCAGCACGTGTTCCGTGCCAATGTATTCGTGGTTAAATCGCTGGGCCTCCTGGTTCGCAAGTTGCATTACCTTACGGGCCCGATCGGTAAATCGCTCGTACATGTTGCTCTCCGTTGAAGCAGGAGTGACACCGCAGCCGCTTGCCGCACGTCCGCCCGCCAATTGTCGCTCGCTACGTTACCAGGAATTGTAGGAGTGGTGGTTCCGTTGGGGTAGGGTTTACCGGCTCGGCTAGGCCGCAGCCGACTCAGATTGTGTTTCTGCTTGATTCGCTTCGATTGCCTCGGCGATCAACCGTCTCTCGACCGAGATTTCTCGTGACCAGATCCTTGCGTCCGTGAGCAGCTCCAAGCGGGCAAGCTGATCGACCGCCTCTTTCAATCGTCCGTTGTGCCTTTGCAACGTGGCCAGCATCAGCCGGCCCTCGGCGTCACGCGGCCGCAATTCGAGAAGTCGCCCGAGAATCTGCTCCGCTTCAAACCAATTTCCTTGTAAGTATTCGCCCAATGCCTCGCGAAACATTCCATCGGCCGATTGTGCCTGGCGGGGGGCTACGCCCCAGCCATGCCACAGCGACCGGCCAACCGCGCCCATCCAAAACAGCGTCGCGAACAGCCAACCAGCCTTCAACCAACCAGGGCTCAACAGTTCAACCCAGACAAAGCTCGCCAGCAGGAGCAGGTTGAGTAGAACGCCAAAGCCCACCGCCACCGCCAAACCCTGCCACTGACCATGCCGCCACAATTGCAGCAAGCCTGGCCAGGCATAAATCGCCCACGGCATCCGTACCATGGCTGTTTGGCTCCGTGTACATTTGGCGCTTCATGCACCGGCACACCTTCGCCGGTCTTCTCGAATCGCCACGGAATTCTAACTCTTAGAACCAGGGGGAGCAAGGCAACTGAGTGTGCCACTTGACTTTAGGCAAACTCGCATGCCACCGGCTGTGAGAGCGTGGCGGAGGGCTCCCTGTTCTCGGGTCGGCCCCTCGCCAACCCCGCGCAGGCCCGACCGCGGAGCCCCGCCTCACGATTGCCCGCGAAAGCTCCTGTAAAATAGACTTATATAAAGACTATAGAGATGCCATGCGAAGCACTTTTACGCCCGGCGCCGAACGAGCTTTGGCCGTCGCCGCCGGTTGGATCAGTTCTGACGAATCTGACGAACTCGGCCTTCCCGAGGTTCTCCTGGGCCTTTTATCCGAGCCCGAGTGTCGGGCTGCGCTTATCCTGGCGCGTTACGAAATCGATACTGCTAGCGTTCGCCGCCGCTTCCCCTCACTTTGCGAAATTCCGGCGGCAGCCCAGAACCGTGCTCCGTCGCGAGCCCTGAACCACTGCCTGAGAATGGTCGAAGGGCTGCTGGTCGAGTATCCACAACCGCTCGAGCTGGCTACCGAACACCTGCTGCTGGCGCTGGTCGTCGCTGAGAGCGACGTATCTCGCTGGCTCCAGGAACGTGGGCTCGAAGTCGAGGCATTGGAAGCCGAAATCCACCGCCTCGCCGGCCATGAACCCGGCCCGCTTCCGCTCGAGCCCCTGGATCTGGAGCTCGATGAGCCGCGCAGTCTGGCCGAACTTCGCCAAAATCCGCACCGGCCCACCCTCATCGATCCGGCAGCCGGAGACGAACTCTCCGTCATGCGCATCATCGACGCGGCGGCCAACCGGGCTGGCGAAGGCCTCCGCGTGATCGAAGACTACTTAAGGTTCCATCTCGACGATCGTCACCTCACGCGCCTGGCCAAACAGCTTCGCCACGATCTGACCCAAGTCCTGAATCCCTATCCGAGTGGCAGCCGCCACGCCGCTCGTGAAACCCGCGCCGACGTCGGCGCCTCGCTAAGCCTTCCCAGCGAAGTCGAGCGAAGCGACCTGTCCGCGGTGCTTGTCGCCAGCTTCAAACGCGTCGAGCAATCGCTCCGCAGCCTCGAGGAATTCTCCAAGACCATGTCGCCCCAGGCGGCGGCTGAGCTCGAACAGTTGCGATACCGTGTCTACACACTGGAACGCGCCACCGACATCACGCGTTTGAACCTTGAACGCCTGGCCGACGCTCAACTCTATGTCCTCATCGACGGCGGAAAAAGTACGGACGCATTTCAGCGCCTCGTTGTGTCGCTCATGACCGCGGGCGTTGCGATGGTCCAACTCCGCGACAAGCAGCTCGCCGATCGCGAATTGCTCGCCCGGGCTCGGATCCTACGGGGTGCCACGCAAGGTTCCAACACGCTCTTTATTATGAACGACCGGCCCGACTTGGCCGTGCTCAGCGGGGCCGATGGCGTCCATGTTGGCCAGGAAGAACTCACGGTAAAAGATGCCCGCCGGATTCTTGGCCCACACGGACTCATTGGCGTCTCGACCCACTCGCTTGAACAGGCACGCGCCGCCGTGCTCGACGGAGCCGACTACCTTGGCGTCGGGCCAACCTTCCCTTCCGGCACCAAGCCGTTTACCGAGTTCACCGGTCCTGAGTTGCTGCGCGCCGTGGCCGAAGAAATCAGCCTGCCCACGTTCGCGATTGGCGGCATCTCCGCCGCCAACCTGCCTCAGGTGCTCGCCGCGGGCTGTTCGCGCATTGCCGTCAGCGGCACGGTTGTCACGGCGACCGATCCGGCAGCCGCGGCGCGCCAACTCCTCCGGCAATTGCGGGATTAGCAAACGCGGCAACGCACCGCGATCCGGCCAAGTTTAATTCGCCAGCAGCGTCGCGATCGTGGCTTCCATCTCGTCCGCGGCTCTCGAATCGTATCCCTGCCACAATCCGCGGATGCGGCCTGCACGATCGAGTAGCAACGTCGTCGGATATCCAAGCGGCACGCCCAGTACCAAATTCATTGCGCGGCGGCTGCTTGCCTCCGGATCGGCGTACGCGGCAAGCCTCGATCCGCGGGCCTGCAAGAATCGCTCGGTATCCTCGCGTAACGTCAAGAGATCCTCATCTCCGCCCTGCCCGCACGATACAGCCAACAGTCGAAAGTCCCCATGCTTGGCAAACCGCTGGCCAATTGCTTCGATTTCTGGAAGCTCGCGAACACAGGGCGGACACCAAGTGCCCCAATAATTAATCAAGACGATCTTGCCGTTCAGGTCGGCGAGCGACACCGGTCGCGTCTCGTCTGTCAGTCCAATCAGATCGAGATGCGGCAAACGCTTGCCGATCGCCGGGCCAACAGTGCCCAGCGGCTCCCGCGAGCGGTTGTTGACCAGTACCAGGTACACCACAATCACCGTGGCCAAGAGCAATAGCGAGGTCCATCTACGCGGCCGCGCCGGGCGTGCGACCGGCTTGTTGGTTGCGTCCATCGTCTTCTCCCCGCACAATACCGTGGCCTGCTCCGTCCATGTTCCCCTAGCTATCGAAACCGCCATGCCACTGGAAGTTGAACAGAAATTTCTCGCGAGCGACTTGGCTGAGCTTGAGCGACGGCTCCTCGCGCTGGGCGCGTCTGTCGGCGATACCGTCGAGCAAGTCGACCGCTACTATCGCCATCCGGTGCGAGATTTTGCCCACACGGACGAGGCGTTTCGACTCCGTCGCGTCGGTTCGCATAACTATATTACTTACAAAGGCCCCAAGCTGGACGCGACCACCAAAACGCGCCGCGAAATCGAAGTCGAACTGCCTGCGGGCGATGACGGCGCTGGCCAAGTGTCGGACCTGCTGGCCGCCCTCGGTTTTGAGCCGGTGCTCGAAGTGCACAAGCACCGCCGGCACCTCACGCTCGACTGGCATGGAAAGGCCGTCGAGATCGCCCTTGATCGCGTGGCCGAGGTGGGCGACTTCATCGAGCTAGAGCTCCTGGCCGATGGCAGCAGCTTGCAAGCTGCGCAAGAAGCCATTGCCGCGTTGGCCGCCAAGTTGGAGCTATCGCAGAGCGAACGCCGCAGTTACCTGGAAATGCTGATCGAGGCACGAAACTCCAGCGATCAAACATCTTAGAGTCGCCGGCCGCCCCGGCGACGTACGTTTTTTCCGACAATCCGTTCCGGCAAGGCAAACTTGCTTGACTTTGCGGCCTCGGCTGGCCGAAAATACTGCCGCGAACCGCACACCGCGTCCAAAACGGCACACAGGCATGATGGTCAACCGGCTGGTACGAAAACTCGGCATCGCCCTGCTGGCAGTCAGCATGATTGCCGCGCCGGTCGTCGCTGCACAGCCGCGCTGTTGTAAGACGGGTACCATCAAAGGCAGCGGTCAATGCTGCTGCGGCCCCAAGTCCGCGGAAACGGCCGCTCCCAACTGCTGTGCTGAAAAGGTTCGCTCCTGCTGCGAAAGCACGGAACACGAATCGGCCAATCCGGAATTTTCGCCCGCGCTTTCGGACGCCCCCTGTCACTGCAAGTCAGACGGCCAACCGCCCGCGATCCCGGGCGAAAAACATCGGGGCGAATCGTCGCTCGAGCAGTTCGTCGCCGTGGCTACGCTGGCGCCCATTGTCGACACCGCGCAACAAGCCCTGGTTGCTCACTGCCATGTGCAGCTCGAAACCAGTGGCGGAACTGCTCTCCATAAGCTCCACTGCCGCTGGACCGTCTGATTCTTCGGCGGCATTGCGCGCTGATCTCTGGGCTCAAGCTGCCCAGCGCAATATCATCCGGCGCCCGTCTCCAGTTTGATCGTCTGCTTGTTTGAATAATTTTGTTTGAATAATTGTGGTCGCGCTCGGTGGTCTCTTGTAAATCGCCTGTGTCGGAACGCAGGCCGTGAAACTGCTGGGCCAAAACAAAAACCAATTCCATAAAGTAAAAGGAACCATACCCATGAAGCTGCGTCTTGCCATTGCCGCCGTTGCCCTGCTGACCGCTGTCGCCTCGGGCTCGCTACGCGCCGACGAAGAAAAGGCCAAGGAACTGAAGTGCCCGGTCTCGGGACAGCCCGCCAAGGCGGAACACTCAGCGGAATTCAACGGGGGTAAAGTAACGTTCTGCTGCCCGAATTGTCTCAAAGCGTTTGAAAAGGATTCGGAGAAGTTCGCCGCGAAGGCCAACTTCCAACTGTTCCAGACCGAACAGATCAAGCAAGTGAAATGCCCGTTGGCTGGCCGTCCGGCCGCGGAAGACAAGATCGTCGAGGTCGAGGGCGAGAAGGTGGCGGTTTGCTGCGCCGGTTGCCTGAAGAAGGCCAACGGAGCAAAAACGCCGGACGAGCTGATCACCCTGCTGTTCGCCGACATCAGCAAGGGCTTCGAAGCCGCCAAGAAGTAAATCGCGCCAGACCGGCGTGCCCGCGAAAGTACCCCTAGGGGCCGAAAGTCCACACAGGACTTTCGGCCCCTGTTTTTTCCACTCCGGCTCTCCCGCGAATGAACTGCACTTTACCCGTCTTGCCAAGTTCTGAGATACTTTGCGGCAATACTCGGGGAACGCCACCCAACTGAATCGGCTTGACGCTCCCCGAGCCCGAAGCGCGAGCGAGGAGCCCTGGACAATCGACTGTCGATCGGCCTGCTAACATGCTTTCACGGTGAACTCTCGTTCGCATCCTCCGCATACCCTTGTTGTGTCTCTATGAAGATCTTCTTTTCGGCCGGCGAACCTAGTGGCGACTTGCACGGCGCAAATCTCATTCGGCAACTCCACGCTCAGGGCAACGATATCGAGGCCGTCGGCTATGGTGGCCCGGAGATGGCGACCGCCGGCTGTAAGCTGCACACCGACATGACGGTGTTGGCCGTGATGTGGGTGCTTCGCGTGATCCTGAACATCCATAAGTTTCTGGCGCTCGCCGGCCGGGCAGATCGCTATTTCCGCCATCACCGTCCTGACGCCGTGGTGCTCATCGACTACCCAGGCTTCAACTGGTGGATCGCCCGCCGGGCGAAAGCACACGGAATTCCGGTGTTCTACTTCGCGCCGCCGCAAGTCTGGGCCTGGGCCACGCATCGCATTCGCAAGGTGCGCCGGTTTGTCGACCACGTGCTATGCAGTTTGCCATTCGAGCAGCGTTGGTACCGCGATCGTGGCGCCAACGCCACGTTCATTGGCCATCCTTACTTCGATGAAGTTCGTCGCCAACGGCTCGATCCACGGTTCCTGGCCGAACATCGCGACGACACGCGCCCGCTCGTGGCGATTCTTCCCGGCTCGCGGACCCAGGAGGTCGAACACAACCTGCGGTACTTTTTGAAAGCCGCGGCGATCATCCATCAACAGGTGCCCCAAGCTCGCTTTGCCATCGCGGCATTCAAACCGCACCAGGCTGAGATGGCGCGCCAGGCCGTCGCCGCCAGCGGTCTTGAGATCCAAGTGTTTCTCAAACGTACGCCCGAGCTCATCCATCTGGCCGATTGCTGTCTGGCCGTGTCCGGTTCGGTATCGCTCGAACTGCTCTACCAATGCAAACCCACGGCGATCCTCTACTGGATCTCGCGCCTAGGCTACGTGCTCCAGCGGCGTTATCGCCGCGTGAAGTACATCACGCTGGTCAACTTGCTCTCGTCCAACGATCCCTTCGATGGCGATGCGACGACCTATGATCCCGAGGCCGGCGAGACGCCCGAGGTGCTCTACCCCGAATACGTCACGTGCGGCGATAAGTCGCGCCAGCTCGCAGGCCATGTCATTCGCTGGCTCACCGACCGCGATGAACGCCAGCGGCTGGTCGAGCGGCTTACCCAGCTCAAAGCCGAAGTTGGACATGGTGGCGCTGCGCGCAGCGCCGCGGAATACATCCTGGCCGACCTGGCCCAACGGCCGCAGCCGGTCCCGACGCCTCACTATTTGCCCCGACCGGCGGCGCCTTCCGCACCGCCCAGCCGGCCGCAAACGCGCACCGCGGCCTGACCGGCGGCCGCCTGCGTAGTAGAATTTGGCGCATGGCCCGCGAGCGGCCTCTCCTCACGGTCCCCAACAGGACACGAAAACAACGTGCTGCTCACCGAACCGAATCGGACGCCCTACGACCTGTGCTTCAGCCTCTTTGGCATTCCGGTGCGCGTGCATCCGTTCTTTTGGCTCGTGGCGGCGATCCTCGGCGCAGGCAGCGATCCGCAGCCCGCCGAGCTCTTGCTGTGGATCGGCACCGTCTTCGTCTCCATCCTGATCCATGAACTCGGGCATGCCTTTGCAGCTCTGGCGCACGGCTGGCAACCCTGGATCACGCTCTATGGTTTTGGCGGCCTCGCGTCTTATCGACCGACGTATCGCAGCCACGCCGCGCAAATCCTGATCTCTTTCGCTGGCCCAGGCGCGGGCTTTCTCTTCGCCGCGCTGATCGTGGCCGGCATCAAGCTTTCCGGGCACGAGGTGGCTTGGGGCTGGCCGGAAACCCGTTTGCCGGTGATCTTCGAGCGTTTCGAGAGCCGCAACCTGACGATCTTGCTCTACGACCTTTTGTACGTAAACATCTTCTGGGGCCTGGCGAATCTGTTGCCAATCTGGCCGCTCGACGGAGGACGCATTTCTAGCGAAGTGCTCACAATGGCCAATCCGCGCGACGGCATGCAGATGTCGCTGTGGCTGTCGATCTTTGTCGCGGTTGGCGCCGCGGTTCTGGCTTGGACACGTTTGCAAGACGGTTATCTCACGTTCTTCTGCGGTTACCTGGCCTACACCAGCTATGCCACGCTCCAGGCCTACACCGGTGGCGGCTGGGGAGGTTACCGCTGATGCGTGATTCGCGCTCGCTTGTGCCCACGCGCCGCGTCGTCTTGCTGGGCGCGAGCAATCTGACCAAGGGTATCGGCACAGTACTCGAAACCGCGGCTCGACTATGGGGCGAACCGCTTGAAGTTCACGCAGCCCTGGGACATGGTCGATCCTACGGCCGCCACACGCGAATCCTGGGGCTGGGGCTCCCCGGCATCGAAGCCTGCGGCTTATGGCCCGAGCTTCAAGCGGCGCCGCGACTTCCCACCGCCGCGCTCCTCACCGATATCGGAAACGACCTGCTTTACGAGGAGCCCGTCACGCGGATTGTCGGTTGGCTCGAAGCCTGTCTCGACCGATTGGCGGCCATCGACGCCCAAACGACGATCACGCGTTTGCCGCTGGCAAACATCGAGCGTCTTTCGCCGGCCAAATTCAAGCTCCTGCGTTCGATTCTGTATCCTTTGAGCCGTATCACCCTGCCGGAAATAACGCGCCGCGCGACCGCGCTTGACGGGCACGTCACGCGCCTCGCGGCCGAACGAAACCTGGCGGTTGTCATGCACCAACCGCATTGGTACGGCTTCGATCCGATCCACATTCGCTTCATGCGCCGCGGTGAGGCATGGCGCGATATTCTCGGCGCTTGGGGCGCTTCCGCTCAACCGTTGCCTCCCAGCGGCAGCCAGTTGGCGCGCACGTTCCACGTTCGCACGCGCACGCCTTACGAACGACGTTTGTGGTGTATCTCTCAGCGCGGCGCGCAGCCGGCCGCTCGCTTTCGCGATGGCACGCACGTATCGATTTATTAACGCTTGACGCGCGTGCGATTGAAATCGATGAAACATTTCTGACGCACGTTCATCGCGCGATCAACGCGCGCATTCTTTTGTTCACACGCACGTGCGCGCGATGGAAGTGACGCGCGCGATCAACGTCGCTCGTCGTTGCGAACGAAAAATTTTTTTGCCCGTGTCAAGATTCGTGTTGCACATTTCAGCAGAATGTGTACAAATGAGACTCATGATCTTTCCTGAACTCGGGTGTGTTAAAGCTCTCTCAACATGGAGCACACGTTGCTTCACAAGAGATGGCTTTTGTTTTTTGTTCAGGTAGGACTCGCTCGGAGCAATCTAGTGACTTGGAGGTCACCGAGACGGATCTTGCCAACAACTTTTTAGGAGGACGGACTGTGGCCAAGAAGAAGAAGAAAGCTGCTGCTAAGAAGGCTGCTCCCAAGAAGAAGGCGGCCAAGAAGAAGAAGTAGCGCTTCTTCGGGCGGCACTCAGTTGCCGTACGTCGCTGCTCAAGTCAGCGACCCTGAATACAACGAGAAAGAGCCGTTCGGATCTCTGGTCCGAACGGCTCTAGCTTTTTCTACGCGGCCAACGTGCTCTACGCGGCCAACTGGGACAGGAACTCCCAGTGGCGAGGCCGATCAACCATCGCGCCCCGCATCCGCGGTGAACCACGCCACAGGGGTCGAGATAAACCAATTCATCTCAACGACTTACCGCTACAGACTCAAAACCGGCAAGGCTCCTTCGGGCCCGCTGCCCGTCGACTTATTGGCGGCCAAGTTTCGCACCAGATTCAAGCACAACCGCTCGAGATGCGCCGCGCTTGCCGGATCGTCGAACACCGCCGCGGCACGCCCCGCGTCGCCCAATTCGCGAATCGCGATATGAATCGGTACTTCGCCGAGGAACGGAATACCTAGCTCCACGGCTTTCTTCTGCGCGCCGCCAGAACCGAAAATGTCGTAGCGCTTTCCCGTCTCGGGCGCAACGAATCCACTCATGTTCTCGACCATTCCCAAGATGGGAATGTTTACTTTGCGAAACATCGCCACCGCCTTGATCGCATCGAGTAGCGCGACATCCTGCGGAGTGCAAACGATCACCGCGCCCGACAGCGGCAAGAGCTGCGACAGCGTAAGCGCGATGTCGCCGGTGCCGGGCGGCATGTCGATGATCAAATAGTCGAGGTCCCCCCAGGCCGTGTCGCGCAAAAATTGTGTGATCGCACCGTGCAGCATCGGCCCGCGCCACACAACGGCCTCTCCCGGCGGTACTAGAAAGCCCATCGAAATGACTTTCATTCCGGCCGCTTCGATCGGCTGAATGCGGTTGTCTTCGATCGCCGGCCGCTGGTTTACGCCCAGCAAATGTGGAATGCTCGGACCATAAACGTCGGCGTCCATCAATCCGACTTTGCTTCCCGCGCGCGCCAAACCGATAGCCAACGACGTGGCGATGGTGCTCTTGCCCACGCCGCCCTTGCCGGAGCCGACGGCAATCACACTCTTCGCCGTAAGTCCCACCTGACCGATCTTCGGCGCGGGACGCTGGTGCTCGGTCACAGAGACATTCACGTCTTGAACGCCAGGCAGGTTCTTACGGAGATGATTGGCCAGGGCCGCTGCCGTTTCGTCACGAATGATCGCCTCGTGCGATGTAAGCCCAAGCGTGACCGCTACGTGACCGCCTTGGACCTGAATGCTGCTGATTTGCCCGTTCGCGACCACGCTGCGGCCGGTTTCCGGATCGAGAAACAATTGGAGCGCCGCCGTGACGGCCGCTTGATCGAGCTTCTGGTCTGTCATCGGAAAATAGTCCTTCCGTCGTAAGTGTCTTTGATTTTGCGACGTTGGCGATCGCGCCACAGGTCTTGCCGGTCACCACCGCTAGCCTGTTGTCGCTTCCGGCCAAGGCAGCGAATCCCAAATTCGCGTGGCCAGGCTCCGCTTGGGCTGCGGCACAAACGCCGCCTGCCGAACGGCGAACCGCGTAATATCTCGCGCCGCCGACGGCGACATGGCAAAATACACCGCTCCTGCCTCGCGCATCGCCCACTCGCATTCCGCCAACCGCCTCTCGGCGACCACGGCTGAACGTGCCCAACGAAAGTCACGGCCAATCCGCGCCACGAATTCCAGCACCTCGCGAATATTCGTGGCCGTTAGCTCGACCACGACAAAGCTGCTAGGATTCTGCGACAATTCGGCCTGGCATTCGGCCAGCGAACGAGTTTCGCGGATCGAAACCTCACGCACCGCCGCTCTTTTGAGGCCGGCGGCCCACTGCCCTGACCGCTCGCAAACGATCAATCGCGGTTTGCTGGACATAGCCAGCGGCGAAGTTGCCAATGTCTCGGGCTTCATCGTAGGTCGCATCCCCAAAAGTGACCAGGGGCCAAGCGTGGAAAACACTCCGCTAGGATTCGGTTAGTTCCTGCTCGCTCGGCGGCTCCAAACCCAATTGAACCAATCGCCGATACAGCCGCGGCCGGGTGAGGCCCAGCATCTTTGCCGCCCGGCTTTTGTTCCCCTTGGCTTTCCGCATGGCGCGAGCGATAAGCTCGCGTTCCACGCGGGCCAAAAACTCTTCCAAGACCATCGGCTCTTCGCCGCGGGGCCCGGTTGCCGCTTCGGCGCCCCAGTAGATGGTTCGCGGCAAGTCGCGCGGCACGATTCGCGGCCCCGCCGCCTTCTCATGAAGCTCGCGCACCAGGACTTGCAACTCGTCCAGGTTGCCCGGCCAAGGGTACGCGGCAAGCTGATCGAGCGCCTCGGGGGAGAAGCCCGCGAGTTGGCGAAGCTGCGATGCGTTCTGCTCTTCGAGCAGGGCCTGGGCCAAGAGCGGCAGATCTTCGATACGTTCGGCCAGCGGCGGCAATTCGATAACCAGCGTGCCAAGCGCACACGCCAGATGGGCCGAAAAAGTGCCGTCCGAAGCCAGCGCGTGCAATGGTCTCTCGCAAAGTGCGATCGCACGCATTCCGAGCGAGCCGTCGCCGAGCACTTCCGTCAAATCGCTCTGTACCTCGGCCGGCATGTGCTGGGCATGTTCCACCAGCAGCGTGCTCCGTGCCGGCCTCAATGCTTTCCGCGCGCAAAGCGTCCGTAGCGTACTGCGTAACAGATTGGTTTCCATCAGCACGCAATCGATCGGCACGAGCAACCCAGCTTCCGCCTGGCCGTAGTGAATGGCCTTCGCGGCATGCTCCTTTCCGGTGCCGGGCGGTCCAACGATCGTGACGTTGGAGGCGCTGCCCGCGGCGAGCAGCACCTGCGCCCGTGCTCGCACGATCTGCGGATGCTCGCCGATCAGACGATCGGCGCTGAAACGGCCCGCCCATTGCCGCCGGTAGCTTCGCACCGCGTCGTGCAGCGCATCGAGCGACATATTGTCGAGCGGCGTGTCGCGATCCGTTGGGTGCACGGACGCCTCATCGGCCGTTTCCAAAATCGCGACCACCGGCGAACTCTCGTCCTCGCCGTGGGCCAGCGGAAGAAAATGTCCCCGCCGCGTCGCAGCGCGGCCGTCGGCTCGGCCAATGCTCACGGTCGCGGATTGGGCTCGTCCCGCAAATGCCTGAGGAGGCGGGCAAAGCCCGGCGGCCAGCGCCGCCAACGTCCCGCCCTCGAGAGCATCGCCAGCCGGCGTATGGTAGTTGCACTTCTGTCCTAGCAACGCGTCGGCGCTTATCCCTAGCCATGCCGCGCAGGCCGCGTTGTAGAAGACAATTCGCCGATCCTCATCAAGGACATAGATAGGAGCCGCGCCGTTGCCCAGGAACCTGGCCAATTCGACCGCCGCATCGTTGGAAAAAGACATGCCGCCTCTCGTGGTAGCTCCGCCCCACAAGTAAGCATAATTACTCGGCTGCGCGAGTACCACCGAGCTGACAGCACAATCGCAGCTCGTCGCGAAAGGCACGCGAGAAAATCCCAGGAGAATCCGGCTTCCACGACAGTTGTGCCCTAGGAGCACATCACCCCCATCCACTCGCCACCCGCCTTCCAAAGCCGTAAGCGGCCATGGCCGCTTACGGTACCAAGGACGGCCGCTTGGCATGCGCTGCCTGGTCGCCCGCACGCGGTGCTTCACCGGCGAGCATCTGAGGTGAAACGTCGCGTGCGGCCCGACTGGCACGTTTGCCGGCTTCGATCAGCGGTCCTGGAAAGGCGCCGATCCCCAGCACCGCCAGCGCACACAGCCCCGTGGCCCAGGCTGCTCCCGCGCCGCCGCGTCCCTCGGGCGCCGTTGTTCCGCTACGGAAATACATCACGCCGATCAGCCGCAGGTAGTAGGCCGCCGAAATGGCGGCATTCAACACGCCCACCACGGCCAACGCCAAGAACCAAGGCCACAGATTACCGGTCTCCGGATTTCTCGCATCCACGCTCAGGGCTCCCGTAAAGAGCGTGAACTTGCCCCAGAATCCCGCCAGGGGCGGCAACCCGGCCAACGAAAACATGAACAGCGCGAGCGCCGCGGCCGACTTGGGATAGGAACTGCTGATGCCCGCGAGATCGTCCAGCGTGCTGACGATCCGGCGTTCACCGCTGAGATATGCCAACGCGGCGAAGACGCCCGCCGTGGCAGCAGCATAGACCAGCAGATAGAACAACGTCGCCCCCACGCCATCAAGCCCTTCGGCCACGACCGCACCACCGGCCGTGGCAAAGCCAACCGCCAGCCCAATCAGCATGTAACCGGCGTGCGCGATCGAAGAATAGGCCATCATCCGCCGCACGTTCGATTGCCAGAGAGCAAGCAGGTTGCCCAGCGTCATCGTAACCATCGCCACGGCCAGCGTAAGTTGCCAACCAACCTGTTCTAGCCCCGGCATCGCGGCATAGATGATTCGCACGATGGCCGCCAGCGCCGCGATCTTCGGAATCACCGCCAGCAACCCGGCATTCACGTTGCTGGTTCCCTGGTAGACATCCGGTGCATAAAAGTGGAACGGCACCGCCGTAAGCCGGAAAGCCAGGCCGGCAAAAATCAGAATCAACGCCAACCGCGCGAACGGCAGCAGCCGCACGGCGTCGGCGTCCGGATGCGCGAAGGCCTCGCGGATGTCGATGAGGCTCGTCGAACCGGCTACGCCGTACAGAAAGCTAAACCCGTATAGCATCAGCGCGCTCGACAGCACGCTGAGAAAGAAATACTTCGTGCCCGACTCGAGCAGGTTGGTTCCGCGCCCCAGGTAGAGCACCACATAGGTCGGAATGGAAACCAACTCGAGCCCCACGAACACGAGCACCAGGTCGTTGCCTAGCGACACGAGCATCAGCCCGGCCAGAATCATCAGCAACGAGCCCTGAAACTCGGCCTGATCTCCTTCGCCGGTCCAGCGTGCGGCGACCAGCGCGAACACCAGGCCCACGGCCAGTACCCCGTAACGAAACGCCGCTGAAAACCAGTCAATCGAAAGTGGCCCGCTGATTGCGCCGCTTGCGAAAGCTTTTTGTACAGTCTCGGTGGTTCCCTGCTGTGCGAGCGCGCAGCCGGCACACAACACCGCGAGCGCAGCGACCGCGGCCCATACCGATTTGCCCGGCGCAAATGCCCCGCCGAGGTAAATCAACGTGCCGGCCAGCACCAAGATAATTTCCGGCAGCAGCAGATAAGCTGTCTCATTGGACACGCGTCGTTACTCCCCCAGCGAGCTGATCTGCCCGCCCTGTTGTTTCTTCAAGTGCCAGGGTCGCGGGATCGGCGTACCGCCGCACAACCGCCTGCTGCGCACCGCGCGAGAGCGGCTCGAGCGTCGACTGCATCTGCCGCAGGAAAAACTCGGGATACAAGCCAATCCAAAATACGAATACCACCAAGGGAGCCACAGCCATGATCTCGCGAAACGAAAGATCTCGCACCGAACTCGGCGGAATGCTTCCGCCGCCATGTCCGTGGCTATCGTGGCTGTGGCCATCGTGCCCATGACCGCCATGATGCACCGCATGCGGCTCGTCGTGTCCATGAGTCACAGGCTCGCGCAGCGGTCCGAAGAACACCCGTTGCACCAGGTACAGCATGTACCAGGCCCCCAGCACCACGCCCGACACGCTGGCCACGGCAACCACCTTGTACAACAGTTGCAGCCCCTCGGGCGCGCCGGTCCAGGCCCGCTGGAACATCCCGATGAGCACCATGAACTCGCCCACGAAGCCGTTCATGCCCGGCAGGCCGATGCTCGACAACGTAAACAGCAAGAAGAAGAACGCCAGCACCGGTGTCCGCCGCGCGATTCCGCCGAACTGGGCGATCTCACGGGTGTGATAACGTTCGTAGATCATGCCCACGATGGCGAACAGTCCGCCGGTCGACAGGCCGTGGTTGACCATCTGCAGCACACCGCCTTCAACACTAACCGGCATCAGGGCAAACAAGCCCAACATGCAGAAGCCCAGGTGACTTACGCTGCTATAGGCGATCAGCCGCTTCATGTCGGTTTGCACCAGGGCCACGAGCGCGCCGTAGATGATTCCCGCCGCCGACAGCGAGAGGATCCACGGAACGCACGTGGCCGTGGCCTCCGGCAACATCGGAATGCTGAACCGCGCAAAGCCATACGTTCCGATCTTCAGCAACACGCCGGCCAACAGCACGCTACCGGCCGTGGGCGCTTGCGTATGCGCGAGCGGCAACCAGGTATGCAGCGGGAAGAGTGGCACCTTGATCGCAAAACCCGCGAAAAGCGCCAAAAATACCCACAGTTGATACGGCTGGGCCAGCGGATGCGCCGCAAGCCCGGCCGTCAGCTCATGAATCGAAAACGTCATCTGAGCAGCTTCAGAATGGTTGTAATTCCAAAGCACGATCGTCAGTAGCCCCAGAAACGTGAACAGGCTGCCGGCCAGCGTAAACAGAAAAAATTTCACCGCGGCATAACGACGGTCTTCCGAGCCCCATACGCCGATCAAGAAGAACAGCGGGATCAGTGTGAACTCGAAGAAGATATAAAACAGGATCAAATCGCGCGCGGCGAACACCCCCAACATGCCGCTGCCGAGCATCAGCAGCAGGCTATAAAACACCGCGGGCCGGTCGGTGATCGCCTCCCAACTTACGAGCACGCACGTTACGAGTAGCAGCGCGGAGAGCGCGAATAGCCAGATGCTAAGGCCGTCGAGCCCCAGGCTGAACTCAACGTTCACGTGCGACGAGGGACCCAGCCACTCGAACGTGGAAGCCGCGAACGGAATTGCCGGCTCCGTGGGCGGTTCGAAGTTCCAAGCCAGCGCGCCCGCCAACACCAGCGTCAAAAGCGACGTGACGAGCGCCGCTTGCCGCGTGCCACTGGCTCCCTGGTCCGCCAACAGGCACACGACCACCGCGCCAACCGCCGGTAGCAGAATTGTCACGAGCAAGAGTGTCGACATCGGGTCCAAAGAACCAATTCTCCGCTAAGTTCGTTTCGCCGCGTTATTTTGTAAATGTCGCCGCGAGGGTCGGCCATACCAGCAGCGTGATCAACAGCACGAGCACGCCCCACACCATCGCCACGCCGTAAAACTGTACCAATCCGCTCTGCAGCGGCCGCAAGAGCGCCCCCAGCCACGGCGGCACGCGCCCCACGAAGTTCACCAAACCGTCGATCACTTTGCGATCGAACCAGTAGCTTAGCTTTGCCAGTTGCAGCGACGGCCACACCGCCACGGCGTAATAAATCGGATCGAAAAACAACTTGCCGTACGACAGCCAGTACAGCGGGCCGGCCAGTTGCCGCAACTTGCTGATCAATGTGTGATCGCCCAGATACAAAAACGCCGCCAGGCCGATTGCCACCAGAGCGATGATCGTGCCGACCACGCTCACAAGCTGATGCGCCGCGTGCGCATGCTCCCCATGCGAAGCCGTGGCCGCGAGCGGCGCGAACTCCAACTGGGGCGTTTTACTCAAAAAGTCCACGAATCCGCCGGTGTAGGTGAAGTACGCGCCCACGACCAACGAGCAGACCGCCAGTACCCGCAGGGGCACCGTCATCGACGGTGGCGACTCGTGCGCGTGATGCCCAGCCTCGTGCGGAATTCGCTCTTCGCCAAAGAACGTCAGGAAGTACGCCCGGAACGTATAGAACGCCGTGAGGAACGCCACGATCGTCGCCACCCAGTACAAGGTTTTGTACACGGCGATGCCTTCGAGCATGCCGCGTTCGTAAGTCGCGGCGATGATCGCGTCTTTGCTCCAAAAGCCCGCAAACGGAATCACGCCGCCGAGCGCCAAGCAGCCGAATAGAAACGTCCAGTGGGTGACCGGCATCAGCTTCCGCAGACCGCTGAAGCGGCGCATGTCGATGACGCCGCCCATCGCATGCATGACGCTGCCCGCGCCCAGAAACAGCAGCGCCTTGAAGAACGCATGCGTGAACAGGTGGAACATGCCCGACGTAATACCGGCGATGGTTCCCAGCCCCAGGCCGAGGAACATATAGCCAAGCTGGCTGATCGTCGAATAGGCGAGCACGCGTTTCAGATCGGTCTGCGTAATCGCGATCACGCCGCCGATCGCGGCCGTCGTGCCGCCGAGAATCGCCACCACCTGTTGAGCATCCGGCGACGCGAAGAATAGCGGCGAGCAGCGCGTTACCATGTAGGCTCCGGCCGTGACCATCGTCGCCGCGTGAATCAGGGCGCTCACGGGCGTGGGACCTTCCATCGCGTCCGGCAGCCAGACATGCAGCGGAAATTGGGCGCTCTTGCCGCAGGCGCCCAGCATCAACAGCAGGCAGATCGCCGTGGCCACCGTGCCGTAACTGTCGCTAAAGCCCGCGATCAGCGAGGGCTGCGCGAGTCGGGTTTGCCCCAACACGCCGGCAACTCCGCCTGCGTCGTGGAAGTTCAGCGTGCCGTAGGTCGTCCAGATCAAAAACAGTCCCAACGCGAAGCCGAAATCGCCAATCCGGTTCACCAAGAACGCCTTTTTGCCGGCCGCGGCGGCCTCGGGCTTCTCATACCAGAAACCGATCAGCAGATAACTGCACAGGCCGACCGCTTCCCAAAACACGAACAGCAGGACGAAATTGCTGACTGAAACCAGCATCGTCATCGAGAACACAAACAATCCGACATACGAGAAGAACCGCCAATAGCCGCGGTCACCGTGCATGTAGCCGCTGGCATAGATCGCCACGAGCGACGCGACAAACGTCACCATCGCGAGCATGATCGCGGTCAGGGTGTCCGCGCGTTGGGTAATCTCGATGGTAAAGGGCAGCGACTCCGGCAGCTTTTCACCGGCGACCGGCGCGGCGTGCGAGACGCCGCTGGTCGCGATCGCATCCTCGACCTGAGCCCAGGTCCAGAGCGTGGAAGTGGTCTCCCAACCAACGGTGCTCGAAGCCGTGGCCTCGTTGGACGAAGCCTCGGCGATCCCCATCTTGACTTCCGCCAGCAGCAGGGCACTGCACGCGAACGACCCGATCAGGGCGAACACGACCGGCAGATGGCTCTTCTCCTTCAGCACGCAACGGCCAAAGACCGCCGTGACGATCGCCGCCAGCAGCGGCAACGCCGGAATCAGGGCCAACAAAAATGGGATCGTATCGTTCATCGTTAAGGAATCGGTTCGCTGGGTTCGTTGCTAAACGGTGGTCGGCCGGCGTTACACGTGCATGCGCTGCATGATCTCGTCCGGATCGACCGATGGCTCGATACCCGCCGGCGTGAGCTTCGGCCACCGAGGCTCGTCCTTTTTCGGTTCCGGAAACTTCGGATCGGTGAACGCGGGCTGGTTGTCCTCGCGCAGTTGTTGCCAGAGTGCGATGTCGAGCGATCCGCCCTTATGGAATAGCGAGAGCACCACGGCCAGGGCAATCGCGGCTTCACAAGCTGCGATCGTCAAAATGAAAATTACCAGCAGTTGCCCGCCCCAATCGTTGTGATACCGCCCCCAGGCGACCAGGCTCACCGACACGCCTTGCAGCATCATCTCCACCGAAAGGAACATCACGATCATGTTCCGCCGGCTGAAGAAGCCCGCCAGCCCGATGCCGAAGAGCAACGCGCCGACCATGAGATATTTTTCCAGCAGGGCGAGCTCATCCATGCATCGGCCCTCCCCGTTCGCGGCGATGAATTTGTCCCACGATCGCTACCGCTCCCACGAGTGCCACCAGCAGCAGCGTACCCACCACTTCGATCGACACCAATTGCCGGCCGAACAGCCAGCGGCCCAGCGTCGCCATATGCTGGTCGGCCAGCACGCCGTCGGCCAATTGTGCTTGATCAACCCGCACGGCGGGCCGTTCCTCGACCGTGGGATTCTGAAACACGCCCACCAGCACGAACGTCAACAGCCCCACCAACAGCGTTCCGCTAATCGCCGACAAGGGCGCCGCCCAGCTCACGCGATCATACGGCGCCTGTCCCTCGGGCTGGGCCAGCATGAGCACGAACAAAAACGTCACCAGAATCGCCCCTGCATAGACCACGATCGTGGCGACACCGAGAAACTGGGCCCCATTGAACAAAAACAGCGCCGCGGTGCCCAATAGCGACAACGCGAACCAGATGGCCGAATACACCGGATTCCGAAACGAAATCGTCGCCACGGCACTGATCACCGTCAGCGCCGCAAGCAGGTAGAACACCACCTCCGCCACGTTATTTCCCAGCGGCACCGTCAGCGAGGCGAACAGCCCCAGCCCGACGGCTACAAGCACGGCGCCAAGCGCCCTGCCCGGAGCGCGGCCACGCGGCAGTGACAGCCATAGGCCCGCCGCCAGCAGCAACGTCGCGCCGCCAATCATTGCCAACGGCGTGTTCACAGAGTGCCTCCCAGGGCCTTCGACTTCATCGGCTCGGCATCCTTTGTCTGGTCGTACACGCTCAGCAGCTTCTCTTTGTCGAAGATCATCTCTTCGCGGCTGCGGCCCGTCAGGTCAAACAAGCTCGTAAGCTCGATCGCATCCACCGGGCAGGCTTCTTCGCACATGCCGCAGAAAATGCACCGCAGTTCGTCGATCGTAAAGCTCTGGGGATACTTTTCCCGATCCGGCCAGGGGCTTTCCACCCCCACGATGTCGATGCAGTGCGCTGGACACGCGGTCGCGCACAAAAAGCAGGCCACGCACTTCACACGGCCTTGCTCGTCCTTGTTCAGCCGGTGCACGCCACGATAGATCAACGGATTGCCGATCGTCGGACGCACGTCCGGATAGCTGACCGTGACCTTCGGGCCCAGCAAGTGCTTGGTCGTGGTCGTCAACCCCTGCACGAACAGCGGCAGGTACATCCTCCCCACGAGCCCGAGCTTGGGTTCTTCGATCCACTTGATATTGGGGTCGTTGGCTTGCATGAACGCTTCGTTTCAAAAAATGGTTCCGCGAGGCACTACAGGCCACTCACGCCGCTGCCCTTCAGGCTAGCGTTCTTTAAGCTAGCGCTGTGGCTTCCCGCCGCCAGAATCTGCCGCACCGCGTCGGGTTCATACTCCGGAGCCTCCAAATCGTCGAGCCGCGGGCGATTGTCCGTATGCAGGGGTGAGAATACGGCCGCCAGCACCCAGGACACGATCGCCACCGACCAGCCCACCGCCACCATGATCCACAGTCCGCGGGTCGTGCCGGTCAGATTGTTCATATATTCGAACTCATAAGCGATCGCCAGCGCCACTAGATTAATCAGCCCCAAGGGCAACATCACTTTCCAGGCCAGGTTCATGAGCTGATCGAAGCGGAACCGAGGCCAGCTCCAGCGGACCATCATGAAGAACACAATGACCAAAAGCACCTTGATCGCCAGGATTGCGATTCGGGCGATCGCCAGCGGCCAGCCGATCGGCTCATCGGCCGCGACCGGCATTCCCCAAAAATGCCACCCGCCCAGGAACAGGATCACAATCAGGAACGCCGCCACCACCATGTGCAGAAACTCGGCGATCAAGAACAACAGCAGCTTCATGCCGGCGTATTCGGTGTGATAACCGCCAATCAGTTCTTGCTCGGCTTCCGGCAGGTCGAACGGTAGACGCGCGGCCTCGGCAAACGCGGCAACCACGAACACCGAGAACCCTAGCGGCTGGGCAAACACGTTCCACAAGCCCGTCTCGGCCTGGGAGGCCATGATCGTGTCCAGCCGTAACGAACCCGCGGCCAGCACCACGCCGAGAATTCCCAGCCCCAGCGGAATTTCATAAGCGATGAGCTGCGCGCTCGAACGCAGCGCGCCCAAAAAGCCATACTTGTTGTTGCTGCTCCAACCGCCCAGAATCACGCCATACACGGCGATGCTGCTCAAGGCAAAAATATAAATCATGCCTACGTCGAGCCCCGGCGCGACGACCAGCTCGATCGGCCCCTCGACGCCGGGCACTTCGATCGGCAGCACGTCGCCAATCGGTACCACGGCGAACACGGCCAGCGCCGACGCCATGATCGCGATCGGCGCCAGCGTATACAGGACTTTCTCCACGTGGGCCGGCGTGTACTCTTCCTTGAAGATGAATTTCAAGCCGTCGGCCAGCGGCTGCCCCAACCCGAACATTCTGATCTTGGTCAGCGGGATGCCCACGCGGTTGGGGCCTTTGCGGTCCTGCACCCAGGCGGCGATCCACCGTTCGAGCAGCACCAGATAGGCGGCCGCCGTCATCATGATGAAGATCAACAGCGCAATCTTCACCACCGGCAAGATCAGCGGCTGCATTAACGATTGCCAGTCCATTGCGCGTCCCTTAACCCGTCACCCATTAACCCGTTGTCATCTCTAGCCTGTTGTCATCTCTAGCCTGTTGTCGTCACTTCGAGCACCGGCGTCTTCAAGTCCACGCCCAGCGGCCCGACCGGCTCGGCCGCGGGCGCGAAAAACGCGATTCGCTCGGCGACTTCATCGAGCACCCGGCGCGACTTGTACAAGCCGATTTCGCCAGATAACTCCCAATACACGCTGCCGGCCACGCGCACTCCGGCCGGCGGACGAATCGCCCAGGCGACACTCTGCAACCGATCGTTGGCGTTGACGTAAGAACCTTCACGTTCGGCAAACGCCCCTTCCGGCAATCGATAGGCGGCTCGCTCCGCGAGCGGCGAGTCGAACAAATCCTGCACCACGAGACACGCCGCCGCGGCCAGCGAATCGGCGGCAGCCGCGTCGATCCAGTCACTCTTATAGCCGCCGCTCACCCACACGGCCGTCGGCTCGCCACCCTGGAGCGCGATCAACAAATTGTCGAGCGTCGCCACCTGCCCCATAAAGTGCGTGACAACTTCTTCCACGCCGCGCCGATTCGGACATTTCTCGGCCCGGATCGAAAAGCCGTTCTTGAACGTCTGGTCCTGACCTTCGACCGGCACCGGACCGAGCACCACCTGCGCTTGCGGATCCACCTCGCGGGCATACTTCGCCAGCAGGTAGGCCTCTTCGACCGTCAGATGCGGCGACAGCACGACCGCCACGCGGCCAATCGCCCGAAATCGTTCGTCGATCTCGCGTACGACCTGCGACCATTCAAGCAACGTCCAGTTGGCGCCGTCGCGCCGTTCGACGTTCGTCAGCCGGCGATCGCTGTGGATATAGTGATAGCCGTATCGCCCCTCGTCGCACATCCACCACTGGTTGATGTGCGGATTCTCGCGCGGCTTGAGGCGATACACCGTATCCTGGTTTTCTTCGACGCTGATCGAGCAGCCCGTCGAGCAGCCGGTGCATACGCCGTCATGCTTCCGCATGAACCACACCCGCTGCTTATAGAGAAAGTCCTTGTCGCCCAGCGCTCCCACGGGGCAAAGATCGACCACGTTGCCCGACATTTTGTTGTCGAGCGGAAAGCCCGGAAAGACGTCGATCTCTTCGTGACTGCCGCGGTTGATCACCATCAACTCGCTGGTACCGCTGATCTCGCGTGTGAAGCGCACGCAACGCGTACACATCACGCAGCGGTCGACAAACAGCGTGACGGTATCCCCCATTTCGCGGCGGCGGCTGGTGAACGGGCGAATGTCCGCGCGCCGCTGATCCTGCCCATACTTGAAGTGGTAGTCCTGCAAATAGCATTCGCCGGCCTTGTCGCAGATCGGACAGTCGATCGGATGATCGATGAGCAGATCTTCTTCGACCATCGCCCGGCTCTTGGCCACCTTCTCGCTGTTCGTGATGATCACGGTATTCGGCGTGGCCGGCGTCTGGCAGGCCGGCACCAGCTTGGGCACCATCGTCACGTCGCCCGTCTCCGGATTGCGCGTGCCGGTTTCGACCAGGCACATGCGGCAACTGGCCACCACGGACAAGCCGGCGTGCCAGCAGTAATGCGGAATCTCGACGCCGGCGCGCTGCGCAGCCTGAATCCCGTTGATCCGCTCGCCCTCGGCCAGCTCTACTTCGATTCCGTCGACGATGACTTTCGGCATGGAGACGCTTGCTTTCGCTTAGTGCGCGGCCAGGATGGGCAACGCTTCAACCGCTTCGGTGACCATGTATCCGGTGGGATTGGTCCGCTTGATGTAGTCTTCGAACTCGCCGCGAAACTTACGGATAGCGTTCTTGATCGGCCAAGCCGCGCCATCCGACAAACCGCAAATCGTGGTGCCCGGGATGATTCCGATCGAATCGCCAATTTCCAGCAGCAGATCCAGATCCTTCAGCCGGCCCTTGCCGGCTTTGATGCGGTCGAGCATCGACAAGCTCCAGGCCGTTCCCTCGCGGCACGGCGTGCATTGGCCGCAGCTTTCGTGGGCGAAGAATCGGCAGCTATTGTGCAGGAAGTCGACCATCGAAACCGTTTCGTCCAGCACCACCACGGCCGCCGTGCCCAGGCCCAGGCAACCCACCTTGCCCGGTCCGGAAAAATCGAGCGGCGTGTCGAACTCGGCTTCCGTCAACAGGCCCATACTGATGCCGCCGGGAATCGCGGCCTTGCCCTTGCGGCCCTTCCAAATTCCGCCGCCATACGCTTCGATCAATTCCCGGCAGGTAATGCCCAGCGGCGCTTCATAGCAGCCCGGCTTGTTCACGTGTCCGCTCAGACAATACAGCTTCGGACCGTAGCTGCCCGGATCGCGTGGGTTGTTCGGATCGCTCGGCACGCCGATGCTTTTGAACCAATCGGCCCCGCGCGCGGCGATCTGCGTAACGCAGCACGCCGTTTCGATGTTGTTCACCACGGTCGGCTTGCGAAACACACCCTCCACCGCCGGGAAGGGCGGCTTAATCCGCGGCCAGGCCCGTTTGCCTTCGAGGCTTTCGATCAGCCCGGTTTCCTCGCCGCAGATGTAAGCCGCCGCTCCGCGGTGGAGGTAAATATCGAGTGAAAAGTCGCTGCCGGCGATATTCTTGCCCAACAGGCCCGCCGCATAGCATTCGTCGATCGCCTGCTGCAATCGCTTGTAGCACGTGGGATACTCCACGCGCAGATAGATGTACGCCGTCACGGCCCGCGTGGCAAAGCAGCTTAGAATGACGCCTTCGATCACCTGATGCGGATCGAGCTCCATCAGGATCCGGTTGTTGAACGTGCCCGGCTCGCTCTCGTCGGCGTTGATGCACATATACACCGGGCCGGGGTGATCCTTGGGCAAGAACGACCACTTGAGCCCCGTCGGAAACCCCGCCCCGCCGCGCCCGCGAAGATTACTGCTTTTGACGATCTCGATGAACTCGACCGGCGTCTTCTCGGCCAGCACCTTGCGCAAAGCCTGGTAGCCGCCGCCCGCCTCGTACACGCGCAGCGTGTGGCTGTCAGGCTTGTGGATATTCGCCAGCAGTACAGGTTCAAAAGGCATGATTCGTCGTCGAGTCTTTCAGACGCCGGGCGGCGTCGCGTCGTGGCAAAACCCAGGGTTAGGCATGTCCGTTTTCAGGAAGGCCAGGTTTACCGTCGCAAGTTTCTTTGACAAACACTTCGGCCGCCTCGGGCGTAAGATTCTTGTGCAGCGTCTCGCCGGCCAGCATGCAAGGAGCGTACTCGCACGCTCCCAGGCACTCGGCAAATTCGATCGTCAGCTTGTTGTCCGGAGTCGTTTCGCCCGGCTTGATGCCCGCCGCGTGGCACATGTGATCGAGCACCTTTTCACCGTCTCGCAGCGCGCAGGCGATCGAGCGGCAAACCCAGGCCCGGGTTTCGCCGTGCGGCTTATCCTGCTTGAAATAGCCGTAAAACGTGAGCGTGTCCTGCACCTGCGCGGGCGCAAGCTCCAACAACTCGGCGATTTCGACCACCGCTTCGAGCGGCACATAACGCAGCCGCTCGTTGACGATGTGCAACGCCGGCAAGGTGACCGCCTGCCGCGTCGGATAACGCGGAAAGTAGTCCTTAATCGCGGCGATCATTTCGTCAGTGAGAACGGCCATGAGAAAAAAGGGGTTGGGGGTTAGGGACCAGGGGTTAGACGTTTCGTTTGGGTCGGGATCCTTGCTCTAACCCCTAACCCTCGATCCCGTTTTCCTATCGATCAAGTTCCGCGGCGATAATGTTTAAACTTCCGAGCACGGCCACGACGTCCGACAGCGTGTGGCCGCGGATCAAACTCGGAAACAGCGAAAAATGAATGAACGATGGCGGACGGCAGCGGGCACGGTAGGCCACGTCGGACCCATCGCCTACCAGATAGAAGCCCAACTCGCCGTTGGGCGACTCGATCGCGGCATACGATTCCTCGTGTGGAACGGTAAAGCCACGATTGGTCATCACCATCTCAAAATGCGAGATCGTGCCCTCGATCGTCTGATAGACCTGCTGCTTGTGGGGGAGCGTCGTCCGTTCGTCGATACCGACATTCACCGGCCCCGACGGCAGATTCTCGATTGCCTGCTCGACGATCTTCAGGCTCTCGCGCATCTCGGCCATCCGTACCAGATACCGGGCAAAGCAGTCGCCAGCCGTCGCACAGCAAACTTGGAAGTCGAAATCGGCATACGCCAGATACGGCTCGTCCTTCCGCAGGTCGCGCGTCACGCCGCTCGCTCGGGCAATGGGCCCCGTGGCGCTGCGATTCGTCGCCTCTTCCTTGGAGAGGATACCCACGCCCTTGGTGCGATCGACGAAAATCCGGTTCCGATTGAGCAGCCGCTCCATGTCGTCGAGCGTCTTGGGAAACGTCCGCACGAAGTTACGAATCTTCTCGATCACCAGGGGCGTCGCGTCGTACATGACGCCGCCCACGCGGGTATAGCTGTTCGTGAACCGCGCTCCGCAGAGCGTCTCAAAAATGTCGTACAGCACTTCGCGCTGATAGAAGCCATACAGAAAGAACGTGAACGCTCCCACGTCCAGCCCCACGGCCCCGTTGCTTAAAAGATGATCGCTGATCCGCGCGAGCTCGGCGATGATCGTACGCAAATACTTGCAGCGAGGCGTCAGTTCCAACCCTAGCAGCTTCTCGACGGCGCCGTGCCAGGCCACGTTATTCGCCAGCGGCGAAATGTAGTTCATCCGGTCCGTCACCGTGACGTACTGGTTGTAATCCAGGTGCTCGCCGATCTTCTCGAAGCCCGAGTGCAAGTAACCGATGTCCGGAATGGCATCGACCACGCGTTCGCCGTCCAGCATCAGCACCAGCCGCAACGTCGTGTGCGTCGCCGGATGCTGCGGACCGAAATTCAAGGTCCAGCGATAATCGCGGGCCTCGGCTCCGGCCAATTCGGCAAGCGTCTTCTTTTTGGTTTCAGCTACGGACATAAGGCTTCAAATACAGGTCAGCTTTCTTCTCGCGTCAGCACCGGGAAGTTATGCCGCTCGCCGCGACCTTGCAGCGGGTAGTCCTTCCGCAACGGAAACGCGGTGAACTCATCTGGAAGCAAGATCCGCCGCAGGTCCGGATGCCCAGCGAACTCGATCCCGAACATGTCGTACACTTCTCGCTCGAACCAATTAGCGCCCTTCCAAAACGTCGTCGCCGTGGGCACCGTGAGATTCGGCTCGTTCAGATACACCCGCAACGTAAGCCGCTCGTTCGTCGCGGTATTGGCGAGCAAATACACCAGCCCGAATCGATCTTCCGCGTCGCGATAGTTCAAATAATCAACGCAGGTCACGTCCACCAACAAATCAAAGCCCTGCGTCTCTTGGACGAATTGAAACACCTCGGCCAACTCTTCACGCGGCACCGCGGCCCGATGCTGTTCGCGAAATTCGCTAAACCGCACCGCGGGAAACCGCTCGCCAAGAGCCTGGATCGTTTCGGGCTTGATCATCGAACGTCGCTTCCCGTCTGAGCATCATCTCAGACCTATCGGACAAAACTCATCGAGGACGCTACTCTACACGCACGCCTTGTGGCAGACTGCTCACCCCGCGCGGCAGGGTAATGACCGGCAGCTCCACCAGCGCTCGCTTGGTCTGCTGCCGGCTGCGAACGGCAAACTCTCGTCCCGCGATCGTGCCTTCTAGCTGGATCTTGTCCTGCAAATCGATGATCGCCTGAATCAACTGCTCGGGCCGCGGCGGACAGCCGGGCACATACATGTCGACCGGAATGAAACGATCGATCCCCTGCACCACGCTATAGGTATCAAAGACTCCACCCGTGGAAGCGCATGCCCCCATCGAGATGCACCACTTCGGCTCGTGCATCTGTTGCCAAATGCGCTGGAGCACCGGCAACATCTTCATCACGACCCGGCCGGCAACGATCATCAAATCGCATTGTCGCGGGCTGAAACGCATCACTTCCGCGCCAAAGCGAGCCAAGTCATGCTTGCTCGCGCCCGTGGCCATCAGCTCAATCCCGCAGCAAGCCGTGGCAAACGGCATCGGCCACAGGCTGTTCTTACGGCACCAACTGGCCAGCGAATCCAAGCGGCTCACGACGACGTTTTCAGGCACTTCTAGCGCCATCGGAATACCCCTTTTCGCCACGCGTATACAAACCCCACGGCCAACAGCGCCAAAAACACGAGCACCTCGGCGAAGACCAGCCCGCGACTCGCCACCAGGCCTTCGCTCACCGCGCGATCGATGCCCAGCGGATTGCGGCTGGCCACGGCCCAGGGATAGAGGAACAACAGTTCCACGTCGAACACCAGGAAGGCGATGGCCACCAGATAAAACCGCACGTCGAAGCGGCGGTGCGTATCGTGAATCGGATCCATGCCGCTTTCATACGGCATTTCCTTCACCTTGCCGTTCTTGCTGGGCCCCACCAGCGCGCTGACAACCAGCAACACCACGGCCAAGCCCGTGGCAAGAAGCACAAACAGAAATACAGGCAGAACGGCAGATTCCATGCAGATCGGTTCCGGCAGTCGCCATGCTCGACGCGGCACGAAACGTCGCAACCCCTGCTGCGATGCCGTGCAGGCGCACAAGCCTGCGATCACTTTGTGAATCTTGTCACAAAGTAGCTCCGAAGAAAAGACCCGTTTCTCTCGGGTCTTCCTCCAAAAATCGCCCTAAATCCAGGCCCTATTTGACCCTTCAGGCGCACCAAAATCCTAACGACGCGCGTCCGGATGGTCAAGCACAAGCCGCGCCCTCTCGCACACCGCCAGCACTTTCACCCTCCATATCCGCCCGCGCCAAACATCGGCTCGACCGCTATGATGACGGTTCCACCGCTCGCCGGTCCCCCCCGGACTTCGCCTCGGATTGAACGCAAAATGAAGCTCGATCTCACGCGCACCCTCAGCGAACTCGTGGCCATTCCCAGCGTGAATCCGATGGGAAAACCGGTTAGTGGCCCCGAATTTCTCGAATATCGAGTCACCGACTACCTCGAAAACCTGTTCCGCGAGCTGGGATTACCCTACCTACGCCAGCAGGTCGAGCCCAAACGCACAAATATAATCGGCCGGCTCGACGGCGCGATTCCGGTCGACGCGGGCGGCCCGCTCGTCCTCTTCGAGGCCCACCAAGACACGGTTCCCGTCGATGGCATGACCATCGAGCCGTGGACGCCCACGGTGCGCGACGGCCGGCTCTATGGCCGCGGCTCCTGTGACATCAAAGGGGGCATGACAGCCATGCTTGGCGCGTTCGCCCGGCTGGCCGATGAACGCCCTCCCTCGATGCCAACGGTGGTGATGGCCTGTACGGTGAACGAAGAGCACGGCTTTAGCGGCGCGACCGCGCTCACCCGCTTGTGGAGCGAGCCCGGCTCCATCATCCCTCGTCGTCCGGACGTGGCCATCGTGGCCGAACCAACCCAATTGCAGGTCGTCGTTGCCCACAAAGGCGTCGTTCGCTGGCGACTGCACACGTGCGGCCGAGCCGGCCACAGTTCGCAACCGCACCTGGGCGTAAATGCCATCTTCCGCATGGCCCCCGTGCTGGCCGCGCTCGAGCGCTATCAGCGCGACATCGCTCCGACGCTTGGCGTACATCCGCTCTGCGGCCGCCCGACGCTCAGCGTCGGCACGATCACCGGCGGCCTCAGCGTGAACACCGTGCCCGATCATTGCACGATCGAAATCGATCGCCGCTTGCTCCCGCGAGAAGAACCGCTCGCCGCCCAGCAACAAGTCATCGACTTCCTGGTTCGCGAACTCGGGAACGACATTAAACTTGAACACGACAAACCGTTCCTCATCGGCCTGGGCCTGCCCGACGACAACAATGCTCGTTATGCCGAGGCGATGAACTCGGCCGTGCAAGCGATCGGGCTCCCGGGTGGAAAGATCGGCGTCCCTTTCGGCACCGACGCGGCGGCCTTTGCGGCCGCCGGCGTACCCTCGATCGTATTTGGCCCCGGCTCGATCGATCAAGCACACACGGCCGATGAATGGCTCGCGCTCGATCAGCTCGAATCCGCCAGTGAAGCCCTCTACCAATTCGGCCGGCGAGGACTCCCCTGCTGAGCGGTCAAGGCCCGCTGGCAGAAACCGGAGCCCGCGGGCGTACGGCGTTAGCGGCGGGCCGTGTTCAGCGAAGTCTGGCGAACGGCGACATCGTCGCAAGATAGTTGGCCCGTCGCCCCGAACAAACCTACGGCGACCGTCATCCCGATGGCCGTGGGAGGCACGTCCACGACTCCGGCGTGCCGCCGCCAGTCGAAACTCTCGCGCCACTGGCCGACGACCTGCTCGCCAACGGTCGCGCGATCGGCGTCGAAAAACGATACGTAGAGCTTCGCGCCGTCTTGCGGATCAACGGGTTGCGAAGGCCGCAAATCGCGGCCGGCGACCCAGGCCTCGACCTCGATCTGACGTACTTGGCGACCGCTGATGCCAATCGATTGAATCGCCTGCGACCGTCGACCGGGCACCGAATTCGAAAGCCGCAAGTAGTGGCCGCGGCGGTTCGCTGAAGCGCCATCGACCAGTTCCGCCTGACGAAGATAGTACCAGCCGGCCGGCACTCCCGGCGAAAGCAACTCTTCAAAGCCCCCATTGTTGAGCGGCGTTAACGCTTCTTCCGCTGGCTGGCTGCGCAGCGAGTCGGCAACGCCCGTCATCGGCACGAAATACGTCGGCGTGCGGATGGCGACACGCAGTTTGCCGCCCTCTTTGACCAAAACACAAAGATGCTGCTGAAAGCTCTCGCCAATGGGAATCAGCATTCGCCCGCCCTCGCGCAATTGCTCGGCGAGCGGCGCCGGCACATTCTCCGGCGAACAGGTGACCATGATCTTGTCGAACGGCGCGGCCTCGGGCCATCCCTGAAAGCCATCGCCGTGCCGGGTATGGATGTTCTTGTACTTGGCCCGCTTGATCGCCGCCGCCGCCGTCTTGGCCAGCTCGGGTTGAATCTCGATCGTATACACATCCTTGACGAGCCGGCTCAACACGGCCGCCTGATAGCCGCTGCCCGTGCCAATTTCCAACACGCGCTCGCCCGGCTGCGGATCAAGTTGTTCGGTCATCCATGCGACGATGTACGGCGGCGAGATCGTTTGACCGTGGCCGATCGGCAACGTCGTATCGAGATAGGCATAGGGTCTCAGGTCCTGGGGCACAAACTCATGACGCGGAACCTCCCGCATTGCGGCCAGAATCGCGGGACTTTTGATGCCACTCGTGGCCAATTCACTCTCGACCAGCCACGAACGGGCGGCGGCCAGTTCGCGCGGAGTCTGAGCCCGCGCCGACGACAACCCATTCGTTACGACAACGACGCTCAAGGCCAAAGCGGCAAACCAGCGCAAGCGTGTGGGCATAACATGGCCCCTTCACGATAGGAATGACTCAAGCTGACAGCGGCGCTGTATGTAGCGGATTGCTCGAACGGCCGGAAGACGAATAACGAATCTGGTGTTCTGGCCGGAACGCGACCAGAACCGTGCGCGGCTCGCGATTCACGTGGCCCACCACCGCCACGAACGCTATCATCGAGACTGCTGGCATTCCCTTTGAATCTCTTTCGAGCCACCGCAAGCGGCGGTCGATAACCCATGCATCTATCCCAGCGTATGCAGGCCGTCCAAACGCCGATCATTCCCGTCGTGGCGGAATTGATCCGCCAGCATCCGGGCACCATCTCTCTGGGCCAGGGCGTCGTGCATTACGGTCCGCCGAGCGAGGCGCTCGCGGCCGTGACGTCCCTGGCCGCAGAGCCGCAAAACCACAAATATCAAGCCGTCGAAGGCATCGCCCCGCTGGTCGAAATGCTCTCCGGCAAGTTGATGACCGAGAACGGCATCGTCATAAACGCCCACAATCGCGTGGTCGTTACCGCCGGCGGCAACATGGCGTTTTTCAATGCGCTTCTGGCGATCGCCGATCCGGGAGACGAGGTCATCCTGCTCGCCCCCTACTACTTCAATCACGAAATGGCCGTGGCGGCGCTGAACTGCCGAGTGGTTATCGTACCACTCGACGCGCAATATCAGCTCGATCTGAACGCGATCGAAGCGGCGATCACCCCCCGCACCCGGGCCGTGGTGACGATCTCTCCGAACAACCCCTCGGGCGCCGTGTACTCGCGTGAATCGCTTCTGGCCGTGAACCGGCTGTGCCGCGAGCGCGGCGTTTATCACATCAGCGACGAAGCGTACGAATCCTTCGTGTACGACGGGGCGAAGCACTTTTCTCCGGCCTCGCTGCCCCACTCGGCCGAACACACGATCTCGCTTTATTCCTTCTCGAAGGCCTATGGATTTGCCAGTTGGCGTATCGGGTACATGGTGATTCCCGAGGCGCTAACCGTCGCGGTGCGCAAAGCACAAGACACGATTCTGATCTGCCCACCGGTCGTTTCGCAATATGCGGCGCTCGCCGCGCTAAAGGCCCCGGCCACCTACCGACAAGACAATCTGGCGCGCGTCGCCGAGGTACGATCGCTCGTGCTCGAAGAGCTCAAGGCCGTTCGTCCCTTCTGCACGATTCCCCCGGCACTCGGCGCGTTCTACTTCCTGGTCGGCGTGGACACGCCACGCTCCGACATGGAGATCGTCGAGCACTTGGTGCGCGAACACGGCGTGGCCGTCCTCCCAGGATCAACGTTTGGCATCCGCGCCGGATGCACGCTGCGCGTCGCCTACGGCGCGCTCGATCGAGAGTCGACCGCCTCGGGCATGGGGCGCTTGGTCAAAGGCTTGAAACAAATCGTAAAGGGCTGAAACTTATGCAAGTCGTCGCCGTGCAATCTGACATCGTGTGGGAAGACAAGTCCGCAAACTTTGCCAGCGTGCGAAAGCTCGTCGCCAGCGCGGCGATTGAGCCGGGAGCCCTCGTCGTGCTGCCAGAGATGTTCGCAACCGGCTTCAGCATGAACGCCACCGAAATCGCCGAGCCCGAAGATGGACCAACGCACGCCTTTCTGGCCGAGCTGGCGATGGACTTGCGCGCGGCCGTCGTTGGCGGCGTGGTAACGCGCTGTCCTGACGGGCGCGGCCTGAACCAGGCCGTGGCGTACGATCCCGCCGGAAAACTGCTCGCCCGCTATACCAAAATCCACCCTTTCTCCTATGCGGGCGAGACCAAGCACTATGCCAGCGGCAACAAAATCATCGCGTTCGACTGGGGGGGATTTCGCGTCACTCCATTCGTCTGCTACGACCTGAGATTCCCCGAAGTGTTTCGGCATGCGACGCGAAGCGGGGCCGAGCTTCTCGTGGTGATCGCCAGTTGGCCCGAAACGCGCGACGCGCATTGGCGAGCCCTCCTGCCGGCCCGGGCAATCGAGAATCAATGCTACCTCGTGGGGGTCAATCGCGTAGGCACCGATCCGCACGCGAGCTATGCGGGACATAGCGCCATCCTCGATCCCAAAGGGCGGTCCCTGGCGACCGACGCCTCACTCGCCGAAGTGCTGTCGGCAAACATCGAACGCGAACCCCTGCTGGCCTATCGCGAGAGGTTTCCGGCGCTGGGCGACATGCGAGACGATTTCCTAGGCGCGTAGTGCTGGAGCTCGGGGACGATCGGCCGAGGCCGCCCCCCCATGACCTCCAAACCCGCCAGGGATTCGGGCAGGCAGCCTATAACTTATCCCGCCGCTTTTTCTGGGCTTTCCGAGTGGGTAAACTGGAGGGCAACCGGCTCTTCACGTGTCCATCTCTCAGGGAGCGTATCCTCATGAAGCGTGTGTTGCTTTTGGCACTCTTGATGCTTGGGACCGTTGCCTCCTCGGCCGAGGCCGCCAAACCCGCGAAGTGGACTCGCCAGCAAGACATCATCTACGGGCGCAAATTCGGCACCGCGCTGACCATGGACGTGTTCACGCCGGTCGAGCAAAACGGCGGCGCCGTCATCGTTTGTATTAGCGGCGGTTGGGTCTCGAACCACGAACAGATCCAACCGGCCTTCGCGCTGACGCTGCTCAATCGCGGCTACACGGTGTTCGCCGTGGTGCACGGCAGTCAACCTAAGTTCACGATTCCCGAGTGCATCGAGGACGTCAATCGCGCGGTCCGCTATATTCGCACGAACGCGGCCGACTTCAAGATCGATCCGGACAAAATCGGCATTACCGGCGCGTCGGCCGGCGGCCATTTATCGCTAATGATGGGCTGCGCCGGCTGCGAGGGCGATCCCAACTCGAAAGATCCCGTCGATCGCGCTAGTAGCTGTGTGCAGGCCGTGGCCTGCTTCTTTCCGCCGACCGACTTCTTGAACTACGGTCAGCCGGGCGTCAAGTCACTAGGTACCGAGCCCAACCACAAGTTCAAAGCGCCGTTCGATTTTCACGTCCACGATCCACAGAAGAAAATGTTTGTGCCCGTTGACGGGGAAACTCGCGAAAAGATCGTGAAAGAGGTCTCGCCCATCTACCACGTCAACGCAGGGGACGCCCCCACGCTGATCATGCACGGCGATGCCGACGATCTCGTGCCGCTTCAACAATCGGAAATCATCCTCGAGAAGTTCAAGGAGGCGGGCGTGCCAGCCGAGCTCGTCGTAAAGAAAGGCGCCGGGCACGGCGTCTGGCCGTCGATGCTCATCCAGGATTTCGGCGCATTCGCCGACTGGTTCGACAAGTACCTGCTCGGCAAAGAACCAAAGCCAGAAGCGGCCCAACCCGCCGAGCAAGCGGCCAAGTAGCTCCGCCGCGCTTACGGACGGGCCCTCGTTGCCGCACGACGAATTCGCTGCCGCCTGCGAACGCTAAAATTATAAAACGCCGGATCGAGCAAGTGCCCGATCCGGCGTTTTTTGCGATCGCTCAACCCTCGGTACCCGCGATCTACTGCTGGTACCAGAGCGAAAAATTCGAACCGCCCATGCCAACCCCCAACCGCGGATACGCCGGATAAGCCAAGACCGGCGCCGGATAGACGGGGTAGGCCGCAACCGGCCCGCAATGGGGACGATATACCGGCCGCGGCGGCAACCGATGCGCGTGGTGATGGTGATGATGATGGTGATAATCGCGGCCATTCCACCGGCCGTAGTCCGCGCGGCCATATCCGTGGTGTGGCCCGTGGGCCAGCGCCGCCGAACTTCCCGC
This sequence comes from uncultured Planctomycetaceae bacterium, assembly GCA_964598535.1. Classification (GTDB taxonomy): domain Bacteria; phylum Planctomycetota; class Planctomycetia; order Pirellulales; family PALSA-1355; genus JALHMI01. The sequence continues at coordinate 56,365 of CAZRCI010000005.1, read as the reverse complement.
GAACACCAGCACCGCTACACACGCTACTCCTAACAACGCGCGTCGCATGTCAAAGCTCCCTTCAATTTTGGCAGTCGAGAAGCGTCGCGAAGGCGGAACTTCTCATGGGCTGAATCCTCACTGGCAAAGCCACAATCGCAGGAGTTGTGCCAATGCGAGGAATTCAATAAAAACCCCAAAATTGCGGGCATTTTCCAGCGGGGACGTTTTGACGAAAACTCAAAGGTGTTCTCAAACCGACGACAACCTGTGGCGCTGCCGCGACAGACTTTCGTAAGGAACACCTGGAACGTCCGATGCCATCGACGCACGATGGCCCGCGCAGCATAAAATAGAAACCCCGCGCAGCATAAAACGGAAACAGATGCCGGCGCGTGGCTTCAATCGCCGGTGCCGATGTCGTCGTTGAACGCCTCGAGTATCAGTTCGCACTCGGCCGCTTCATGTTCGTGAAAGCGGGTCAGAAACGCCTGATACTGACTGGCGACACTTGGCAAGTGCCGCTCCGGCTTCGCAAGATAGAGCAACTGCTCGGCGGTCTCCACCCCGCGACACATCTCGGCATAGAGCTCGTAATGTTGCGAGCGGAGCGCCTCGGCACGGCGAGATAGATGCGGCGCGGCGACGATCGCGTCCTCATAGTAGCCGTACGCCTCTTCGAGCGAAAAATGCATCGCGAGCTGATCGCGTAGCTTGGCGAGTAGCTCGACGAGCCGCTTGTAATCGGTCTCCGTAGCTCGCCCATGAACGACGCTCGCGTCGAACATCGCCGAGGAGTGGTGGATCAGTTGCCGCAACTCGTGATGATCGTCCTTGATCTCGCGGAGGAAGGCCGGATTGATCGTGACGGTGCGCAATGCGATTGCCATATTGTCCTCCTGCGGGAAGGTAACGTCGCCCCTCGGCTAATGGAAACAAGCGTTGGCTTGGGGTTATCGTTTCGCAACTGGAGACAGCGAACTGCGATCACCGCGGCGCTAAGAGCTTTAGAACGTAGAGAAATGATCGATGGATGAGAGCACGCTCTCGCGCCTCCGTAAGTCTAGAACCAGGAGGTGCCTGCTGTCAAATTTCCGGCGCGCGAAATATCAGCAAAACATCCTTAGTGGAAACGACTTACAAAAAGACGCTCGCCGCGTCTTCCTCGCGGATCAGCGCCCTCTTGATCAGCGCCCTCTTGATCAGCGCCCTCTTGATCAGCGCCCCTCTCGATCAAAGGTCGCGGGCAAAGCAGACCAGGCAGATGTCGTCGCTTTGCAAACGGCCGCGCACGAAGCGCTGCACGTCGTTCAACAGCGCGCCGCCGAGCCCCTCGACGCGCGTGGGCGCGGTGAGCAGCGTTTGGCGCAAACGCTGACTGCCATAGACCGAGCCAGACGCGTCCATCGCGTCGGTAATGCCATCGGTATACAGAACAATTGCGTCGCCCGGCTCAAGCGGCAATTCGACTTGTTCGTAGCGGCGCTCGGCATCGCACCCCAGCGGCAAGCCGCCTTCGCCGCCAAGCGTCTCCAGACTTCCGCCACGCAGCAGCAACGGCGGTAGATGTCCCGCATTGACCATCGTCAGCTTGTGCGAGCGCGGATCCAGCACGCACAACGCGAACGTCACGAAGTGGTAGTTCGCCAATTCCGAAGCCAAGTCCGCGTTAAGCTGGTCGACCGCGGCCGCTGGCGACACGCACGTCGAAAGACAGTACCGCACCTCGGCCGAGAAATGCGCCATCAGCAACGCCGCCGACACGCCTTTGCCGGCCACGTCTCCAATCGCCAGGGCCAGACGCCCGTCCGATAACGGAATGTAACCGAAGTAATCACCGCCCACTTCGTCGGCCGGCTGGTAATAGTCGAAAAACTCGTAGCCAGGCACCTCCGGACGGCTTTGCGGTAAAAACTGCAACTGCATCTGCTTGGCTGTCCCAAGCTGCCGCTGATAGGTGGCCGCGTCGAAGGGCGTCTGCTGAGCTCCGGCCGTCTCGACCCCGCGCGCCGCCATCGCGGCGACGCTGGCCAACACGTCGAGATCGGCCTGCGTAAACCTGCGGGCCAGTTCCGTCGTGTCGAGATAGATGATCCCCAGCGGGCGCCGCGCCGATCCCTTGAGCGGCGCGCAGATCATCGAAAGCCCCTGCACTTCGAAGATCGATTGGCCGGCATCGGCCGCGTCGGGCGGCAACTCGTCCATCAACACCGGCTGGGCCGTGCCCATCACATGCAAGGCCATTTTGCGGCTGATCGGACCAAACGTCATACTGTGGCCGGCCTCGCTTCGACGATGTTTGATCGCCCGCGGCACGAGATGCCCCTCGGTTCCCTCTTCGAGCAACACGTAGCCGCGCACCGCCTGCGGAAATATCTCGAACAGCGTATCGAGAATTCGCGGCAGAAGTTGATCGACGTCCGGCTGTCCCTGAAGGTCGGCGGTGATCTTGAGCGCGGCGCGAAAGCGCGCTTGCGGCGAAAACTCCTTCGTGGGCTCAACCGCCACGGGCTCCAATATCGTGCGGGCGGCCGACCGCGTGCGGGCAATCTCCTCCGGAAGCGGCACGTCGGCCAACGTCTCGCCAACGTCGGCCTCGCTCCGCGGTGCGCCCGACCGGAAGACCGTCACAACTTCGTAGATGTGGACCTTGTCGCCGTCCTTGAGCTTGGTCCGACCCTCCAATCGATGGCCGTTGATATAGGTGCCATTGAGGCTGCCCAAATCCTCGATGTAGTAGCCATCCGGCGCACGCACAATCCGCGCGTGCTGCCGCGACACCGTATGGTTCCGGAGGACGATGTCACAGAACTGGTCGCGCCCCACCAACACTTCATCGGAAGCGAGCTCGTGAAACTCGCGCCCGCCGGTGCCGGTGCAGACTTCGAGAGACGCCATCGTCACGGACCTCTCGTGCTGGCTCGCTTGGTGGTTGGAGAAGGAGGACTGCAGTGACATCGCAAGCTCCCCAAAATTAACTTTCTCATTGGAGTCGTGCAGTGTCAAACAAGTTCCCTCCAAAACAATCCGGTAGGGAAATATCTGCGTGAGCCGCGCCGCGGTATTGTCTCGCCGTCCGTTCTTATCGTGGCATCCCGAGAGTTAAGCTCCGGTGAAACTTTTTTCTGCTGGCTCGCGACACACGATGGCGATTTTCACGTACTCCGACGGTTTTCGTCCTGCCTGGAAATTTCGCGGCTCCGACTTCGCAAGAATCATTCGCCGGCAAAAGCGAGATCTTGGCAGCTCCAACTCGCACAGGACCGAACGCCCGGGCATCTGAAAAGCAGCTAAATGCGAGCGTACGGATCGCGGATCGCCCCCTAGATCCCCCCTTTTCTCACTAGCTAGGCGTGCTGGCATCCGCCCTCCCCCAGAATCCCGAAAAAATCTTGTGACTTCGGCAACTTGCCGGGGCAACTAACCTTGCGAGAATTGCGGTCGGGTGTATCCTTACGCCCGGAACAGAAGATTATCCGTTTGCCCCCCGGCGTGTTATGAGCCTGCTTGTTGCGATCAGTTTTGGTGCTGCGGTACTGTTAGTTCTGGATTTGGCGACGCAGCCGAAGCCCCTGCCGGCCCCGCGAAACGAACGCGGAAGTGTAATGTAGCCCCTCCCGGATGGGGGGCACTGGATCTTGCGCCGGCTTCTTTGCAACTACCACGGAGCTGATTTACAATCGCTCCGTCCCCGTAGTCCTTTCTAAGACAGGGGGTTATGACCAAATTGCCATCGTTCAAAGGGCAACCGCGGTTCTATTGCTCGCGGATTCTCCCTCGCAAGGCGCCTTGATGTATGCTCGCTCCCGGCGGACGCTGTCTGCGGCCGCATTGCTCGCTCTCGTTCTGTCCTCGACCGTCAGCACGGCGCTGGCCCGTGAGGAAATCACCATCTATCGCGATGAGTTCGGAACGCCCCACATCTACGCCGATACGGCCGAGGGCGCCTGCTTTGCCAACGGGTATGCCCAGGCGGCCGATCGCCTGCCCGAGCTGCTCAAACAGTACCTACGCTGCACCGGCCGGATGAGCGAGGCCTTTGGCCCCGACTTTCTGCGCGACGACTATCGCCAACGTGTCTGGCGACATGCCGAGGTGGCAAAGGCCAAATACCCGACAACCAACGCGAAATCGCGGGCGCTCATCGAAGCGTATTTGGCGGGTGTGAAACAGTACATGACCGAACATCCCTCGGAAGTGCCCGACTGGGCGCCGAAGCTCGAACCCTGGCTGTGCCTGGCCCTCGGACGCTATGTGCTGTGGGGCTGGCCCGAGGGCGAAGCGGCCGACGACCTGGACCGGATCGGACTCAAGGCCGATCCGGTCGAGTACCACGGATCGAACGAGTGGCTGGTGGCGAAGGACCGCACGGCCTATGGCGCCCCGATCGCGCTCATCGATCCGCATCTTTCGTGGTACGACGCGTTCCGGTTCTATGAAGTCCGGCTCTATGGCGGCGACTTGGAAATCTCCGGCATGTCGATTCTCGGGCAGCCGTTGCCGGGACTGGGCCACAACCGTTACTGCTCGGTGGCCATGACCACCGGCGGACCGGATACTTCGGACGTCTTCGAGGAAGAGCTGAACCCGGAGCATCCGCGCCAGTACAAGGTCGACGGAAAATGGGTCGACATGGACGTCCGGACCGAAGTGATCCGCGTGAAGACCGACGGTGGTGTCGAAGAAAAAACGGTCGACCTCGAATATACGCGGCACGGTCCCGTCATCGCCCGCAAAGCTGGCAAGGCCTACGTCTTCGCCATTCCCTATGCCGAGGAAGTGGGGCTGCTGGATCAGACCTATGCGATGATGACGGCCAAGAACCTGGACGACATGAAAAAAGCCCTCGCCATGCAGCAGCTCATGATGCAAAACGTCATGGTGGGCACGGTCCAGGGAGACATCTACTACGTGCGCGTGGGACGCGTGCCCCGCCGGGCTCCCGGCGCTGACTGGAAGCGGGCTACGCCGGGCAATTCAACCAAATTCGACTGGCAGGGCATCCATCCGTTCGAAGACCTGGTGCAAATCGCGAACCCGCCGCAAGGTTACATGCAAAACTGCGGACTGACGTTGCAGTTTTGCAT
>CAZRCI010000005.1:17713-51289 GCA_964598535.1 uncultured Planctomycetaceae bacterium | reverse complement strand
ATGCAAAACTGCAACGTCAGTCCGCAGTTCTTGTTCAAAGACTGCCCGCTGAAGCCCTCGCCCGAGGCGCCCTACCTGTTCAACGGCTTCAAAAGCCTGGACGAAGCGCACGACAACCCGCTTCACCAACGGGCGGCGATGTGCCTGGACCTGCTCCACAATCAAAAACGGATGACCGTCGCCGACGCGATCGAAATCGCCATGAGCCCCGCCGTCTTTGGCGCCGACCAATGGCAGCAGCGGCTTCGCAAAGCCTGGGAGGCCGCGAGCCCCGAAGTAAAACAAGACGCGGAACTGGCAAAGATCTACGGCGTGATCACGGCCTGGAACCGCCGTTGCGACCCCGACGCGACCGGCGCCGTGGCCTACAAGTATTGGAAACAGGCGTTCGGCGACAAGATGAAGCTGGCCGACCGGCTGGGAACGCCGCCCGGCGAGGAAGCGACCGACGAGGCGTGCATTGCAAAACTGCGCGAAGCGGCCGAAAAGCTGAAGGCCGACTATGGCCGCGTGGATGTGCCCTACGGCGACGTGTATCGCGTCGGCCGGCGGGGCCGCGACAAACACTGGCCCGTGGGCGGTGGCTCGAACGACCACATTGCAACGCCGCGCGCCATCAGCTTCGAGCCCATCGAGGGAACGAAACAGTTTCGCGGTCGCGGGGGCCAAACATCGCCCCAAGTCGTGTTGCTCACCAATCCGCCGAAATCGTGGACCGTGCTGCCGTTGGGCGAGAGCGATCGACCGGAAAGCCCTCACTTCGACGATCAGGCCCGGCGCGTGTTCAGCAAGGGCACGATGAAGCCAACCTACTTCCTCGAGCGCGACAAGCTGGCCCAAAACGCCAGGTCGAAAAGCGTGGTCGTTTGGGACGGTCCGTAACCGAAGCCCTTCGGAAAAACCGAGAGAAACCAAGGAGCAAGAATCGGGGTAGAATCTCAGATGAACACGAATTCACGCGGATGAAAAACTTCGGAGCGGGCTCGATGCGATAGCGTCGCAAGGGGCGCTCTCATGCTTCCTCGGCGAACTCCTGTTTTCTCGGCGATTCGATGTGCTCCCTCGAACATTCCATCCAGCCAGGAGTCAACTTCTCATGTTGCGTCGCAGTTTTTACCTGATCTTGCTCGTTGCCTTGGCCATGCCGGCCCTAGCCGCGGATTTGCCCTATACGCAAACCAAGAACGTGGTCTATGCCGAGACCGACGGCATCGGCCTGGTGATGGACATCTTTACGCCCACGGGCACGCCCAATGGCCTGGCGATCGTGGACGTCGTGAGCGGCGCCTGGGATTCGGACCGCGGCAAGATCGAGCAGCACCGCATGGCGAAAATGTACGACATCTTCTGCGGCAAGGGCTACACCGTATTTGGCGTGCGGCCAGGCTCGAAGAGCAAGTTCACGCTTTCCGAAATGGCCAAGCACGTCAAGCAAGGCATCGCCTGGGTGAAGGAACACGCCGAGGAATATAAAATCGATCCCGACAAGTTGGGCTTGGCCGGGGCTTCGGCCGGCGGACACCTGGCCTCGCTGGTTGCCGTCACGGCCGACGACAAGACCAAGGTCGGAGCCGTGGGCGTGTTCTTTCCGCCGACGAACTTCCTGAACTTCCGTGGCGTCGAGATCGACGAAAATTCGCCGCCCGAACGGTTCACTATGGTCAAGATGCTGCTCTATCCCAACGGCAACGCCCCGAAGGACAACGCCAAACTGATCGACACCTTGAAAGCGATTAGTCCCGCGCTACTCGCCACAGCAAAAGCCCCGCCGTTTCTGATCATTCACGGCGACGCCGATCCGTTGGTGCCGCTCGATCAGTCGGAGATGCTCAAAAAGGCACTCGACGATTGCGGGGTCAACTGCCATTTGATCGTCAAGAAAGGCGGCGGACATCCGTGGCCCACCATCCCCGAAGAAGTGGCCGTGATCGCCGACTGGTTCGACAAGCAACTGGCGGGCAAATAGCCGCCAAAAGCGCGACACCGATCGCTTGCACCCGAAGTCCCGGGAAGTAAACTCCCCGGGACTTTTTTTGCGCATCGTGGCGGGATGTTCTTGCGGAGCGTCGCTGCCCGCCGCTACGATCATTCCCAACCCATTCCGCTTTCCACCGCCCTGCCCCCCCTCTGCCAAATCATGCCCACTGCTTCGTCCGCCCCCGTCGTTCTGCAGAAAGCCCCCGCCAATCGGATCGCCTCGCTCGACCAGTTTCGCGGCTACACCGTGGCCGGTATGTTCCTGGTGAATTTTCTGGGAGGCTACGCGGCGACGCCGCTCATCTTCACGCACAAGAACACGTTCTGCAGCTATGCCGATACGATCATGCCGCAGTTCTTCTTTGCGGTGGGGTTCGCCTTTCGGCTGACATTCGGACGGCGCACGCAAACCGAGGGGCTCGCGAGTGCCTACTGGCACGTGGTGAAGCGATTTTTGGGGCTCGCGCTCGTGGCGTTAGTCGTCTATAACGCGCCCCAAGCCGCCCGCACCTGGCAAGAGTTCCTGGACAAGGGGCCGCTCACCGCGCTCTGGGATTCGATTCGCGGCACCTGGTTTCAAACCTTGATGCACATTGCCGTCACCTCGCTGTGGATCACCCCGGTTATCCGCGCCAGCGCCGGAGTGCGCGTCGCCTATCTGGTGTTTTCGGCAGCGCTGCACTTCGCGCTGTCGTATTGGTTCTACTTCGATTGGGTCAACGGCGTTATCGATGGCCGCACCGGCATCGACGGCGGTATCCTGGGCTTTCTAGCCTGGACGATTCCCACGATCCTGGGCACCCTGGCCTGCGACGCCGTAACGCGCAAAGAAGGCCGCCCGCGAGTGGCGAGCGTCATTGCCTGGGGCGCGTTGCTCATGGCCCTGGGCTGGGGGATGTCTTGCCTGACGACGCTCTACGACGTGCCCGAGGAGCAAGTTACGGCACTGTCCGAACAGCGATTCGCGCCAGACGCGGTAATCCCCACCGGCGAACGAATGCAATCGGCGCGGCTCACCTGGACCGAGCCGCCGTTCGTCGCCCCGCCAGATCCGCTGCACCGAAAGCACAACTACTGGATGATGAGCCAGCGCGCGGCGACACTCTCGTACCACACCTTCGCCGGCGGATTTTCGTTGGCGCTGTACGGGCTGTTCTACATCGCTTGTGACGTCTGGGGCTGGCGGCTCGGCCTGTTTCGCACGCTGGGTACCAACGCCCTGGTGGGTTACATCCTGCACGGCATCGTCGACGGCGCGGTGAGCCCCTTCATCCCGCGCGATGCTCCCGGCTGGTATGTCACCTGCGGTTTCCTGCTCTACTTCGGAATCACCTACCTGTTCATCCGCAAGCTCGAGAAGGACGGGATCTACTTGAAGCTATGACGTGTGCCCCCCAGGCGTTCGTACGCTTCCCGAAGCAAGAAACCGACGCCGGCCACGACGATTCATTCGCCCGCCAACCGCTTGTCGTTCATCTTGCGCACCTGCTTCCAGGTCACGATTTCCACGCCGGTCTTCTTCATGGCATCGATGAAGTCCGGATCGGTGAACACCCGGCGATCGACGTCGCGAAGCTGCGAGCTGGTGGTGATCGCCTGCAGTTCCTTGTCGTCGTGGCCGCAGTGCAAGATCAGGTAGTGTACGCCCGGCGAACTCTCGGCTAGCGCCTTCAGATATTGTGCCTTCTTGTCCTCAAACGTGCCGTTCGTATAAAGCTGCGTCATATGGTCGAGCACCGGCAGCTTCTGCTCGTCCAGGGTTTTGACAAGTTCCAGCGCTCGAGCCCGAATGCGTTCGTCGGGAATCTCGCGGCCGAGGTTGCGCAGAAAGAAGACCGGCACGTCGAACTCGACGCCGAGCTTGACGTACACCTCGACCAGATCGGGACGACTGACCACGGCGCCCATGTGCGTGTCGAGGTGCGTCACCGGCACGCCAAAGTCGAGCGCGCGTTGGATCTGTGCCCGGAGCTCGGTTTCGACTTCAGCCGCCTTGGCATTGAAGACCACTTGCGGCACGCCGTCCCACAGGTAGCCTTCCTTGTCGCACAAGCTAGGCACCTTGTCGTGCCCGACAACCGGAGCCCAGCGATAGTTCTCCCATTCGCTGTTCAGCGTCAGGTGAATGCCAAAATCTTTTTCAGGATGCGCCTTGGCATACGCGGCAATCTCCTTGAACCAAGGGCACGGCACCATGATGCTGGCCGACGAAACGATGCCCTGCTCCATCGCTTCGATCGTCGCGCGATTGACCGAGTGGGACATGCCCGCGTCGTCGGCGTGGATGATGACGTACCGCTTGGCGGCGGCTTCCTCGGCCAGGGCCAGCGTTTGAACGCAAGTCACCATCAGGCACAACAACAGCAATACGGTACATCGCATGATTGAACAACTCGGAAAAGAGTTCGTTTCAAAATCCGTTTTTAAAAATGCGTGAGATAAGCGATACGGCATGAACAATTAGCTATGCCACCGCCCCTACGTCCCGGTGGACGCCCTCGACGCAACCTATTTCGGATCGCCGGCTTTGAGCCACGCTTCGTTGAAGGCGGCGTGCTTCATCGATTTTCCGCCTTCGACAAAATAGCTATAGATCGCGTGAATCGTGCCGTCTTTCCCCTGGATGATCGCCGGATAGTGGAACGAGCCCTTGGGCTGCTTTTCCAGGTGGCGGACATAGGGCCACGTCTTGCCTTCATCTTCCGAGAGCGACACGGCCAGCGAGTTGCGGCCGTTGGTCTGATCGTTGTGGATCAACACCCAGTTCCCATTGGCCAGCCGCACGGCGTCGAGCCCCGAGCCCGGGTTGGGCATGTCTATCTCGCCCACTGGCCCCCAAGTATCGCCGCGGTCTTTCGACTCGGCCACGCGAATCTTGTCGGTGATGCCATTCTCGCGCATGTAGGTCACGAGTGTGCCGTCTTGGCGCTCGAGCACGGCGGGCTGAATGTTGCCAAAGCCCATCAACGGTTTGCTGGCATGCCAGGTCTCGCCACCGTCGTCGCTAATGGCCATCAGCGAGAACGAGAACGTATCGCTATAGAGCGGTAGCACGATCCGGCCATCTTTGAGAATCGTGGGCTTGCAGCGGGGCTGCCAGCCCAGCCGCTGATACAGCTTGCTGCCAAGACGTTCTTCCAATTCCTTGCCAAAGGCCTTGTGAATGCGCTCGACCTGGGCCGGCGGCAGTTTCTTCAGCCCCTCTTCCAGCAGTTTGAGGGCTTCGTCCTTGAAGTCCTCGGGCTTGAGCCAGACAACGCCCTGCCAATTCCATTTCGGAGCGCCGTCGCCCTCATAGTCCGTCGCCGTGCGATAGATCGTGAGCGCCGACTCCCAGTTGTTGTCCAGGATGATCGGCCAGAAAAGCCAGAGCTTGCCCTGGCCGTCGACCATCATCGTCGTGTTGCAATCCGGAAACTCGGGATTGTCGGCCAGCGTGAACGCATCGCTCCAGGTGCTATCGCCCTTTCGCAATCGCGAACCGAGCACCGCCACGTCGTCGGCCCGCCGCTCGCCAGACCCTCGATACCAACTCACCAGCAAGTCGCCATTCGGGCACTCGACGATGCCCGGGGCGTGGTTGTGTCGCGCGTTGAGCGGAAACACCAGCTCTTCGCGATACTCCGGCGCGGCCCAAGCCGGCAGTGCACAAACAAGCGAAACGATGAGGGTACAAATCAAACGCATGCTGGCTGGCTCCAAACTCGGGAGGATCGGGGGGTGGACAAAGTTCGCGGTCCCGTGGTCAAACCGCGAGGCGTGGTCTCGGGTAGAGTTCAATGGTATCATTCACGGAGCGCTCAAACCACCAGGGGCTCGGCGGCAAAATTGGCCGCGATTTCGGCATGCAAATCGTTGATATTCACCACGTCAGCCGGAGCTTTGGAAGCGTCCAGGCCCTCCGCGATGTGACGCTTTCGCTTCGAGCCGGGACAATCGGCCTGGTGGGCAATAACGGCGCCGGCAAAAGCACGCTGCTCAAGGTGCTTCTGGGCCTGTTGGAACCCGACGTCGGCCAAGGCACCATCCTCGGTTGCGACATCCGCCAGGCCTCGCGCGAATTGCGCGGACGCGTAGGCTACATGCCCGAAGCCGCGGCCCTGATTCCCATGCTCAAGGGCGTGGAATACGTCGCCTTTGGTGGCGACCTGTACGGCATGCCCCATCGCGACGCCAAACGTCGCGCGCACGAAGTGCTCAACTACGTCGGTCTCGGCGAGCTACGCTATCGACGCCTGGACGAATACTCGGCCGGCAACATCCAACGGCTCAAGCTGGCCGCCGCCCTGGTCCATGATCCGCAGCTCTTGCTCCTGGACGAACCGACCAACGGGCTCGATCCCGCCGGGCGTTTGGCGATGCTGGAGTTGCTCGAAGACCTGATCGCCGAGACTGGCAAAAGCATCATTCTCTGCACGCACCTCCTGGGCGATGTCGAGCGGCTCTGCCAGCAAGTGGTCGTCCTCGATCGCGGCACGGTCGTCCGCGCCGGAACCATGGACGAGTTGCGGACGCACATCACCGGACGCTGGGCCATCAGTTGGTCGGGAGACGAACACGCCTATCGCGCGGCCCTCACCGCGGCGGGAATCCGCTTTGCCGAACCCGAGGAACGCGGACAGTCGAAAGTGATGGTCGCCGTGCCAGACGGTTTCTCCACGCGGCAATTCTTCGAGATCGCCCGCTCCTGTGGCGCGGTGCTCATCGAGCTCAAGGCCGACGAAGAAAACCTCGAACGATTGTTCTTTCGCGTCACCGCTCAGGAAACCGCGGTCCCGGCTTAACTTTCCTTCATCCTTCTCGATTTATCCTCCGATCATGGACCTCGATCAGGCTCGCTATCACGGTTGGGAAGAACGCCGGCAGGAATCGCCCTGGATGGCATGCCTGGCGATCGTCCGCGTGGCGCTCATTCAGGTGCTCCGCAACAAGGCCTATTGGGTCGTGCTCGCCTTGGGGTCGCTCCGCTTCCTCGCGTTTTGGAGCATCATCTGGGCCGTCACGCAACTGCCGTTGCCCGAGGACATGAACAACATGTTTCTCAAAGAGTTCGGCTTTACCGCCAGCAGCGACGTCGACCAGAACAACGGCTACATCCGGTTCATGGAAGGGCAGCAAATCATCGTCATGATCCTGCTCGCCTTCAGCGGCAGCCTGCTCGTAGGCAGCGACTTTCGCCTGCGCGCGTTGCCGTTCTACCTGGCCCGGCGAATCGATCGCCGGCATTACATCGTCGGCAAGCTGTTGGCCGTGAGTAGCTTGATCATGCTGCTTACGGTGGTGCCGGCCCTGCTGCTGTTTATCGAATACGGCATGTTTACGGCCTCGACGCAATATTGGATCGACAACTGGCAAATCCCGATCGCCGTGCTCGCCTTCGGCTTCGTCCTGTGCGTTGTCAATAGCATCCTGCTCGTCACGCTCTCGGCCTATCTGCAGCGGATCGTGCCGATCACGATCACCTGGGCCACGATCTTTTTGTTGCTCGGCAGTCTCTCGGGCTACCTGCGCCGCGCGACGGAAAACGAACATTGGCGGCTGATGGATCCCTGGTGGGACATGCGCACCGTGGGGCGCATGATCTTCGGCTCCTTTCATTCGGAAGCCGAGTCGGACCTTGCGCTGCAAGCCACGATCTTACTGGTCGTCGTGTGCAGCGTATCGCTGGCGGCGCTGGTCCATCGAGTGCGCGCGGTTGATATCGTCGAGTAATGCGCATCGGGTAACCGAGCGCGGCGAGCGGCGCGGCTCGGCTCCACCTGCCGTTCACACCGTGCGGACGTGAAGTTCGAGTAGCCGGAGCGGGGATCGAACCCGCACGGAGGTTTCCCTCCACGGGATTTTAAGTCTGCCGCGATAGCGAAAACAGCCCGCAAATCAGCGGGTTTTTTATTGGGCGTAGGAAAACCAACGTGATAGTCAGTCGCAGTCAGACGACCGTGGGTGGAACGGGCTGATACGATTTCAAAAATACGATTTCAAAAACTCGACGGCAGTGTTTTTGTCCTTGAAGTTACCGTGAATCGAGTCGCCGTTGTTGTACCGTACCTCAATCTCATATCGGTCGATAGGCTTAGAGCGCCCATCGTCGGCGTAACCTTGGATAAAATTGATTGCATCCCGGATGGTAAGAGCTTCATGAACGGTGCCGTGCAGAGCCAAGACAATGACTCGCTCAATCTGGCGCGATACTGTGACCGCCAGGGACTTAATAAATGCGTCCACGCTTTCTTGATGCGTCGACAACAGAGTTGCTGCCAATTGCGCACGTTGTGAATTCGTCAACCGTTCGTAAGCGACGACCTTCTCTTGAAACGCGTCATCGGGTGTGCTTTCGTCGGAACTGGCGTCGATACCGAATTGTCGAAATACATCTACCACGGCCCCATACGGAAAATAGAGTACGGTGAACCCGAGCGACCGAAGTTGCCGCAATGCACCTTCCGTGAAGACACCTGCAAGTATTGCTCCCTTGAATGGACCGGAGTTTTTGAAGGTCGCTGCTAGCGGTTCGATGGCACCTTGGATTTCTTGGACCTTGTTCTTCGAATGCTTTGTGTATCGTCGCCATGCCGTTTCGATGAAGGCCGCCGGCATTCCAACCATGTCGGGAGTTCCGCCGCGTTCTAATACGTAATCTAGATCATGCTTATTGCCGTTGGAATCAATCCAGGTGCATTTTTTGCCCCGGCGACACGGTCGCTCGCCCTTCTGGTCTAAGTAAAGGTCACAGTCTTGCGCAAACTTTTCAAGCAAAGGCAGCGTTGCTGCTTCAAGCACCTCGCCAATGATCTGGCCAAACCGATGCGCCGGAGACTCCGCCATCCTCAGCCCTCCACCCAAAGTCGTCCCTCTTGCAGCGGCACCCTGTGCTTGCGGTTCTTCCACTTTACGTTCCGCTCACGTGTGCGCTCAAAACGATACGACTTGAATCCGGCGTTCTCGGCCAATGCCCCCAGCCAGGGAATCACTGGCACATAAACCCCATACGGCGCTGAATCGCCAATCACAAAGCACACATTGGCTCCCGGTGCACACACTCGGCGAAGCGCGATCCACACGTTTGCCATATCGCGAAAGTAGCAGGCGATCATCAGGTGGTAGGTTTTCTTGCCACCCTTGGTCTTGCGAACTTCACCAAGCTGTCCGCACACAGCACTGAGTTCGTTGCGGATAGGAGCAAGTTCAGGTGATGACAATACTTCATCGAGATTGACGGCACGTTCGGGAACATGCTGCGAGCAGGATCGCACCAGATGACGGCGTACTTTGTCCTGCAAGTCTCCCCAGCCATTGATTTCGTGCATAAACGACATTTCGAGTCGTGTCGCGTCGGCATAGTCATAATTGTTGGGATATGGAGGTGAGGTAATGACGAGATCGGCAAAACTGTCGGGAACTCCGTGGCAAGTGCGAGCATCTGAACTGGTGAACACTGCCCTCGGCCCACACACCGATTGGCCGGACACGAGATCGTTGTAGATCATGCGGGAACAAGCGTCGAATGCCGAGTAGGCATCCTGTGGCGCTCTTTTCTGTTTCTTCGGCAAGACATACTGCCACTGCGCCGTACCCGCTTGTGACGTAGGACGAAGAATCGTGACCATCGTGAGCCAGACTAATTCGGAAGCCACGGAGTCATCCTTGACTTCCTCATAGGCCCGGCGCAGACAATCAAGGTCACCAAGCGTATCGGTGGCGTAACATTTATAAATCAACGGAGGATAACCCGTCGTCATGGGCTTGTGGGTCTTGGCAATCTTGCGGATTTCTCTCGCTTTCGCCATGTACGCTTCAGGATCGGAACGCCATCCTAATTTCGCTCGTGCGATCCGGCCGACGAATGGATGCGAGTCGATTCCCCAGCTGGCAACTTCCTCCCCCTCGGCAGCAACCAGTGTCGTAGCAGACCCGGCGAAGGGATCAAATACCGTTGGTGGCTTCGTAACCTTAAACTGACGGATAACTTGCGAGACCCATTCAGCGGAGAATCCAGCGCTATACCGAAACCACCTGTGAACAGGCAACTTCATGTTGTTGACGAATGTGGACGAGGATTTGTCGGAGCATTCTGGTCCCACAATCATGTCGGCAAACAATACACCTTGTGTTCGCCTCATAGGTCGATTCCTTCTGCCTTGCGGGCGTATACGATCACGCAGTTAATCAATAGGAACGTCGAAGTCACCGTCTTTTTTATTACGCTCAAAGATGCTCTCGACGATGACGGTGCATGGAAACGGCTTTAGCTTCTCGACGGTTCGCGGAGCAGATTCGTCGGGCCAGATTGGACGCGCAAGCTGCCACTATAGTTCAACGTGATAAGAAGGTACCACCCTTTTTGGCGTCGTCCAAATCAGCGGCGGACGGACGAGTTAATTGTGAGGCTTTCAGCAGCTTGAATGCCTCGGCGATTTCCAAGGCAATGGTGCAGCCATTATTAAGCGTGATTGAGCAACTGTTTTTCTGTAAACGCGGCGTGAGCTTGATGGGGTGGGGGTTAGTGGCTCGGTTGCATTGCATCATCTTCATGCACAGGAAAACAGCGACATCTTGGGGGCACTTAGGCGGGTATTGAGTGACACAGACTGTCACTCAAGCGAAGCGCACGAAAAACGCGAGAAAAACTTCGCAATCAAGAGTTTCCCGCGTTACATCGAGTGGCCGGAGCGGGGATCGAACCCGCACGGAGGTTTCCCTCCACGGGATTTTAAGTCCCGTGCGTCTGCCAGTTTCGCCATCCGGCCAAGTGCTTAAGAGCATAACGCTTTACGCCGCGTGGAAAAGCGCTGAACCACCGGATGTACGGAAAAGTGTCCGGAAAGCCACGGACCTCTGACACGCTTCAGAACGCCGCCCATCCTCTGACAAAATCCGAAAGCTTCCGCACGACCATTTTCATACAGCCTTTCATCCCGCGGCGGTTGCAATGCGCTGTCGATACACGCTCGGACGAGCTTGCCAAAAAAGACGCCCGCCCCCCAAAAGTCCTCGCTACCGCGCTTGCGGCGCGCGTCTCCGCCCCTTTGACGCTCAACGAGGCATGTGTTAGTTTGGCGGTTCTTTCTGAGACTCCCCCGGGAGTTCCCCACCTGGTTCTTCCCGCCCCTTTACGATTGAGAAAACTCTGATGGCACACGAGGTTACGTTGATCACCGGGGATGGCACCGGTCCGGAATTGGCCGCAGCGGCTCGCCGCTGCATCGACGCCACGGGCGTCAAAATCAACTGGGACGTCCAAGAAGCCGGCGTCGACGTCATGGAACGTCTCGGCACCCCCCTGCCCGACAGCGTCATGGAGAGCGTCAGGCGCACCAAGTGTGCTTTGAAGGCCCCCATCACCACGCCCGTGGGCACCGGATTCCGCAGCATCAACGTGCATCTCCGGCAGGCCCTGGGGCTGTTCGCCTGCATTCGTCCCTGCAAACAGTACAAAGGTGTCCGCTCGTTCTTCACCGAAGTGCCCGTCGATCTGGTCATCGTCCGCGAAAATACCGAAGACCTCTACGCAGGCATCGAATTCGAAAAGGGCAAGCCCGAGACGGCCGAGCTGATCGCCGACATCAACAAGCTCTCCGAGCGCAAGATAAAGACCGGCGCCGACGAAACTGGCATCTCGATCAAGCCGATCAGCGTCAGTGGCGCCGAACGAATCGTCAAGTGCGCGTTCGACTATGCCCGCCAGAATGACCGCAAGAAGGTCACCTGCGTACATAAAGCGAACATCATGAAGCACACCGACGGCCTCTGGCTGCACACGGCCATGGAATTGGCCAAGCAGTATCCGGACATCGAGTTCGAAGAACGGATCGTGGACAACATGTGCATGCAGCTCGTGCAGAAGCCCGAGTTGTACGACGTGCTGGTATTGCCAAATCTGTATGGCGACATTCTCAGCGATCTGGCTGCGGGCCTGGTGGGTGGGCTGGGGGTTGCCCCAGGCGCCAATATCGGTCCCGATGGCGCGGTGTTCGAAGCCACGCACGGCAGCGCCCCCAAGTACAAGGGCAAGAACAAGGTCAACCCGACGGCGCTGATCCTCTCGGGCATGCTGATGCTCAGGCACCTGGGCGAGACGGACGCGGCCCAGCGGCTGGAAGACGCCGTCGCCGCGGTGATCGCCGAGGGCAAGAGCGTCACCTACGACCTGAAGGCCGACCGCAACGATCCCACCGCCGTGGGTACCCGGGAAATGGCCGAGGCGATCTGCCAGAAGCTATAGCGCCATACCGCCGGCAATAGGAACGACGACACCCAGGCCGCGGGGCCAAACAGCCACGCGGCCTGTTGCTTTGGGCCGCAAACAATGGGACTGCTTGGCGGCAGATGACGCCACGAGTGTTCGAATCGCACACCAGCAGAGTAACCACGTGCTCGGACCAAGCGAGTTTCGAGAACTGATCAGCGGGCGCCGGCGCGGTCTGGGCGCGGCGGCGATGCGGGCCCTCCTCCGCGCGCTCGAGGTTCCCTATGCTGTCGGAATGCGGGCTCGCAACAGGCGGTACGACACGGGCCGGGCGAAAATCCACCGCGCAAGAGCGCCAGTCGTCAGCGTGGGCAACATTACCCTGGGCGGCACGGGAAAAACACCGGTCGTCGAGTGGCTCGCGCGGTGGCTCGTCGCGCGCGGCGTGCGCGTAGGGCTCGTAAGCCGAGGCTATGGCGCACGCGATGGCCGGCCCAACGACGAGGCCCTGGAACTGGCCGAAAAAATCCCCCGGGTGCCGCACGTGCAAGATGCCGATCGCGTACGCGGAGCTGAACGGGCGGTGTCCGAGTTCGGGTGCCAGATGCTCGTGCTCGACGACGGGTTTCAGCACCGGCGGCTGGCTCGCGATTTCGATCTGGTGCTCATCGATGCCCTCGAGCCGTACGGTTTCGAACACGTGTTTCCACGCGGCACGCTCCGCGAACCTCTGACCGGCTGGTCGCGCGCCAATGCGTTTCTGCTCACGCGGGCAGACCAGGTCGACGAGCCGACCCGAGCCGCGATTCGCGCCCGGGCACTCAAGTTCGCGCCGCGGGCCATCTGGCTCGAAGCGGAGTATCGTCCGCAACTTTTTCAAGAGGCGACCGGCGGAGAGCGCCCGCTTGCCGAGTTTCTGGATAAACCGTTGGCGGCATTCTGCGGAATTGGCAACCCCGACGGGTTTCGTCGTTCGCTCGAATGCGCGGGCTTCGCGCTCGCGGGTTTTCGCGCGCTCGCCGATCATCACGCGTATGAGCCGGCCGAAGTCGCCGAACTCGCCGCCTGGGCCACGTCGCTCCGGGCAGCCGCGGCCGTCTGTACCTACAAGGATCTGGTCAAGATACGCGCCGCCTGGCCGCACGGCTTGTCGCTAATGGCGCTGACCAGCCGCCTGGAAATCACCCACGGGCAGCAGGAGTTTGAGGCAGCGTTAGAGCGAGTCATCCCGCTCTTTAACGGTTAGCAGCCATCAAAATATCCAACGGGCGGCGCGATCGCACGGATGCGATCCAAACTAGCGACGTAAGTCATTATTTTACGAGCGATGTAGAGCTTGGCTCGGCACATTGCTCCGTTTGCCAAAAAGTCCACGGCGGATGGTTGCGGCAGCCTTCCTAAATCATCCTCGACACGGTCAACGCTTGCCGTCGAACAGCCTGGCACGATTGCCCCTCGCGAGTACGTCGGCCGATCGTTTAAAATGTGTTCGTTCGCTTCGGTTTGTCATTTGCTCGTATCTATAAGTCTGGGGAGATTCCGCACGTGTCTCGATTTGAGCCGTTCAATCGCTTGAAGGTTTGCCGTTACGGCCAAATGCTGTTCAACAAAAACGACACGCGTATCGGCCGCTCGCTCGATATGTACGGCGAATACTCCGAAGGCGAAGTAGAGTTGTTTCGACAAGTGCTCCAATCGGGCAACGTCGTCATCGAAGTCGGCGCGAGCGTCGGCGCGCACACGTTGTTCATCGCGCAACAGGTCGGCCCTAGCGGCGTAGTGATCGCGTTCGAGCCGCTGAGAATTCCGTTTCAGACCCTCTGCGCAAATCTGGCCCTGAACAGCATCACGAACGTCTACGCGCTCCAGCAGGCCATCGGCGCGCAACCCGGTTCGACGGTGATCCCGGCAATCGACTATACGAGCGAAAACGACTTTGGCTCGTTCTCGCTGGGCAAATACGAAAACGGCGAAGGCGTGCCGATCTCCACGCTCGACGGCTTTAACTTTCCGGCATGCAGCTTCCTGAAAATCGACGTCGAAGGCATGGAACTCGATGTCCTCCAAGGCGCCGAACGGCTGCTGCGCCAACATCGGCCCGTGATCTATCTGGAAAACGATCGGCCCGATCGGGCTGACGCTCTGATTCGACATCTCAACGCCCTGGGCTACAAGATGTACTGGCATCGGCCGCCGTACTACAATCCCCAGAACTTCCTCGGCAACCCGCAGAACGCCTTTCCCAACGAAGTGTCGAACAACATGGTGTGCATCCACAGCGCGCTGCCGCATCAGTTGACGGGCCTGGAGCCGGTCGAAGTCCCCGCGGGCTAAGACACCAATGGCGAGTGGATGGTCGCAATGAGCCGCTGGGAATTCTGGATCGACGTCGGCGGCACGTTTACCGACAGCTTCGGTTGCCCGCCGGACGGCGGTGTTCGGCACTATAAGTTGCTCAGCTCCGGTGTCATTCAAGGCGTCGCGGGCCCAGGTTCGGCCAGCACGCGGATCGTCGATGCCGGACGGGCCAGCGATCCGGATGGAATCTGGGCCGGCTTTCGGCTACGCATGCTCGATCCGGCCGGACGCGCGCGCTCGGAATCGCAGGTCGCGGCGTTCGACGCTTCCTCGGGAACGCTTACCTTGGCGGCTCCCCTTCCCGCGGCGCCGCGGTCCGGCGATCGCTACGAGTTGAGCTGCGATGCCGAGGCGCCAATCGTCGCAATTCGCTATCTGCTGGGCATCCCGCTCGCCCGGCCGCTGCCGCCCGTGACGGTACGGCTGGGAACGACGCGCGGCACGAACGCCCTCATCACGCGGCGCGGAGCGCGAACCGCGCTAGTCACTACGCGCGGCTTCGGCGACATCCTGCATATTGGCTATCAAAACCGCCCCCGGCTGTTTGAGTTGGCGATTCGCAAGCGCGTGCCGCTGTTTGAATCGGTTGTAGAAATCGACGAGCGCGTCGATGCCAGCGGCAACGTACTGCAAGCCCCGAACCCAGACACCGTGCGGCGACAACTCACCGCCCTTCGATCCACGGGCATCGAGTCGTTGGCGATCTGCCTGCTTCATGGATTCGTGAACCCCGCGCACGAGGAGCTTGTCGCGCACCTCGCCGCGGAAACCGGCTTCGAAGAGATGAGCGTGTCGAGCCTGATCGCGCCGCTGGTAAAGATCGTGTCGCGCGGCGACACGACGGTGGCCGACGCGTATCTGAATCCAATTCTGCGCCAGTACGTCGGCGGGCTGCGAACGCATCTGGGAGAAAGCTCGCTGCGCTTGCTCACCTCGGCCGGCGGCCTGGTCGATGCCGGCAAGTTCGTCGGCAAGGACAGCATCCTCTCCGGCCCGGCGGGCGGGGTGGTGGGGTTTTCTCGCGTGGCCCTGGCCGCGGGCTTTCCTCGCTCTCTGGGATTCGACATGGGTGGCACCAGCACCGATGTCTCACGTTTCGATGGCCGGTACGAACTAGAGTTCGAAACCGAAAAGGCCGGCGTACGCGTGGTCGCGCCCATGATGGCGATCGAAACCGTGGCGGCCGGCGGAGGTTCGATTTGCCACTTCGACGGCGTGAAGCTCGTCGTCGGCCCGGATAGCGCCGGCGCAGAGCCGGGGCCCGCATGTTACGGCCGCGGAGGACCGCTGACCGTGACCGACGTGAACTTCTTGCTCGGAAAGATCCCGCCCGAGCGGTTTCCGTTTCCGTTGGATCGCGCCGCGGCCGAATCGCGGCTCGCCGCGCTGATCACCGAAATAAACCAAGAAACCGGCCGGCGTTATCAGCCGTTGGAGCTAGCCGAAGGGTTCGTCCAGGTCGCCAACGCGCACATGGCCAAGGCCATCGGGTCGATCTCCGTAGCCAAGGGCTGCAATCCGCGCGACTATGTACTGGTGCCGTTCGGAGGCGCGGCTGGTCAACATGCCTGTGCCGTGGCGGCCGAGCTCGGAATGTGGCAGATCTTGCATCATCCCGTTGCTGGCTTGCTGAGCGCATTCGGAATCGGGCTCGCCGACGTCGAACGGCACGAGGTGGCCGGCGTCTACGAGCCCCTGACGGATGTGACACTGCAGCAGGTACACGCGGCGTTCACGCATTTAAAGGAAGCGGCGGTTACCGGCATACTGGCCGAAGGAATCGCCTCTGAACGAATCGCGACGGCACATTTCCTGGAGCTACGTTACCGCGGCGTGGACGCAACGCTGCTGATCCCCTCCCCCGCCACGCCGGCGGCGGACGACCTGACTCGTGTGTTCGAACGCGAGCACGAGCGGCTGTACGGATACACGCACGCGGGCCGACCGCTCGAAATCGTGGCAGCCCGCGTCGAAGCGCGCGGTCAATCAGCCCAAAAGTTGAAAACTTCCGAACGCTTGCCGGAACGGCAAGCGCAAGCCACCAGCACGACTCCAACATACTTCGGCGGAACGCTCGTCGACACGGCTGTTTACACGCGTGCCGATCTTGCTCCGGGCGATGTCATCACCGGCCCGGCGATCGTCTGCGAAGCGGCCTCGACCACGGTAATCGATCCACACTGGCGGGCGGCCGTGCTCAGCGGTGGCGAGCTGCTGGTCGAGCCCACGGCCGATCGACCGGCCGCCGTGTCGGTCTCGACCGAGGCCGACCCGGTAATGCTCGAGATCTTCAACAACCAATTCGCGGCGATTGCCGAACAGATGGGCATCACGCTGCGCAACACGTCGAGCAGCGTCAACGTCAAGGAACGGCTCGACTTTAGCTGCGCGCTGTTCACGCCCCAGGGTGACCTGGTCGTCAACGCCCCGCATATTCCGGTACATCTGGGAGCGATGGCCGAAACGGTCAAGCGCACCATCGCGGACAATCCGGCGATCACGTCCGGCGACGTCTTCGTGATGAACGATCCGTATCGAGGCGGATCGCACCTGCCAGACATCACCGTGATTACGCCAGTCCACGACACCGCGGGACAGCTCCTGTTCTTCACGGCCAGCCGCGCGCATCACGCCGAGCTCGGCGGCATTACGCCGGGGTCGATGCCGCCCTTCTCGCGCAATCTGGCCGAAGAAGGCGTGCTGATTCGCAACTTCAAACTGATCGAAGCCGGCCGCGAACGATGGGATGCCTTTCGCACACGGCTCACTTCGGGCCAGTATCCGACTCGCAACGTGGATGCCAATCTGGCCGACGTGGCGGCCCAGGTCGCCGCCAATCATCGCGGGGCGAGCGATCTCGTCCGGCTGGTAGACCGCTATACCCTGCCGGTCGTGCAAGCCTACATGCGTCACATTCAGGACGCGGCCGAGCGCAAAGTGCGGCGCGCGCTCGCGGCCCTCACGGACGGGGACCATGCGTTCACCGACCATTTGGACGACGGAACGGCAATCGCCGTGACGATCACGATCGATGGCGAGCGGGCGACGATCGACTTTTCCGGCACAGGCCCCGTGTCCGCGGGCAACTTGAATGCGAATCGGGCGATCACCACCTCAGCCGTGATGTATGTGCTGCGGGCTTTGCTCGACGAAGACATTCCGCTGAATCAGGGAGTGCTCGCGCCGGTTGAGATTAAAATCCCCGAGGGCCTGCTGAATCCGCCCGAGGCCGAAGACGCCGCGCATTGTCCCGCAGTCGTGGGCGGCAACGTAGAGACCTCGCAGCGGGTGGTCGACGTGCTGCTCGGCGCCCTCGGCGTGGCCGCGGCCAGCCAAGGCACGATGAACAACCTCCTGTTTGGCGACGCGACGTTCGGCTACTACGAAACCATCTGCGGAGGAACCGGCGCGACACCAACCTGCCCAGGAGCGGACGCCGTACATTCTCATATGACGAACACCCGCCTGACCGATCCCGAGGTGTTGGAGCGCCGCTACCCGGTTCGGGTACGATCCTTCTCGATTCGCCGCGGCTCTGGCGGTGACGGCGCGATGCCCGGCGGCGAAGGGATCGTTCGCGAACTCGAGTTTCTCGCGCCGCTCGACGTGTCGATTCTTTCTCAGCGGCGCGGACCGTATCCGCCGTATGGTTTGGAGGGCGGCGATCCGGGCGCCGTGGGGTGCAATTCCCTCACGCGTGTTGGTGGCGAAACGGAATCCCTCCCAGGGCGAGCACAGTTCAACGTACAGCCGGGCGATGTGCTCAAGCTCGAAACCCCTGGTGGCGGCGGATTCGGAACCGGGTCTAGCGCACGGCGCAAATAACGAGTCCGGCCACGGGCGGCGCTCACGCCCCGTGTTTCAGTTGGCGGTCTCGTAATCGCGGCCTCGCGAGGCGGCCAGCAGGATCAGCACGAGGCCCACGGCCATCATCGTGGCTGCAAGTCCCAACGGCAGCACGGCGGCCTTCACGCCGAGCGATTCAGCCAGCGCGCGATTCTCCACCAGCGGCACGCCGACCAACGGCCCCAAAATCCGAGCGAGCGACGACATACTTTGCCCGAGGCCCAGAATGCCACCCTGCTGATCCGGATCCGTCCAGCGAGAGAGCATCGCGTTCAGCGATGGGGTCATGAAGGCAAAGCCGCTCACCACGATCGCCAACCCGCCCAAGAGCAGCGGCAGCGTCGGACGCGTGGTCGAGAAGGCGAGAATCCCGAATCCTACGATTTCGATCAACGTGCCAACCGAGGCCAATACCGGCTCGCGAATACGTTTGGCCAGCGGACGCACGAGCCCTCCCTGCACGAACGCCAGCACGATGCCGATGAACGCATAGGTCAAGCAGATCTGTTGGAAGGTAAAGTCATAGCCGAAGTCGATATTCTTGAGAATCAGCGAGAGCGTCGACTCGAGATTCGCGAACGAGAATACGCAGATGAACGACGCCACGAGCAGCACCGCAATGCCCGGCGTGGCCAACGCGTTGGACAGCGCCTGACGGTCAAGCCAGCGGCGGCGGCTCGCATGCGCGCCGGCGGCGCCGGGCCGAAGGCTCTCGGGCAACTTGAAAACCGCCAGCAACAGCGCGACGGCCGATAATCCGGCGGCGGCATACCCCGGCCCGGGACCAGGATCGCCTTCGCCGCTGGGCACCGCCAGATAACCCAACAGCGGACCAAACGTAAAGCCAAGGCCAAACGCCGCGCCAATCAACGCCATGCCTCGGGCACGATTTTCCTTGCTCGTCACGTCGGCAATGTATGCGTGCGCGGTGGAGATTGTCGCGCCTGCGATCCCCGCCCCGATGCGCGAAATAAACAACAGCAAGAGGCTCTTCATCACCGTCGCGATGCCGAACATGGCATAGAACACGACCGAGCCGGCCAAACCAATCATGAGCACCGGCCGCCGGCCGATTCGATCGGAAAGCCGCCCCCACAGCGGCGCAAAGATGAACTGCATCGCCGAAAAGCTCGACATGAGCAGCGCAATGATCACGCCGACCTTTACGTGGTCGGCCTCCAGGTTCATCTGGGCCGCGAAGTCCTTGGCATAGATCGGCAATAGCGGCAGCACGATCCCAAAGCCCAGCAGGTCGATGAAAACCGTGAGAAAAATGACCAGCAGCGAACCTTTAGGAGCTTCTTCGGTCATGTGGGCGGCGCGCGACACGGACTTTGTGTTTCCCAAGTGGCAAGTTCAAGGACCACTATCTTACCAACCGATCCGCGGCCGCCGCAGGTCAAAAAAAACCGGACGATCCCGCTGGCTGGTCGGCGGGCTCGGGGATCTTTATGATTCCATAATGATCACCACAACCTACGAGCAACGCCGAGAGCTGGAACGCATGGACGCCGACCGTTTGGCCGAGCATCAGCTCGCCCGGCTCAACCGGCTGCTCAACACCATCCTGCCGCACAACGAATTCTACGCCCAAAAAATGTCGGGCATTTCCGGCGGGCTGCCCACCGGCGAACGTGGTCCCATCGACTCGCTCGACGAGTTCGCGGAGTTGCCGTATACGTTCAAAGAAGAACTGCTCGCCGCGAGCGCGGAACGCTTGCCGCCACATCTGACGTATCCGCGCCAGCGCTACGTGCGGATGCACCAGACAAGCGGCACCCGCGGCCGGCCGCTCGTCGTGCTTGATACGCCAGACGATTGGGCCTGGTGGATGGACTGCTGGCAATTCGTGCTCGACGCCGCGGGGCTCGAAACCGGCGATTCGGTCTTTATGGCCTTCTCCTTCGGTCCGTTCATCGGCTTTTGGAGCGCCTTCGACGCGGCCATCGCACGCGGGTGTTTAGCCGTGCCCGGCGGAGGCATCTCGACGCTCGGCCGGCTGGAGCTGATGCGCACGATGCAGTGTTCGGCCGTGTTCTGCACCCCCAGCTACGCGCTGCATATGGCCGAAGTCGGCGCGGAACACCAGATCGACGTCGGCGAATTGGACGTACGAATGCTGATCCTCGCCGGCGAACCGGGCGGGTCGGTCCCCGCCACCCGCAGCCGCATCGAAACGGCCTGGCAGGCCAACGTGCTCGACCATAGCGGGGCCTCCGAGGTCGGGCCCTGGGGCTATGGAGATCCCGCGGGCGAGGGCCTCTACATCAACGAGCACGACTTCATCGCCGAATTTCTCAGCGTGGAAACCGGCTCGACCGCCGCCGAAGGCCAGCTCTCGGAACTGGTGCTCACCAACCTCGGCCGCACCGGAAGCCCCGTCGTTCGTTATCGCACGGGCGACCTCGTGCGACCGAGTTGGCAACACGCGGGTGAAAACCGCTTCGTGTTCTTATCCGGGGGCGTCGTCGGCCGCACGGACGACATGCTGGTCATCCGCGGGGTGAACGTTTTCCCCAGTTCGGTCGAGCAGGTGCTGCGCAGCTTCCCCGAGGTGATCGAGTTCCGCATGACCGCCACGAAGCTCGGCGAGATGGACCACTTGGTCGTGGAAATCGAAGACCGCTTGGAAACGCCCAAACGCGTGGAGATCGAACTGCGGCTGCGTCTGGGGCTCAAGACCGAAGTTCGTTGCGTCCCGCTGGGCACGTTGCCACGCGTCGAAGGAAAAGGTAAACGCTTTGTAGACGAGCGCCCAGCGCGATAAGTAACGCAAACATGCAAGTAGATCCCGCACTTGCCGCGACCCTTGCCAACGCAACCGCGGCGGAGGTGCGCGCAGCGATTCGCGCAGAACGCTGGACCGCTCCAACAGCCGGTCTCGCACGCGGCTATGTGCAGACCAACCTGGTCATCCTGCCGGCCGACTGGGCCGGCGAGTTCGCCGAATTCTGCCGATTGAACGCGAGCCCCTGTCCGCTCGTGGAACAAACCGCCATCGGTGGCTTTGAACCTCGCTCCACCGCGCGGGACGCGAACCTGTGTACCGACGTCCCACGCTATCGGGTTTTTCGAGACGGAATTTGCGCGGCGGCTGAACCCACGAACGTGTCGGCCCTCTGGCGCGACGACTTGATCGGCTTTCTGCTCGGCTGCTCATTTACCTTCGAGAACGCGCTGCGAACGGCGGGGCTGCCGGTGCGGCATCTTGACGAAGGGCGCAACGTACCAATGTTTCGCACCACGCGGCCTTGCCGGCCGGCCGGACGCTTCTCGGGTGAACTGGTCGTGAGCATGCGGCCGTTTGCGCCGGAACTCGTGGAACGCGCCGTGGCCATCACAAGCCGCTTTCCCACGATGCATGGCGGCCCCGTCCAGGTCGGCAATCCCGCGGCGCTGGGCATCCACGATCTCATGCGGCCCGACTTTGGCGACGCGGTAACGATTCGCGAGGGCGAGTTGCCGGTGTTTTGGGCCTGCGGCGTCACGCCCCAAGTGGCGCTGTTGGCCGCGCGGCCGCCGCTGGCGATCACGCACAGCCCCGGCTGCATGTTCGTCACCGATCTCCGCGACGCGGATTGCGAAATACTACCCGCTTGACCTGCAACCTGTTGAACGGAGTCTTCCATGACGGATTCTAGCTTTCCCATCGATTGGTGCCGCGCGCAGTTTCCGGCGCTCGCGCAGCCCTACGACGGCAAACCGGCATTATTTCTCGACGGACCGGCCGGCAGTCAGGTTCCGCAACGCGTGATCGACGCCATCGGCCGCTACCTGGTAACCATGAACGCCAATCACGGCGGACGTTTCGCCACCAGCGTCGAAAGCGACGCGCTGCTGGCGAAAGCCCACGCGGCGGTGGCCGATCTGCTCTCGGTGCCCGATCCCCACGCCACGATCTTCGGGGCGAACATGACCTCACTGACGTTCGCCTTCAGCCGCGCGCTGGCCAAGACCTGGACACCTGGCGACGAAATCATCGTCACCCGGCTGGACCACGACGCCAACGTTCGCCCCTGGGTGCTCGCGGCGGCAGACGCCGGCGTCACCGTACACTTCGTGCCGTTTCGTCGCGAGGACTGCACGCTCGATCTGGAAATGCTGCAATCGCTCTTGAACGATCGTACGCGGCTCGTCGCGGTCGGGGCCGCATCGAACGCCGTCGGCACGGTCAATCCGCTCGGCGATATCTGCCGCTGGGCGCATGCTTCCGGAAGCCAGGTGTTCGTCGACGCCGTGCATTATGCGCCGCACGGTCGAATCAACGTCGCCCAGTGGGATTGCGATTATCTGGCCTGCTCGGCCTACAAATTCTTCGGCCCGCACGTGGGCATCCTTTGGGGGCGTGCCGAGTTGCTCGAATCGCTCACGCCGTACAAGGTCCGGCCGGCGGCCGACATCCTTCCAGACCGCTGGATGACCGGCACGCAAAACCACGAGTGCATCGCCGGCGTGCTGGCCGCGGTCGAGTATCTGGCCGACCTGGGCCGGCGGTTCGACGAGTCGCTCGGCAATCGTGCGGCGGCGCTCGATCGCGCCTTTCAGGAAATCGCCGCCTATGAACGCGCGTTGTGCGAGCAATTGATCGAGGGACTTCGAGCGCTGCCGCAGTATCACGTCTGGGGGATCACGCACCGAGAACGTTTCGCGCAGCGCGTGCCCACCGTTTCAATCACGCATGCGCACCGCGCGCCCTTGGAGCTGGCCGAATACCTGGCCGCCCGGAATATCTTTGCCTGGCACGGCAACTTCTACGCGCAAGAACTCAGTGAGTCGTTGGACCTCGAACCCGCCGGAATGCTCCGGTTGGGACTGCTGCACTACAACACGCTCGGAGAGATCGACGAGCTTCTCGCCGCGCTGGCGGAACTCGATTGACGGAAGTTTCCCGACACCGCGCGATTCAGAAAAAAAGCAACGGCGCTCCACGCCGCCAGCGACAACAACGCTATTTCACGTACAGCGCGGCGCGAACGTCCTCGGGCGCCACATCGCCGACGAGTTCGACGTGCCCCATCCGGCTTGGCAAGACGAAGCGCAGCTTGCCGTGCTCGACCTTCTTGTCGCGTGCCATCGCCGCCAGCAGCGACTGTTCATCAACGATCGGAAAATCAACCGGCAGCTTGAGCGTCTTGAGCAGCTTCTTCTGCCGCAGAGTGAACTTGTGATCGACCCGGCCCAGCCGCTCGGCGAGCCGCGAGGCACACAGCATCCCAATGCTCACAGCCTCGCCGTGCAAAAATTCGCCGTAGCCGGTGACGGTCTCAAGCGCATGGCAAAACGTGTGGCCGTAGTTGAGCACGGCCCGCCGACCGGTCAACTCTCGTTCATCGGCCGAGACGACTTGTGCCTTGAGCTCGCAGCTCCGCGCAATGACGGCTTGCAGCACCTCGGCGTCACGCTCCGCCAATTTCACGGCGTTCCGCTCCAGGAATTCGAAGAAATCCGCGTCGAGAATGACGCCGTACTTCACAACCTCGGCCAAGCCCGCGCGATATTCCCGCTCCGGCAGCGTATCGAGCACCGAGGTATCGATCAGCACGCCGGCCGGTTGCCAGAACGCGCCGACCATGTTCTTGCCGCCAGCCAAGTTGACGCCCACCTTGCCGCCGACCGAGCTATCCACCTGGGCCAGAAGCGTCGTGGGCACTTGTACGAATGCCAGCCCCCGAACAAACGACGCCGCCACGAATCCGGCGAGGTCTCCGATCACGCCGCCGCCCACGGCGACGATGAGCGACTTGCGATCCGCGCCGACTTCGAGCAGCTTATCCCATAGAAAAGCCGCCGAATCGACGTTCTTCGTACTTTCACCAGGCTCGACCACAAGCAAGTCGACGGCGCACCCGGCCGCCGACAGGCTGCTGGCCGCGGCCAGCGCGTGCGGTTGCTCGACGTGCTCATCGGTAATGATGACCGCGTGAGTGGCCTTCACCCAGCGGCGGACATGCGCGCCCAGGTCCGACAAATTGTCCGTGCCGATCTCGATCGCGTAGCTACGTTCGCTCAGGTTGACTTGAACCGTGGTCACGCGATCTCTTTCCGTTGCTCGATCTTGCTCGAATGCGCGGCCGGCCCGATACGACGTAGGCTCGGGCGCGCCCCGAGAACCCGCCGCAGGACCTCTCATCCGCGGCTTTGGCGTCCGCCCGTGGCTACGCGCCAAACCGCTCAAGATCCTCGGGCGTCACCGTAATCTGCCGTGAGAAGCCGGTATGAACGCGCACGTATTCAAGCTGGCCGGCCTTGGCCGGCTCGGCATGCAACTGCTCTTCAATACGGCGGCGGTCGGCCGGCTCCCAGTCGTCATATTCTTCGGGCCAGAGGGTCGTGGCTTCGACGACCAGGGCTTCGCGGTAGGGATCGAACTCGTTGGACATGGCTCTGACAAGACTCTAGGATAACGAGACCAGAAAGTGGCCGAACGCCTCAAGTATACTACCCGACCCGCGCGTGACTAGTGGATTGGGCTCACCGGGGTTTTTCCAGCGATAAGCGGGCGAGATCATCGCCCAGGGCCAGGCATCATGCAACGCGGAACCATCACCATCCTGCTCATCCTGTGCGTGGCGGTTCTCGCGGCCACGGCCAGCGTCTTCTATCACTACGCAAACCAGCGGCACGCCCAAGATTTCTGGGGGGCGCAAACAGCCGTCCTGATCGACAAAGCGCCAACCGTCGAAGTCATGCGGCTGGGCCAGGCCGATCCGAGTCTGACGGTGGGAGAGGATGTTTCCCCCGAAGAACCCTCGAATCCGGATGCCGCCCCGGCTGAAAATTCCACCCCCCAAAGCGACCAGCTCGCTTCGGAAACGGTCAAGGCCGTCGAATTCAACGAGACGCCCTGGCGGGTGCTCGAATCGCGCGACGCCGCGCAGGCCAAGGGGATCAACAATCTGCGCCGCGTGTTGGTGCTCGATACTACCTACAACTGGTCAGAGGCGCAGTCCACCTCCGAGCCCCAATGGCAGTACGCCCTGGGGGTGACGGACGGACGCGATTGGGCGACCGTCCTTTTCGACTTCGATTCGCGCCGCGTCGGCCTGGCCGGTGGCCGCCGCACGACGATGCTGCATGAAGAAGCCGCCGGCGTGTTCAAGGGCTTCTTCGAGGAACAATTTGCTTCCCCCGAAAACGCGCACCACGCGTCGGCCGACGCCCAGCCACAGCCGGATCCTGCTCCGGCTCCCTAAGCGCATCGATAACCACGTGGCCGCATGCCCCCCCGGTTCGGTCCACCCGCGTTACTTCTGAAACACCACGTATCCGAACCCCTCGGGCTTCACCTCGGGGCTGGCCGGCAACGTCCAGGATTGAAAGCCCACGCCGGGCACGGTTCGTTGCACGCCCACGGCCCAGGCCGTTCGTTCATTCGGCGGTTCGCTGGCCAGCGCGCTCAGCGGAATCGCGGCTTCCGCCGTCCACGCCGACTCATCGCCGCCCGAAGCCACGAACCACTCCGGATTCCACGTCGCGTCGTGCCAGCAACTTTCGGCCGTGCGGCCCGTGTGGTCGATCGTGAGCTTATAGTACGTCGCATAATCGCGATCGACGTCGATCAACAGGTCGATGCGGTCCTGATCGGCAAGATCGCCGTCGCGCGGCCGCGGCTTCTCGAACTTCTGGTAACGATAGCCCGGATGCCGCGAAACGCTCAGTCCCAGGTACAGATACTCGTTGTCGTATGCCAGCATCGCCACGGCGCTAACGTTTCCGTCGTCGCGTTGCGGGCTATGCAGTTCGATCGAGTTGGCCGAGCGCCAGAACGGCTCCGTGAGCTGCGCGTCGAGCCGTGGCTTGTTCATCGCCGGCGCGACGTGCCACAGCGGCTTGGGCGAAGGCCCTTCGCGTTTCAACAGCCACAGTTCTCCCTGCCCGCAAGTCCACCAGGCGTCCTGTGCGCGGTGATGCCGCAAGGCCTGAAAGAAGCGTTCGGCCGCGCCGCTACGGCCCTGTTGTTTTTGAGCGGCCGCGAGCGGAAACCGCACGCGCGGCTCATAGGCTAGCGCCGGCTCGACCTGTTCCAATTGCTCGGCATAGCCACAGGCCTTGGCCGTGCGCTGGCCGATGTCGTGCGGATCGGCAATCAGGCCGCCGGTGGCCGTTGTTTGCGACGCCGCCGCCACGCCCCCGGCCAATTGCACGGCTTCCGCCGATCCGGCCGCGGGAAGCTTTCCCCGAGGGCTGCGTTGCGATGCCGGCACCACGGCATGAGCCAGCGAATCATGGGCCATGAATTTGCCCGTTGCTTGTGCGCGGTGCGCCGTCTCACCGCTGGCGTAATATTGCACCAGCCAGGTTAGCGCCGCGCCTGCCAGCGGATGATTTGCATGCCGCTCGGCGAGCACTTCGTAGCATTCGGCGGCCATGTCCGCGCGGCCCTTGGTCCAGTAACGTTTGGCA
This sequence comes from uncultured Planctomycetaceae bacterium, assembly GCA_964598535.1. GTDB lineage: Bacteria > Planctomycetota > Planctomycetia > Pirellulales > PALSA-1355 > JALHMI01. Next base: position 24,519 of record CAZRCI010000005.1, on the reverse strand, counting down.
AGCTGAAACAAAACCTGCGCCGCGCGGTCCGGCTCCAGGTCGCGCGTCTGATCGCCCAGATTGGCGAGAAAATGCCCGTCCTCGCCGCGTTTGTCGGCCAGTTCCAAGATCGCCTGCAAATTACGAAAACGCTGCGCCTCGCGCTGGGCCGCGGCCAGGTTGTTCTGCGAGCTTTCCTGATACATGCGCCGGGCGTCGCTGCCGGGCGCAAGGGCGATGCCACTGAAGAAATCTCGCTGTCCCACGCCTTGCGGGATGTGATCCACCAGCAGCCGAAACGCAACGTTGGGAGCCGCGGCCGTGTATTCTTGAAGGACGAGTGAGCGAGCTGGCGCCGACAACTCGCCGATCGATCGCCCCAGCCGCGCCGTGACTTGCGCCGTGTTGATGTTGGCCGTGCCAACTCCGCCCGGAAGCGCGGCGTAGACTTTCTGCACCTTCCACGGCTCGAGGCCCGCCGCGCTGATCTGTTCGGCAAATCGTTTGGGATCCGAGGCGTGCTCCACCGCACTGAGCACCACCTGGTTGACGGCCAGCGCCAACGGATCGCGGGCATCCGCCGCCACGGTCACCACGACGCTTGGCCGCCACATGCGCAGCCGGGCGACAAGATGCGCCTCGAGCTTCTCGATGCCCTGCCCGTCGTTCACCCGGTTCCAGTCCTCGATTAACCGGTCGGCCGAAAGCTTAAGCGCTGTCGAACGGAGCGGAAACTGCCAGGCGGTGAGCCCCACGCTCGCGCCCGCGGCTGAAGCCGCTTCATGCACGACCGATTCACGGCTGTCGGGCGAGCGAATCTCGGCTTCCTCGCGGGTGAGCACTTCCAACACGGACAGGTAGCCTTCGTCGGCTGAGAGCTTGGCAATTAGTTCAATCGGCAACTGCTCGGGCCGAGCGACAAATCCGGCCACGGCGCTGCGCCCGCTCTGCGATCGTTGCTTGTGCCAGCTGCGCCCGCCATCGCGCGTCGCGAGAATCAGCCCGAGATCGCCCACGGCCCAGCCGCGTTGCTCGTCCACGAAGCTGAGCGCACGAATGGGCAGCGTCTGGCCGGTCGCGGCCGACTCCCAGGAACGGCCGCCATCGGGACTATGCAAGACGCGTGTGCCCGGCGTTCCTGCGATCCAAACGTGGCTACCGTGAACGGCAAGCGCCGCGAAATCGAACTGTGTGTTCGCGCCGGCCGGAAGCGGCCCCTCGGTCGTCGACCAAGTGCGGCCGGCATCGGCCGTTGCCAGCACCAGCCCGCCATCGCCCACCAGCCAACCAGTTTCCGAGGCCGACAGCCGCACCCGATTCAGCGCCCGTAGCCCATAGTCGGCGGCCACTGATTCGATGCCGTTGCGGCCGGCGACGGCCAGCAGGCTATCGCGTCCGGCCAATACCCCGGCGTTGGGACCGACAAAATCAGCGGTAAGCCAGATGCGTGCGGCGCCGCCGCCGAGCGCCGTCCAACTGCGGCCGCCATCGGTGGTCGTCATCGTCCCGGTGGGAAAAAGCGGCGAGCTATGACCGACGGCCCACCCTTGCTTGGCATCGAAGAAGCCAACCTTGCGAATCGAGGGTAATATCTTGTCGCGCAGAATCTGCCATTTCTGGCCGCCATCCCGCGTGTGCAGCACGACGCCAACCGTAGTGTGCGAATAGGGCTGCGTAGAGCCGCCAGCCGCCCAGCCGATCTGCTCGTTCAGAAAACACACGGACTGAAGCCGGCAGGTCACGCCTGAGGTTTGCCGCTGCCATGACTTGCCGCCATCGGCCGTGTGCCAGATGACGCCGCGATCGCCTACCGCCCAGCCAAGTTCGCCGTTTACAAACGTCACGTCGGTAAGCTGAGCGTCATCGGCCGCGGGATCTTCCGCAAACTGCTCGATAGCCACCGCCGTGGCCAAGAGCAAACCCAACAGCAGGGCCAGAGTCATCCAGATCGTTCGCATCCAAAGCATGACGAGAGAGCCTTCCTGGCGTTGGGTGTTGCCAATTCGTGCGTCCGGCACGCGATACCCGCTTCGACAACCGCGCGACGGGGCGCAATGCCCACACGCTTCAGCGGCAAAAATCCGGCAAATTGTAGCCGGCCGCCAACATGCGCCCTAGACCGATCCCCCACGCGGGCTCGCGGACGTCAAAAACCTCCTAAAAACCCCAGCCTATACCACGCTGGGCGAATGGATTAAAACTGAGACGCGTGTCGAGCTACGTGGCCCGTCGTGGCGCACACGCCAAAACTCGGCAGTAAGCTGAATGATATAGCCGCTTGATGCACACCTCGGGGGAGTCAGAGTCGCAATGCGCGTGATCGTCGAGAAAGACAAAGAGGGGGTCGCCCGCCGGGCAGCCCAGTTCGTCGCAGCCCTGGTGCGCAAGCGTCCTAACTGCGTGCTAGGACTGGCCACTGGCGGCACGCCGTTGGGCATGTATGCCGAGTTGATTCGCCTGCACCGCGAAGAGGGCCTCGACTTCTCGCGCGTCGTGACATTCAACCTCGACGAGTACGTCGGCCTCAGCGCGACCCATCCGCAAAGCTACCGCTACTTCATGCAGCAAAATCTCTTCGATCACATCAACATCGATCCCCGCGACACGCATGTCCCTGACGGTCGGGCGCTCGATTTTGAAACCTACTGCACGCACTATGAGCGTCTGATTTCCGACGAGGGCGGAATCGACCTCCAGGTGCTCGGAATCGGCAGCGACGGACATATCGCCTTCAACGAGCCGGGGTCATCGCTCGGGAGCCGCACGCGGCTTAAAACGCTCACGGCCGAGACCGTCCGCGACAATGCTCGCTTCTTCGGCGGCGAGCACGAGGTCCCGCGGCTGGCGATCACCATGGGCGTCGGCACCATTCTCGAATCGCGGCAGTGCTTGCTGCTGGCCGCGGGCGCCAACAAAGCCAAAGCAATTCGCGAAACGATCGAGGGCCCAATCACGGCCCAGGTCACGGCCTCGGCCTTGCAATTGCATCGCGACGTGATCGCGATCCTCGATGAAGAAGCGGCTCGCTTGCTTGAGCGGCGCGATTATTACCTGGAAGTCGAACGTGCCCAGGCCACGCTGCAATCCGGGCAATTCGGACGCATCGACGGCTAGCACGGCTCCGCGCGTCCGGGGGGGGTGGCGTTAGAACTTCACCGACACGAACAGCAGCAACAGAATCAAGAGCACGATGGCAATGGCGCCGCCAACGCCCAGGCCGACGACCTTGCCCAGACGCATCGCGATGCTTTCCTCGCCGCTGCTCGTGCGGCCGATCGGATGCAGCGGCGTGGCGGGCAATGGCTGCTCGACGTTGGGCAATGCCGTCGAAGCGAGAAGCTCCTCCATCAGGTCGTCTTTCGCTGGCGCCAGTTCGATCTTCGGCGCCGGCTGGGCCGCGCCTGCCTGAACGCCCGACTTTGGTTTTACCCCCGAAGCGCCGGGTTTTACCACCTTGTGCGCGCCCGAGCGAACCTCGGACCCGGACTTGTTGACGCCCGAGCCGGGCTTGGACGTCCCGCCCATCACGGAACTGTTCGACGCGGTCGCCCCCGAGCCGCCGGGACTTGATTTGCCAGCGGCGGATTCGCCCGCCTTCCGGCGCGTGCTGGCGTCATCTTCGTCGATCGGAGCCAGGTCGAGGTTCTCATTCAACGAAGGCCCGCTAGGCGGCGGAATCAAGAAATCGCTCGCCGACGCGCCATTCAAATCCTCGCCCAGAAAGACCGCCAGGTCGCGAGCGACTTCGTCGCCCGCCTGGTAACGGTCGGTCAGCTTCTTGGCCATCATCTTCCGGCAGATCTCGATCAGCTCTTGCGGCGCGTCCGCGCGAAACTGACGAATATCCGTGGGTTCTTGCGACTGATGTCGCATGATCCGCTGAGCGATCGTACCTTCTGGAAACGGCGCATCGCCGGTGAGCATGAAGTACAGCGTGCAGCCCAGGCTATAGATGTCCGCCCGACCGTCCGCCCCGTGGCTGTCGAGCGCCTGTTCAGGCGCCAGATAATCGACCGTGCCGATCATCTTCTGGTCGTACTCTTTGGTCAGCGAGCCCTGAGAATCATCCGAGAAGCGGGCCAGTCCCATGTCGAGAATCTTGACCGTGCCTTCGCGATTCACCAACAGGTTGGCAGGCTTGATGTCGCGATGCACCAGCCCCATGCGATGGGCGTAAGCCAGTCCTTCGGCCGCCTGCCGGGCGTAGTTCGCGGCCGTGTCGTACGCCAGCGGACCGCTCCGGCTCACGATCGCCTGAATGTCCGTGCCGTCGACGTACTCCATCACCAAATAGTGATGCGACTCGTGCTGATCGACGTCGAATGCGCGAATGATGTTCGGATGCGAGAGCGCCGCCGCGGCCCGAGCCTCCTGGTGGAAGCGCTCGATGTAGCTGGCTTGCGACGCGAGATTGGCCGTCAGCAGCTTGATGGCCACGCGGTGTCGCATCACCTGGTGCTCGGCCAGATAGACCGAGCCCATCCCGCCGGTGCCGATGTGGCCGAGCAGCTTGTACTTGCCCAGGTAGAAGCCCTTATGCCGGCCTTGCAGCAGCTTTTCGCTCTGCCACTCGGTCAGCAATCCGGCCCTGGTAAGATTCGAAGCGACTATACCGCTATCGCTCACGGACTGATCGACTCCCGAGAGCGCTTCGTTCAGCTTCTCGTCGTCAACCAACCCGCTGCGCTTGACCAGGTCTACAAACTGTTCGACCTTGAGCTTGGCCATCGCGTCCGGTTAAGAAAAAACAGCCGGTTTTCTGCGGTTCATTATAATATCACGCCACGCGCGCGCCGGTAGAGCGCAGCCAAACAAACACTCCCGTTGCCTGGAAGGCCCCTTGAGCCTGCGCGTCTCTTCGCGAGCGGGGCGACGTCATTGTTGTCTTGATCGGCGAATGCCGTTTTGCCAAACTCCGGGGGCCGTCGTGGCTGTTGTCCATCCGTGAAAAACCGCCGCCTATCGCCGACAAACAATCGCAAACCGGCAGTTCTCCGCAGGCCCCAGGCGACGTCCGCCGCCGATCGCCGAGATTGCTGTTTTGCTCACCCTTGTCGTGCGTCGAGTTGGGCCTTCTTAGGATTCAGATAGGTTGCGTTGCGCGAAAATGCAAAATCACCTGGCCAGCGACATACTGCCTCCGCCCCTGGCCAACCTGCTAACTGTAATTCAGCCAGCCTGCCAACGGTATTTCATCGGATGTCACCCAAGCTGGCATCCGGTGAATTATTCGGATCATACCGCCCAGGTTGCAAGGGTCAAGCAAATCCGTCGTTGTGGCAAATCCGTCGTTGCGGCAATCTCCGTAGCGTTCCAGGTCGCGTACGCCTTCCCCCGTCATTCAAGCAATGGTCGCGGCAAAGCAGTGATCCTTTTGCAAGAAACGACGCCGCAAAAAGGATGCGAGGCAGCCGACGCGCACATTTGCGGCCGACTGCCTCGCATCGAGATCCGTTCCGCCTGGTCCTTGGCGTTTCTCGATTAAAGATCCTGCTTAGCGCCTTCGATGGCGTCCTTGGCGGCGTCCGCGGCGTCTTTTGCAGCATCAGCGGCGTCTTGCGCAGCGTCCTTGGCCACTTCGGTCGCTTCTTTCGCAGCATCGGCGGCGTCCTGCGCAGCGTCCTTCGCTCCTTCAACCGCGTCCCTGGTCGCTTCGGCCGCGGCGGCGCCCGAGGCTTCGACGGCTTCGTTAATTTCGTGACCGGCGTCTTTGGCGGCGTCTTTCGCCTTGTCGCTGCAGCCCACGGCAAATGGCGCGGCGGCGATCAACGCGGCAAGCAATGCAAATTTCTTCATCTCAAGTGTCCTCCTGTATTGGAACCGATCGGGTGGAATGTACTGCAATCGGGCCCAGCCAGCCCGTTGCGGCTCGGCCCTTGGTTATGAAAATGTACAACACGCCCAGCGAACGCGAGGGATGGCGCAACCATTACAAGTCGCAAGAACCGTTCAATCCCCTACCCCACCTTACGCAACCACGAAATCCGGCCCGTGGGGACCCACTCCACCACGAAGATATTTCCTTCCTTGTCGAAGCAGGCGTCGTGGGGGTGGATGAAGCGGCCGGCTTGCCAACGCTCCGGTTGCGAACGCATCACAAGCTTGCCGCCGTTCAGAACCTGATCGGTCCAGGCCTGATCGTAGCCCAAGTGCGTGATCACGTTGTTCTCAGCGTCCATGATCGTCACGCGGGCATGCAAGTCGGGAACCAGCAAATCCGTGCCACGGATGTCAAAGTGCGCCGGAAAGCTCACGCCCCCGACAATCGACTGAAACTTGCCATCGAGCGTGAAGTATTGCAGCCGGCCATTCGCGCGATCGGCCACCACCAGCGACGGCTCACGGCCGGACCGATTGTCGAGCCAAATGCCGTGCGGCGTTCGCATTTTGCCGTCCGCGTCGCCCACGCCGCCCCAACTGCGAATCCACTTCGCGTCCTTGTCGTACTGATGGATGTAGTGCGATCCGTAACCGTCGGCCACGTAAAATCCGCCGTCCGGAGCAAACGCCACATTCGTCGGATTGAACTGTTTGAGATCCTGGTACAAGCCCGCTTCGCTGGGAAAGTGCATCTTCCAAAGCGGCTCGCCCGCGAGCGTGCTCTTGGCAACCAGGCGATTGTGTACGTCGCACAAGTACAGGAACTCCTCGCCCCCCTCCTCGCGAATGTCGATGCCGTGGCCACCGCGATGGTATTCCTTGCCGAACGACCGGACGAACTTCCCCTCGGGATCAAAGACCACGATCGCGTCCATCGGCTCCGGCGCGTCCGAGCGATGCTTGATATAGATCAGCCCCGACTTATCGACCGCCACGCCATGCGTCTC
>CAZRCI010000005.1:0-17703 GCA_964598535.1 uncultured Planctomycetaceae bacterium | reverse complement strand
CCCACACGATGTGGTCGGGCAACTGCCCCCAACCGTGGATCGCTTCATAGCTATGCTCACCGCTGCCGAGCACGGGCGTCTTGCCGCCGGCCTTGTCTTCAGCGTGCAGAATCGTGGGCAGTGCCGCTTGCGAAAGCGCTGCGCCCGAAAACGCCGCCGCGGACGACTTCAAAAATGCACGGCGGGAAGCGGCGGTCGAGTCGTTCTGATCGGCAGACATGGTGAAGGCTCCTGGGCAGGTAGAAAATACACAGCGAGTTGGTAGCGGTCGTCGACGACGAAGCGGGGATGATCAGCCGGTTGAAATGTGCCGCCTTACGTTGTCCTACTTGAGATCGCATCCGGACGATCGCGCGGCTCGGCGCACATTTCCACGGGCTGCTATCATAACGTGCGGCGCGGCGCAAGCTCAATCGTCCGCCTCCGCGCCGGCGCTGCTACAACGGTATTTCCGCGGCCCGGGGGATGGAATCCATCGCCCCGCGACGCGTCACGCAGATCGAGGCCGCGTGAACTGCCCGCCGGAGCCGTGCCTCGGGCGGCAAGCCCGCCACGAGTCCGGCCAGATAGTAGCCAAGCAAGGTATCACCAGCCGCCGTAGTGTCGACCACCGCGACCTTGTCCGCCGGAAACGCCCACTGGCCGGCGGCGGTTTGAAGCACGACGCCTTCGGCCCCGCGCGTGTGTAGAATCTCTTGTTCCCCCTGGAGCAAGATCGGCGTCAGGCCGTGTAAAAACGTGTGCTCACTCTCGTTCAGACACCACAGGTCGACCAGTTCGAGCGGATAGTCGCGCACGCGTTCGTTGGCCGGAGCAGGATTGAACGCCACCTTCATCCCGCGCCGCTTGGCGATGTGCATCGCCTCGGCCACGCCGCTGGTTTCGTTTTGCGTGAGCAGCCACGCACCCGGCGCGGCGGTCGCCAGGGCGGCTTCCGCGTCTGCTGACGTCACCTCGCCATTGGCGCCCGCTAGAATGACGATTGAATTCTGGCCGCGGTCGTCCACCTGAACGATCGCCTGTCCGGTGGGCGAGTCGGCAACGTCGACTACATGCCGCAGATCGATGCCTTCGGATGCCAGTCGCTCGCGCAGCATCCGCCCATCGGTGCCAAGCTTGCCGATATGCACGACCTGCGCGCCGGCTCGCGCCAGGGCCACCGATTGATTCGCGCCCTTGCCGCCGGGATACGTCGTCAACGATCGGGCGGCCAGCGTTTCGCCCGGCCCGACAATGCGCGGCACGCGAAACACGCGATCGAGATTCAACGATCCCAGGTTGTAGACGATCGGCGTCACGGCTTGCGCTCGGTATCGCTCGCGCGATTGGTGTTCGTGTCGGCGGGCCAAAACAGGTCAACGCGGTCGTGCGTCGTATAGAGCCGCAACCGGCGGCCGTCGAAGTGTACCTGGCCGCTCGATTTGTCGTGGATAATCGGATTGCCGGGGAACTTCAGCCAGTTCACCAGATCTGTCGAGCGGGCAATGTTCGTGTTCCATACTCGGCGGGCCGTCGCGCCGCCGGTGCCATGATAGATGGCATAGTATGCGCCCCGGTAGCGAATCACCTGATTGAGCGCGATCATGTGCTCGTCGTGCTCCGCTGGACCGCAATGAAGCACCGGCTCGTCCCGCACGTTCGTCCACACGTTCAGATCCGTGGAACGCGCAAGCCAAACGGCTTTATCCTGGCGCTCGTAAAACAAATACCACACGCCGTTCTCGTGCCAGGCCGTGGGCGTCCCAAACGGGCCCGGCGCGAGTGGACTACCATCCGCGTAACGCACGTCAAGCGTGCCGCGCGGCTCCCAGTGAATGCCATCCGTAGAGGTCAAAAGCTGCGCAAGGTCTCCGGCCCCTTCGGCAAACATGTAGTACATCCCCCCGTGACGAACGACCATCATGTCCTCCACCCAAAGGTCCGTAATCAGCGGATTACCGGCGTAACGCGTCCAATGAACGCCATCCGGCGAGGTGGCATAACCAAGTCGGCGGATCCCCTCTTTGGTGCCGTCGTAACCGGTGTACCATAGCCGCCAACCTGCCTCGCCGCGCTGGATCCAGCCCCGCTCGCGGATCTTGGCGTCCCACTCCCCTTCACCCCCGGCCGTGAACAGCGGATTGCGCTCGTCAGGCCGAAAAGCCACGAGCTCCGCGGGAAACAAATCATGCTCGGGCGAGAGTTGCCTGGCGGCCGGCGCGAGCCCTAGCACCAAAGCGGCCAACGCGACACTGGCCGCCGCGAGCACGGTCAGGTTTCTGAGCACATGCGGTCTGGCTCGCGGATGCTTGTTACTCATTGCGATCTCAATGCGCCTGCTTGTCCCTACAAACAACCAACGAATCCGCGCGAACTCGTGAACCGCGGCCCGTGTCGCGCCAGGAAAGTTCGACTTGGCTGCGGCTGGCTCGACGATCGGCCCTACGCGGCGGTACAATCGCTCCTCACAAACACCGCCACTCTACCGCTGGCCGCACCGATTGTCGCACGAATCTCCGCCCGAATGTAGCCCCATGACGCTCGCCATTCGCTGTAAAAACCTGGTGAAACGCTACGATGGCCGGCCACCGGTCGAAGCCGTGCGCGGGTTGAACCTCGAAGTTCAGCGGGGCGAATGCTTCGGGCTGCTGGGCCCCAACGGCGCCGGCAAGACCACGACCATCGAAATTCTCGAAGGCTTGCTCACGCCCACCTCCGGAGAGGTTGAAGTGCTCGGCTTTCGCTGGGGACAGGCCGATAACGAAATCCGCCAGCGAATCGGCATTTCTCTGCAAGAAACACGCCTCTCAGAAAAACTCACCGTCTTGGAAACCTTGCGGCTGTTTCGCAGCTTTTACCGCGAAGGCCCCGATCCACGAGAATGCCTGGCCCGAGTCTCGCTCGAAGAAAAAGCCGATGCCCGCGTCGGTAAGCTCTCGGGCGGCCAGAAGCAACGCCTGGCCGTGGCCTGCGCGCTCGTCGGAAATCCCGAACTCCTGTTCCTCGACGAACCGACCACGGGGCTCGATCCCAGCTCGCGGCGGCAACTCTGGGACATCATCCGCGATGTACGTTCGGCCGGCCGCACGATCTTGCTTACCACCCACTATATGGACGAAGCCGAACGGCTTTGCGATCGGGTGGCGATCGTCGACCACGGGCAAGTCATCGCCCTGGGCACGCCGCGCGAGCTGATCGCCTCACTCGGCGGCGAGCACGTGATCGAGTTTACTTTGGCCTGCGCGCCTGTCGAGCCGCTCAACGCCACGCTAGCCACCCTCCCCTCGGTCAATGAAGTCCGGCAGGACGACAGCACGTGGAGCCTCTCGGTCGCCGAGCCGCACGTCGTGTTGCCCTTGCTCCTCGAACAGCTTAGTAACCACGGCGGGGAACTGACCAGCTTGACCACTCGCCACGCCAGTCTCGAAGACGTATTCGTAAAACTGGCCGGCCGCCATCTCGACGATGAACCGGTGCATGCATGAAGGCCGACCCAACGGCTACCAACCAACAGCGCTATTGGCCGCTCGGCGAGTTGACCCTGGCCCGGCTGCGCGAGTTCTATCGCGAACCCGAGGCCGTGTTCTGGGTCTACGGCTTTCCGATCCTGCTCGTCGTCGGGCTGGGCATCGCGTTTCGCAACCAGCCGGTCGAGCAAATCGCGGTCGACGTTGTCGATAGCCCCCGGGCGAAAGCCGTCCTCGAGTCGCTCTCCAAGCAAGACCGGTTCGAACCGCGGCTCGTGACACCCGACGAAGCGAGACTGCACCTGCGCACCGGGCGCACGGCGCTCGTCATCGAAGTCGGCGACAGCGATACACCGACCTACGAATATCAATTCGATCCGACGCGGCCCGAGAGCTTACTGGCCGAGACGGCCGTGGACGATGCGCTCCAGCGTGCCGCGGGCCGGCAGGACGTGGCCCAGGTCCGCGTCGAGGAGTTCAACGAACCCGGCGGACGCTACATCGACTTTCTCGTCCCCGGCCTCTTGGGCATGAGCCTGATGGGCGGCGGGCTCTGGGGCGTCGGCTTTGTCACCGTCGACATGAGAATTCGCAAACTGCTCAAGCGATTCCTCGCCACGCCCATGCGAAAAACCGACTTCCTGGGCGGCGTCATGTTCAGCCGGCTGCTGTTTCTCGTGCCCGAGGTCTTTGTACTCTTGCTCTTCGCGCGCGTCGCCTTTGGCGTCGTGATCTATGGTAGCCTGGCGGCCGTCGCGTTCCTGGTACTGCTGGGAGCAACCACCTTCGCCGGCCTGGGCCTGCTCGTCGCCAGCAGGGCCAAAACGCTCGAAGCCGTCTCCGGACTCATGAACCTCGTGATGCTGCCAATGTGGCTCCTCTCGGGCATCTTCTTTTCGTCCGATCGCTTTCCGGACGCGGCGCAACCCTTTATCAAGCTATTGCCGCTAACGGCGCTTAACGAAGCCCTGCGGGCGGTGATGCAAGAGGGCGCAAGCCTGGCCAGTCAATGGCCGCAAATTGGCCTGCTCAGCGCATGGTCAATCGTGACCTTCGTCCTGGCGCTCAAGCTATTCCGCTGGGTGTGAACCCGCTCCCGACGTTTTTCAGCAGGCCTGCTAATAGTTGAACCGCACGCCGCGGATATGCAGATCGGCCGCGAGCTGCGAGGTGCTGGTATATTGCACGGCGTCATAGCCGGCGGCTTTGGCGCCCGCGACATGCCCGGCCACGTCATCGACAAAAAAGATATCCTCAGGCGCCACGCCGGCCAGTTTCGCGGCGCCATCGAAAATCATTGGCGATGGCTTGCACGCCCCCAGTTCGTAGCTCAGCGCATAGACCTCGAAGCCCTTGTTGAGCAGCGCGTACTGCCCGCCGAAGCAGTAAGACCAATGGCCAGGGCAGGTGTTCGACAGGATGCCCAGCCGGTAGCCGGCCGCGACCAGGCCGCCGACAATCGGATAGATCGACGTGTTGGGCGTAAAGATCTGGCTGCCGGCCAGCAGCAGTTGCTGCATGTCGGGACGCGAGTCGGTCGCCCGGCAAAAGATCTCGTGAAACTCTTCATCGCCGATTTCACCCGCCTCGTAGCGCAGTTCCAAATCGCCGCCGAACACCGTGTCCCAAACAAGTTGCTCGCTCACGCCGGCAACCGCGGCCATCTGCCGCGCGGCCAGGTGATGGTCGAACTTGAGCAGCACGTTGCCCAGGTCGAAGTAAAAGAACCGCGGCCGGGCGAGTGTCGGACGGTGTGCGAGGGCGGACGAAACGGAGACGCGATCGGTCATGAAAAACGCTTATAGCCTTTGGATGCGAATGTCTTTGTACCAGGCCTCGCTGGGCGGCCCGCCATGGATTTGCAGACCGATCACGCCCGTGCGCGAAACCGTCTTGTCCGCCTCGGTGTAATCGACCGTCTGGCGTCCGTTGATCCAGAGCTGAATCCGCGGACCCGTGCAACGAATCGTATAGTCGTTCCATTCGTCGCGGCGCAACACTTCATCGATTAGCTTCGGATCGGCGGCTGCCAACACGCGGTTGCGACGCGATTCGTCGTACAATGCCCCCCAGTAGCCATCGCCAAGATCGGCCTGATAGCCGCGCACCTCGTGATGGTTTGGAATGCGTTCGGTGCGAATCTGCACGCCGGCGTTGGCCCCGCTCCCCAGCAGCTTGAACTTCAGCCGCAGTTCGAAGTCGCCATATTCGGCCTGGGTGCAGAGAAACTCGTTGCGCGGAATGCGCGCGCTCAGCGTGCCGCCCACGATCGCGCCGTCCTCGATCCGGAACGCCTCGAGATTCCCCTCCCAACCATCGAGCGTGCGGCCATCGAACAGCGGCGCAAATTCCGCCGCCGACGCTGCGGCCGACACGACGATCGCTAGCAGCAATGCGGCATGCCCCATCGATTGGTTCCTGGTCGAATACATCGCTGCCAAGCATACCGCCCATCGCGTTTCATCGCCAGGGTTTCGCCGCCAGCGGCTGGTCACCGCGCGGTCACCGTCCTAAGATAATTCCCAACACACCGAATCCGACAACCGATTCATTGCCGAGGGGGCGCACGATGGGCACGATCGAGATTCTTTCGAAGAGCTTTGAATTCAACCGCGGACGCACGCTGGCAACGCTCGACGAAATTGCCAAGCTTCCCGATCCGCAAGCAGCGCTGGATTTCCGCCTCGGGCCGGGCCGGGCTCACGTCGCCTGGCAGTTCATGCACATCGGCGTAACCGAGGACATTTTTGCCAACTACCTGACACCAGACCACCCCGGACGCCTCACCGACCTTTGGGCGCACTATCGAGGAGGTAGCACCGCGGCCGAGACCGTTCCCGACCTGGCACAAATCCGCGATGTACTCGACGCCGGCCGGACATCGCTATCGGCCGCCTTGGCGACCTACACCGACGCGCAGCTCAACGATACCCCGCCCCAGCTAGCCGCCAAAGGCTGGACCTTCCTAACCGTGCTCCACATCATCGGTTGGCACGAAGGCCACCATCAAGGCCAGGCTCACGCGACGCTCAATGCATTTCGGGCGAAGCATTTGTAGGCAAACCGGCCAGAAACGCGCATTGGCTCGACGCCCACCTCAAGGCAGAACGTCCCCCCGGCGAATCGGTTTGGGATGGATTCGCGCCTGGCGGCCGTTGTGGTCCGTTTGCCGCCACCGCGGACCGAGCGATATACTAACTGTCTCCATCGAATTGCTTGCCGCCAAGGTCCCCCCCGCACGTGCTGATCCTGCTCACAAACGACGACGGCATCTACGCCCCCGGGCTCGCTGCCATGGAACGCGAGCTGGAAAAGCTGGGCGACGTGTATGTCGTCGCGCCGGCCACGGAGCAAAGCGGCGTGGGGCACTCGATCACGTACCTCAGCCCGCTGGTGGCCAACGAACTGTTTCAGGCCCGGCAACGACGCGGCTGGGCCGTCGAAGGCAGCCCTGCCGACAGTGTGAAGATCGGTATTCACGAGTTCTGCCCGCGCATGCCCGACCTCGTGGTAAGCGGCATCAACGGCGGCCTGAACGCCGGCATCAACGTGTTGTATTCCGGCACGGTGGCGGCCGCGATCGAGGGGGCCTTCTTCGGGCTCACCAGCGTGGCCGTGTCGCTCGAGTTCAGCGAGCAGGCCGAATTCGACAAGGCGGCCAAGGTCGCCCGTAGCGTGATCGAGCAGATCCTGGCCAAGAAATCGTCCGCGCCGCAGCTCTATAATCTCAACATCCCCACCGCGGCGCTTTCGCAGCCGCGGCCCGAGGTGCGCGTCGTGCCGATGGGCCTCTGGCGCGGCAATGGAGCGCAATACGAAAAACGAATCGATCCCCGCGGTCGGAGTTACTTCTGGGCCCTGTCCGATCCCGTCGCGCATCAAGGCGAACACGAAACCGACCTCTCCGCGCTGCGAAAGGGCTTCGTGACGCTTACGCCGCTCGACTTCGACCTGACAAAACGCGGCGTGTTGGCAGAAATGGAATCGTGGCAATTCGAACTGAAACAAGAACTGCCGAATCTTTGAGACAAACGCGCAAGGAGACCGAGGCAATGAACCGTGTGCTGGGACCACTAGTGCTGACCGCGCTGCTTGCAATCGTTGGCTGCGGCGAGCTTCCGCCGGAAACTGATTCCGCCGGCGGACCGCCGGCGCCCGCTGCCCCGGCGCCTGCTCCGCCGGCCGACCCGAGCGAGGCCGCGCCAGACGCTGAACCTGCGGACGAACAACCAGCCTCGGCCCAGGACGCGCCGGTGCAACAACCCGCCACGACTGCCGAAATGCCGGCTCCATCGGCCCCGAACGCTCCGCTCGGCGAAGTCGCCGGAGTCGGCGTCGGCGCCAAGGGCCAAAACTACGGCGGGCCAGGCTTCGTCACGACCCCGGTCGAAGCCTATTTTCGCACCGAGGAACGCATCGCGTTCGAAGTGCAAATCCCCAAGGCCATGCAACTCTACAAGGCCGAACACAACAACAAAGGCCCTAAGTCCCACCAAGAGTTCATGAGCATCATCATCCGCGAAAACGGCGTTCGGTTGCCGGAACTGCCCGCTGGCGAAGAGTACGTCTACGACCCCGCAACCGAACAGTTGTTCGTGAAAAAGCCCGCCGAATAAAGCGGACATCGTCCAAGCAGCGCAAATGCATGCCGCCCCTTGCAACGTCCCCGACGTTCAATCCATCTTGCGCCGCAGATCGCCGTCTTCATAGTCCGAGATCAGCCAGCGGTCGCCGTGCCGTTCAAGCCGCACCTTGAACTTGCGAATGTAGTTCTCATAGGGAATCGTGCCGCTCTTGTCCCGCGCCTGCACGCGGCCGGTAAAATACGCCGTGGCCGTCGGCGGCGACGTCAGCCTGTTGATCCGCACTTCAAGATCGCGCCCCACCGTGGCCGACTGTACCGTCACGCGATTGAGCGCCGAGCGAGCCGGGCCGATGCCGGGGCAGTTCGGCGCGAACGAAGCCACCACCATCGGAATGTCGTTCGCTTCGAGATACTCGGCGATGCCGTGCAGCGTGTCCTCGACTTGCTCGGTTTCCGTGACGATCGCGCGTTCGAGAACCACCATCCCCACCATCAGGCCCACGCAGGCGACCAGGGCCGCAATCACCCAGGCACTGCCTGTGCGCAAAAACAACACCCCGCGGCCGAAAATCAAAACCGTGCAGACCGCAATCGCCGGCCACGGGCTTTCGACAAATATGCTCATGGCGATCCCCGCGGTTGAAAGGGGTCGTCGCTCGGCTCGGCTTCCACACGCGAACGCCACAGCATGTAGCAGGCGAATCCCATCACTCCGAGACACAAAGACATGAGCGGCCAGATCGGAATGATCAATTCGCCCACGGCCGGCGGAGGAGCCTCGCCCTCCTGGCCCGCCTCGCGTGCCGCCGGCTCTCCCGCGGCCTGCCTGCGGAGCATCTCCTCGCGCGCCATATACTGCATCTCGAGCCGCCGCTGCCGCTTGCCATATTGCGGTGCGATCAAAAGCAGGCAGACGATCCCAGCGGCGCTGAATAGCAGCACCCAAAACCAGGGTGAATCGGTAACCGGCGCGGGCGCGGTTGCGGGCTCGGACATAAACAAACAGTCGGTGCGGAAAAATTCCTAATCAAACACCAAGGCGCTGCTTGTCATCATAACAGGAATGGCGCCCGAATGGTTGCGAAGCGAATCGCCTGGCTTTACGCCCCAGGGATCCATGCGCGAACGCGACAAAAAAGCCTCCGGCAGATATTGCCAGAGGCTGATGTGCGTTTTCCTGGCACGGCGGAAACGGGCGGCTACTTCTTCAATACGAATGGGCCGCCATAGGTGGCCGTGTCCCCCAACAGCTCTTCGATCCGCAGCAGTTGGTTGTATTTGGCGATCCGGTCGGTGCGGCTGGCGCTGCCGGTCTTGATCTGGCCGGTCGAAAGCCCCACGGCCAAATCCGCGATCGTCGAATCTTCAGTTTCGCCGCTCCGGTGGCTGGAGATCGTCGTGTAGCCGTTGCGCTGCGCGAGCTGGATGGCTTCGATCGTTTCGGTCAGCGTGCCGATCTGGTTCACCTTGATCAGGATGCTGTTGGCCACGTGCTCGTCGATACCGCGTTGCAAGCGTCTGGTGTTGGTGACGAACAGGTCGTCGCCCACCAATTGCACGCGGTCGCCGATCCGCTCGGTAAGCAGCTTCCAGCCGTCCCAGTCGTCTTCGCTGCAACCGTCCTCGATCGAACAGATCGGGTATTTCTCGACCCAACCGGCCAGAAAGTCGACCATCGCCGCCGCGTCGATACTCTTGCCGTCGATCGTGTAGAGCTTCTTCTTGGCGTCGTAGAATTCCGTGGCCGCCACGTCGAGCGCGATATAGATCTGCTCGCCGGGCTGATAGCCGGCCGCGGTGATGGCCTCGAGAATCAAATCGAGCGCTTCGCCGTTGCTGCCCAGGTCGGGAGCAAAGCCGCCCTCGTCGCCTACGGCCGTATTGAGCTTCTTGCCCTTGAGCACCTTCTTCAAGGCATGAAACGTCTCGACGCCGGCTCGCAGCGCATCCGGAAAATTATCGAAGCCGAGCGGCATGACCATGAACTCTTGCACGTCGACCGAGTTATCGGCGTGCTGACCGCCGTTAATGATGTTCATCATTGGCGCCGGCAGCATCCGCGCGCCGGGCCCGCCCAGATAGCGGAACAATGGCAGGCCGCAGTGAGCCGCTGCGGCATGGGCCACGGCCAACGAAACGCCCAGAATCGCGTTCGCGCCCAGATTCTTCTTGTTCTCCGTGCCATCGAGCTCGATCATCGCCTGGTCGATCTCGGCCTGGTCCAGAGCATCCATCCCTTCCAGCGCGTCGGCGATCTTCTCGTTGACGTTGTCGACGGCCTTGAGCACTCCCTTGCCCAGGTAGACCTTGGCCTCATCGGTGTCGCGCAGCTCCCAGGCCTCGTGCATGCCGGTGCTCGCGCCGCTCGGAACGGCGGCCCGGCCAAACGAGCCGTCCACGAGCTGAACGTCCACTTCCACCGTCGGATTGCCGCGGCTATCGAGAATCTGGCGGGCCTGAATGTCGATAATAGCACTCATGTCAAAATCTGCTTTCGTCTGATTGTCTGAATTGTTTTCGGTCGAGGGGAAAGTTCCATGATTCGCCCGGTCCGCGGCCATCCTGTCGTGTGCAATATACGATGGCCCGCCCGCGGCCGCGGTGTCTCGCTAGGAGCTTAGGGAGTCTTGAACACTTCGATCTTCACGCCCAGCACCAATTGCTTGGTCTTCTGGCGAAAGTCGTGCATGTGGGGCGCGGCAGAATGGGCCTGAAGGTCGTCGAGCGTCTCCCAACGTTCGTGCATCACCACCGCGTTATCTCGCGGCGCCGATTTCGAATCGCCGAACGGCACTTCGACACTTGGGGAGTATTCGACGCAGCCCTTTTCAGCGCGGACCAGCGGCAACAGATCCTTCTGCAACGCGAGAAACTCGTCGCGGTGCCCATCGGTCACCTGGATCGTGGCGACAACATAAATCATGGCAATTCTCCTCGGGGCGACAACCCGCCTGGCAGTCCGTGGAAGCATTCGACGGGCTGCATGGTCGGCGGACATGCGATCTCAAAAAGACGACGCAAGTCGCTATTTTGAGAGCCATGCGAAACTTGCGGCTCCGCACTTGGCGCTTGTTGAAGTAAGCCACGGTGGCGTATTTCAACGGACTGCCAGCCAAGCGGGCATTTTGAAGCGCAACGGCCGTTTACGCAATGGGCCGCGCCGGATGGATGCGGACCGCCAGGCGACGAAGCGGTCCCCGACGAGCGCTGCGATAAATTTTGCCGCTACTTTCCGCGATGCTGGCGCGATTCGGTCACTTCGATGGCCTTCAACAGACCGCGGGCCTTGTTGAGCGTTTCTTGATATTCGTCGCTCGGCTGGCTGTCGGCGACGATGCCCGCGCCCGCCTGCACGTACGCTTTGTTCCCCTGGACCACCAGGGTTCGCAGGGCGATGCAAGTATCCATATTGCCATTGAAGTCGACGTAGCCCACGGCGCCGGCATAGGGCCCGCGACGATGCGGCTCGATCTCGTCGATAATCTCCATCGCCCGAACCTTCGGAGCACCCGAAACCGTGCCCGCCGGCAAGCACGCTCGCAGCGCGTCGAATGCGTCGCGCCCCTCGGCCAACTGGCCCGTGACGTTCGACGTGATGTGCATCACGTGGCTGTACCGCTCAATCGTCATCACGTCCGTCAGCTCGACCGTGCGGTACCGCGCGACCCGGCCCACGTCGTTGCGTCCCAGATCGACCAGCATCACGTGCTCGGCCCGCTCCTTAGGATCGGCCAGCAACTCCTCGGCCAGCCGCCGGTCTTCTTCTTCGGTGGCGCCGCGGCGGCGCGTGCCGGCCAGCGGCCGCACCGTCACCCGACCTTCGACCACGCGCACCATGATCTCCGGCGAGCTGCCCACCAGCGTTACGCTTGGCGTGCGTAGATAGAACATGAACGGACTAGGGTTCACCACCCGCAGCGTGCGATAGATCTCAAACGGCTCGCAACCAATATCGAGCTGCAAACGCTGGCTGATCACGACCTGAAAAATATCGCCCGCACGAATGTACTCGACGCACTTCCGCACGGCGGCTTCAAAGTCCGGCTGCGTGAAGTTCGACTTGAACTGAATGCTCGGCAGGCCGCCGGTTTCGATATCGGCCGGCGGCAGCGTGGCGTCGGGTCGTTCGAGTTGTTCGACGATCTGGTCCACCCTGCGCTTGGCGTCCGCGTAGGCCGCCTGGAGATCGCCCCCAAACTGGTCGAGCCGCGCCATCGCGATCACGACGTTCGTCTTGTTCACGTGATCGAACACGACCATGTGGTCGTAAAACGCGAATGTCAGATCCGGAAGCTCGCGGTCGTTCTCGGGCGCGTTCGGCAAGTTTTCGCTATAGCGGATGACGTCGTAGCCCGCGTAGCCCACCGCGCCCGAGGTGAACGGCGGCAACTCGCCGATCGTGGCCGAACGGATCGACTCGACGCGCCGCTTCAATTCGTCGAGCGGATCGTCCGACGTAAAAGTCTGTGTTCCCTGCTCATCGACCAGCGTGATTTCGTGGCCCCGAGCTTCAAGTTGCAGGAACGGGTCCGCGGCCAGAAAGCTATAGCGTCCGACCTTCTCACCACCGATGACGCTCTCGAACAGGCAGGCCGTCGGTCCGGCGTCGATCTTGTGGAACGCCGAGACGGGCGTGAGCGTATCGCCGAGCAGCCGACGATAGACGGGCACCAGTTGGACCCCCGGAGCCAGTCGCTGAAAGGTCTCGAAGTCGGGAAAATGTTTCATACATCCAATGTAGCTTAAGGGGAGAACACGACGGCTCCGCTTATAGCAAGACAATCGTCCGCGGCGCGGGTTCGACCGGTCGTGTGTGGAAGAGGCCGCTGGCCGGTGCCGTGTGGGCGGCCGTTTGGCGGGCGGCATTCCCACCGGCAGTTGTAGCAAGCACGCGTACGGCTCACAATCCGGCGTCCCCCCCTCGCGCGGCGCGGTGGGTTCACACGCGGTGGAATCACAAAATCGGACTCCAGAATGATTGAGGGCCGCGGCCGGCGCAGCCGGCCGCTCCGGCGTGGCACTCGCCTTGACACCCCCAGCGCGGCTGTTAGAATCCCACTGGCTTTGCGCCGCCCCTTGATATAATTGTGTCTGTAGAATGGCGGTTTTGAATTGGTGCGGTCGCTCGCTGTCGAAATGGGCGTCAGGCACCTGGCCGCCGCGGACGGATCTTGGGGACATCCATGAAGTGCCAGCAGTGCAACAAGACGGCGACGTTCCACATTACGGAACTCACCAAAGGCAAGCCGCAAGAGTTGCACCTCTGCGAAGAGCACGCCCGGCAGTACCTCACCCAAAGCGAGGAAGAACCGGCCGTGGCGCCTAGCTTGGCCGGGGTGCTGGCCCAGCAGCTTGCCGTCGGCCAAACGGCCGAGGAGCTCGCCCGGCTCGATCAGCGTGCCTGCCCGGTGTGTGGCATCACCTTTTACGAATTTCGTAATCAAGGACGGCTCGGCTGCCCTTATGATTACATCTGCTTCCAGGCGGAGCTCGACCCGCTCATCGTGAACATCCACGGCGAGACCGAGCACGTTGGCAAGCAGTCCGCCCGCTTTCCGGAGGGGACGGAGCGGCGCACGCAGCTCATTCGGCTGCGGCGCGAGATGAAAGAAGCCATCGACGACGAAGATTACGAACTGGCGTCGAAGCTTCGCGACGACATTCGTAAAATCGAAGAGTCGCCCCCAGGCCAGAAAAAGTAACCAACCACATCCGAGACGGCCAGCAACCTCCGGCGGCGGGACTGACAGCGGTGGATCTGAACGAATTAGTGCAAACGAGCGGCGAATGGCTCCGGGGCAGCGGCCCCGAGAGCGATATCGTTATTTCCAGCCGCATTCGCCTGGCACGCAATCTTGCCGAGTTTCCGTTCATCAGCCGCGCCTCGCAGCAAGATCGCACGGAAATCGAAAACACGCTTCGCGACCGCGTGCTCGAAGTCCAGGAATCGGGCGAGCTGGAATACGTCAACGTCAACGACCTGAAAGTCATCGACCGCCAGTTTCTCGTCGAGCGCCAGCTCATCAGCCGCGAACATGCCGAGAGCGAGGGCGCCCGCGGTGTCGCCATCGCTCGCAATGAGCAGGTTAGCCTGATGATCAACGAAGAAGATCATCTTCGTATCCAGGTGATGCACAGCGGGCTCGACCTGCAAGCCGCCTGGGAGCAGATCGATCAGATCGACACGCTCCTCGCCGAGAAGGTGAACTTCGCCTATCACCCAAAGTTGGGCTTTCTGACCGCCTGCCCCACGAACGTCGGCACCGGCCTCCGCGTCAGCGTGATGCTGCACTTGCCGGCCCTGGTGCTCACCCGGCAAATCGACAAGGTCTTTCGCAGCCTGCAAAAAATCAGCCTCGCCGTGCGCGGCCTCTATGGCGAAGGCTCCCAGGCCATGGGCGACTTCTACCAAATCTCGAACCAGATCACGCTCGGCAAGGACGAAAAATTCCTGGTCAAGCAAGTGGGCGACATCGTCCCCAAGCTCATCGAGTACGAACGCAAGGCCCGCGACTTCCTGGTCCGCGAAAGCCACGAAAATCTGCACGACAAGGTCGCCCGCGCCTACGGCATCCTCCGCACCGCGCAGACCATCAGCTCCGAAGAGACCATGCACCTGCTCTCCAGCGTCCGGATGGGCGTCAACCTGGGGCTGATCGACGACTTGCAGATCCCGCTGCTCAACGAGCTCTTTATCCACACCCAACCGGCACACCTACAAAAGCTGCGCGGCGTGGAACTCGACACGGCCGACCGCAACAAGGAACGTGCCCGCTACCTGCGGCGGCATCTCAACAAAGATAACGGCGAAGACACGAACTGACGCGTCGGCCACCGCAAAATCGCCGCGCTGGCCTGGGCTACCGCTTTTGCTTCGCCCGCAGCGCGGTCACGACCTCCGCCGGCACGAACCGGCCCAGCTCCTCATCGTCGGCCATCAGCGCGATCTGCTTGATCAGCGAGCTGCTGATGTGCGAATACTGATCGTCGGCCATCAGCAGCACGGTTTCGATGCCCGGATCGAGCTTCCGGTTGGCCATGATCATCGTGAACTCGGTTTCGATGTCGCCCAGCGAGCGCACGCCGCGCAGCAGCACGCGCGAGCCAGCCTCGCGGCAGAACTTCACGGCCAGGCCGGTGAACGAACGCACCTCGACGCTCGGCAAGTGCTTCACCACGCTTTCGACCAATGCCACCCGCTCCTCAGGCGTGAACATCGATTGCTTCTCGATGTTGATGCCGATCCCCACGATCAGCCGGTCGACGAGCCGGCTGGAACGCTCGATGACGTTCAAATGCCCCAGCGTGATCGGGTCGAACGAACCGGTGTAAACGGCGACGCGCGAGTCGGAGTTGGTCATGGCGTGCGGGCGGAGCGTGGAAGCGGATTGCGAGACCCTGCAATTCTAGCTCCCGAACGCACTTCCAGCGATACGAACGTCCCTCCTTGGGCCGTGGCGCCCGGGAAGCCCAAAACTTTGCTGGCGATGCCTTCCGGCCGGGAGTAAAATAAGTTTGGAGCGGTCGTCGGGCCCTAAAAGACGCGGGGCGGTTTGCCGAGGATTCTCGGTGATTTTCCGTCCCCGAGAGGCGACCCTCCACGGGGCGTCCCTTCGCAGCAACAGAGACAGGCCATGATCGAGCGGTGCCACTCGCGGCGGAATTCTCCGCCGCAGAGCCCTTTTCGTTTCGCCCGGACGCGCGTCGCGCGTTGCCGAGCGTTCCGCGCACGCGCGACGGTTCGCGGCGGCTTCACGCTCATCGAAATGCTCGTGGCCCTGGCGATCACGCTCATCATGATGGGCGCCGTCGTCAGCCTGTTCGGCGTCGTCAGCGAGAGCGTCTCCAAGAGCCGCTCGATGATCGAGATTTCCGACCGGCTGCGCGCGGCCCGCGAGATCATCCAGCAAGACCTGCAAGGCGCCACCGCTACGCTCAGGCCCCCGCTCTCGCCTGAAAGCGACCAGGGCTATTTCGAGATCATCGAGGGGCCGGCACAAGACTTCACCGCATTATCGCTGGTAGACCTGACAGATCCGACGGTCCCGACAGACGCGCTTTTCGGCGATATCGATGACGTGCTGATGTTCACCGTTCGCAGCCGCAGTGGCCCGTTCCTCGGTAAATACACACCTCCGGGCGGCGGCTCCACTCGGATCATCGAGTCTCCCGTGGCCGAAGTCGTTTACTTCTTGGTTCAAAATGGTCCGCTTATTAATGTGACAACCAATCCTCCCACGCGGCTCTGCACGCTTTATCGTCGCGTGCTGCTCGTCTCTCCGAGCACTCCAAGCTACGTAACTCCGTTCAATGACTTTTATGAGCGGAATGACGTCTCCGTACACTTCTCGACGACACCACCGTCAAATACTCTCATCCCGAATACGCTTGGCGATCTGACCAAGCGAGAGAACCGCTTTGCCCATTATGGTGACCTCGGCTCGACCAACTACGGTCAGTTCCCATTCATCGTAAATACGACGATGCTTCCCCAACTTCCGTTTGTCGTACTTCCCGCCACGCCCACACGCACATTGTTCACCAACACCGCATTCCCTACCGATCGCCCCGACGCCAATGCATTCTTAGCTCCGCTGAGTGGAACGCGTCTTGGCGAGGACGTACTACTGACGAACGTCATCGCCTTTGACGTCCGCGTTTGGGATCCACAGGCCCCGATCGGCGACAATTCCGGCATCGCGGTTGCACCAGGCGACCCGGGCTGGAATACCGGCCTCACGCAAATTGCGACCGGCGCCTATGTCGATCTGGGATACAATAGTACCGTCCCATCGATGCTGGGCCGCATCAATCCGCATCAAAAGGTCCCCACGCAATTTGGTACCAACACTACCAACAACCGCGTCTGGGATACCTGGTCGCTACACTATGAAAATGACGGAATCGACAACGATGGCGACACGTTCATTGACCTCGGCACAAATGGCCTGGATGATGCGCCGACGAACGGCCTGATCGACGATCCGAGCGAATGGGACACCCAGCCGCCCTATACGGTTCCCCTCCGCGGGATCCAGATCACGGTCCGCGTCTACGAACCCAGCAGCCAGCAAGTGCGCGAGGCCGTGATCGTCCAGAACTTCAGCGCCAAGTAGTCCTTTACCGCGCGTCCGTAAACGCCATGCACGCAATTCGACTTCGCGGTCCCTGGCAACTCGTGGCTGCCGACGATCAACCGTCGGCCCAGCGCGTACAAGTGCCCTGCGATCCAGGCGAGATTCTCGGCCCCGACGTTGCCGGCCCGGTGCGGCTCATCCGTCCTTTCAACACGCCGACGAATCTCGATCCGCACGAACGCGTGCATCTCGTCCTGGAGGACCTGCCGTGTTCGGCTTCGCTCACGTTGAACGGGGCGGCGCTGCCCTGCCCTACCCTGGCAGACGCCGTCGGCGCCCGAATAGACGCGGCCGGCGCCCGCATTGACATTACCGAGCACCTGGCGCTGCACAACCGGCTGGAGGTCACCCTGCTCATGCCCGGTGGCGTGCTCGGCGAGGTCCGCCTGGAAATCGGCTAGTGCTCTGTCAACACTAAGAATTAGGGTTGGCAGAGCACGACCGCCGAACACGTAAGTGGTTCGGCGGCAAACAAATACCTAGAGCGCTTCTAAGCTAGCTCGCACGCTAGCTGGTTTTTTGGTTTTGAGGGCAT
>CAZRCI010000004.1:0-226344 GCA_964598535.1 uncultured Planctomycetaceae bacterium | reverse complement strand
GAAGAATGGGAAAGCGCAAGAGAAGGCGCGCTACTTCAAATTAGAATGCGTATAAAACAGCGCCATCCGGAAATCGCTCACCCGGCTGTACAAGCCAAAGAACAACGTGCCGACCGCCGCCGCGATGCGGCCGATGTTATAGCAAAATCCGGCCCCTGTGGTTCTGAGCAGCGTCGGAAACAGCGGCGGCAAATACATCGTGAACAGCGCGAATAGCCCTGACGCCGCCCCCAGAATCGGCCATAGCCAAAGAACTTGCCGGTAGTCGCGTTCCGCTCCATAAGTGACAAGCATGGCGCCCGCGTACACGAGGCACAGCGCCGCGATGGCGGCCCGATAGCCAACCTGTCGCGCCAACCAGGCCGCGAAGAAATTGCCCGCGATTGACGCGAGCATCAACAGCGCCAGTGCATTGCTCACCAGTCGGCTTTGTTCGCCGGCCGTCCAACTCGCGACTTCCGGCAAGCTGCGAAGCTGCTGCACGCTCCAGAACACGAACGCCCAATGAGCCGAAAGCGAGAGCGCGCATACCCCGATCGACAGCACGGTCGTACGCAATACGTCACCGCGAAACAGATCCAGCACGCTTGGTTCGGACGCGCCGTGCGCGGCCTTCGCCGCGTGCCAATCGTCGGTCTCGGGCACCTCGCGGCGAATCCACAACGTCAGCAGGGAGGGTAAAATACCCACCAGAAACACGGTCCGTGGCGGATAGCTGGAAAGCAAGAATGCCGCGACCGAAGCCAGCACGATGCCTACGTTGACGCCCGACTGCAACACCGCCGCGAGCCACGGTCGCCAGCGCCCGGGCCAAGTCTCTGAGAGCAGCGCCGCGCCCACGGCCCACTCGCCTCCGATCCCCAGCGCCGCCAGAAACCGAAAGATCAGCAGATGCCACCACTCGGTCGCCACGAACGACAAACCCGTAAAGACGGCGTATGTCAGAATCGTGAGCACGAGTGCCCGGCTGCGCCCCAGCCGATCGCCAATTCGTCCGAAGAATCCGCCGCCGATCGCCCAACCAAACAAGAATGCCGCTTGAATGTATGCGACGTGCGTGCCGACTCGCTCGTCTGTCGTCTCCACCCGCAGCAGTTCCGCCACGAACGGCATCGCGACGAGCGTATAGAGATGTATGTCGAGCCCGTCAAACAACCACCCCAGCCACGCCGCCACGCCGCTCTTCCACTGCAATGGCGACAAATCGCGCAGCCGCTCGGGCTCGACCGGCACTGCCGCCATTTCGGGCCGTCGGGTCGCATCGTCGATCGGGGCGGGATTAGCGCCGCTGGATGGAATACGTGTCATCGTGACAGCAACGATAATCGCTCGCACGTTCGTCCGCTAGCACTACCAGATGCGCGATCGCTCGCGAAACCATTCGCCCCGAAATTCACCGCCCGACCGGGGCCGAGCCCTTTTCACTGCGGATTTCAACCGCGCTAACCGATACGACAATTAGAACCGCTACATTCGCTAGCGGCCCGTTGAAGCATTCGATGGGTTGCACGATCGCCAGGGTGCGATCCCAAAAACGACATACGTCGTCATTTTGCGAGCCGTGCGGCGTTTGGCATTGGTTTGGGGCCGATCCGTAAGGGGGAACCGCGGCATGCGTCACGTCTTGATGGCACTCGTGGCCGCGGTCTCGCTCGTCCAGCTCGCTGGCTGCTGCGCCGGTCCCAAGCGATTCTGGGAAAACGCCTACGGCTTCAACAATCCCGAACGCGACCAGTACAAGCCCGGCCCGGCACCGCCGGTGACCACACCGCCAGGCTACTACGATCCCGCGTTGCATGCGCATACGCAGGAAGCGCGAACTTAGTGAAGCGTTCCTCCGATTCGGTCGGGGGGACGCGCGACACCGCCAAACGGGCGGCTTCATGCCAGCCGGAAAACGCCGTCGTCTTCGGCCGCCCGACCGTCAGCCATCGACTTTTCAAGATGCGCGAGCACCTCGGAAATGCCCAGCATGATGTGAAAGCCCGGCAACTTGGACCATAATTCTTGTGCGATCTCGTAAATCGTCAGCGGCCGCTCGCTAACCGCCAGAACCGCCAGAATCTTGGCCTCGCGCTGGTGATGATGCCGCGCAAGCTGTGCGCAGCGCTCCGCCAGATTTGAAAACGCGGGCCCATGCCCCGGCAGCGCGACCAACTCATCCGTCTGGTAGGCGGCAATCTTCTGGAGCGCGTCGAGATAACGTTGCATCATGCCCGTCCGACGAAGTTCGCCCGCGCCGATATTCGGCGAAATCGTCGGCAACACGTGATCGCCGGTAAACAGGTGCCGGCCATAGCGAAATGCCACCGAGCCTTGCGTGTGCCCGGGCGTGTGGATCACCTCCAGCGTTTGCCCGCTGATTTCAAAGGTGTCGCCGTCGGTGAGCTTTTCCGCTTCCGTCTGCCGGGCGAATCGTTTACCGTGCCCCAGGAACTTCGCGAGCTTGTCGACCTCTTCCTGGGGCACGCGGCATCGCTGGAGCCGCTCATGCATCAGCGGCAGATATTCGCCGTGCCGCCGATCGAGATCGCCCACGCCGGGCCAGTCTTCCTCGTGAATGTAAACCGTCGCGCCCGAACGCTCGCGAATGTCGGCCGCCAGACCGATATGATCCGCGTGCTTGTGCGTCAGCAAAACCCGCCGCACGTCGCCAAGCGCCAAGCCCCGCGACGCCAACCCGGCCTCGAGCGCCGCCAAGGCCTCGGGCGTTCCGATGCCCGTATCGACGAGCGTCAGCGGATCGCCCGCGATCAGGTACAAATTCAGATCGCCTTCGAACATCGGATTGGGAATTCCGATGGACAACACCGGTGCGTGCGAATCGTGCTTCACAACAGGGGCTCGAGCTGGAGAATCGGATCGCAAGTGTGTTATTAGATGCTATTCCACGCGGCCGGGGTTCCACCACGCGTCGAGCTGTTGCCGTAGCGACTCGACACGCTGCGGCTCGCCCGCGGCAAGGTTCTGCTCCTCGCGCGGATCTCGGGCCAGATCGTAGAGCTCGACGGGCGCCTCCGGCTCGTTCCACGAGGCGGGCACGATCAGCTTCCAGTGCTCATTTACGATCCACCGCCAACGCAAATTCGCGGCCGGCCGCTCCAGATCGACGGCGTCGTGGGTAAAACACTCGCCGTAAATTGCCCGCCGCGCGCGCACCGCCTCGTCATCGAGCAGGTTAATGCCCTGCATCTCGGGCGCGGGGCGTTCTCCCGCGGCGGTTAGCAGCGTCGGCACGATATCGATCGAGATTGCCAGGTCATCGCTCTGCGAAGGCGCAACGCGGCCCGGCCAGCGAACCATGATCGGCGTGCGCAGACCGCCGTCGTATTGCGATTGCTTCGACTTGGGCGCATAGCGTGGTCCGTCGAGGTTCTGAATCCACCCATTGTCGGCCACATACACCACGATCGTATTCTCAGCCAACATCCGCTGTTCGAGATGCGACAGGAGATTGCCGACCGTTTCATCAAACCACTCGACCATCGCCCAATATTTCGCCACGTGCTCCGACGGCGCCTGGTCGCGATATTTCGCCAACAGCCGCTCGGGCGGCGTATGCGGCTCGTGCGGCATCATGGGCGCGTACCATACGAAGAACGGCTCGCCGGCCGCCTGCGATCGATCGATAAAGTCGAAGATCGGCTGCATCGTTTTGCGGCCGATTTCGAGCCCCTCGTCGCCATGCCGCTGACCGCGCGTCATGCCCTGCGTGAATCCGCCGCGACGATATTCGCCTTGCCACCACTTGCCGCTTTGAAAACTCTGATAGCCGAGCCGGCTCAACAAGCGTGGCAACGTCGACGCCGCCTCCAAATGCCGATTCATCACCTCTCGGCCCGCGGCAAACTCGCTCGATTGCTGAAACCCTCGCCGAGGCTGGCCCGCCGGCAACGGCGGATCGTTGCTGGTCACCTTGTGCTGGTGCGGGTAGAGTCCCGTGATCATCGACGCCAGACTCGGACAACACAGGCTCGACGTGACATAGCCACGTCGAAACGTCAGGCTTTCGCTCGCCAGCCGGTCCAAATGCGGCGTCGCGATGTGCGGATGCCCCATGAACCCATAATCTGTCCAGGCGTGATCGTCCGAAACAATCAGCACGATGTTCGGCCGCTCGGCCCCGCGCAGCGGAGTTGCCGCGGCAACGCTCAAGATCAGACAAAACCATGCGTAACGAGCCATGAACGTACCGCCGCCAAGGTGCCGAACTTACTTCTGAAGCAGAATTTCCGCCACGACCCCGTAATGATCCGCCAGATCGACTTGCTTTCCCTCGTGTTCCCGGCGAGCGCGTTGCACGGTCTGCCGGACAATCGTGGTGGCCGATCCATTCGGGTCGAGCAATACATGGTCGATGTGCCGCGCCCGCTTGCCGGAGGGATTCCAACTATTCTCGCCGTCGGTCGTGAACGGTTTGGGATCGTCGAGTGGAAAGGCGGTCATCCTCGTGGTTTTAAGCAGCACTTCAAACGTCGGCTCATCCGCCCCGATGTTCATATCCCCCAGTAAAATGGTCGGCACGCCATCGGCCTTGTGTGGCGTCAGGATACCGTCGCAGATCTCGGGAATCTCGGCTTCGCGCGCCTTGGGATCTCCCGCCTGCAAGTGGGTGCCCGCCAGCCGAAAGCGCACGCCGGCGCGCTCCGCCTCGACGAGCACGCATCCCTTTTCCGCCATGGCGTCGACGCCCGAGACATTCTTGTAAACAATGTGCCCCACATACTCGAGCGGAATTCGGCTCACGAACAGGATCCCACCCACGCAACCGGTGACGCCACGCTTCGAATCCACCGAGACCTGGTGCGGATACTTCTCCTGAAGCCCTTCTTTCAAGAGCCTGGTCATCTTTGGATCGATGACCTCCTGCAACACGACGATGTCGTAGTCCTGCTCGTTCAGAAAATCGATAATCCACGGAGCGCGCATCGCTTGCCCTTTGTTCAGCGGCGCCACGGGCGGAAAAGTAGGCAACATTTGGATATTCCACGTCAACACTTTGAGGTTGCCCGTCACGCCAGCCGCAGCTTCTTCGTTGACCGAAAACGCGCGCGAATGAGCGGCAAGCTCGTGAACTATCCCGTCGGCCTTCTTGAACACCCCGTAATGCGCCAACCGATAAGTTCCCGGTATCGCGTCCTCGGGAATCTCCCACTCCACGCGGCATACGAACGGCGCCGTTCGACTGCGATTCTCCGGCGGCTGCTTGAATCGCACGCGCAGCTCCCAGTCGCCGTCGGAAAGCACGCGTTGCCACGAATCGCCCACTTGCCGCTCGACGGCCGCAAACTCGCGATCCGGCCGGTAGCCGTTCTGCGGGTGACCGCTCCAGAACGCCGCCGCCGCGACCTCACCTGGCAGGTATTTCCCGTGGGCGTCTTCGACGATGTCGCCGAATTTCGCGCCCACCGGTTCGTCGTCCGCCGGCGTGCCGAGCGACGTGGGGCGCACGGTGCCGCGCACATCGGCGGGCGGGTCGCACGATTCCGACGGTCGCCCCGCGGCGATATCCGCGGCCAACCGCGCAAACTCTTGCGAATAACCGGCCTGTGTCCAAGGACCATAGAGCGTGGACGCGCCTTCGTAATGTTGGATCTCATATTCTTCGCGCGTGGCGACGTAACCCAGATAGTCATTGGCATATCCGGCAATCGCCACCTCCTCGATGCCCGGCAATGCGCCTTTCACCGCCTCGCGAAACCTGCGGCCGCTCATCGTCGTATATTCCGCCGGCCCCACGGCAATCGCCAGTTGGCCAATTCGAGCCACGCTTACCGGCAGCACGTTGGGCAGATACGGTGGATCGGTTGCGCCCGGCGCGAGCAGGATCGGCTTTGGAAGATGCTGCTTGCGCACCGCATCGCTCGGCGGCGCAATCGGCATCACTTGCTTGGCCAGCGTTTCAACGAACGGCTGTGGCTGGGTCATCCCCTCGCGAAACAGCAATTCCTGGCCGCCGCCGTCTTCGGTCGACCCGGCTGCAAACGAATAGCCATACGCCGCTGGCGCCGTTGTCTGGTCGCCGGCGCGCGTCCAGGCGTCTTTTACCACCAGATTGCCAAAGTTGACGAACGAGTGCCGGAAGTCAATCGGGCCTTGCAACTCCTCGCGAGCCGATTCGAATAAGCGAATCGCGGCTTCGCACTGCCGCTGCCCCATAATCCTGGTACTATCAAATTCGTCTTTGCCGGGCCCCCGCTGTTTGAGCGTGAGGTTCGGCGTCACGTCGCCACAATTGCTCTGCGCAAAAGCCGCCACGAACGGCCCCTCGCTTGCCCGATCCGCCGTAGGATGTTCTCGCCACCAGCGCTCAAAGGCATACGCCGCGTACCCTTTGTTGTCGCTCGAAATCAGTTTGTTGTGATAGCTCATCGACGTGGGATGCACGGCATGCCAATTCAACAGCCCAATCGGCTTGCCGTCGCGTTCGAAACGCAGCAGGATCATCTGCTGGTCGATGTCATGCGCATAGCGCTCTCGCTCCTCCTGAGGATTTTTCAGGTACGCTTGCCGCGAGCGGTTGATGCCACCTTCATTCACGTCTCCCACGGCCATGCGGATCGTTCCCGGCCGCAAGTCGCGATGAGCCTCGACGATCGATCTGACAATCGCGTCGCAAATCGCGGCGTAGTGCTCGGGGTTGAACGGCGAGCCGAGCGGCGTGTCCGCGCCATTGTGCCAGTAGCCGCCAGGCACGGCGTGCGTGTGCGTAGCCGCCAGGATCACGTTATCCAGGTGATAGACATCTCCCAGCTCGGCCTGGAGTTTCTCCAGCACGGTAAGCAACATCGACTGCGTGACGCTTTGCAGGTCGGTCGTCACGATCGCCAGCGGCTTCGAGCCATCGGCCTCGGAGATCACGAACGTTCGCGCATACTGCCGCAGGTGCAGCCCCTCGGTGATCTGCTCGGGACGCATGTAACCCAGCATCTTGATCCCGACCACGGGGCCGGTGATGTCGGCCATTGCCCGGCCGATGCGATAGTGCGATTCACCCGATGCTGGCCGCAAACCAACCGCTAAGCACAGCGTCACGACCGCCACGAACCATCGCCCTGTACTTGCGCGCGGCATCTGAAACGTCCTCCGCATGAATCCCAAGCTGAATGAAGCGGCCCTGCCAAGCTGGCAAAGCGCGGCATAATTGGCAGTCTAAGCAACCGGCAGTCCGGCGTATACCGTCCGGCGAATACATCGCCCCGTAATCCTGGCCCCGGGGGCGAATTTCTGTCCGGTCTTCCAACAAGGCAACCCCTCTTCCAACAGGACAACGCTGCCTGCGCGCTTCTCGCCCCCCCCTTCGCGATCTCGCAGCAAGTGTGGCAATCGCCGGCTATTCGCGGCGAGCGCCCCGGCGCAAGCAGCCGCGTGGGGCGGTGCATGCACCGGTGCGGAGCCTTGCCGCTCCCCCCGGCCCCCCCCGATCCGCAAGATTTGTTGTATAGGAAGTCCGATACCTACTATACTGGCACCCGTCACGCGAGCAGCGATCGCCTGGCAACGCGGCGTAGCTTCTGCCCCCTACCTCGTCGTCCATGCAGCGGAGCGTCGAATCCATGCTCGAGCTACTTACGCAACGAACCTACCGCGACTGCGAAGGCACGACGCGCCGCGACTTTTTGAAAGTCGGCGCGCTGGGCGCCGGAGCCCTCACCCTGCCTCAACTTCTCGCCGCTCGAGCGGTCGCCAAGGCTGCCGGCAAGCCGGTGAAGAATACCTCGGTGGTTTGGCTCTGGTTGGCGGGCGGGCCCACGCACGTCGAAACCTTCGATCCTCACATGCGAGCACCGGTCGAATACCGCAGCACGACGGGCGAAGTCAAAACCCGGTTGCCTGGCGTCACGATCGGCGGCACCTTTCCCAAAATCGCCCGCGTGGCGAACAAAATGGCGTTCGTCCGTTCCTTCGCCCACAACAACAGCGGCCACGTGGGTGGCACACACTTTCTAAACACCGGATACGATAACCGGAACATCGACAATGGCGGCGCTCCGGCACGCCCGTCCATCGGTTCGATCGTGGCTCGCGTGCGCGGAAGCAATCATCCGCAGACCGGCATGCCCACGTACGTCGCCCTGAATCGTATTCGCGCGGGAATCGACGGACCTTCATTCCTCGGCACGCCCTACAGCCCGTTCGATCCAAACGGCCAGGCGCTCAAGAATCTTTCGCTCGCGGTGCCGGAAAAACGCGTGGGAAATCGACGGGTCCTGCTAGCAAGCCTCGACCGTATGAACAGCGACATCGACCGCTCGGGCGCCATGGAAGGACTCGATCGCTTCGAGCAGCAAGCGTTCAACCTGGTATTGGGCGGCGCTCCGGACGCGTTCGACATCAAGAAGGAAAACGCCAAGACCCGCGAGCGCTACGGCAAGGGACTCGGTGAGCAATTGCTCCGCGCCCGGCGCCTGTGCGAGGCCGGTTGCGGCTTCGTAACGCTTAGCTACAACGGCTGGGACATGCACAACTCGATCAAGACGCGAATGCAAAAGCTCAGTCCCGCGCTCGATCAAGCCGTCGCCGCCTTCGTCGAGGATATTCACGCCCGCGGCCTCCAGGATGAAATTCTGCTGGTGGTCACCGGCGAATTCGGCCGCACGCCCAAAGTGAACAAGAATGGCGGTCGCGATCACTGGGCGCCCTTGAGCACACTGGCCGTCGCCGGCGGCGGGCTAAAAACCGGCCAGGTCGTCGGAGAGTCCATGCCCAAGGCAGACACGCCCCGCACCAAGCCCATTCGGCCGCAAGACCTGATGGCCACCGTGTTCCAGGTGCTCGGCATTCCACGCGACACACAGTTCATCAACAATGCCGGCCGGCCCGTCTATATGCTCGAGGATGGCCAACCGATTGCCGAACTGGTGTAGGCACGCCCGTCGAACTACTTCCACCGGCTGTTCAGCTAAACGCGCGCCGTCTCCGCGCCATGCCGTTGAAGCCCGAGATTAAAGCCCGAAGCCGCATCACGCCAGCCACGCATCGACCACCTTGCCACCAACGTCGGTGAGGCGGAAATCGCGGCCCTGGAAGCGATGGGTAAGCCGTAGGTGATCGAGCCCGAACAGGTGCAGCAGCGTCGCTTGCCAATCGTTGATGTGCACCGGATCTTTGGTGATACCCCAACCGATCTCATCGGTCTCGCCATGCACCAGGCCGCCTTTGAGACCGCCTCCGGCCATGAAGATGCTGAACGCGAATGGGTGATGGTCGCGGCCAGTGACCGATTCCGAGCCGTTGCGGTTCTCGCCCAGCGGCGTGCGGCCAAATTCGCTGGCGAACACGACCAGAGTTTCGTCAAGTAGCCCGCGCTGCTTGAGGTCTTGGATAAGCGCGGCGATCGGCTGATCGGCCATCTCGCAGTTGATCGGCAGTTCGGCGTCGAGGTTCGAGTGGTGATCCCAAGAGGCATGGATGATATTGACGAACCGCACACCGCGTTCGACCATCCGCCGAGCCAGCAGGCAGTTGCGCGCGAAGGCGCTGAATTGGCCCGGCCCGCCGCCACGTCCTCCCTTTCCGTCCGGCTCTTGGCGGTCAACGCCGTAGGCGTCAAGCGTCGCCTGCGTCTCTTGAGAAAGATCGATCAGCTCCGGCGCGGCCGACTGCATCCGAAACGCGAGCTCATACGCGGCGATGCGGCTGGCGATCTCAGGGTCGTGCATTTCGTCGAAGCGTGCCTGGTTGGCCTGCCCCAGGACGTCCAGCCCTTTGCGCTGTAACTCGTTTGAGATACCGGCGGGGTTCTTCAGATTCAAGACCGGCTCGCCCTGATTGCGAAACAGCACGCCCGAATACACGCTTGGCAGAAATCCGCTCTGCCAGAGCGTGGCGCCGCCGCTCGATCCTCGGCCGGCTGTGAGCACGACATAGCCCGGCAGGTTCTTCGATTCGCTACCAAGCCCATAGGTGATCCAGGAACCCATGCACGGCAAGCCGAACGATGCCCGGCCACACTGCATCAGCAGTTGGCCCGGATGGTGGTTGAACTGGTCGGTATGCATGCTCCGCACGAGCAGCAAATCGTCGGCCACGCCGCCCAGGTGCGGCAGCAGGTCGGCCAGCTCCATGCCGCACTCGCCATGCTTGGTAAAGACGCGTTTCGAGCCCATCAGCCGCGCGGTGTCCTTCTTGAGAAACGCGAAGCGGACGTTCTTGACCATCGATTCCGGAAGCGGTTGGCCGTGCAGCTCGTTGAGCTTGGGCTTGGGATCGAACAGGTCGATGTGGCTAGGCGCGCCTTCCATGAAAATGAAGATGCAGCTCTTGGCCTTGGGGGCAAAGTGCGGGGCCCTGGGCTCAAGCGGATTCACGGCCGTGGCAGCTTGTGCGCGCGCGGCGTCGAACACCCCATCGCCAGCCAGGGCATGCATCAGGCCGACCGCGCCCAACCCGCTCGCGGCGCTGGTCAGAAAATCGCGACGCGTTTGATCGGCAACTTCGTGAGGTTGCATGGCGTGTGTTACTCTCGCGTGAGGAATTCATCGAGATTGAGCATAATCCGCAGCGTCGCGATCCAGGCGGCATTCTCGGCCAGGCTAATGCCCTCGAGTGGCGATTCGCCAACGACGGCCGTAGCGTCTTCCGCGCGCTCGCCATACCATGCCCGCCCGGTGTTCAGCAACTCGGCAAAAGCCGACAGCTCGCGATCCGACGGCGGCCGGGCCACGCACCAGCGCAGCGCGGTCATGAGCCGCTCGCGGTCTTCGCCCGGACACTCCGCGAGTAGCCGGCGCGTCATGGCCCGCGAAGCCTCGGTAAACGAGTCGTTGTTGAGCGTGGTAAGCGCCTGCAGCGGCGTATTCGACGAACGACGCTCCACACAGGTGGTGTTGGCGTCGGGACAATCGAACGTCGTCAGATCCGGATGCGGCGCCGTACGCTTGAAAAACGTATACATCCCGCGACGGTAGCGGTCTGCGCCTTGGCTTTCGTTCCACTTGAAGTTATTGGCATAACTCAGCGAGGCGACATCGGACGGCATCGGAGGGAAAACGCTCGGGCCCCCAATCTTGTCGCTGAGCAAACCGGCCACCGAAAGCGCCAAGTCGCGCACGATTTCAGCTTCAACACGATGCCGGTTCTGGCGATGAAACGTATCGTTCAACGGATCGGTCTCGGAATATTCGGTCCGAACCGCCGATGACTGGCGATACGCGGCGCTCGTGACCACCAGCCGAATAAACTGTTTGCGGCTCCAGCCGCAAGCTTCGAGCTCGCAGGCTAGCCAATCAAGCAGCTCGGGATGCGTTGGCCGCTCGCCACGAACGCCAAAGTCGTTCACCGTGCGGACGATACCGCGCCCCAAAAGATGAGACCAAAGCTGGTTGGCCAGCACGCGGCGCGTCAGCGGATTGGCCGGATCAACCAGCCAGCGAGCAAGGTCCATCCGATCGAGCGAATCGTTGTCGTTCCTCAGCGCCGGCAGCGCGGCGAACGTTCCCGGCTGAACCTCTTCGGCCGGGCTGAGAAAATCACCTCTCGCCAGAATGTGCGACGCGCGACGGTCGGCCGTCCGCTCGGCCAGCACCCGAACATTCATCACCGGCTCGGCCGCGGCCTGCTTCTTGTACTTGGCGATCTCGCCGACGAGCTTGGCGACTTCTTTGTCGCGGTTCACGTAATAGTCGGTCAACGCGGCCGATTGTTCGGCCGTGCGCTCGGCCGCCGCGACGGCCAGGATCGCACGAATGTTTTCAGGAATCCCGCGCAACGGATCGTTACCGGTGATCGCCGAAACGCGCAGGCGACCGAGCGTGTGCTGCGTGCCATAGTTCTGGCTGATTACGAGCCGCAGAAACGGCGCGGCTTTCGTGTCGAAGGGCGCGGGCGCGAAAAAGCGGATCGCGTGATCCTGCCCCGTTTTGCCACCCACGGCCCAGCCGGTGTTTTCTTTGCCGTCAAACGCGTCCGCCGGTTCGAATCCCTGCTGATGGTGATCAGATTCGGCAACGTCGAGCGGAAGCTTGGCCTCCTCTTTGAAATCCGACGCAGCGCTGGCCGTGGCGCGAAACTCGCCAAGCACGAAGTTGCCGTGACCGCTGCGCCCTGGTCCACGACCCTGGAGCGAATCGTGCGCGAGCGTTTCGACTCGCAGGCCTGTGATCTGCGGCAAATCGCTGCGCACGGTGAGCGTCAAACGGTCAACGTCCGGGTTCTTGCCCGTTACCAGGTACGAACCATCGGAGAGCAACTTCAACTCGGCGCCGGCTTGCGACTCGGCGCTGATGAGCTCCACGGGATGGAACTCGACCGGACTGGCAGGCGCGGCTTTCAGATCGGCTTCCCAAGCGGCTACGCCGGCCGCGTGCTTTGCACGCAACTTGGCGAGCTTCGGGCGCAGCTTGGCCAATTTCTCGTTCGCCTCGGCAACGCCCTGCCTCCATGCCTCCAGCGGGTCGCCGACCAGCGGCACGTCGGTTTGTGTCTCGTCGGCATTGTTGAAGAATGCAAAGAGCTTGTAGTATTCCTCGTGCGTGATCGGATCGTACTTGTGCGTATGGCATTGGGCGCAGCCGACCGTCAGGCCCAACCACACCGTGCCGGTCGTGGCCACCCGATCGAAGATCGCTTCGATGCGGAACTGTTCCTGGTCGGTACCGCCCTCGGTATTGGTGAGCGTCTGGCGATGGAACGCCGTGGCCAACCGCTGGGCCGGCGTGGCCTCGGGAAATAGATCGCCCGCCAGTTGTTCGATCGTGAACCGATCGAGCGGCAGATCGTTGTTCACCGCGTCAATCACCCAGTTGCGATAGCGCCACGCATCTGGACGCGGATTGTCCTTCTCATAGCCGTCACTGTCGGCATAGCGTGCCTTGTCCAACCAGTGGCGGCCAAAACGCTCGCCGAAGCGGGGAGAATCCAGCAGCCGGTCGACCAGCCGCTCGTAGGCATCCGGCGCAGTGTCGCTAGCGAATTCGTCCACCTCGGCAATCGTCGGCGGGAGGCCCAACAAGTCATAAGACAGACGCTTGATCAGCGTATGGCGATCGGCCTCGACCGAAGGCGTCATGCCACGCTGCTCGAGGCCAGCCAGGACGAAACGATCGATCGGATTGCGAACCCAAGCTTCGTTTTGCACGGCCGGAGGGGCCGGACACACAATCGGCTGAAACGCCCAGTGATTACTGCCGCCAGCGTTGGGTTGCGGCCAGTGAGCCCCCGCGTCGATCCACCCCCTGATCGTCGCAACCTGAGCTTCGCTGAACGGTTGGGCCTGGGCTTCCGCCGGCGGCATCCGCTCCGATTCCTCCGCCGTGAGACGCCGGACGATCTCGCTCTCGGCCGATTTGCCTACCACGAACCAAGGGCCTGAATCGCTCCCGGCCAGCGCCGCGTCGCGCTGGTCGAGCCGCAAACCGGCCTCCTGCTTGTCCGGACCATGACACTGGTAGCAATGCTCCACGAACAGGGGCTGCACATCGCGGACGAAATCCGGAGGCGGCAGTTCTTCTCCCCAGGCGCAAGCCGCGAAAAGCAGCGTCGCGGCAACCCAAGCTCCCCCGCCAGCCATATGCCCCGCTCGTCTGAAGCGTACGATCTCGCTCACGGAACCGGCCTCGCTAGGACGTTCAATTCCCACCCACCGAACAGATAAACGCCAGTTAATAAGATACCCCAGCGGTGCTGTCCGGCAAAGCAGCCAGGCGAGGATCGTTCCCTTGAAAATGGCCCCCCTGCGGCGGCGGGCGCACGGCAACTGTCCCGCGAATTTAGCGTCCTTCGGCCGCCCAACGCTTCATCAGCTCGATATTTTGCTCGGTTTCGTCGGCCGGGGCACGACGGCCGCGGCCGTGTAGATATACCGCCATATCGCTGGCGTACATCGCGGCTGGCTCGGGCTCGCGCCCTCGATCGCCCGTTTCGGCTTCCCAGGCGGCCAACCGAGCTCGCAGATCGGCAAGTACCGGCTGATACTCACGATCCGTCGCCAGATTCCTGAGCTCATGCGGATCAGAAGCGAGGTCGTACAGCTCCTCGACGGGACGCTTCGGCGAAAAGAGCAACCGCTCTTGAAGTTCGGTGAGGCTCTCCGCCGCGTGCAACTGGCGAAGCCGCTGGATGATCGCCTTGCCGTCCTTATAGGCATTCGGCTGCAAATGAGGACGCTGATCCAGATAGTTGCGAATGTACTTGTAGCGTTGCGTCCGCACGGACCGGATGTGATCGACCGTTTCGTCACAGCGGTCGCGGGCGGCAAACACCGCTTCGCGCGACTGGTAATTAGGGGCGAAGAGGTCGCGCCCCTGCATCCAGGCGGGCGTCTCGATCCCCGCGATCGCCAGCGACGTCGCCGCCAGGTCGATATGCTCGACCAAATCGTCGCGGACGACACCCGCGGCGATGCCCGGCCCACGTATCACCATCGGTACGTGGATTCCCTCGTCATACAAAAACTGCTTGCCGCGGGCATGGCTGATGCCATGATCTGTCATGAAGCAGACGACGGTCTGATCGAGGATCCCCTCGCGTTCGAGCCGGGCCAGAATGTCGCCAACTTCCTTGTCGGTGTAGCGAACCGCGTCTAGATAGCGGGCCCAATCATCCACGAGCACCGGGTCCTCCGGATAATACGGCGGCAGCTTCACCGCGCTCGCGGCGACATTGCTTCCCAGCTCTTGAAACACGCGTTTGGCCCAGGCGTCGTACTGCCTGGCTTGTGCGCCCCGATGCTTGCCACCATGAAGCTGCACCTGCATGAAGAACGGCTGATTCGGCGCGCGGTCAGACCAATCTGTCCCGTCGTAGATCGCCAAATCGTACTCGAAGTTATAGTCCGTCTTGCCCAGGTGATTGCGCTCGGGCGTACCGGCGCCGATGCACGTGTAATAACCGGCCCGCTGAAAGAGTGCCGGAATGGGCTCGACTCCTGCCGGCAAGTAGACCTTCTCCACGCCCCGGCCGCTACGATGATGATGCGCGCCGATCGTGGTTTGATAACACCCCGTGATCAGGGCCGATCGGCACGGCGAGCAAACCGGCGCTGTGACGAAAGCGCGGGCGAACCTGGTGCCCTCGCGGGCAAGACGATCCACGTGCGGTGTAGCGATCGCCGTGTCACCATAGCAACCGAAATTGGCCGACATATCGTCGACAATGATCCAGAGGACGTTCGGTCGTCCGGTGTCAGCCGCCAACGAGGCCGTCAAGTACATAAACGGTAACAACAGACCCAACGCCCGCAACAGCCTCATCGCGTCTCCTAATCTGATCGCAAGACCAGAACGAACATCAGTCCCTGGTTTCAAGCACCGCCCTCGGCCAGCCACCGTACCAGGCCGTGCCCGTGCGGCGCTCGCGTTCGATATCGGCCAAAGCATAACGTTTCACAGCGTCGCGACCGGCGAAGATCGGCCGATCGGTTTCGATCTCGTAATGCCGAGCCCAGATTGGCGGAGCCCCCAACTCGCGCACCACCACGACATCAAACGCCGCGGTGTGCCGCAGGAAGGTCTCCTGCGCATCCGGAATGCGATGCACGCGCGTATCTTTGAGCACGACGCGCCCGAGCCACGTCACGGCGGTGTCAATCGCCCCGTTCACTTCCGGAGACCGCGCGGGCAGCCGGCGCAAAAACTCAACGATTTCGGCCGTGTCCTGGGGGCACACCGAGGCCAACTCGAACGTCCGCGCGCTTTGCGGAGCGAACGTCGTGGGATCGTGCTGCTGGCACCAGCCCTTGCGCACTCCGCCCGCGGTAATCTGGCACTTCAAGATGCACTCGACCCCGCGGGCGACAGCCAGTCGTGCGCGTGCGCGCCGCTCGTCGTCGAGCCATTGCCAATGCGGCGTGCCTTCGGCGGCGTCTTGCAGGACGTTAAGAATGCCGATCATCACGCCGTCGTTGAACGTGATGTACCCGTGGTAGCCCTTGGTGCGCGGATACCACTGCGGAAAGCCGCCATTCTCGAGCTGCGCGGCGAGCAGATGGTCGAACCCGCGCAGGCAGGCTTCGCGCACTTCACGGTCGTTGTCGAGCAGCGGCAAGGCGCGAGCCAGATAATCGACTTGCGAATGTCCGTTTGAGTTGTCGAACGAGGTGTCGTCGCGGTCGTAAGTTGCCCGCACGGCCTCGCGCTGCTCGGCAGTCAGAATGGCCTGCATGTCATAGTCTTTTGGCCAGCCGCCATTGGACCGTTGAAACAACAAAATATTGCCGACGATCTCGCGCACTTGCCGGGACTCATAATTCGGTTGGTCGCCGATCGGTTGGATGAAGCGGTCTTTGTTCTGTATCCGCCGCCAGTGATGGGCGCTGCTCCCAAACCCGCGCGTGCTGGGCCAGTTGGCTTCCGTCGGGCGCTCAGAAGTTTTCTTGAAACGCGCCGCCTGAGCCACCAAGGCAAGTGCGCGGTTGAAGTCATTCTCCTCACGGCCCGGCTCAAATTTATCGCGAGTTGCCCCGCGGGCGGCCACGACGATTCGCAAACTGGGAATCACGGTCACCGTGTCGCGATTCCACATGCCGTTGGCCTGAAACGAGTCTTCAGGCAATTCCGGCCAGGCACGCTGCCCGCGCATGTCGGGTACGTTGAACCAGAAATTAAAGCCGTACACGCCCGGGCCGAATGGCGTTTGATCGGTTCCGCCGCCGTAGCTGCCAATCGCCAAGTAATCTTCCGTGCGGCCGGCGGTGCGCGGCAGATTGGCGGGCACTCCTGGCCGAAAACACGCGCTCACCAAATCGGCCGGTAGCAATTGCTCACCGCGCCACGAGCCGCCATTCAGCCATAGCCACCCCAGCCGCGCGAAGTCGCGCACGCTGGCCGTAACACCAAGCCCCTCACGCGAGCCGAAGAACGAACCGTCTTCGAGTTCTAACGCCGCGAAACGCGCGCGAAACGCTTGATCGAGCGCGTGGCCAAAAACGCGTTCCAGCGACTTCGCATAAAGTTGGATGGCCAAGTCGTTGTAGCCCCAGGCGGCGCCGGGAGCTTCTCGACAGCCGTAGCCGCTCGTCATGTTGGCAAGCTGGCGAAACGTCATGGCGGCGTCTTTCTCGCTGAGCTGCCAGCCGGCGTCTTTTACCTGGCCATCGACGCTGGCCAGCTTGCCGTCCGCCACAGCCGCCAGCAGCAACGTGCTCAAGACCGGCTTGGCCGCGCTGGCCCAATCCTTATGCCGTGCGACATCCCCCCAAGCTTTGACGAGGTAGCCATCGCGGACGACGCATCCATCGCCACCCAGACACGTCGCCAGTTCATCGAGCAAGCCGCTGGCCAGCCCGACGTCTTCCGGAGTGCGCACGTCCCACTGCTCCCCTGGAAAATGCGTAGCGCGTTGAGCATCGCGCTCCCCCGTTGCTTTCCCCTCCGGAACGCGCCGGACGAGCACCACCCAATCTTGCGCGGCCTCGCCAGGCGGATTGCCGAGCGCGACCGCGCCACCGCCAGCGATCTCACGCGCGGCGCCGGCGAACTCCCCGTTACGCGGATCGAACCAGCGGAGTTCCGCCGCCCCGGCGAGCCCCGCCAGGTCCAAGGTTCCGCTCGGCTCGGCGGTCGGCAGATAAACGGCGTACACCTCGCCCGGCTTGACGAACACTTGCGGCCCCAGCCGAACGGTCTTTCCCTTGCCAATCCTCAGCGGCACGTCGCCCGCACCGCTCACCAGCCCCTCGGCCGGTTCCATCTCCCAGAACGGCAACTCCCGCTCGATGAACTCTCGGGCAATGGCCATGGAACGCCACAACTTTTCGCGCTCGGGCGTGCGAAAGGTATCGACCTTCAGCAGCCCTTCGAGAATGAACTCGATCTGTCCGCCCGAGAAGTAAGTGGGCCAGAGCTTCTCGCGGCGATGGCCTTCGGCGTCGTCGACCGGAATATGCGAGGCGCGTTGTACGCGGTCGAGCGTGAACTCATCAAGGCTGACAACCAATGGCCGACCCGCTTTGCGCGTCTCGCGGCGAATCGCCTGGGTCACCTCATGGATCGGCCGTTGGTTGAGCTGCACACTGACCATATCATAGCGCGGGTCGCCGTACATGAATCGCAGGGCTTCGACCGGATCTCCCGCGCTATGCACCGCGATCGGATGATCGTAAGCATCGACGGCCCGAATGTACGCGGCGAACGCGCCCATTCGCTCGGGGCCCAAATCGAAGCCCAGGTTGTACTCTTCGCACAGATTCCACTCGAGCGCCGGATGATGCGCAAATCGGGCGACCATCTCGCGATAGTACAACTTGCGCTCGGGGCCAAGCTCGCCGTCGTCGAGCTCGCGCTTGTTGGCTTCCTCGGCTTCATTCAGCACCATATGCAACATGACACCCCGCCGCTGGGCATGCGCAAACACCGTGTCCCATTGGCGGAGCTTGAGCACGTCGAAGTGCAAGTTGTCGTTGTCCGGGCTGCCGCGTCCGTCGATTTTGCCGGCCCAGGGCCACACGTCCTTACCGTCGCCGCCCACGTTCATCAGCAGAAAGTACATGCTGTTGACGCGTTGGCTGGCCAGGTAGTTGACCATGCCGATGATTGCCCGGCCGTCGCCCGCGGACTTCGCTCCGCTGCCCCAGTCGGGATCCCCCTCGCGCCAATCGGCCGCGTGATCGGCATATTTATGTTTGGGCGGCGTGTTCGCAAAACCCGCGTAAGCCAGCAGGTTCTCGGGTTCGTCGGTTCCGCCGCGAAGCCAATACGCGCCATCGGCGAACTTCAGGTAGTGTCCGCCCGCGTAGCCGAGAAAGCCCCACTTCAAAAAGCCCGGCGCGTCGGCATCTCGCGGCGCGACCTCGAACGATCCCGTCAGATCCGCCGTCGATAGGCCCTCGGGCGTAAATGCTTCGCCGGCCTCCGGCTCTAGCGCAATCGCCACCTGCGGACCGCGTCGAAAGCGGGCGGTGTACCGCCATGCACCGGGGGCATCGGGCGCGAAACGAGCACGCCAGAGGTTTCCCTCCGGGGCGTCGACGCCGTCGGCGTCGAAGAACCCGGGCACGTCGTAACGCTGGTTTTGCGGACCGACAAACTCGACTTGGAGTCGAATGTCGCGGAACGGATTCGGCGCACTGTCGAACTGCGAGGCCCGCGGCCCGGCAAACGTTACCGTGAGCGGATGCCAGACGCTAGGCTGGCCTTCGATCGTAGCGGGAGCGGCGATAACCAGCGCGGTAGCCAGCGCCGCCAGCGTGGTCGCGATCATGCCCAACGTCCTCCACGGCCACAAGCTTCGCTCGATTGCGCAACGAGCGCCGACATCCTCTACTCTCTTACTTCGCGGCCTTGGGGGCCTTGGCCTTCACCTCGGGAAAACGCTCGTCGAAGCGGGCCATGATCTCCTTCCAGTTCGTGAACTCAACGCCTTCACGCTCGAGGAAAGCAATCACTTCCGGATCATCGAACATCTGGGCTTCCCAGGCACGCTGCTGCCAACTGCCGGTGATCTTCTTGAGCCCTTCGCTCAGCGTCGAAGGATGAAAGATGATCTCGTTCAGCCCCGGCGAGAGCGACCGCACGAGCTCATAAAACTTCTGCTTCTTGTCTTCGTAGGTCTTGCCGTCGAGTGTGCTGTTGAAGTCGTCGAGCTTCGGCAGCTTGTAGTTGGCCATCAGCTCCAGGCCCTGCTTGGTGACCGGGTAACCCTTCTTGCGGAACTTATCGATCACCTCGGGCGTCGGCTCCACGACCATCGCCGGAATGTGATACTCCTCGGCCACGCGCATATAAGCGGCCGTAAAATCCGGACGGGCATAAAGCGTGCCCATGTGCGTGTCGATGTGGCCCGGACGAATGCCGCGCTCGAGCGCGCGTTCGACCTGGGCGCGAATCTCGGTTTCGATCTCCTCGGGCTTGGCCTTGGTGGCGGTTTCGAGCACGCCGCGATGCAGATAGCCTTCCTTGTCGCACATGCCCGGCACGGCGTCCTTACCGGCCACGGGCGCCCAGCGATACCACTTCCACTCGCTGTTCATCGTCAGATGCAAACCAAGATCGTACTGCGGGTTCTCCTGGTACCAGCCGGCGATCTCGTTGAACCAAGGGCACGGAACCATCAGCGCCGCCGATTGAATCCGCCCGCTGGGCAGGTAGTTCTTGGCCGACTCGTTCGCTTCGTAGCACATCCCGATGTCGTCGGCGTGCAACATCAGGATGATCTTGCCCGACGGGTAGCCGAGCTTTTCGGCCCAGGTTTCGGCCCGGGCGGCAGAGCTCCATGCAAAGAAGGCAATGGCAAGTGCGAGTGTGGCACGAAACAATACGGAGGAGCGGGGCATAGCGAGTGCGTCCGGGTGTGCGTGGTTGTTGAAAGGTAGACACCGATCAGAGTCTACCAAAGCCTCGATTGTGGGTAGCCGCCCGAAGAGCGTCAAGCAAATGCCTAAGAATCGGCGGCTTCCGGCGGCCAAACGCCGGATCTTGCGAAGGAAACGGCGTGAGCATCGCTTCGGCTACTTGCCCGTAATGGCCGACTCGTCGAACGTCGCCACGTTGATCTGGCTGCGCGCGTGCGAGGTGTAGATCAGGCGAATCTTGCTGTCGCGACCTTG
Organism: uncultured Planctomycetaceae bacterium; assembly: GCA_964598535.1. Lineage (GTDB taxonomy): Bacteria > Planctomycetota > Planctomycetia > Pirellulales > PALSA-1355 > JALHMI01. The sequence continues at coordinate 205,862 of CAZRCI010000004.1, read as the reverse complement.
AATCGCATAGGGATAAGCGTAGTCGAAGTCGCCCGTGGCGATGTCCCGCGAGTGCGGCCAGGTCTTTCCGCCATCGGTCGAAATGGCCACGGTCAGGGGCGTGCGCTCCACCGGGCTGTTGTTGTAAACGAACAACAAGTGGCCATTCTTGAGCTTCAACAAATCAATCGCCGCGTTCGGATTGGGAAACTTCGTGTCCTGACCTTCGCTCCAGGTGCGGCCACCATCGTCCGACGTGGCCATCACGGTGAAGCCTTCGGTCCCGGGCCCGTATCCCCCGCCTCGCCGGCAATAGGCCAGCAACTTGCCCGGCGAAAGCTCGACGACCGACGGTTGGATGTTGCCGCGCTTCGAGCGAATGGGCTCGGAACGGCTCCACTTCTTGGTGTTCGGGTCAAATCGCAAAAATAGCGAGACACTGTCCGCGCCGACCAACTCGGTGTCGTGCCCCGTTTCGCGATAGACGGGCAGCAAGTACTCGCCGCTGGAAAGTACCAGCGGCCGGCTGCGAACCATCATCCCCTCTTCGAGATCGACCATGAACGAATCGCTCCAGGAGTGGCCGCGATCGCGCGAGAGCTTGGCCGCGATCCGCGACGTGCTCCAGGTGTCGCCAAACCGCACGACATAGAAGATCCACGCCACGCCGTCCGGCGCTTGCCAGATCACGACATTGCCGTCTGAATAAAACGGTGTCTCGGCGATCACTTCCGGCTCGGACCATTGTGTTTCGCCGGCCTTCTTGCGCATTCCATAGTCGGCCGTCCGCTCGGCGTATTCGCCGTCGCCGCCATAGTAGGCGATGTACAGGTCGCCATTATCGAACTCCTCGATCGTCGCCGGATGCTTGTACTTGCCCGGATACTCGGGACCAATTACGCGTTCGATCACGATATCGTCCGCCGCCGGAACCGAGCCCGCGACAAACACAACGAGCAGAAACGCAACGCAACCATGTACCGGAAAGAGCTTCATGATGATATGATGATCCTGACTAGGCGGGAAAAAGACCTGCAATCTTGCGAGCGGGCGATTCGCGAGGCATACACAATTTCGCCTCAAGGATAGCCTGCCGCGCGGGTCCATGTCTAATCGCCGTCTAATCGCCGCGAAATGCGGGCCGAGAGCGTCACTCGCCCATCAGCCGAAATGCCAACCAATCGAACGCTCGCTGCGGCAGCCACCGTCGCAGTGGCACGACCATCGTCTGGCTCGGCATTCCGATCGGATACCGTAGCTTCGGCCGCGGATCGTTCAAAATCCGCTCGACCAGCCGGGCGATCGGCTCGGGCGTAGTCGCGGTCTGCTCGAGGTGTTCCTGCTTCTGGCTGAAGTGCGCAAACCGCTCGCGGTAGGCTTCGTTGGTCCGAGCTGCCGCCGCCACGCGCCGGCTGGCCGTAATCGCGGTCTGATAGTCGCCCGGCTCGACGAGCGCCACGTGAATACCGAAGCGGCGAGTTTCATAGCGCAACGCCTCGCTCAGGCCTTCGAGAGCAAATTTGCTGGCGCTGTAGATCCCCTCGAACGGCAAACCGAACGTGCCCGCCAGCGAGCTGATATTGACGATGTGCCCTCGTCGCTGCGAGCGCATCGTCGGCAACACCGCGTGGCAGACCCGCAGCGTGCCGAAAAAGTTGGTCTCGAACTGCGCCTTGGCCTCGTCGATGCTGGTGTCTTCGACCGAGCCGGCCAGCGAGTAGCCGGCGTTGTTCACCACCGCGTCGATGCGGCCCGCCTGTTTTAGGACGTCGGCCACGCCGCGCTCGACCGAACCATCCTCGTCGACGTCCATCCGCACCATCGCGAAGCCCGCGTCGGCCGGCGATTCCTTACGCGAGGCGCCAAACACGCGCCAGCCACGCGCCGCCAGGTGCACGCCACAAGCCCGGCCGATGCCAGACGAAGCTCCCGTAATCAGCACGACGCGCGGTTGAGCCATATTACACGACATCCGCTGCAAGATTAGTCGAAATTGGGATCCACTTCTGGGGAGAGAGGATAGCGAATTCTCGCGCTGCGCCCAGTGCGTTCACTCGAATAGCCGGCCCTGGTCGGCGTCCGAGGCGGGATAACTCACCGCGCCCGCGCGAATAATCGCGCCGGCGGTAAGCACGTGCGGCGCGAGCTTGCCGTCGGGCAGGACATTCCAAACCGCGCGGCCCCGCGCTAGGAGATAGTCGCTCACCAGCCGGCGATGACAGCGCCAGAAGAGGCCCTCGGAGCACATCGTGGCCGTGCGCTTTCTGTCTGCCAACGCCAACAGTTCTTCAATGCCCTCCTGAAACTCCTGCGTCTCCATGTAGTCGGCGTAATTGCGAAAGCTGTCGTTACGCCAGCCACGGTTGCGATCCGATGGCACGGCCGCTTTGCCGCGCCGCCCGCCTAATCGCTTGAGCCAATGGTATTCGATGCCTGCCGCCGCGAGCGCGGACGCGAGAGGCTGTTGGCCGAACTGCGGATGCTTGCGCGACCCCGGGTAGCTGCGGATATCCGCCAGCGTTTCGATGCCGTGCTGCCGCAACAATTCGAGAAACGTATCGAGTGGATGCGTCGAGTGACCGATCGTGAAGATTGCCGCCGGCATGGCAATCACTTCTCCGGAATGGGCCCGGCGACGGTATGTCGGGTGACCATGCACTGGTAGCCTGCTTCGATCGGGTAGTGCGCGTCGTGCGATTCCCAGTAATGCACCGTCTCGGGCAGCGACAGCTCGCGCTCAATCTGGTCCTTGTGCAGCGGCTCTTTAAGAACCACGGCGTACGGACATGCGGTTCCTGCCGGCTCGGCGATGTAAGCGACCGAATTGCCCAGCCGCATTTCCAAGTCGTAAATAGGTTGCAATTCGTGGGCCAGACGCATGGCGGTCTCTCGGCGTTTATTTCCCATCGTAGCAAATCTCGGCGGCCGGGAATTCCTGTTGCTAACGGTCAATGTGACGTATTCTTGGCATGCGGCGTTCTAACGTTCGCGAAACCCAAACGTTCGCGAGACCCTGTCGAGAATCGCGGCGGGCGGTCATACTGGAGGGCTTGCCGTGCCGATGACGTTCGTTGTCGGTCAACATGCCCCGGCCGAGTCAGGAGCCACACCAATCATTACCTCGGCACACACACGATGAAATACTGGCTGGGCCGTTTTTACCTGTGGCTGATCGGCTGGCAGCTTGGCGGCGCAAAACCGCCCATGCCAAAGTACGTGATCATCGCGGCGCCCCACACCAGCAACTGGGACGTGCCGGTCATGCTGGCCCTGAGCTACGTTTACGGAATTCGCGTCTCCTGGGTCGGTAAACATACCTTGTTCAAAGGACCGCTGGGAATCCTGATGCGCTTCCTGGGCGGCGTTCCGGTCGATCGCCGCGCGCGGCACAACGCCGTCGAGCAACTGGTCGAAGAGTTTCAGCAACGCGACGAGCTGGCGCTGCTCATTACCCCCGAGGGGACTCGCAGCCGAAGCGAGTATTGGAAGAGTGGCTTCTATCACATCGCCCGCGGAGCACGAGTGCCATTGGTCCTGGGCCTGCTCGACTTCAAACACAAACGCGGAGGCCTGTTCGAGGTCTTCGAACCCTCGGGCGACATCACCGCCGACATGGACCGCATCCGCGCGTTCTATGCCGACGCCAACGCCAAATACCCCGCGGATTTCGGCCCCGTGCGGCTGCGCGAAGAAAACGCGGCGCAAGACGCGTCACCGGTCCCACACGATTGAGCTTATGTCAACGGGCCGCTAGACCGGCTGCCTCGTGGCGGCTCCGTTGGTGGGAACACCAGGGGGGCCAAGCCGGGCAGCAAGGTCCAGAATATCCGCCGCAGTGCTCTGTACCAAGGAACTCGGATCATCCTCCTTGACGGACTTTGCCATCGCCCGTACCTCGGCAAGTTGCCAACTTCGGACCGCAAGTGGCGAATTGGTAAGTATCTGGCGGATGGTAAGCAGCGCGTTGATTCGCTGGTTCACCGAGTGGGCCTTGCGATTGACGCTGACGACGCAAAGAGTTTCGAGAACACGTCGACCGATTTTGGTGAGTCGCAGCCGAACCGCCGACGCCTGCGACGGTGGAGTGTCGAGTTGCTTGATCAACACAGCGACCCTCGGGTCGTCGTACGAGTACCGGTTCCAGGGCCGGTGCGTAAGTTTGCTGACTAAGTCTTCCACGGTGAAGTTCATGTCCCACAGGCTCAAATCCTCGCTGGACGACTCGAATCCTCGTTGCAAGCGCTCGCACAGCCGCATGCCGATATGGTGCCCCAGCCTACGGTACGACTCGACCTGGTCCTCGGAATACATCTGGTCGGTCGTCGGATCGTGAGGAAACGCCGGGTTCTCGTGGCGATATTGGATCAGGTCGACGGGCTCGTCTCCGGTAAATGATGGCTTAAGGTACACAAACAGGGCGCTCTCTTCCGGCTCCGGATACTGCAACCTGGCCAGAATGAAATGTTCGCGCGATTGATTGGCGGTATGCACGTCGTGCTCGTCGCGAACCCGATGCGATCCGACCATCGCATCCAGCAACTGCGAGGCGGACCGCCGTTCGCGCGAACGGCGAGCGCTGATCTTTCGCGGCCGCAACGGCGCAAGCTCGAACGTCTTCGGCGAAGCTTTGCCTTGATGATATTGCAGCATGTCCATCCCAAACCGCATCCGGATGCGGCGATAAAACTTGAGCAGCGGCTCGAACTCGTAGTTTTCATCCTGCGAGGCGTCGGACACAATGATCAATCGGCACCGCCGCAGCACGAGCGGCGCTAGTCCCAAGTTGTCGTTGTGACCGCCATCGCTAACAAAGCAATACTTCCACTCCTCCGGCTTCTTCCGCTTGCAGAGAACCGTTTCGACAAAGTCCCGAATAATCGGCAACGACGGCGCAAAATAATTGTCCTTCCTTCGGTCGAGCGCCCGAGGGGTTTCGGACCTGTCGTCGAACGGCCGAGGGTTCTTCAACCACTGCCCCAGTCGCAGGTTCAAGAAAAACGTCCCAAACGTCATGAAAGCGTTGCGAAAGATCGCCGGAGAAAAAGCCGCGCCGGAGATGGCGGCGACCGTCGGCACGTCGAGCTGATTGCCGCAGTAGGTCGAGGTCGGCGCATATCCATGCGTTGAAGGCTCCTGCGATGCCCCCCCGACTTGACGCTGCTTGTCCGGCTGGATCGACAACGACTCCGACCCGCAGAAATATCGGCTGAAAATAAAGGTATAGGTTTGGCTGAACTGGGCGACTCGCCACGGAACATCGTCAAAGAAGTTTAGCGCAGCGCAAAAGATCGGATACGGCCCGCCGACCTTTGTGGGATCCAATTCCGAGAGCTTCGCATTGCCCACGAAGTAGGCGTCCCGCAGTTTTTCGCGATAGAACCCTTGCAGCGAGGTGCCGTTGATATCGATCTGCTTGGCGGCGATCCAAAAAACGGCCGCCGCTCCGAGAATCCAATAAATACGTATGACTTGATCGCTCTCCCAAGTCATGTGGAAGCTCGCTTGCGCGCGCGGACGCACCAAGTCCGGATAGCTCGCTTCGAAAATCAGGCGATTCACCTGTTTCAGCTCTTCGCCTGCAAGGGCGCCATTCGTGGCCAGCACCTGGGGCCAAAGCTTATCCAGAAATTCCTCGCCCTCCTTCAGGTTCCCCATGTTCGCGAAAAACCCGACTTCCTCATCCGTCGTTCCGTACCGCGCGAAACGCTTTCGCAGGGTTGTCAATACGTGGTTGTCGGAGAGCACTGAAGTCTCCATGACATGGGCCAGGTGCTCGCCAATCGCGTCGCGCACGGCGCGTTCGAAATGGAGCCGGCGTTCCTTGAGCGATCGCAGCCAGGCAACGTGTGCCTCGCGCTCCCATTTTTCACACGCCAACTCGACGGTATCCCAGAGCTTGAATGCGCCGTCCAAGGTGGCCTCGTCCGCGTCGGCCTGCTCGCGAAGCTTCGCAACCTCATCCGTGCACCCATGCATTGTCGCAAAGCGGCCGAGACGATCGGCGAATTTCTGAGAATGTCGGCCCCAGTTGTTCGCGATGCTTTGATAGGCATAGGCGCCCACGGTGGGCGGTTCCTGCTTCTGGCCGGATTCGTCGCGAAGCCGCGCAAGGAACTCCGGACTCCAACGAAAGTCGGTGTGCGCCAATGCGCGAGTCCGTGAAGTCGCCGAGCCAGATAAGTCCTCGCGCGCAAATAGATAGATCGCCGTGAAGGGAACGGTAAACAGCAACCCAAGTCCCGCATATCCCATGAGTAGCGCCTCAACGCGGCCCACGGGACGCATTTCGCTACGCGCCCAGCGCAATGGATTCAGGTAAGGAAGCAGTAGCGTGACCACGGCTCCCAAGAGAATGGTAAACGTCTGGGTGCTTGTCTCTCGAACTGTGGATGCCTGGTTCGATTGGTGCTGGTTGGACATTTCGCTATTGCCCAGCAAGACCGCGACACCGACCGCGCAGCCGCAGATGGCACAGCAAAACACCTGCCGCAGCCTGCACGGAATGATGATTTCAGGATCCTTACGACGCTTGAGTGCCAGCCTGAATCGCCAGATGCCCCACACGAGAAACAAGATGCCTGAGTAGATGAATGGACGCGAGTAGTCATTCCACCAAATGGAATGCCACAAGGGCGCGATATGTCGGATCGCACAGGTCAACCAGGGGAAATCCAACGCCCGCCAGACAAGCGCGACGAGCGCGGCAAGAAAAATAAGCAGGCTGCCCCAGACTAGCAGGTTGCATACGCATCCCCAAATCAGGGTTTCCATGAACTGCACGCCTTCGCGAACGTATAGCCCGCCGCGATAAAACGGCGTCTTTAACGTTCTCCCGGAATCTTCCGCGGAACTATCCGTCCGCTGCTTGGGAGGAAATTCCAGGGCCTTCCAGAACTCGCGAGTCGCCGCTGGGCACTGTCGTTCGCCAGCGTCGCCGGAAGCATCGGTCCCCTGCGCGCTCGAATTCTCCGCGCTGGCCTCTTCACTCGGCGCAGTTCCTTCCGCCGCTGAGGACGGGGCACGCTTCGTCGCAGCATGCTCTGCCGCGGTCGCAGATTCCCTCGCGCTGGCGGAATCGTTTTCTCCATCGCCAGCTTTCGTTGCCTGGCCCCCTTCATGAAGCGTCGTCGCCAGGCATCCCCCAATGTAGCCCCCGCCCGATACCGTCGACATGTAGTCGATCCAGCGAATCAGCCCGGTCTGGATGAAGGCCTCCAATAGCCCGTTGTTAAAGGCCGCGGACCGTACGCCACCACCCGACAGCGCCAAACCGACCAGATCTTGCCGAACGTCGTTCGCACGATCGTGGAGGGGAGCGCCAAACACCTTCTCGCGGCGAATGCGGATGTCCTTAAGCTCCGCCTCAAACACACTTTCAGCCAGCTTGCTGTTGTCCCGGCGATCGCCTCCCACATGTGCTGGGTCGGTATGTCTATCGAACATAAGCCGTCCTATGCTTTGGATAGGTTTGCGCGCGATTCCGGCGCGAAAGAAATGAAGTCCTCATGGCGATCGAAGCAGGCGGCATTCGGCCGGCTCCAGATCGCAAGCGACGCGTTGTTCGGCCAATCGTCCTCGTGATCGGCGGCTGCCTCGCGCCCCCCCACGACTGGTGAAATTACTAAACCCAAAGAGCCGGGTCAATTATTTTATGGAAGAGGTGCTGGAACGCCCCGCCAGGCCGCCCACAGCAGGGGGAATCTCTTTCCCAGTCCCCATAACCCGGCCCGAAAAGCAAGCTTGCCACGCGGAGCGTCAGACAAAACCGGCACGCGCGAGATACCGCACAAGCCTGCCGTGTGCGGCCGACGGCACAGCGTCCTGAAATCCGGGCGCAAAAACCAGGTGTGACTATCCGCCGAGATACGCCGCCTGTACGCGGGCGTCGGCCAAGAGTTCGGCGGCGGGGCCCTGCATCGTGATTTCGCCGGTTTCCATCACATAGCCGCGATGCGCGAGCTTCAGCGCCATCCGCGCGGCCTGTTCCACGAGCAGGATGGAAATGCCCTCCTCGTTGAGCTTGCGCACGACTTCGAAAATCTTCAGCACGATGAGCGGCGCGAGCCCCAGCGAGGGTTCGTCCAAAAGCAGCAGCTTCGGCCGCCCCATCATCGCCCGGGCCACGGCGAGCATCTGCTGTTCGCCGCCAGACAACGTGCCGCCCGCTTGCGAGGCCCGTTGCTTAAGAATCGGAAACAGCTCCAGGGCATGGTCCAGGTCTTTCTGAATCTGGGCCTTGTCGCTGCGGGCGAACGCGCCCACCTGCAAGTTTTCGAGCACCGTCAGCCGAGGAAAAATCTTGCGGCCCTCGGGCGAATGACAAAGCCCCCAGCGCACGATCTCGTGCGGCGCGCAGGTCTGAATCTCCCGCCCCGCCAGCAGAATCCTCCCCCTGCGCGGCCGTAGGCAACCGGAAATGCTCATCAGCGTGGAGGTCTTGCCGGCGCCATTCGCGCCGATTAAAGCCACGATCTCGCCCGGTTGCACTTCGAGCGAAATGCCCTTGAGCACCTCGATCGGACCATAACCCGCATGCAGATTGTCCACTTCCAGCAGCGGCGGCATCAAGTAACCTCCTCGCTGCCAAGATAGGCGGCGATCACCTTGGGATCGTTACGAATCGCCGCGGGCGTGCCTTCGGCGATCTTGCGACCGTAATCGAGCACGGCGATGCGGTCCGAGATACCCATGACGACGCTCATGTGATGCTCGATCAGCATCACCGCGGGGCCGCGGTCGCGAATCGCCTCGATCAACGCGTTCAGTTCGAGCGATTCGGCCGGGTTCATGCCGGCCGCAGGTTCGTCCAGCAAGACAAGCCGCGGCTCCGTGGCCAGCGCTCGGGCGATCTCCAAACGCCGCTGGTCGCCATACGGCAGGTTCTTCGCCAGTACATGACATCGACCCGCAAGTCCCACGAAATCGAGCAGCCTGGTCGCGGCGGCGCGAGCGTCTTGTTCCTGGCGGCGGATAGCCGGCGTTTGCAGGGCCATTCGCACGACACCCCCTTTCAGGCCGCGATCCATCGCCACGAGCACGTTGTCGAGCACCGTCATGTGACGAAACAAGCGAATGTTCTGAAACGTGCGCGCGATTCCCCGCCGCGCGATCACCTCGGGCGTGCGCCGCGCGCGGCGCCACACGGCAAGCGTGCCGGTTGTTCCGGCAATCGCCCCGGCAAGCAACGCGAGCCAGGCGTTGCGCCGCCGGGCGGCCGACTCGCGGTAGATGCCGTCGTAGCGGTCGAGCGCGAGTTCGAGGTCTTCCCGCGTCTCGAACGAGTCGAGCACCGCGCCGTCGACGCGGCTCTTAAGAACCCAGCGGCCGTCTCGTTCGTCGATGTAGGTCGTCGAGCGGCTCGCCTTGGGCATCCGCTCGTAATGGGCAACCGCGATCAATTGTTCGTAGCGATCGCGAAGCGTCTCGGCTTCTTCGCGACGGTTCGCAAAGGCCAGGGTTCGCCGGGCGTCCGCCGTGCGCACGGCCCAGCGTCCGCCGCGAATCGGCTCCAGGGCCAGCCGCCCTTGCCAGTAGTTGCTCACGTCAGCCAAGGCGGCCGCGGGCAGGAACTCGGCTCCGGGGCCCGCATAATTACGGCGAATCGTGGCCCGCCACAACGCGTCGACGTTCGCGGCGAACAACGCCGCGGCGATCCCCGTGGCCACCCCGATCAGCGCCGCCACGAGGGCCACCTTCCAAGTGAACGGGCGCGCAAGCTCCTTACCGCCGAACTCGATCTTCCCAGACGTGGGCTCGTAAATTCCGGTGATGGCGTTAAAGACCGTGGTTTTGCCGGCGCCGTTGGGCCCGATGATCGAATAGATCTCGCGCGGCGCGACCGAGGCGTCGACGTTCTCGACGGCCGTCAAGCCGCCAAACCGCACCGTGAGTTTCTCGATGTCGAGACGGCTCATGACGCGGCTCCTTCGGAGTGCAATTCCGCTTCGACCTGGCCGGACGGCAACAGCCCCTCGGGACGAAACCGCATCATCAGGATCAGCGCCAGCCCAAAGAACATCAGTTTCCAGTTACTGAACGTCAGCCAGGGACTGCCACCCGGATTGATGTTCGCACGCTGGATAAATCCATCGATTGCCGGCGCGGCGACGTTGTCGAAGCCGACCAGCAGCAACACGCCCAGGAGCGTTCCGCGTAGGCTGCCAAGCCCGCCCAGGATCACGCAGCAGAGCATGATCACCGAACGATTGAAGTCGAACGCGTCGGGGCCCGCGGTGCTGGTCAGCGCCGTGGCATACAAACAGCCCGCCACGCCGGCCAGTCCGCAGCCCAGCGCGAACGCCGAAAGTTTCACCCGCGCGGCGTTGATCCCCATGCACGTGGCGGCCAGTTCGTCTTCGCGAATGGCGACCCAGGCCCGCCCCAGCCGCGAACGCTCGAGGTTCCGCAGCAGCACCACCGCGACCAGCAGGAGCCCCAGGGCCAGATAGTAGAACAGCCGGTAGTCGAGTGCCCAGTCGGGTTGAATTCCCAGCCACGAGAGCGGCGTCGCCAGCGCGGCCGGCAGCGTCGGCGGCGGAATCGGATTCAGGCCCCGCATGCCGGCCGTAATCTCTTCCAGATTGCGCAGCGAGAACCGCGTGACCTCGCCGAAGCCCAGCGTGACAATCGCCACATAGTCACCGCGCAACCGCAGCGTGGGCGCGCCGAGCAACAATCCCGCGAACGCCGCTCCCAGCCCCGCGCACAAGAGCGATGCGATAAACCCGAAACCGAACGGATAGGCCGGCACGGTAAGGATGCCGGTGATGTACGCGCCGATGCCGAAAAACGCCGCGATGCCTAAATGCAGAATGCCCGCGTAGCCAACCACCACGTTCAGTCCCAGCGCCAGGATCGCGTAGATAAAAATGTACGTGAGCTGCACGCCGACCGAAATCTCGGTCCATTGAAACAACACCCGCTCCGGATACACCAGCAACGGATAAATGAGCAAGATGCCCAAGTACATCGGCCACAACGGCACGCGGTCGAGCCGCCCGGCGAGCGACGGGGGTGTGGCCTTGCGACTGCTCATCGTCACACCTTCTCCCGGGTACGAGCGCCCAACAGACCGCTGGGGCGGAAGACCAGAATCGCGATCAGAATCACGAACACCAAGGCGCTCGTCCACCGTTCACCGACGTAGCCCGAGCCAAATGCTCGAGCCAGCCCGATCACCAGCCCGCCGAGCACGGCGCCGGGAATGTTGCCGATTCCCCCCAGCACAGCCGCGGTGAAGGCATACAGGCCGTTGGTAAAGCCCATCTGGTAGCCGACCGTGTTGATATACAAGCCGTAGATCACCGACGCGGCGCCGGCCAGCGCGCCGCCGATGGCAAACGTCACAGCGATCACGCGATCGGCGTTGATGCCCATCAGCGTAGCCGCCAAGGGGTCTTGAGCCGTGGCCCGCATCGCCTTGCCCAGCCGCGTTCCTTTGACGAACACCGTCAACGCGATCATGATCGGCACGGTCATGCCGATCACCAGCAGATCCTTGTAGGTGAACTCGATGGGCGAACCCGACCCCAGCAAGCTCTCGCGCGAGACAAGGTCCGGAAAGTGCTTGTCCGCGGCCCCGTGCCATAGCAATCCCACGTTCATCAGCACGAACGACACGCCGATGGCGGAAACGAGCGGCGCCAGCTTGGGCGCGCCGCGCAGCGGCCGATAAACCGCGCGATCGATCGTCACGTTCAGCGCCGCGCAAAACATCGGCACGACTACGAACAGCAAGCCGATTCCCAGCCACTGTTGCAAGCTTCCCGCCTCTTCCAGGCCCATGGCGCCGATCAGCGTCAGCGACAAGAACGCGCCCAGCATGAACACGTCGCCATGCGCGAAGTTGATCAGCTCGATGATCCCATAGACCATCGTGTAACCGAGCGCGATCAACGCGATCAACGCCCCGTTGGTCAAGCCGATCAGCGCATACTGCCAGAACGCCTGCCAGGCGTCGACTTCGGTCGTCGTGGCCAGAAGAAACGGAAACGTCACGGCGAGCAGCCTCCGCGTCTGGCAACGTCCGGCCCTGCGCAGCGACAATCGCCGCTACCCAGCAAGTTGGTCCCTGGACGATTATTCGAGAACTTTGACAAATTCGAACTTCCCATTGCGGATACGAATGCCGCTGATCGTGCCCAGTGTGCTGTCGCCGTTCTGGTCGAACGACCAGGTGCCCACGGCGCCCTGATCGAAATCCTCGATCTCGAGCGCCGCCTTGCGAATGGCGTCGCGATCTTTCACGCCCGCCAGCCGAATCGCTTCCAACGCCGCCTTGGCCGCTTCATAACCATAAATCGCGTAGCCTTCCGGATTGCGACCATAACGCTTCCGATAATTGTCCACAAACCGCTTGCCAGGTCCGGTGAGCTCCTCGGGCGGCAAGCCGCCAAACGTCACAAACGTGCGGTCGTTCACGTTCTCGGCGCCGGCCGATTGAATAAAGGCGTTCTCGTAACAAGCGTCGGGCACCATGAGCTTGCAATTCAGGCCCGCCGCGATCATGTCCTTGGCGATCTGGCCGCCTTTGGTCTGGGTGGTGCCGCCAAAGTAAACCAGGTCCGGATCCAGGCTCTTGATCATCGCCATCAACGGCTTGAACTCCTGGGCCTTCACGTCAATGCTCTCGTGGCCCAGCACTTCGATCCCCAGGTCCTGGCAGGCGTCGATGAACAAATTGGCGATTCCCTTGCCATAGACCTCGTTGTCGTCGAGCACGTAAACGCGGCGAACCCCCATCTCCTTGGCCCACGCCGCGCCGCGCGGCCCCTGCAAATCATCCGTCGGCACGAGCCGCAGAAAATTGATCTCACCCGTAGGGCGATAGATATACGGCTCGCCCGGGTCGCCCATGTCGGGCTTGGTCAGCCCCGGCCAGGTGCTCGCCGGGCTGATCATCAGCAGATGCGCCCGATTGAGAATCGGCATCGATATCTTGGCCGCTCCCGAATTGTAGGTCCCCAGATAGGCCATCACGTCAGGATCTTGCACCGCCCGGTTGGCGTTCGCAGTCTCGGCCTCGGCGGTCCACTGGCCGGCGCCGGCCGTGGCGTCGTCCCAGTCGCCATAGACGATGCGAAAATCGCCCACCCGATAATCCGCCTCGGCCAGGGCGATGTTGATCCCGTTTACAATCGTGTCGGTTTGTGACTTGGCGCTGCCGGTTCGCGGGAGGCTCGACACGATCTTGATGACGTTCGGATCTCCGCCTCCCGACCCGCTAAGCCCGACCAATGTCGTCGCGGCCAACAAGGCCGCTAACAAAATCACGGGAAGGAATCGGATCATCGGGAAGTCCGTGGGTCGAGAAACTTGCAAAGCGCAACTCGAGCGCAACCTGCTCCACACTTCGTTACGAACAAATCGCGCCCGCCGTTTTGCCGCCGCCGATTTTAGCGCGATAAAAAAAGTGAGTCAATCACGCCCGCGGCCGCGGCAGCGCCCGACATGAACGACGCCGGCGCGAGGCTCGGCGCTTCCGGTCATCCGGGACAGGCACGCAGCGTGGCTCCCTCCGCGGGAATGCGGAGCCCTGCCGTGCCTACGACGACGATCCGTTCACCGGCAAGCTATTTATCCCAACCGTTTTTGATGACCAAGTCCCGCCCCGTGCTACGCAAGGTTTCAGCCGGTGGCACGTAATCGTGCGTATTACGATCGTTGGCCCGGTCCAGCCCGGCGACGACCTCGTCGACGAGCCGTGCCGCGCGGATCGGATCATCAAGCTCAGCAGCCACGCGCGATGAAAGAAGACCATCCGCTTTATAGTCGTTCAGCAACAATCGAACCGTCGCTTGCTTCGTCTCGAGTGAAACATGCCGAAATGAATCCAGCCGCCCGTCAGGGTCGAGCGGCACGATCGGGCCGCGTTTGATAATACCGATCCCGAAAACAAGCCCCAACAGCACCGCGACCGCGACCGCGACCGCCGCAAGACTCTGGAAACGCTGCCGAGAATCGGGGGTTGCTTGCTGGGCCATAACTGCGTGCGATACCCTACCTGGTGAAGTGAGCCACGATGAAACTAAGTCCCGGTGACACAAACCCCGTGGCTTAGTTTCGACCTCGCCAAGTAAAACGTTGACCGAGCACTCGGGCAGCGTCAACCCGATTTTATTCGGGCGGCGCAAACAAGTAAGCGAGTGCTCTCGCGAAACGCGAACCCGAAAACCCAGCGAGCGAAGCTTAGCTTCGCACGTCGCGAGAGGCTGAAAACGGTCCCGATGGACCTTTTCCAGCCACCTGCTAGCCCCGCCGGGCGGCACTGCTTGACCATGCCCCCCTGCGTCGCCCCCCTGCGTCGACACAACCATTCGCAAGGGGCATATCGTAGCCTTCTCTCTGTGCACGGAAGTTGGGGCACTAGCGATTGTTTGCATACCTGCCCAGCGTGCCTTGTGACCCGTTGGCGAGCTCCCTATACTTATTGTCTTTCCCCTAGCTGCAAAGCTCCCCCCCGCCTGAGAGCCCTCGGCTCGGCGAGATTTCTGGGCTCGTTCAGCCCCCAAATACACGCACGCAAAACACTTTATTTCCAGAGATTTACGGGAAGGATTGGCAACACATGTCGGAATTGATTGCTCCGCACGGTGGTCTTAAGGAACCGGTTTGCTGCACGGTCGCGGCCGGCGAAGTCGAAGCGTTCAAAAAGGCCGCCGCCGAGCTCCCCAAGGTGCCGGTGTCAGACGCGGACCTCTCGACGGTCTACCGCTTTGGCGACGGTGTGCTGAGCCCGTTGACCGGCCCCATGGACAAGGCCACGTTCGATCGGGTGCTCGATGAATCGGTCATCGAGCACGACGGCAAACTCTACGCCTGGACGATCCCCCTCTCGTTCCCGGTGACCGCGGAACTCGCCGCGACGCTCAAAAAAGGACAGACCGTGGCCCTGACGAATTCGGCGGGCGAGGCGGTCGCCACCTTGGAAATCAGCGACGTGTTCGAGTGGGATAAGCCGCGCTACATCAAGAGCGTCTATCTCACCGACCGCACCGATCACCCGGGCGCTGACATGGTGCTCAAGGGCGACGCCGACAAGACACACCTCTTGGGCGGCAAGATTCGCGTGTTACCGCAACCCAAGAACCCGGCATTCGGCAAGTATGTGCTCTCGCCGCGCGAAGTGCGTAAGCTGCTAGCCGAAAAAGGCTGGAATCGCGCGGTCGCCTTCCAGACGCGCAATCCCCTCCACCGGGCACACGAATACGCGCTGGTGTATGGCCTGGAAACGCTGCTCAAGGCCGGTCACAACGCCGGCGCGGTGCTCAACCCACTGGTCGGCGAAACCAAGGGCGACGACGTGAAAGCCGACGTCCGCATGAAAACCTACGAAGCGTTGATCGACACCCGCGCCTTGGGCGAAGGCGATAGCGACACGTCGCTCTGGGGCCCGCGGAACGAATCCGTGCCCGACCGCGTGCTGCTCCTGGGCTGCGACATCAAGATGTTCTACGGTGGCCCCAAGGAGGCGGTAATGCATGCGATTTACCGCCAGAACTTCGGCTATACCGACATCGTCATCGGCCGCAAGCACGCCGATGCCCCCTATCACGACGGCACCGCCATTTGGGGCGATTTCGATGCCCAGGAGATCTTCTCCAACCTGCACGGCGACCTGAAGATCCAACCGCTGAAGGTCGGCTTCGCCGCCTACTACGATTCGCTGGGACGCGTCGACCTGATGGAAAACCACAAGGACGAAAAGCCGGTGTTCATTTCCGGCAAGGACGTTCGCAAAGCGCTCATCGAAGGCACGGGCGTCGATCCCCGCATCATGCGCGAGAGCACCGCCAAGATCCTCAGCGCGGCCATGGCCGGTTAAACCGGCCATTCGCGGCCGCTCGATGCGACCGCCAACTCACAGACTTTCACGCTCCATTCCAAAAGCCCGGGGAACACCTTCTCCGGGTTCTTTTTTGCGCCGCGCGAACGTGGCACGCGCCAATCGAGTCCGTTCCGCGCCGCCATTCCCACGGCTTCAGATATAGAACATATTCTCGCTTTGCCGGTGCACGCGGGCCACCAACTCGGCAAAGGTAACCGACCGCAGCGTGTCGTATTCAACCTGGGCCACCTCGCGCCAGGTTTCCTTGAGCACGCGGGCCGTGGGACCATTCGAGGTCGTGCTACTGACGTCGGCGTCCTGCCCTTCGATGACGGCCATGACCTCGCCCAGCGAGATTTCCTCGGGCGGCTTCACCAGTTGATAGCCGCCGCTCGCGCCCCGCGTGCTGGCCACGTAGCCGGCCCCTTTGAGCTGCAAAAGAATCTGCACCAGAAAACGCGACGGAATCCCATGCTCGTCGGCAATCGTGCGAATGCGCACGGGCTCATTCGATCCGTAGCGCGCGGCCAACTCCAGCATCGCCAGACAAGCGTATTCCGTTTTGGCCGATATCTTCATGCGTTATCCCTTACCGCCTTAAAGCACGCGCGCCGCGATAGGGCTTCGCCGTCCGCGCGCTGCGTCAATTCAGAGTGGTCTGAATGACCCGCGCGGCGCCTCCTTGGCAGCGTGGCGCTAATCGCGGCACGAACGCCACACCTGCCCGCGTTTTCACGGCGAGCAAAGGTCCACGCGCCCTGCCGCTGTGCTTCCCTAGGCCAAGCTCCCCGTCACGCCGAAGCGTTAATCGGTCGTGTGCAGACCGCACTCCTTCTTGGCCGATCCGCTCCAACGTCCCGCGCGTTCGTCTTCACCGAACATCACGGCCCGCGTGCAGGGCCAGCAGCCGATGCTCGTGTAGCCCTGATCGTGGAGCGGATTATACGGAATATTCTCCTGCGTAATCAGCTTCCAAACGTCCTTCTTGGTCCAGTTGGCCAACGGACTAATCTTCACCAGGGCAAATTTCTTGTCCCAGCCAACAATCGGAATTCCCGCTCGATCGCCCGTTCCCTGATCGCGGCGAATGCCGCTCATCCAGGCTTGCCAACCCAACACCGACTCTCGCAGCACTTTCACCTTGCGATCGAAGCAGCACTTGTCCGAGTTGGTCTCATACAAGGGCCCACCGTGCAGCGCCTCGTATTCGGCGACCGTCGTCTCCGGGCGCTTGAAATCGATCTTCAGGCCGTAACGCTTCTCGATCCGCTCCGCCAATTCCAAGGTCTCTTTGAACTGATAGCCCGTATCGAGATTGAAAACGTACGTGCTCGGATCGATCGCCGCGAGCATGTGCATGATCACACACCCTTCGGGACCAAACGCCGTGGCCATCGTCAACTTGGGCGCATAGTTTTCAACCGCCCAGGCGATGATCTCCTGCGGCGTCGCCGTTTCGAGGCGACGGCTATGTTCCGCCAAGTCTGCCAAGAACTCGGGCGTCGCCTCGAGCCCATTATGCGTCGTCGGTACACTGTAAGTTGTCGGTGTCACACCCGCCGCAGCAGGCGTCTCGGCTTTGGATGGTTGCAAGCGAATGACCGGTTGATCGGGCGTCACGACAGGCGTCATGGAGTAACTGAATGATGGTGGTGACCGGGTGGTGCCAAACTCGCCAGAAATGATACTTATGTTACTAATCAAAGTCAACTAAGGCACCTTTGTACGGTATCGGCGACCAGGCCGCCGGTTCTTCAACCTGGAACGGTTTTGGCGACACCATTCGGACACGCTGAGCGCGGCCTCCCGTCACATCCCAAGTTGTTTGCAAATAGCGACTTGACGCACCTTTTCCGGCGCGGCATCCTGATCTCCGCACATTTCCACCGAGCCCCCTGAAAATGCGGTTCGCTCACAGCGAGACACCCATGGCGCAGCGCACGTACTTGGCGATCGATATCGGCGCATCAAGCGGCAGGCACGTCGCCGGCAGCTTCAACGGTCAGACCCTCTCGCTTCGCGAAATCTATCGCTTCGAGAATGGGCCCATCCGCGCTGCCGGAACGCTCTATTGGGATTTGCTCGCTCAGTGGCGGGATGTCTGCCGCGGGCTCAGAGCTGCCGCGACCGCCGATCTGGGCTCCATCGCCAGCGTTGGCGTGGATACCTGGGGCGTCGACTTCGGCCTGCTCGGACGCGGAGACGAGCTGCTGGGGAACCCTGTCGCCTATCGCGATAGCCGAACCGATGGTCTCCTGGCCGAGGCTTTCGAGCTCGTTTCACGACAGGATATCTTCGCGCGCACCGGATTGCAGTTCATGCAATTCAACACCTTGTACCAACTATGGGCGATGCGGCGCGCCGGCTCCCCAATTCTCGACCTGGCCGAGTCGCTGCTTATGATGCCCGACCTCTTTCATTGGCTGCTCACCGGAGTTCGCTCCAACGAGTTGACCAACGCGACCACCACGCAATTCTACGACCCGCAGGCCAAACGCTGGTCCCACGAACTGCTCGAAAAGTTCGGGTTACCAGCGCACCTTCTCGGCCCGCTATCGCCGCCCGGCGCTCGGCTTGGCCGGCTTCGCTCCGACGTCGCCGAACAAACGGGCCTCGCCGGTGTCGATGTCGTTCTGCCCGGAACGCACGACACCGCGAGCGCCGTGGCCGCGGTGCCGGTCGCGAATCCGCCCAGTCAGCGGCCCACTTGGTGCTATATCAGCTCGGGCACGTGGTCGCTAATGGGCGCCGAGGTTCCCGAGCCGGTCGTCAACGATCAATGCTTGGCGTTGAACTTTACAAACGAAGGCGGGATCGGCGGCACGACGCGTTTGCTCAAGAACATCGCAGGCCTGTGGCTCGTTCAAGAATGTCGGCGTGTCTGGAGCGAGGAGGGCAAGAACCTGAGCTGGAACGATTTGATCCAACGGGCGGCCCAAGCCCCTCCGCTGGTCTCTCTGATCGACCCTGACGATCCCGCGTTCCTCGCCCCCGCCAATATGCCCCAGGCGATTCGCGACTATTGCCGCCAGACCGGGCAGCCCGTTCCGGAGCGCGAAGGCGCGGTCATTGGCTGCGCGCTCGAGAGCTTGGCGCTGCGCTATCGCCAGGTGCTCCTGTGGCTCGAAGAGCTTCTTGGCGGCCGGATCGACACGATTCACATCGTGGGCGGCGGCACTCAAAATCGCGCGCTCTGCCAGGCGACGGCGGACGCCTGCCAACGCGTGGTGCTCGCCGGCCCCGTGGAAGCGACCGCGATCGGCAACGTCGTGGTCCAGGCGATCGCGGATGGCCAACTGTCCTCGATCTCCGAAGCACGCCAGGTCGTCGCGGCCAGTTTCCCCCCAGATCGTTACGAGCCGCGCAACACGGCCGCCTGGGACGAGGCATTCCACCGATTTCAACGTTTGGCGCGAAAGTAGCTCTGGCATGGTTCGCCTCTCACCGCCAAGCGGCCTATAATCCGCCGTGGCCGGGCCAATCCCCTAACTTTCCTTCCCGTTAAGCCAGCGGCGGCACGTATTGCATGGCAGATCCCGACGAATACGCACCGCTTTATCTGCGGGGAATCGAATACTTCAACACCTGCGACTTTTTCGAAAGTCACGAGGTCTGGGAAGAGCTCTGGTCCGACTACCAGGGCCCCTCGCGGAAGTTTTACCAAGGACTGATTCAAGCGGCCGTCGCCCTGCACCACTTCGGAAATGGCAACATTCGCGGCGCGCGTAAGCTCTACTTCAGTACGCGCAGCTACCTGGAGCCGTATCGGCCCACGCACCAGGGCCTTGACCTCGAAAAATTCCTGCAACAATTTGAACAGTGCTTTGCGGAGGTCATCGCCACTCAGGAAGAGTTTCCTCGGATCGAAATCATCCCTGACCTGATTCCGGAAATTCACCTGAATCCGCCCGCCGAGTAAATCGCCGATGGCTCTCTCCTCTCGCGAAGTTTTTCGCTCGATAGTTCTCTGATCACGCATCTGCCCGGCAGACGCGACCAGCACGGCACGGCAAGAACCAAGTACGGCACGGCAAGAACCAAGTACGGCACGGCAAGAACATGGTACCTTCGGAAGACGACCTGACATTCGTGCCTGATGACTTCTCGGGCCGCGTGCGTTTGTTTCCGCTGCCCAACCTCGTGTTGTTTCCGCACGTCATCCAGCCGCTGCATGTCTTCGAGCGGCGCTACGTCGAACTGTTTTTGGATGCGGTCGAGGGTGATCGTCTGATCGCGATGTCCCTGCTCGAACCGGGTTGGGAAAGCGATTACGAAGGCCGCCCGCCGATCGCTCCCGTGGCGTGCCTGGGACGCATCATCACCTGGCAGGCTCAGGGGAGCGCGCGCTACAATCTTTTGCTACTGGGGATGCACCGCGCGCGCATCGTGCGCGAGTTACCGCCCGACAGGTCGTTTCGCGAAGCCGACGTGGAGCTACTGGCCGACAGCTATTCTCCGCAGGTGGAACCGCAGCGGTGCGAGATTCGCACCAAGCTGCTCGACGCCTTTCAGCAGCTGCTTCCCAACATCCCAGGCGCCGACGAGCTGTTCAGCCAACTCTCGCTGGAGAACGTCTCGTTGGGCGCCCTCACTGACGTCATCGGCTACGCCCTCGACCTGGGGCTGCACGTCAAACAGAAGTTGCTCGGCGAGCCGTGCGTCGATCGGCGTGCGAGTCTGCTGATCTCGCACCTCGATCAGGCGCTCGACGATCCGTCGCCCCTCGAAACGATCGCGTTTCCGCCGAGTTTCAGCCCCAATTAACGGCCGGCGCAAGCGGTGTGGCTTGTCTCCGGCGGCGGTGGTTCTTAAGATCGTGGCATGCAACCCGCCTCGAACGATCGATCAACGCCTCCCTCCGCCACCGACCACGGCAGCCTCGCCGGCGAAGAAGGTCCGCTCCTCCCCGCGAACGGCAATCTGCCCGTTGACGAGGCGCGGATCGCCCGCGCCGTACGAGAAATTCTCGCCGCCGTGGGCGAAAATCCCGACCGCGAAGGGCTCAAAGAGACGCCGGCTCGCGTGGCCCGAATGTACTCCGAGATGTTCAGCGGACTGCACGAAGATCCCCGCGTTCACCTCCAAAAATTCTTCACCGAACAGTACGACGAAGTCGTCCTGGTGCGCGACATCAGCTTCAACAGCATGTGCGAGCACCACATGCTGCCTTTCATGGGTCTGGCGCACATCGGATACATGCCCAATGGCCGGGTGATCGGGCTAAGCAAGCTGGCCCGCGTCGTCGAAGTCGTCGCCCGTCGTCCCCAGGTCCAAGAACGTATGACCGAGACGATCGCCAACCTGCTGGTCGAGGAGCTGGAGGCCAAAGGCGTCGCGGTCGTCATCGAGGCCACGCACACCTGCATGACCATCCGCGGCATTCGCAAACCGGGAAGCCTCTGCGTCACCTCGGCGATGAAGGGAATCTTCCGCAGCAATCTCTCGAGCCGGTCCGAGATGATGAAATTGATTTACGGCGGCCGACGCTCCTAAGACGAAAATGGCCGCTTGGCCGCTTTTCTTTTCCATTCCGCCCCTGGGGGCTCATCGGCTCGTGGCGATCCTAACCCAGTTCATCTTCCGACTCTCCTTCGGCTTGGCGCTAGGCATGGCCCTCACCTCGCCGCGCGAAGTCACCAGCGGGTACTATCGCAACCACCTCTATGTCTTGCTAGGGCTCAACGTCCTGGCGGCCATGGTCGCCGTCACCAGCGGGCAGTTTCAGCTCGTCCCACCGATTGTCGCCGCCGCGTTGAGCTATGTCGGCGCCGTACTCTGGCTCTACGAAAAACCCCGCGCAGGCATCAGCACGCTTTCCATCCTGGCGGCGGTCTGCCTCTGGGGGGCGCTGGCCGCAACCCACTGGCAATCATCGGGCGATTCGTCCGCCCGAGCCATCCTGCTGGGCGCCGACGTGTTATCCAGCGGCCTCTTGCTCGGCTTCACCATCGCCGCGATGTTTCTCGGGCACTGGTACCTGAATTCCCCCACGATGGCGATCGGCCCGCTCGAACGACTGGTCGTCATGATGGGCGCCGCCGTGATCTTCCGCGGGCTCATCGAATCGGGCATTCTGATCGACTACCTGGGACGGGTGACTCCCAGCACGGGCCAACTGCTATTTATCGCGCTGCGCTGGCTGTCAGGAATCGCCGGCCCCTTGCTGCTCGCGGTCATGACGTATAAGACCCTCAAAATCCCCAATACGCAAAGCGCGACCGGCATCCTTTACGTCGGGGTCATCGGCACCTTCCTGGGCGAGCTAACGGCGATGCTCCTGAACCTGCCGGGCGCCGGGCCCAACTAGCAGGCGCCGAGCACGAGCGACTTGTAACACAGCTTCGCGCCTGAACCTGCCGGGCGCCGGGCCCAACTAGCAGGCTGCTGATACGCCACGCCGCGGGCCGCCCCCACACCTTGCGTGGCTACTACAACCCGACCTGCGCCGGCGGCAAACCCTCCCTGAGCAGGCAAGTTTGCCGTCTTACCGCGGTGGCGTACAATAGAGTCATGCGTGATTTGGTCGAATTCAACCGTGAAGGAGATTTCGCCATGGTCCGGCTCTGCTCGCTCGCGTTTCTGCTGTCCGCGATCGTTGTTGCTACCTCGATGCCGGCGCGCGCGCAAGAGCGTTACCGCGGCGCATCCGACAACCCGGTCGGCCCGACGGTGAGCCCCTATTTGAACCTCCTGAACCGCGACCAGTTCGGTATCACGAATTACCAGTCTCTGGTGCGGCCGCTCGTCCAACAAGGGAACGCCATCAACCGCCAGGGCAACGAACTGTCGCGCCTGCAGCAACAAATGCCCCGGCCGCGCAGCGGCGGCATCGGCGGCTACGGATCGGCCACCGGACACGTGACGTTCTTCATGAACTACACGCACTACTACGCGGTGCCGCAACAGCGGTAAGGCCGGACGGACGGTGCGCTTCGACCTTCCCTTGATCGAGCGGGCGACTTGCCCGTAAGATCCGCTTGCCGGTCCGGGCGCCAAGTTCGCCAGCCTGCACGATTTGCGTATGTCGCGTGGCGCGCGACTCCCCGCTCCCCCTTCTACCAACATACGGAGGCGCCCCGATGACCTCGAAGGCTCTGCCCCTCGTGGCAATGCTCCTGGTGTCGCTGATTCTCACCAGCCTGTCCGGCTGCCAGCCCGCGGCGCAATCCGACGATGACACGCACGCGCTTAGCGGCCAGCCGGCCCCGCACTTCAGCACAACCTACCTGGATGGATCGCCCTTCGAGCTCGCAAATCAAACGAACTCGAAGGTGGTCGTCCTCGACTTTTGGGCAACTTGGTGTGGACCGTGCCGCGCCGCCATGCCCACGCTCAGTGAAGTGACCAACCAGTTTCGCGACCGCGGCGTGGAGTTCTACGCCGTGAACTGCGCGGAACAGCCCCCAGTGGTCCAATCGTTCCTCGAACAGTCCGGCCTCGAACTGACGGTGATCATGGATCCCGACGGAAGCATCTCGAAAGCATACGGCGTCGAAGGAATCCCACAGACGGTGCTCATCGATCGGCAGGGCAAGGTACGCTTCGTTCACGTCGGGCTCAGCCCCAACCTGCGCGCTAAGCTGACCGCGGAACTGACAGAATTGACTGCCGAAGCGTCGGCAGCGCCTACTGCGGCGCAAACCCCAAAGCCTGCCGCGACACAAACTACGATCCGTTAGGTTCCCTCCACGCAGCGCGTCTGCACGTCCGGCGATCGCGGGCTCTTGCCACCGACCGCGGCCCAGCGACACCTACGCAAACAGGTTCGTCACAATCTCGGCCTTGACCAACTCGCGAGGCTGATTGAGATGATTGTAGACGATCGTCTGCGGGTTGATGCCCACGGCATGGTAGACCGAAGCCAATAGCTCGATCGGATGCACGGGATTTTCGAGCGGGGCCGAGGCCGTGGCATCGCTCTTGCCGTAGACGAAGCCCCGCTTCGAGCCGCCGCCGGCCATGATCCCCGTATAGCAATACGGCCAATGGTCACGACCATCGTCGCTGTTCGAATTGCCCGAGGTGCTCACCCCCCGCTGCGGGCTGCGGCCGAACTCGCCAATCGCCACGACCAGCGTGTCCTCGAGCATCCCGCGGTCGTCCAAATCGGCAATCAGCCCCGACAGGCCTGCGTCGAGCATCGGAGCGCTTTGGTTCTTCATCCGCTTCGACAGGTCAACGTGATGATCCCACGAGTGATTGTCGCTATTGGCGACCTTGGGCCAGATGACCTCGACCACCCGGGTACCGGCCTCGACCAGTCGCCGCGCCAGCAACAAGCTCTGGCCAAACGTATTCCGCCCGTAGCGTTCGCGCGTCGCGTCGCTCTCGGCCTTGAGATTAAAAGCGTCGAGCGCGCGGCCGGAACTAATCAGACCCAACGCCTGCCCATAATACTCATCGAGATCGTACTTTTCGACCGCCTTGTCGACGGCGGGCATGCCTTCGCTGATCAAATCGCGAAGCCGCGCGCGGCGTTCGAGCCGGGTGCTGGTCACCTCGGGACGCAAGCTCAGATCGTCGACCTTGATCCGCTCCATCTTGTCCATATCCATGTCGTCGCCCGACGGATACAGATAATACGGATCGTACGCACGGCCCAGGAAGCCCGCCGTGCCGCCCTTGCCCACGACATTACTCTCTTGCAGCGGCCGCGGCAGCATCACGAACGGCAGCATCGGCACCGTTGGCGGCTTCAGGCGAATGATGTTCGAACCAAACGTGGGAAAGTCCTTCGGCGATGGCGGCTCGAGCTGCCCCGACGGACTCACCTTGTCGGTCGTATAGCCGGTGTGAATCTGGTAGATCGCCGCCGTGTGGTTGAAGAGGCCGTTCGGCGTGTAGCTAACCGAGCGGATCATCGTGAACTTGTCGTTCACCTGCGCCAGCTTCGGCAGGTTCTCGGTGAACTGCACGCCGGGAATCTTCGTCGAGATCGGCTTGAAGATGCTTTTGACGTTGTCCGGCACATTCTCCTTGGGATCCCATAGATCCAAGTGGCTCGGTCCGCCCTGCAGGTAAACCATGATCACGCTCTTGGCCTTGTTCCAGCCCGGACCGCTTCCAACGAAGGCCTCGGCCGAGGTCGGATTCGCCTGAGCACGCTGAATCCGCAGAATATCCGCCAGCGAGAGCCCCAGCAGCGAAGCGCCCCCAACACGCAAAATATCACGCCGCGTGGCGCCGATACCTCGATCGCAATTATCCTTGGCAAGCTGTCCGGGAATCCTGAGCATGACGCACTTACCTCGCGGAACGAATGTCGGGGGGAGTGTATTGGAGGGCAGGCGGCCTAACAAAACAAATCGACCGCCATGCGGGGCATCCAGCCCCGCGGCGCCGGTGGCCGAGCCCTGTGCTATATCGGCGCAGGGTCATCCACCAATAACCGCTCGCAGTATAATGGTGGAAATTGATGGGTGTCAAATTTCCGGGCCGGTTTCAACCCGGCCTACACCCCTCAAGGCTTGGCGATTCGGCAAAAATCCGCCAGTTTCCTTTCCGAGGCGATTCGCGTATGAGCCCGGCGGCGCTGGCGCGACCGTTAGATTCCAATCCCGGCGGGTCCACTTGAACCAGCCGCTTGGTTGCGGCGCCGTCGGCTTACGGCCGCTCGGCCGGCTCGGCAGCCGGCTGCTGGACCGCGGACACCGCCTGCCGCTTCTGCCACCAGCGTTTCACACTCTCGCGATCGCTCTCGGAAATAAAGCGGAACCCGTAAAACTGATACGTATCGCTCAGGGCTTCGCCGGCCGGCGTGACGCCAAAAGCCTGGATCGATACGCCCTGCCGGTCGAGCAACAAGCCGGCGGCGCTTGCGCCAAGCTCGGGCGGAGATTGCGGATCGGTCGTCAGCGGCAACTTCTCGTCGAGGAGCCCGGCCAGCCACTCATCGACCTCGGGCCAAGGATCGCGGTTCGCGATCGCCAGCAACGCGACCCAGGCCACGTCCACGCGATTGGGATACTTCGGCTTGCCGAGCGCGCCGCTCCGGGCCAACTTTTCGATGGCCGGCACGGCTTCGCGCGTCCCAAAGCGGCTCATCATCAGGCAGACGCCGCCATGCACCGACGTCAAACCGTTCAGCCCGCTGGGTGTCGAAACAAGATTGGCATCTGGCACCGCCGAGAAGTAACGCCCGATAAACCGCGACACGGCCCGGGGCTCGAGCTGCGCGAGCACCAGAATCTCGACTTCGTTGAGCGGAGTCTGGCGCGTCAGAAAATAGTCCAGCGTGCGATGCGTGATCTCGGCCAAACGCGAGGGAGTGTCTCGCTTCAGCCAGTATTCATACGCCAACCGGCTCCGCGGCGTCGGCAGGTTGGTCAAATAAAACATGGTGTCCCGGCCCGGCTCGGGATGCGGAATACCAATCCGCACCGGATAGTCGCCCTCGGTGAGCGAGTTGCCGGTAACACAATGGGCCGTCTGCTCGTCGATCCGATCGAAGTGCGTGGCGCGCGGCGGGTGAACCTGATCGTTGTATTGCGGCACCCCGATCAGTAAAAATTGCACGACCATGTTCATGTGGCTCGTCCAGCTTTCGGCGGCCATGCCCGGCCGGGCAAAGTCCAGCAGATAGTTCAGCTTCTGCGCGGTCGCGCCGTCGGTCTCATGCTCCACCCGCGCGCGAAGCATCGTCAAGACCTCGTCGCGCGTATCGTCGCGAGCGATCAGATCCAAAAGCTCCGCCTCCGACGGCTTGCGATCCATCGCCTCCACTTCGTCGATCATCTCGACGCGAACCGCGTCGTCAATCCAGGCGCTGATCTGCTGCGCGGACGGCCGCGGCAACTCCGCGCCGCTCAGGTCCGACCGCAACCAGGCCAGATGAGCCTGCGCCACGACCGGCGCCAGTAATCTCCGCAACGAGGGCGAGCCATGAGGATCGGCGCTACTAGCTCGGGCGGCCGCAAGCACCGGAATGATCAGCGGCTTGTGTTCCACAAGCGCAAGCAGCCGCCGCTGCGCGCCGGCGCGTTCAATGTGCAAATCGCTGTTGAGCTGCTGGATCAGCGGTGCAATTACCTCAGGCCCCGGCGCCACCGCGACCGAAGCCTCTGGAGCCGGAAGCTCGCGCAGCAACAACGCCAACCGCGAACGCACCTCGAACGACGTATCGTCGTCGGCAATCATCTGACGAAACCGCGCCGCCAGCAACGGCGCCACGGCCGAGTCCGTGGCAAGCTTCTCGAGTTGCTCGGTGGCCTCCTGACGAACCTCGTAGTGCGGTTCGTCAAGCTGCCCCAGCAGCCGCTCCACGCGTTCGACGATCGCGGGCTCGACGGCCCGCGCGTCCAATCCAACAACGGCCGCGATACAGATCGCCACCACGGCACCGTGGCAAAACGTTCGGCCGAACCAGGCGACGTCACGCGGCATGGGACACGTCAATCGGGGGTAAATGCGAAGAAGCAGGTGTTATTCAATCATCCATGATAATTGACCGCTCGCCGCTCGGCCAAGCGAGATACCTCGCCAGAAGCCCCTGCCGGAGACCACAAATTCGCTCTGGGGAGGTGGCCGTGGTTCCGGTTACACTGCCCGCGCCACTTGTCACCATTTTAAGGAGCCGGGGCGAGCAATGATCAGCCTACTGGTAAGCCTACTGCTGGCGTCGGCCCCGGCGGCCGATACCGCCGTGATTTGCCCCGAGGAATTCCGCTCGGCCTTGGCCCCCTGGATCGAGTACCGGCAGTCGCAGGGACATTCGATCGCCATGCTATCAAATCTCGGGTCGCCGGCCACGATCCGCGAGCAGATTTACGAATTGGCCCGGGGCGGCCGGTTGACGTTCCTGCTGATCGTGGGCGATGCCGATCCGCGCATGTATCGCGACAAACACGTACGCCAGCGAACGGTGCCCGTGCATTACAGCCGCGCGGTCGTCAATGTGAAGTTTGGCAGCTCGCCCGAAATCGCCACCGACAACTGGTACGGAGATCTCGACGATGATCGCGTACCCGACCTGGCCGTGGGGCGACTGGCGTGCGATACCGCCGACGAAGTACGGCTCGTCGTGAGCAAGATCCTGGCCTACGAACAATCGCGCGATTTCGGGGCCTGGCGCCGGCAGGTGCATTTCGTCGCCGGCCTGGGCGGTTTTGGCGCCGTCGCCGATACGGTCATGGAAACCGCGGCCAAAAGCCTGATCAACAACGGCGTGCCGAGCGCGTTCTCCACCACGATGACCTACGGCAGTTGGCAAAGCCCCTATTGCCCCGATCCGCGAGATTTCCGCCAAATCACGCTCGATCGTCTCAACGAAGGCAGCCTGTTCTGGGTCTATCTGGGACACGGACAACAGCGCAGCGTCGACGAAGTGCAGGTGCCGGGCGCGCGATTTCCCATCCTTTCGGCCGACGACGTGAACGAACTCGCATGCCGCCGCGGCGCGCCGATCGCCTGTTTTTTAGCCTGCTATAGCGGCGCCTTCGACCTGCCCGACGACTGCCTGGGCGAGGAATTGCTGCGCGCCGAGGGTGGCCCCGTGGCCATCCTGTGCGGGTCGCGCGTCACGATGCCCTATGCCATGACGGTCATGGGCAGCGAGCTACTCGCGCAGGTCTTCACTCATCAGGCGCCCACTCTGGGCGAAGCCCTGCTGGGGGCCAAGCGGCGCATGATGGAAACCGAAAACCTGGGCGCACACCGCGTGGCGCTGGATGCGCTCGCCCGGCTGCTGAGCCCCACCGCCGATGAACTGGTGGCCGAGCGGGCCGAGCATCTCGACCTGTTCAACCTCCTGGGAGATCCGCTCCTGCGACTGCCGTACCCCCAGGTCGTCGAACTGGAGGTCGACCAGCGGGCCGCAGCCGGCGGAAAGCTGCTCGTTCGAGGCCGCTCTCCCCTGGCCGGACGTGGTGTCGTTGAACTGGCCGTCCGGCGAGATCGGCTCACCTTCCGGCCGCCGCGGCGGAATTCTTTCGACCAGGCCGCGCTTGCCAGCTTCACCGAAGTTTACGCCAAAGCCAACGAACCGCGGCTGCATGCGGCCGAGCTCGACTGCGCCGGCGGCGAATTCACCGCCGAACTGCTGGTTCCGGCCGATGCCCGAGGCCCCTGCCAGGTACGCGTCTTTGTCGAAGGAAGCGAAGCCTGCGCCGCTGGCGGGGCCGACGTGCTCGTGTCCGCCCCGTCGCGTTAGCCGGCCCCTGGCCTTGGCATTTCCCTGTTTTGCAGAGGCTTCCTCATCATGGTGAGAGGCTTTCCGCGCACAGGGGGCCGCGCGCACGCGGAGTTCAGCGCCGCACTTTACGAGGCTGAAAAGGTCTCAATGGCCTCGCTCAGCAACCTGCTAGCACACGAAACGATTTCACCAAGGCGGTGAAGATTCATCAGCCTGGTGAGAGTCGCCCTAAGCGCCATACGGCACAGTTCGTTGCGACGAAATACGCGGGAAGGCGCCCTCATTCTGGTGAAATCGCGAACTCTGCTTCGTACGTTTTCACCGCCGACTTGAGAAAAATTTTCGCACGTAATTTCGCGAGAAAAACGTGCGGTTTCGGCGGAATTTCTTTGGCTCTCCAGGGTGCTTGCTGCTTCTGGCACCGTGCTTGCTTTACCACACACCCGAGTTGGTCCCGGCGCACACCGAAACTCGACGCCGCGGACGCGAATGGTTGGCCGAGCGCATTGGCATTCGATCTTCCGGCGCTTCCGCGACGACACGCGTGATGTGTTGGGCCGCAACGTGACGACGTGTGAGACACCTTGAAAGCGGACTACTTGAAAAAAAGAAGTCGGCCACGGAGCGGTTCTTTGGTGAGAGCAAATTCGCGGGGAGTCGCGGCGCAATAAACGCCGTGGCGAGCGTACACGGTTGTTCTTGGCGCGTGGACCAGGGTTCGCGGCGCCTCGGCAATCGAATGAGTCGGAAGGATTCGGCAAACACACACACCAAGATCCGACAACTCGGAACGAGCACATCCATATCCCTTCAGACACTATCGATTGCAAAACACACCATGGCCTACCGTGATCTCAACACGCTAAGCGTGCGCGAGCAGGTGCAGCAAAAGTATGCCCGCCGCGCCGCCAAGCTCGTCAACGTATTTCAATGCCTGATCGTGTCAGCCAATCCAGAGCGGTGCCGAATGCTGGACCGCGCCGCAAGCGACAGCGGCTGGAAGACACACGTGTGCGCCGACACCCAAGCGGCCTTGGCACACGTGAATCGCTGGCTGGTGCAACTGGCAGTCATCGATCTGGATGGCCCGTCGGCCGCGGCCTTCCGCCCGCTCATCGAGCAGCTTTCCGCGCAAAACGGATTGCTCTCGATCGTGTGCGGACGCGACGGCGACGTGCAGGAGGAAATTTGGGTTCGTCAGCAAGGCGCCTGGATGTATCTGCCAGGCGTGGCGGACTCAAGCAATGTCAGTCTGTTGTGCGGCGAGGCGAAGCAAATCGTCGAACGCATCAGTCAGGCTGACGATAACCATCGCGAGCCGGCAAAACCGCTCGCGTAAGAGTAAGAGAGCGAGACCTAGTGAGTTAGTAAATCTCGGAGGCCCCCAAAGCGAGGAACGATCATGAACATGGCCAACAACTATCCAGACGATTCCGACTTCGACTACGGCAGCGAAAACAGCTTCGGCTACCGCACCGACTTCTCCCGTCCCGCTTCCAAGGAGAAGGCCTCGAAGTCACGAAAGATTTCCTATGCGCGTGGCGGCCGGGCTCCCGTGAGCCACAACGGCATCCATCGCCGACGAAACAAGCGCTTCAGTTGGTAGCCCCTACCCGCAAATAGGGCCGCTACCGCTCAGTAAGCGGTAACAAATCACCGCCGCGTCAGGGACGTTTCGCCGGACCTGACCGACACGTTGCTCGGCACACGGCTCTAGCCCGAATCGCCGGACAACCGTTGAAGTAACGAATCGAAAATCCGAACGCGTTTTTCTCACCAACCGCACTGCGTCGCGCCTCGAAATCCACCCTCATAGGATTGAGGCCACCCAAAACCATTTTGGGGCGCAAAGCAATGCGGTTGGTTTTTTTTGCGCGCACCGAAGATACCCATCGAGATGCGAAGCAACGCCCGCCAGCGGCGACTTCGCTCTTGTTCCAGTGGGATAGCGCACCTAGACTTCAAGCGTTACTTACTTCCCGCCCGTACAACCTCGATCGTAGGTTTTCCGTGGTCCAACACGAACAGCTCTGGGCGCCGTGGCGGCTGGCTTATGTCCGCGGCGTCGCCGCAGAAAACGCCAACCAGGAAACGACTCCGGCCAAACTGCCGCTACTGCCGGGCGCCGATCCCGAGTGCTTCATCTGCCGTTACGTGGCCGATAGCGACGACCGCAAGAACCTGGTCGTCGGCCGGACCGAGCTGTCGATCATGATCCTCAACCGCTTTCCGTACAACAATGGTCACCTGCTCCTGGCCCCGCGTCTGCATAAGGGCCGCCTCGACGAGTTGACCACCCACGAACTGCTCGACCTGCAACAGCAGATTGGCGTCTACGTCGAAAAGTATGAGCGGATGATGGCCGCCCAGGGATTCAACGTCGGGCTGAACTTGGGGCGTGTCGCCGGCGCAGGGCTGCCCGGCCACCTGCACTGGCACGTCGTGCCGCGCTGGCATGGCGACACCAACTTCATGCCCGCCCTGGCCGGCGTGCGAGTCATTCCCCAGGCGCTCGACGCCCTGTGGGAAATGCTACAGCCTGACGATTCGTCGGAGGACGACTTCGCGAGCGGCGACATTCAGGACAAGGACGCATGACGCTCATGACCGCCCCGCGTTCACCATCGCCCGGCGCGCCGTTCCCAGCGTCGGGACCACTGCGCTCCGTCGCGCTCCGCGAACAGGCGCTACTGGCCCCGTATGCCATGCACAGCGTCGACTCGGCGGGCCGTGAACATCCCGAGCCGGAACATCCGTATCGCGGACCGTTCCAGCGCGACCGCGACCGGATCGTACATAGCGCCGCGTTTCGCCGCCTGAGCGACAAAACCCAGGTGTTTACCGGCGTCCAGGGAGACTACCACCGCACGCGACTCACCCACACGATGGAAGTGGCCTCGGTGTCGCGCACCATCGGGCGGGCACTCGCCCTCAATGAAGACCTGATCGAAGCGCTCGCGCTCGTTCACGACCTGGGCCATCCGCCCTTCGGCCATGCCGGCGAAGACACCCTCGACGAACTCCTCGAGGCCCACGGCGGCTTTTCGCATAATGCCCAGGCGCTGCGAATCGTGCGCGAGCTGGAAAGACGCTACTACGAGTTTCCGGGCCTCAATCTCAGCCGTGAGGTGCTCGCCGGGCAGGCCACCCGAATCAAGCATGCCCAGGGGCCGCCCTCGCCGCTGTTGGAAGTTCAGGTCGTCGAAGCGGCCGACAGCATTACCTACGACACGCACGACGCCGACGACGCCCTGGAACTCGGGCTGCTCACGCTCGAAGAATTGCTCGAGCGGCCGCTCTGGGCCGCCGCCCAGCGCCGTGTACGCCGCCGCGCGGCCGATCTGGCCGGGATCGAATTGCGGCGCGCCGTGCTTCACGAGCTGATCGACTGGCAAGTCTCCGACCTTCTCGAAAGAGCCGGCCGCCGGCTGGCAGAAGGCGACATCGACTCTCCAGCGGCCGTGCGACAAACGGAAATCGTCGTTGCCGTCAGCGCCGAGCTGGCCGAACAAAAGCAAAACCTGGAGGGCTTCCTCCGCCAGCGAGTGTACCGCCATCCCGACGTGCTCACGCATCGCCGCCAGGCCCAGGAGATGCTGGAAGCCATGTTCGGCGGCTATTGCGACAATCCACAACTCCTGCCCCAGCGCTTCCAGATGCGCGCCCCAGCGGTAGGCCTCGAGCGTACCGTCGGCGACTATTTGGCCGGTATGACCGATCGCTACGCTCGTCGCGAATTCGAGCGGTTGTTCCGCGGCTAGCCAGGCGGACAAAAACCGGATCCGCCGGCAAGTTTCGCGCCGGGCGACTTTCCGCCTCCCAACCGTCCCCGCCAGCAGGCACCTCGGCGCCAAAAAACCATTCCCCTGGCCGAAGAATATGCTCGGCTCGCTTTCGCTGGACTTCGCCGTCCTGGGAAGACGAAGAAAGCCGCTGCTGGCAAGGGGAATGCCAGAAACCTAGAATACTAGAATAGAGGTAAGCGGTCGGCCGCGATTCCCCCCCTTTGCCCCGGCACATCTTCCAGGCGCAAGTAGCATCCTATGGGACTCATCATTCTGCGCGTGGTCTTCGTGCTCGTCACCGCCGGGGTGGGCGTGCAGCTCATTCAGTCTGGCGAGCTGTACTCCGACAACCCCTACACGCCGGCGGCCGCCTTTGCGGGCATATTACTTTTGGCCGCCTGTGTAATCGCGGCCGACTCGCTGGTCCGCCGCAAACGGATCGACACGATTTCGGCCGTCTACCTGGGCTTGATCGTCGGGCTGTTTCTGACCTACGTCCTCCGCCTCGCGCTCAGTCCCATGCTGCCGGCCAAAAGCCCCATCATGCCGTATATCGAATTGATGATGGGCACCGTGCTCTGCTACACCTGCATTAGCCTGCTGCTGCAAACCAAGGACGACTTCCGATTCATCATTCCCTACGTGGAATTCGTGAAGGAAGTAAAGGGTCTCAAGCCGTATATCCTCGACACCAGCGTGGTCATCGACGGCCGGATCGCCGACGTGATCGAAACGCGCGTCCTGGACAACCAACTCATCATGCCCCGGTTCGTGATCGCCGAACTCCAGGGAATCGCCGACAGCTCCGACAAGCTTCGTCGCAGCCGCGGCCGGCGCGGCCTCGACATCCTGAATCGGCTCAGCAACAACCACGACGTGGACTTCAAGATCCACGATCGCGAACTGCCCGAGTTCGCCGGGCAGCCGGTCGACATTAAGCTGGTATTGCTGGCAAAATACTTGCAAGGCAAAGTCGTCACGAACGACTACAACCTGAACAAAGTCGCCCGGCTCCACGGCGTCGGCGTCATCAATCTGAACGATCTGGCCAATGCTCTGAAGCCGATCGTGCTACCCGGCGAAGGGCTCGAAGTGCGCATCGTCAAAATCGGCGAAGAGCCAGGGCAGGGCGTCGGCTACCTGGACGACGGCACCATGGTCGTCGTCGAACACGGCCGCGATCACGTCAACCAAACCGTCCGCATCGCCGTCACCAGCGTGCTTCAAACCAGCGCCGGCCGAATGATCTTCGGCCGCTATGAACAGGATAGCAAGCCGCAGCCGGCCGGCCAGCGCACCCACTAACCACCACTGCCCGGCGAACGCGGTGCTAGCAGCCGTCGAAATATTCGGCGGGCTGCGCGATCGCCCCGATGCGATCCCAAACTCGCGAGGCCCGTCGCTCTATTCTTGCCGCGCGAGCCGCGCTCCGCACTTGGCCGACTGCTAGCGTCGGCCGAGATTCTCTGAGCGAACCTCTGTTGCCCGGTTTTCCCCTGCTTTGTACTCTAAGGCCCCTTGACGGCGGTTGCGCGCACGATGCGCCCCGCGCAGCGAGGAGAGTCACTGGGACCCCCACTCCCGATCAAGCCAGTGAGGTTTCGACACGCTATGCGAGTTCAAGGCAGGACGCCACTACCACGCTTGGCATCGCGGCATGCCATGTTGCGCATCGTAAACAGCATCGCCGGCGCGCTTACCGCTCTCGCGCTCTTTGCCTCGCCCGCCCCGGGTAAAGAAGCCCAATGGATCTGGTCGCCCGCCTACGAAAAAGAACTCGCTCCGCAAGGCGAGTGCTACTTTCGCAAGTCGTTCGAACTCGGCCAGCCCGAGAGCGGTTCGGTTCAAATCGCTTGCGATGACAACTACGAGTTGTTCATCAATGGCCGCCAGGTCGGCGGCGGCAAGAACTGGAAGGTGCTCGACTCGTACGACATCACCAAATACCTTGTTGCCGGCACCAACACCGTCGCCGTCAAATGCGTGAACGCCGAAGGCGGTTCGGCGGGGCTCGTGGCTCGCGTCGTCGTCAAGCAGAAAGGCGGCACGTTCGTCGACCACTCGACCGACGACACTTGGAAAACCGCCCTCAAATCGTTTCCCCAGTGGCAACGCCCGAAGTTCGATGACGCCCGGTGGCTCGCGGCTCGCAGCTTCGGCGACCTGAACGCCACGCTTCCTTGGGGCAACGAGGTCACGTCGGTCGGCGACAGCGGCCGCTATCGCATCACCCCCGAGTTTCACGTCGAATGGGTGATCGACCCCAAAGAAACGGGCTCGTTGATCTCGATGGCCTTCGACGAATTCGGCCAGATCATCGCCGCGCGGGAAGGTGGTTCGTTGATCGTCGTGCGCGACACCGACCGCGACGGCCTGGTCGACGCGGTCTCGACCTATTGCGAGGAAATCAAGAACTGCCAGGGGATCCTCCCCATCAGCGGCAAAGTGTACGCCGTCGGCGATGGGCCCGAAGGCGCCGCCCTCTACCGCTTGAGCGATGATGACCATAACGGCCGCGCCGACACGATCGAGTCCGTCGTCAAGTTTGGCGGCGAGATGGGCGAACACGGTCCCCACGCACTCACGCTCGGCCCCGACGGCCTGATTTACATGCTTCTGGGCAACTTCACCCAGTTGCAACAAAAGTTCGAAGCCACGAGCCCCTATCGCGATTTTTACGAGGGCGACCTGATCACCCCCAAGTACGAAGACGCCAGCGGACATGCCGTGGGAATCAAAGCGCCCGGCGGCGCGATCATTCGTACCGACACCAGCGGCTCGGCCATCGAAGCCTACGCCGGCGGATTGCAAAATCCCTACGACCTCGTCTTCAACCAGGACGGCGAGCTGTTCACCTGCGATTCAGACATGGAATGGGACTCGGGCATGCCCTGGTACCGCCCGACGCGGCTCAACCATGTCGCCGCCGGCGGCGAGTTCGGCTGGCGGAGCGGCTGGTCCAAATGGCCCAACTACTTCATCGACAGCCTCCCCCCGGCAATGGAGCTCGGACGTGGCTCGCCGGCCGGCATGGAGGTCTACGATCACCACATGTACCCGGTGCGCTATCACAACGCGATCTTCGTCGCCGACTGGTCGCGCGGACGCATTCTGGCGATTC
Source organism: uncultured Planctomycetaceae bacterium (assembly GCA_964598535.1). Taxonomy (GTDB): domain Bacteria; phylum Planctomycetota; class Planctomycetia; order Pirellulales; family PALSA-1355; genus JALHMI01. The sequence continues at coordinate 170,022 of CAZRCI010000004.1, read as the reverse complement.
GCACCCGGCCCCACGGTTCGACGTATAAAGCGACCGCCGAGGTGTTTCTCGAAGGTCAGCCGCTAAACGCCACCGACGTGGCGGTCGGCCCCGACGGCTGGCTGTACTTCTGCACCGGAGGCCGCCAGACCGAAGGCGGTATCTATCGCGTCGTCTGGGAAGGCAAAGTCCCCCCGGAAATAACGAACCGCGGCAAAGGCCTGATGGCCGCGATCGAGCAACCACAGCTCAACAGCGCCTGGGCTCGCCAGCGGATCGCCCTCGTCAAGCAACAACTCGGCGACGACTGGGCCAAGCAACTCACCGCGTTTGCTCAAAACGCCAAGGCCAAGCCGCGCCAACGAGCCCGCGCTCTGGAGCTGATGCAGCTCTTCGGCCCGTACCCCACGCCGTCGCTGCTCGTGGCCGCCTCGCGCGATACATCGCCGGGCGTCCGGTTCAAGGCGGCCTCCTTGATGGGGCTGCACCCCGAACGCACGACCCAAACTCGTCTGGTCGAGTTGCTGAAGGACAAGGATCTCTCGGTGCAGCGCGCCGCGGCCGAAGCGCTTGCCCGAAGCGGCGGCCACGCGCCGCTCGAATCGCTCCAGCATCTGCTCGCCTCGCCCGACCGGCACGTGGCCTGGTCCGCCGCCCGGCTGCTACAGCAAACGCCGTTCGACGGCTGGGAAACCAAAGTGCTCGAACACCACGAGCCGCGTGTCTTCCTGGTCGGCGCGATGGCGATCCTCTGGAAGTCGCCCGACCGCACCATGATCGACCAGGTGCTCGATCGCTGCCATGCGTTGCTCGACGGCTACCTGACCGATGACGACTTCCTGGCCCTGCTGCGCGTCGCTCAACTCGCGCTGCTCGAGGGCCAGGTCCCGCCGGACGAGGCGACCGAACTCTGCGGCAAGCTCTCGCTCGAATACCCGGCGCAGGATCCGCTGATGAATCGAGAGTTGATTCGCCTGCTTGTGTACTTGCAAGATCCGGCGATTGCCGAGCGCATGGTGGAAGAGCTCAATAGCGATCTGGCCAACGTCGAGAAAATGCAGATCCTGACGCACTCGCGGTTTCTTACCGAGGGCTGGACCCTGTCGCTCAAGCTGAAAATGCTCGAAGCGTTCGAAGCCGCGCGCGCCATCGAGGGTGGTCACAGCTTCGCCGGCTTTGTCGAAAACGTCTCGCGCGACTTCTTTGCGACGTTCAACGAGGACGAGCGGCGGCTGATCCTGGCCGACGGCGTGAAGTGGCCCTCTAGCGCGCTCAGCGTGTTGGCCAAACTGCCCAAGGATCTGACCCCCGAAACGCTTCGCGAAATCGAACGCCTCGATCGCCAGGTCAAAAAACTCGACACCGAAGCCGCCAAGCGGCTGCGCATCGGCATCGCCGCCGTGCTCGGCGCCAGCGGCGACGACGAATCGATGGCCTATCTGCGCGAACTATACGAAGCCGAGCCCGATCGCCGGGTAACCATCGCCATGTGCCTCGCCCAAAAGCCGGCCGGCGAAAACTGGCCCCTGCTCGTCCGCTCGCTCTCGATCGTCGAGGGGTCCGCCGCTCAAGAAGTCTTGATGCGCCTGACCCAGGTCGATCGTACGCCCGATGAACAGGATGTCGAAGCCTATCGCCAGACGATCATTCGCGGCCTCATGCTCCGCGAAAACGGTGGCCGCCGCGCCGTCGTGCTCTTGGAAAAATGGACCGGCGAGCAACTCGGTTCGTCCGACGACCCTTGGGAGCCCGCGCTTGCCGCCTGGCAAGCCTGGTTCGCCGAAAAATATCCCGACTCGCCGCCGGCGATGCTCCCGGTCGAAAACGAGAAAAGCAACTGGACCTACCAGGAGCTGCTGAGTTTTCTCACCGGTCCGCAAGCCACGCAAGGCGTCGCCGCGCGCGGAGCCGCGATCTTTGAAAAAGCCCAGTGCATCAAGTGCCATCGCCACGGAACGCGCGGCGACACGATCGGCCCCGACCTGACCAACGTGCACCGCCGCTTCCAGCGCAAGGAAATCCTGGAATCGATCCTGTATCCGTCGCAAGTGATCTCCGATCAGTACGGCAGCCAGACCGTGGTCACCACCGACGGCCAGAGCTACTCGGGCCTGGTGGCGCCCGGCAGCGACGGTTCGATCATCATCCTGCAAGCCAATGGCGAGAAGGTCGTCGTGCCGCAGGACGAAATCGAACAGCAGGCCCGAAACAAAACGTCGTCGATGCCCGAGGGTCTGCTCAACGACCTGACGCTCGACGAGATCGCCGACCTGTTCGCGTTCCTCGCCGCCTCGGATCAGCCCGAGATGGCCCGCCGGCCCGCGAAACGCAATTAGCACCCAAGGGGGGGGCGCCCCCCAAGCCTCGCGCGAACAACGCGGCCGGTAAGCGATAGCGCTCCCGATGCCGCCGCGCACGGCCTACGCCCCTTCGACCGGCGCTTCCAGCAAGCAGCCGAACTCGCGAGGAAAGTCGACCGACACCCGCGCGTGAACGGCGCCTTGCCGGTCGAGAAATCGCTGCGTGCCGCGCAGGGTGAACACGCCGTCGTGCCAGATGTCGGGATGGATATACAGGCCTTGCCTGCCGTCGAACCGAAAGCAGATGAATTTTTCCGGCGAGACATCATCGCCCGGCAACGCGAGCGGCACATAAAACGGCTTCGGCTCCAACGGATAAAACATCTGCCCGCCATCCGGATGATAGTTGGCGTGCCACAGCAACATTCGCTCGGGCACGCGACGATGCGAGGTGTCCGCGTCCTTCGGCTCCACGCCATAGGCCAGGATGTAATGGCCGTCGACGGCTTCGTTGCGACCGTACAAAATGTCGCCTTTCCATTGGCTGATGAAGATTCCCTCGGTCGTGCCGCCTTCGTCGCCACTGTCCGTATCGACGGGTCGCCAACCCTGCGCCGGCCAACGCACGATCTCGATCGCTTGCGACTCGGGATCATCGAACAGGTTGCCATAGCCGGCCAGCGATTCGGCGGTGGCCTCGACCACCGGCATGACCACGCGTCGCAAATTGTCCGGCAAATCGGGATTCAGATAGTCGATCGCGCCACTCATGGCCACACGGGTTCCTTGCTCGAAACGGTGGGAAAAGGCATTCCATGTCGAAGGCGTCATTCTAACAGCCGCCCGCCGCGCGGCATCTATCTGGACTGCGCGCCTTGCCAGTCGGGCGGAAGCGCCAGCGACCAGACTTCGTTCGTCAGCGGCCAGATCATGCCGCCGGCCACCCACAGTTTGTCGTCAAAGACGTAGGCCGAGTGTTCGTGCCGAGCGATCCAGTGGTGATCCGTCTTGAGCTCGGTCCATTGTTTGCCATCGCGCGAGTACCAGGTGTCTCCCCAGTTCCGCGAGGGATCGTTCGACCAGCCGCCAAGCACCCAAATGTGGTCGCGATACGCGACGGTCGAAAACCAGATCCGCGGATGCCAGGCCGCCGCCGCGGTCACAAGTTCCCAATGCACGCCGTCCGATGACGACCACACGTCGTTGTGCGCGGCATACCGGGGCGCATAGTTCCCCCCGCCAAGGACGAAGATTTTTCCAGCCTGCACGACCGTCTGATGGTAAGCCCGCGGCGCCCACGGAGCCGCGGCCGTGACCTGGGTCCATTGTTTGCCATCGGTCGAACACCAGACATCGTTCTTCAGCGTCTTTTCGTCGCCATAGTAATACTGCTCGTTGCCGCCCAGGATCCAAAGCTTGTTCTGAAAAACGACCAGCCCCGCGCCCAACCGCGCGGACCAGCCGGCGGCCGGCGTTTCCTGCCGCCACTGGGCGCCGTCGCCGGTCGACCAGACTTCGTTACTCGCCGCCGCGTCCGGCAACCGGCCATTGACCCACCCCCCCATCAGCCACATTCGATCGCGAAACACCGCCGTCATCGGCAGATCGCTATGCCGCCAGGGAGCCGCGTCCGTAACAAGTTTCCAATCGCGTCCATCGGCCGACGACCAGACGTCGCGCGGCGGGGAGCTGTTGGAATCGAACCAGCCGCCCAAGAGCCACATCCGATCGCGAAACACCACTTCCCCCTGCGAGTCGCGCGCCCGCCAGGCCGCGCGCTCCGCAACCTGAACCCAATCGACCGCCGAGTCTTCCGCCGCCACGGAGGCCGCGATCGTCCAGGCCACGCCAACCATGAACGCGATTGACACCTTCCGTCCGCGCGGCGCGCAGCCAGCGGCCCAAGCGGCAACCGCAAACCTCCGCAAAACGTTTCGCATGGAGGATTCTCGTGGGGGCCTAATCGTGGGACGGTTGCCGCAGCGCGGCGTCGATGGCCGTAAGCACGGCGCCGATCGGCTCGGCGATAACCGCGTCGGCCAGTGCATCCAGCTCGGTCGGATCGCGATTGATAATCACCAGCTTCGCGCCGGACGCCTGCGCCAACTTCGGCAAGCCGGCCGCCGGCTGCACGACCAGCGACGAGCCAATGGCCAGAAACAGATCGCATTCGCGAGCCCATTGCACCGACTCTTCGAGCACGTCCTCGGGCAACGCCTGCCCGAACGACACGGTGGCGCTTTTGAGCCGGCCCACGCCACACGCGGCGCAGGCCGGCACCTGCTGATGCTCGCGAAACCAGGCCATCAACGGCAGCGGCTCGAACCGCGCGCGGCAGTCGACGCAAACAATCCAGCGCACCGTGCCATGCAGTTCGAGAACGCGTTCGCTTCCGGCGCGCTGATGTAGTCCATCGATGTTCTGCGTCACGACGCCAAGAACACGCCGCTCAGCTTCCCAACGCGCGATCGTCCGGTGCCCTACGTTGGGTTCGGCGCGCTCGAAGTCGGCGGCCGCCTCGGCCTTCTGCCGCCAGTACTCGAAACGCGCTTCGGACGAGCGTAGAAACTCGTCGTAGTACACCGGCGTGTTGCGGGCCCACACGCCCCCGGGCGAGCGAAAGTCCGGAATGCCGCTCTCGGTGCTCATTCCCGCGCCCGTAAACACGACGGCTCTCCGCGCTTCGGCCAACCATCGGGCCACACGTTCGATCGTGTAGTCGTCGCCGAACATTGCAGTCTCGCCTCCCGCCGCGCGCTCGTTAAAGTTGTCGCCTGGCCGGCGGCACGCGCCGGACTACTTCGCCGTGAGTTTGTCGATCAGAAACTTTTCGACCGAGCCATACGGATTCTCGTCATGCGTGGGATAACTCAGCACCGCTTCAACGCCGGCTTTGTCGAGCACCTCGACAAGCTGCACGCCGTACATGGCCGAATGCGTCGGATCGCGCTCGACCTGCCCGATCTTAGGCGGCGGCGATTGCCGCGGATAGTCGAGGTAAATCGGCGGATCGTCGCCGCTAACCAGCTCGATCGGCGAGTATTCCTTGATCCAAGGTAGTATCTGCTCGCGATTCGCAAGCGCCAACTCGAACTCATCACCGCGCGAGCGGCCTTCGCCCGCGAAGCCAAACGCGTGCCCGCCATAGATGCTATTGGGAATCCACTCCCGCAGTTGCTTCGGGTCGAGCGACGTTTGCGCGCCGACCACGGCGGCGCAAGTCAGCCGCGTCGACTGCCGCGCGATCGGGTCGCTCGAATTCGGATCGGCCAAATCGTCGTGCAGCGCCAGCCAGAGCGACGTCGCCGCCCCCGCTGAACTACCCGTCGCGCCTACGCGCGTCGGATCGATGTTCCACTGAGCGGCTTTTGAACGCAGCGTTTGCAGCGCGCGGGCCGCGTCGTGCAAGCAGGCTTTCACCGGCGGCTCGACCTGCTGCTTCATCGCCTGATCGATGAAGCGATAATTGATCGCCGCCACCGAGATGCCCGCGTCCAAATAGGTCTGAATCACCCGCGTTCCGTAGCCCGACTTGTCGCCGCCCCTCCAGCCGCCGCCATGAATCAACAACACGAGCGGCGTAGGCTCCTTGGAGTCTGCTTTCCAGAAGTCGAACTTCTGTCGCTCCGAATCCTGACCATACGCATAATCGGCCACCGTGGGCGTGGGACGCTCGACGGCTTTCTGGGCCTTGGCTTGCCCGCGGGCGAGCGTCGGAATGGCAACGAGCACAACGAACAGCGTTAGCAACAAGCGGTGGTTCATGGCAACGAGGATCCTCAGACCAGGGGGCTCAAAGGGCAGCTTCGAATGATTCGCCATCGTCGGTCATGGCCCGGCACGCGTCAAGAATTACATCAAGAATTCAGGACGGTAAGCGGCCAAAATCCGGTGCAAATTCAAGCGATAACGGGGCGCTAATGGGGATGCCGCTCCCAGCTTTCGAATTGCTGCTCGACCTGGTCGCGCGACAGCAATACCTGCTTCAATCGCACCTGCACGGGCGCCGGCTGGGCGAGAAAGCCCGCCGCTTGAAGCTGCTCGCTCGCCTCTTGTTCGAGGCTCGCCAGCCATTGCGGAACTTCCAACCCCACGCCGGTTGGCTCTTCGGCGAGTTCGGTCGCCTCGCGCTCCAACTGCGAGAATGCATTGCCGCTGCTGGGCGATTCTCCCTCGCGCACGGCCTCCATCGCCGGGCGAATCAACGCTTGCAGCCGGTCGATCAGCAGCGGTTGGACGAATCGTTCGGCCAGACGATCGGTCACCGTCGGCAACCGCATCGCGTATTTGGCCCGCAATTCGACGCCCTTCGCTTCCAACGAATCCGCCAGTTCACTGGTGCGCTCGGCCAAGGCATCGCGCCACAACTCGGCCGCGCCTCTCCGCCCGCGGCGAACCAACACCGAATGCGCGACGAACACAGGCTTCAAATGCCAGGCGATCCGGTCATAGTGTACGCGGAGCCGTAGAAAGTCCAACAGCGTGTAGATCATGTCGCCGCGGTCCGACTGGGTGGTCGTGCTGTTGTAGTCGCGATATTCGGCGTAGTTTTCCGCCACGGCCTCGATGATCAGCCCCAAGTGTTTCACCGCGTCGGCCCGCGATAGCTTGCCGTCGAGAGCCGCGATCAGCCGCGCGCCCGGTTCTCCCTCCGCGGGCGGATTTTCCGCGAGCCGTTCGAGCCACACATCGACTCCCTGATGGAGAATGGCCCGGAGATTTCCCAGGTTCAGAAATTGTTGGCTGAAGATATCCCCGCCGTAGCGCTCGATGAAAGCGACCAGGGCGTTCCAGCCGCGATCGTCGGCAATCCGCTCCAAGACCGATAGCCGTAGCGTGCGGCTGTGTGCGAGCCATTGCTTGAGCAGCGACTCTGTCATGTGCTCCAGAATCTCCACTAGCCGGGCGTCGCGCCGATTCGCTTCCGGACCCTCGCCCGGCTCCGCCGATGAAATTTCCACCACGGCTTCGACCAGCGATTCGTAGCCCGCGATAAACAACCGGTCATACTCGCTGATCGCCCCCGGTCCGACCGGGTGCAGAGACTCCATCAGCCGGGCCGCTTCCAAAAGCTGGCACGTCTCGCGCAACAGCCCCAGTTTCGGCAACCATTGCAACAGATCGCGCAACAATTGCTGAAGCGCTCGGGCCTGTACCAGCCGTCCGGGGTCGCCTCCTTTGCTCACCGGAACGTACAGCAGGGTTTGCTGTTCCAAATGGGCGCTGAGCTCATCCCAGCGCACAACCACGGTGCCGGCGTCCTCGCGCACGATGGCGCGCAGCACATCGATCGTGACGCTCGCCTCGGCACGTTGCGCGTCGGACGGCAAGGCCGCCTGCATAATTCGCGCGGCGTCGGCCACGTCGATGGCCGCCAGCACGATCCGCTCGGTCAGCGATTCTTTGATCGCACGCCGGCGATCGAACTCCAGCAGCGCATCGCGGTTGTTCGCCGGTGTCGGCAGGCGGCACTCGCTCACCGATCGCAACAGCCGCACCAATCCCTGCTGATTCGCGTTCGCCTGGCGAAGCCAGTGTTCGAGCGTTTCCTCGTCCAGCGGACCATCGCTGTTCGGCCCCAGTGCCAGGGCCGCGCGCTTCCACAACAGCGCCACCGTTTGCAGCAGCGATAACTGCTCGCTGACGCGCCGAGCTTCGTGCTCCAGCTCGAAGTCGGTGGCCGGCCCCGGGCCGCTTTCCAACATGTCCGCGTCGGTACCGTCGGCCGTGCTGTCGATATACACCACGTCGTCATAGGCCGCGCGAAATAGCTCGTCGCCCGCGTCTTCCTCATCGAGCTCGTTCTCGTCGAGCGCCTCTTGCCGCGCGGCGCCGCTGGAACCGAGCAGCTCCAGCCGTGGAACGTGCCACGCGTCCTCGGCGTTCGCTTCCAGCAGTTCGAAGAACCGAACGACCAACGCTCGGCGGTCGTCGGGGGGCATCTCGGTCGCGGAGGAAAGCACCCGGGCAAGCCACCGCTGGGCCAGCGTGTGAAACGAATACTCTCCCTGCTTGAGTGCGATCATCCCGAGTTGGCTCAGCCACTGCATGAGCAGGGCCATTGCCGCCACCGCGTCGGGCTGCTGAATGAGCGTGGCGACCACCAGCGCATAGGCTTTTGGTGAGTTGAACTGCGAAACCCGCTTCCGCCAAAACCCCACGTCGCCCGCGGCGGCGCCCGCCTGGTGAAAAGCGGCCAGGGCGCCGGCGACCTCGCGCGCGGATTCGAAGGCCTCGGCGCCGCTGAACCCTTCGACGCCCTCGACGCTGGTCGAGGCGTACTGGTCCCACCACGTCGTCAGCCGCTCCAGCCGCGCAGAAAGCGCCTCTTGCAACGCCCCGTCGTCTGCCGCCGCGGCCGCGCTCCACAACCGCGCGTACAAGCCCACAAGCTGCTCCAACAGTTCGCTGAGTTGCTCCAGCCGATGGTCGGGGACGCTGTTCTCCGGAGCCGGAAACAGGCTGAACTGCCCCTGAAAGCCAAGCATGTTCCAAGGGTCCGCCAGCGCTCCGCACTGAATCGCTCGATGGAGAAAGTCCTCGACCTCGGTCAGCCACACGCTCGCCTGCTCGAGCCGGCCGCGGCCAATCGCCAACCGCGCAGTCGACAGCCGGCACTGCATCTCGCAAATCATCCGGGCCGAAGCGACGGGCACCACCTCGGCCTGGCGCATCGCGGCCCGCGAATACCCCATTCGCGCAAACAAAAGCGCCAAATGCACGTGCTCCAACTGCGAAGCACGCCGCCGGGCAAGCTGCTGATTCAAGAGTTGACGCGCCCCGGCCAGGGGCTGCTTGCGCTGGTGAGCCTCGGCGCGCAATCGCTCGCCGTGAGGGCCTGTCATGCGCGCAATGAACTGCGAGTAGAACGCGTCGCGATACGCGGCAATCTCCGGGAGCAGGGTGGACAGCGTGGTGGTCGAGTCGTGGGCCTCGGGGCCGTTGCCGCTGGTGCCCGACGCCATGAGCATGGTACCGGCAAGGACGGCGGCCGCCTCGACCAGCAGATCGTCGCGCGCGCTTTCGCTACCGTCCGCGACGCGTTCCAACAGCACGTCGAGCGTGACCTGTTGCACGACAAAGCGGCGATAGAACCCTTGCTGGTCGATCAGGTGCGGATCCCATTGCCCAAAATGGTAATTGGGCCGCTTATTGGCCGGATGCTCGAAATCGTACGCCCGAGGATCGAACGCCAGTTCATCCAGCAGCGCCGGATCAAACCAGGCCCGGCGGAGCAGGGCCGGATCCGTGGCCTGCAAGATCTCGAGCGCCAGGGTCACGATTCCCTCGTACGGTCCGGTGCTTACACCTGCCCCGCGAATGAACAGCGGAACCGGACGCACCCATTCATGAGCATAGGGCTCGATCTTCTGCGCCGTGCGGAGGACCGCCACCGGTCGATGTCCGATAAAGTCGTTAAGCGTCTCGATCGCGCCGGCGACGATTCGTTCGTCCTCGTCCCAGGGGCTGCCTTGCCGCAGTACAGCTTCGATGGCCCGCCCCGCAAAAAAGGGCAGCCATAACGTCTCATTCCGCTGGTGAAGCAGCAAGTCGCGATGAAATTGGCGATATGCCGGCGGCAACACCGTGCCGGCGTGCCGTAGCACCTGCCGGGCCTGCTCGGCGTCGCGAAACGCGGGTTCGCTCGCCGCGAGTCGTTCCACCACCTCCGCCAGCCGCGCGCATACTTCCGGCCACGTGTCACCCTCGTGCGGAGAAACCGCCACCGCGGCGAACAACCGATTGAGGTTCCCCAAAAAATGCGGATCGGGCATCCCCGACGAGAAATTCAGGTACCCCACCAGTTCCTGGAACTGAGAGGAAGTCAGGTTTTGTGGCGAGCGATCGGTCATCAGCAGCAGCGCGGGGGCACATTTCACGAGGATTCGTGCCATCCTAGGCCATCACGCGGCCGTTGGTCTAGCAGCTAGCGGCAAAATCGCGAGCCGCGCATGCGCCCACGCCGCCAATTCGCCGCTCCGCTCGAAACGCGGTGGCAGTCAGCATCGCATTGACTATAGTGGAAAGTGTCGGCTGGCCTGCGCGCAACTCGCGCGGACCGGCGGTCCCCCTCCTCGCTGTGCCGGAACAGATCCCCTGGAACTGGTGAACCTTATGCGCCTTGCTGGCTGCTTGACGCTCGTGTTGTCTTTCGTTCTGCTCGCCGGGCCAGGCCAGGCACAGGGCCTGATCTCACAGCCTACCGCCGCGCGGTATGGACTCACGCGAGCTTGGTTTGCGCAAATCGGTTCGCCGCAAGTCACGGGCCATCTCGAATACGTCAATTACGTCGACGGCTTGCTGCTCGTGCAATCGCGCCTGGGAATGTTGACCGCCCTGGACGCTGAAACCGGGCGAACTCTTTGGGAAACTCGGGTGGGAACCACCGCGGGCAGCAGCAGCGAGCCCGCGGCCAATAGCAAGTTTGTCGTCGTGCTCAGCGGCACCACGCTCTATGTTATCAATCGCGTCGACGGCAGCATCGTCTGGCAAAAACGCGTGACCCGGGCCCCCGGCGCCGGCCCTGGCGTTACCGAAACGCACGTCTTCGTGCCCATGGTTTCTGGGCTGGTCGAAGGCTACGACCTCGAAGCCGGCACACGCCAGACGCCCTGGAACTATCAGGCGACCGGCCGCATCCTGACGCCGCCGATGACGACCCGGCTTACCGTGAGCTGGACGACCGACAACGGCTATTTCTACGTGGCCGATCCCGAGGCGGGCGGCATCAAGTATCGTCTGGAATCGCGCGGCGCCATCCACTCGCGCCCCGCCGCCTGGTCGCCCATGCTCTACGCCACCTCGGCCGATGGATTCGTCTATGCAATCGAGGAAACCAAGGGCGCCATCCGCTGGAAGCAGTCGATCGGCGAGCCGATCTACAAGCAGCCGGTTGCCGTGACCGGCGCGCTGCTGGTCATTCCCGAGTTTGGCGGCATGTATTGCCTCGATCCGGCCAACGGTAAGATCCGCTGGCACACCCCCGCGATTCAACAGTTCGTGGCCGCAAGCCCCACCCGCATTTACGCCGCGGACGACCTCGGCGCGTTGGCGATCCTCGACCTGGGGACCGGCGCTCGCCTGGGCGCGCTCCCCGTCAGCGGGCTCACCACCAAGCACGTCAATTCGCGGAGCGATCGCATTTATCTGGTCGATGATAATTGCCTGGTGCAGTGCCTCCACGAATCTCAGCTCACGCAGCCCGCTTTGCACATTCAGCCCGCGCCGCCAGAGGATGGTCGCTCCACGTTGCCCAAACGCGGAGTTGCCGCCGAGCGCGAGACGCCCGACACCGACATGCCAACCGAAGATCCCGCTGAAGCACCGGCGGGCGACAATCCGTTCGACACCGGCGGCGACGCTCCGTCGGCCGATGGCGACGATCCGTTTGGCGCTCCCGGCGACGCCGCGGGTTCGGACGCCGACAACCCATTTGCCACACCCTGAGCGGCGCACGCCCCGCACGATCGAACGCGGGGTGTTGACGCCCGAGCGGCAAACTCTTAAACCAAGGAAGCGGGACGCTGCCGCCGACCCCGAGCCGGCGCGCCGCGGTATCGCCTGCCCGCGGCCGGTTTCCTTCGTACGCAATCGCGTGCGAGCCGTCACTTGCCACCCTTCCTGAGCTGCCATGCCTTCCCAGATTTCACTGCCGATCAAGCGGGCGCTCATCAGCGTTAGCGACAAGTTGGGCCTTAGCGATTTTGCCTTGGGATTGGTCTCGCACGGCGTGGAAATTTACAGCACCGGCGGCACGCGCAAGCATCTCGAAGCCGCAGGCATCAAAGTTCATGACGTGGGCGACTACACCGGCTTTCCAGAGATGCTCGATGGCCGTCTGAAGACGCTGCATCCCAAGGTTCACGGCGGGATTCTCGCCCGGCATGACCGCGCCGACGATCTGGCGGCCCTGGCCGAGCACGGAATCCTGACGTTCGAACTCGTGATCGTAAATCTGTATCCGTTCGAGACCACCGTCGCGCGCGAAGGCGTCACGATCGAAGAAGCCATCGAACAGATCGACATCGGCGGTCCCAGCTTGATTCGCGGCGCCGCCAAGAACCATGCGTTCATCACCGTGGCGACCGATCCGGCGCAGTACGCCGCGATTCTCGAACAGGTCGCGATGCACGGCGGCACCACGCCCGATCTTCGCCGTCGCCTGGCCCAAGCGGCCTTCGCCCGCACCGGCCAATACGATCAGGCGATCACGCATTATTTGTCCGCGCAGATCGAGCTCGAGGTGTTTCCAAACCGCTGGCCGGTCGGATTGCGGCGGAAAGAAATCCTCCGCTACGGAGAGAACCCGCACCAGCGCGCGGCCCTCTATGCCCAAGCGGGCTGCTCCGAGGGCGCCAATCTGGTCTCCGCCCAGCAGCTTGCCGGCAAGGAGCTTTCGTACAACAACCTGCTCGATCTGGATAGCGCGCTGGCGATCGTACGTCAGCTTTCCGATCCGGCGGTGAGCGTGATCAAGCATAACAATCCCTGCGGAGCCGCCGCCAACGAAGATTTGGGCGTTGCCACCCGCGCCGCGCTCGACGGCGATCCGCTGAGCGCGTTCGGATCGGTGCTCGGATTCAATCGGACGGTGGACGCCGCTTCGGCCGAGGTGCTCGCCGAGCCGGGGCGATTTGTCGAAGCCATCGTTGCCCCCGACTTTGACCCCGCCGCGCTCGAGATTCTCACCACAAAGCCGAAATGGAAGGCCAATGTCCGGCTGATGAAAGTAGGCCCGCTCGCCGGCGGTCAATCGCGCTGGCAATTGCGGCAGATCGAAGGCGGCGTCCTGATCCAAGAAGCCGACACGGCCGCCGATCCGGAAAACGAATGGAAGGTCGTCACCGAATCCAAGCCAAGCGACACGGCCAATCGCGATTTGCGTTTCGCCTGGGAAATCTGCCGGCACGTCAAGTCGAACGCCATTGTCGTAGCGGTCGACCGCACGCTTCTGGGCGCGGGCGCTGGCCAAATGAGTCGCGTGGATTCGGTAAAAATCGCCTTGGAGAAAGCCGGCCCGCGCGTGCGCGGCGCCGTCCTCGCCTCGGACGCGTTCTTCCCGTTCCCCGACTCCATTCACGAGGCGGCTCAAGCTGGCGTCTCGGCCATCATTCAGCCGGGCGGCTCGAAGCGGGACGACGAGGTGATCGCCGCTTGCAACCAGCATGGCATTCCGATGATCTTTACCGGCCGACGCCACTTCAAACACTAATGGCTAACATTCTCGATCAGATCGTCGCCACCAAACAGCGCGAGATCGCCGTCGCCAAGGCCGCGCGCGGCGAAGCCGAGCTTCGCGCGGCGGCCGACCTGGCCCCGCCCCCGCGGGGCTTCTTCGACGCGCTCGCCGCGGGCGGCAAAATCAAACTGATTGCCGAGATAAAAAAAGCCAGCCCCTCGGCGGGCGTCATTCGTCCCGACTTCGATCCCGTCGAAATCGCCAAAATCTACGCCAGGCACGGAGCAAGCTGCCTCAGCGTGCTCACCGACGAGCAGTATTTCCAAGGCCATCTCGACTATTTGCGGGCCGTCCGCGCCGCGGTCGATTTGCCCGTGCTGCGAAAAGACTTCATCCTCGACGTCTATCAACTTTATGAAGCGCGCGCGGCTGGCGCCGACGCCGTATTGCTGATCGCCGAGTGCCTCGACGACTGCAACCTTCGCAAGCTGCACAACGAGGCCGTCGCGCTGGGAATGTCCCCCCTTGTCGAACTGTACGACCCCAAAAACCTCGAGCGCGTGTTCGACGCGGGAGCAACGCTCATCGGCGTCAACAATCGCGACCTGCGGACGTTCAAGACCGATCTGGACCACTCGCTTCGCCTGCGGGAGCGCGTGCCCGGCGAGTGCGTCTTTGTCAGCGAAAGCGGCATTCGCACTCGGGCCGATGTCGAGCGGTTGCAAGCGGCCGGCGTCGACGCGATCCTGGTCGGCGAGTCGCTCATGGCCCAACCCGACATCGGCGCCGCAGTCGACGAACTGCTGAAGAATTGAGCGAAGCCCGCCCGCGGCCCATTCGCCGCGCGAGCCCCCCTCTAGGCAGACCCTTCTCATGGTTGGCATCGCCACTCGCCAGTTCCACCTCCGGCATCTGTTCGGGCTGACCGCGCTAGCGGCGCTTGTGCTGGGGATCTGGCTCCCCGACGTCGGCGAACTGGCCCGCCGCTACGAGCTCACGGCCCTGCTAATCATCCTGATTCGCATTGCGTTCGGTTGGGTAGCGATCATGGCCGCGGCTCGACACGTCCGGCTTCTGCCGCCCTTGTTGCGCCGGTTGCCGTTGGAGTTCCAAGTGCTCGCAGGCCTGCTGGTCCTTGTGATTGCGCTCATCGCCGTGGCGATTCTGCTCCCCCCCTTGCCGTAACGCGGGACGGGGAAGCCGCGTCATCACCCTCTCAGCCACTCGTCTCGACTGGCCCAGCCAGCAGCAGCCGGCTCAGCTTACGGCCCGTCGTATTCAACGGCAGATCGCCCAATTCGATGGGCGATACCCAGCGCCCCGGGACATCTTTGCCGGGCGGTCTCGCGCATTCCGCCAGATAACACTCCAGCGTGATACGAAACCGCGTCACGCCATGCTTGAGCGTTGCCAATCGGGTAGGAGACGTAATCTTCAAGCCGGTTTGCGCTCCCACCTTGTCGACCAGCTCCTGGAGCAATGCGGCCCCTCGCTTCCGCTCGATGGAAAATCTGGCAAAGTCCCACAATCCCGCCCAGCGCTCGCCGGCGCCGCACTGTCTCAAGTAGATTCGGCGGTCGTGTTTGATCACCACGGCCGCTTCGCGCACCGCTTCGAACACGGGCTTGATGCGCGGCGTCGGCAGTTGGTCCTGGCGCCCTTGTTGATAGGCCGCGCACTGCTCGCGCAGCGGGCAAACATCGCACCGGGGCTCGCGCGGCGTGCAAACCAGGCTTCCCACTTCCATCAACGCCTGATTGAATTCGCCGCAGCGGCGCCGCGGGACCAGGGCCTCGGCCAATTGCCACAACCGGCGCTGCACGGGTGTCGAAGCAGGATCGCCTTCGATCGCTCCCAGCCGGGCCAGCAGCCGCACCGTGTTCGCCTCCAAGATCGGAGCCGGCAAATCGTACGCGATCGAGGCGATCGCGCCGGCCGTATAGCGGCCCACGCCCGGCAGCCCACGCAGCAATTCCAGGTCCTTCGGAAAAACGCCATCGTGTTCGGCGGCCACGACTTTAGCCGCGGCCAGAAGTTGCCGCGCGCGGCGGTAATAGCCCAGCCCTTCCCACAGCCGCAACACGTCCTGCTCATCGGCCTGGGCCAGCGCCGCGACCGTGGGGAATACCGCCACGAACCGCTCGAAGTACGGAATCACCGTCGCCACTTGCGTCTGCTGAAGCATGATCTCGCTGAGCCAAACGCGGTACGGATCGGCCGATTCGCGCCAGGGCAGCGCCCGCTGATGGCGGCGAAACCAAGGCAAGATCTGTGCCGCCACGGCCTCTGCCCAATCCGAATCGAAAGGGCGAACTTGTGCTGCCGACGCCGCAACGCGAGGCTTCCTGGCCATGCTGAATTCCATCGAAAATTACGACTGCCATGCGGGCGGCGCGCCTGCTGGCCACACATTGTACGGGGCCCCTCCCGCGGCGCGAATGAGCAAGGCCGCACGCGAACGAGTAGACCAAACGCCACCGTTCCATTAGGCTTGTAGACCTTTGGCCAGCCAGCACCCAGTAGCCCGCCATTTCAGCAGCGTAATCCACTTGACCGCCAAACGAAATTCCCGCCGAAACACCCCCTCGCACCAGAAAAAAAAGTCTGGCTCGCAGGGATCGGCGCACGGCTCGGACGCATCTGGCGCCTCGGCCAGTGGAATCCGCCTGCGGCGAACCCCCGGCGAAAACGCCTGGGAGGTCGTTCTCCCACGCTGTGCCCGCGATCGTCGCGAGGATATCGAAGAAGTGCGCGCGATGCTCGAGGCCGGCGAGTTCGATGTCGCACGCGACGAATGCTTGTGGCTGCTGCAAGGGTGTACTGATTGCCTCGACGCCCACTATCTGCTGGGCGAAATCGCGCTGGGGGACAACGACTTTCCGCTGGCGCGGGGGCATTTTGGTTACGCATTTCAGCTTGTCGCCAAAGCGATCGAGCGAGCCGGCGGCGCTCTCGTGCCCTACCGCTTGCCGGCGAATCGCGTGTTTCACGAATCTGGCAAAGCGCTCGTCTACTGCCTCTTACAGCTCGACAAGCACGAGATGGGCGCCGAGGTGATCCAGGCCTTGCTGCGAGCCGACCCCGACGATCCGCTCGCCGTGCGGCAACTTGCCGCTGGCCGAGGAGCCTGCGGCGCGAGCGACGACGGTTAACCAGCCTGATGGAATCGCACGGAGACGCTCCCCAAAGAACGACGTAAGCCGTTCAGTTTGCGAGCGACAACGGAGTTCCGGCTCCGCACTTTGCGAGACTGAAAAAGGTCGCAACGAACCTTTTTCAGTAGACCTGCCAACGGCCTGAATTTGCTACGGCGTTGCCAACTCTTCGATGCCGGACTTGAAATAGGGCACCTTGCCCGTATATTCGACTTTTGCCGTCGGGCGATACTGGTCGGCCAGTTGCTTGAAGATCTCGGCGGCGACCTGCTGCTGCAGCACCGGGATCGCTTCCTGAGGAATCTTGTCGCCCGGCTTCACTTCCACCGCCTGAATCAAATGCACGCCCAGCGGCGTGGCCACGGGCTCGCTGATCTCGCCCGGCTTAAGCTTGAACAGGGCCGCCGAAAACGCTTCGAGCATGGCGCCTCGCCGGGGCATGAACCCGAGATCTCCGCCCCGTTTGCTGCTCGGCGCTTGCGAGTGCTGCTTCGCCGCTTCGCCAAAGCCGATTTTCCCGGACGTAATCTCCTCGCGAATCGCGTTGGCCCGGGCAATGAGCATGCGTTGCGTTTCGGTATATCCCAGCGGACGCAGCATAATGTGGCTTGCGCGAACTTCCGTGCCATCGTACTCGGCCTTGTGACGCTCGATATACTCCGGCATATGCTCGGGCAACTGCTGCTTCAGATAGTTTTCCATCGCCACACGAAAGATCGCTTCCTGCCGCAGCACCTCGAACGACAGCCCCTGAGACGCGGCCAATGCCTCGATCGTCGTCCCTTGCCGCTGCGCCGCATCGCGCATCACCTGTAAGTGCCGCTCGACTTGCTCCTCGGAATACAGCGACTTGTTGATCTCCAGGGCTTGCGCGACGATTCGCTGATCCACGATCTGCGCCAAGATCCTCGCTTTGCTCAACCGAGGATCTTCCCGCCCGAGCCGGCCGCTCTTTTCCAGCGCCGCAAACGGAGCTTCCACATCGGACACAAAAATCGGCGAGCCATTCACGGTCGCCGCAATCGGGCGCTCGGCCGCCGGCTGGTCCGCGGCGCTCGTCTCGGGCTGCGCAACGGTGTCTTGCGCAACGGCGGTTCCCGTCCCCGCGGCCAGCAAGACAACGACCGCCAGCCACGACGTTTTCTTTCCCATCGTCGGATCCTTCTGTTTCTTCCTACGCAAAGCCAACTGTTCGCCCCTCGGCGTTCACGAACGAGCGAAATCCCGGAAATCCACGGGCATTTTACCGCGGCAAGCTCGCCCGCTCAGCCGGCTTCTTGAATTGTATGTCGCCGGGCGGGCATGTGCCACGTTCTGCCCGTCGAGCGGCCCCATCCACCCCGCTTCGCGTGGGCTAGGCTTGCCATGCGGGTTCCCAAGTACACGAATCAACGTTGAGCAACCAACCATGACGCGTTTCCTGCTGGCGGCCGCCGTAGTTCTGTCCTTCATGCCCGGCCCGGCGTGGAGCGCCACGCGCCCCAAATGGACCATGATCGTGGACATCGGCGATCAGCGCATCGAGGGAACCCCGCTCGCCTGGTCCCAGCAGCAAGTGCTCCTTTTGGCGCGCGATGGCCGGTTGTGGGACTTCTCGCCGCGCGAGAGCCGCAACTTTCGCAAGGTCAGCTCCTCGTTTTCGAGCTACTCGACATCCGAGATGCGCGCAGCGCTCGAACGCGAATTGCGCGGCAAGCTCGTCATCACCAGCACCGGACATTATCTCGTCGCTCACCCCAAAGGCAAAGAAGCCTGGGCCCAACGCTTCGAACAGCTCTATCGCTCGTGTATCCACTACTTCGGCATGCGCGAAATGCGCGTCACCGAACCCGCCTTTCCGCTGGTGGCCGTGGTCTGGGGCAATCGTGCCGATTTTGAACGCTATGCCGCCGAGCAAGGCTCGCCCGTGCGCGATGGCGTGCTGGGGTACTATTCGCCCACGAGCAATCGAGTGATGCTCTACGACCAGGATTGGGGAAATCGCCGCCTCAGCTCGCTCTTCAACGATTCCACGATCATTCACGAGGCCACGCATCAGATCGCCTTCAACACGGGCGTGCACAATCGCTTCTCGCCCACGCCCTCGTGGCTCGCCGAGGGGCTAGGCAGCATGTTCGAAGCGACCGGCGTTTGGGACTGGCAGCGCTACCCCGACCGGCGCGATCGGGTCAATCGCTTGCGGCTCATCGAATTTCGCATGTGGCAAAAGTCCGGACGCGCGGCGGGCAATTTCGCGCAACTTTTGGCCTCCGACCGCCAATTCTCCACGAATCCGACCGTCTCCTACGCCGAAGCCTGGGCCTGGGTGTTCTTTCTTACCGAGCGTTATCCCCGAAAATTCGCGGATTACGTGCGGCGCGTTTCCGCGCGCGAAGACTTTGGGGCCTACTCGACCGCCGAGCGGATCAACGATTTCAGCGCCGTTTTCGGCTCCGACCTGCGCATGCTCGAAAAGCACTGCCTGAACTTCATCAGCGAGCTCTAGCAGGGATGCGTTCCCCAAAATAGCGGGCGCAAGTCGTTATTTTGCGAGCGGTGCGAAGCTTAGCTTCGCACTTTCACGAGGCTGAAAAAGTCCACGACGGACCTTTTTCAGCAGGCCTGACAGCAGGCTGGTCATCGAGGCACGGGGCCGGTTCTAACGGTGTTTCTCGCGGCCAGCTCGGCACTCGCCCGCCGTGCCGCGTGGTGCTACGATGGTGGACAAGCAACGCGTTTCGAGCCCCTTCTTGCCTCCGCCATCCCCTGCTGACACCGTCCCACGACCATGCCCAAATTTCATGTGCTGCTCACCGATTACGCCTGGAACGATCTCGATATCGAGCGCCGCATTCTAAGCGAGATTGACGCCGAACTGATCGTCGCCGACCCGTCGCAGCGCGACGCCGCGGCCCTGGCAAAATTGGCCGAGCAAGCCGATGCGATCATGACCAACTGGGCGCTGGTGCCCGCCTCCGTCCTCGAAGCCGCGACGCGCTGCAAGCTCGTCTCGCGATTGGGCATCGGGCTGGACAACATCGACGTCGAAACGGCCACCCGCCGCGGAATGTATGTCACCAACGTCCCCGACTATTGTCTGATCGAGGTCGCTGAGCACGCCCTGGCGCTGATTTTCTCCCTGGGTCGCAAAGTCGCGTACTATCATCACGCGACCAAATGCGGCGTCTACGATTTGCAGGCCGGCGCCGTGCTCCGCCGCATGACGGGCCAAACGGTCGGAATCGTCGGCCTGGGCAACATCGGCCGCGCGCTGGCTGAACGCGCGGTCGCCCTGGGCTTCAAGGTACTGGCCGTCAGCCGCACCCCACGCGACATTCCAGGCGTTACCAACTGCACGCTCGACGAGCTACTCGCGCAGAGCGATTACATCTCGCTTCACGTGCCCGCCACTCCTGAAACGCGGCGCCTGATCGGGCGCGAGCAACTCGCGCGGATGAAACCCTCGGCCTACCTCATCAACACGGCTCGCGGGGGACTGATCGACCACGCGGCGCTGGCCGAGGCGTTGGCCGCGGGCACGATCGCGGGGGCAGGACTCGACGTGCAAGATCCCGAGCCGCCGGATCTGAATTCTACTCCCTGGAACGATCCCCGCGTGATCGTGACGCCGCACGCGGCGTTCGTGTCGGTCGAATCGCTCGAAGACCTGCGCACGCGCACCGCCCGGCAGGTCGTTGATTGCCTGTCGGGCCGCGAGCCGGCGCATATCGTCAACGCTCCGGGCCTGGCGGCTCGGAAGTAGCAACGCGTGCCGGCGCGCGGTAAGCCCCTTGCCGTGCGGCTTCGCGCGCCAGGGGCGGACCGCCGCGCGGAACAATCGCCATAATCCAGATAACCGCTCGCGCCGCGCCGTCTTACGCTCGGTCGGCTTTGACCCTCCTCCCCCCGTGTCCTATAGGTATTTAGGGTCGCGGGGCGGAAACCATTCATGGTGACCGCAGTGTTTGCAAGCCGCCAAGGGTCACCTCTCACGTTCGCGATGCGAGAGGGCATGCGATCGGCTTGAGCAGCAGAACCATTTCCGACCCGCTCGAAGCGCAAGTGCGTGGTCAGCGCCTCGCACGTCGAGTACCGCGGCCAGTTGCAGTGGGCACAACATCGAAATGGCAACCATGGAAGACAGAAGCCTCGGCACGGGAGCGGAACATGCTCCGCCGCTGGAGGGCCCTCACGCCGAACGCCGGCGCCGCGCGCAGGACGTGCTGGCCGCCCAGGACGCTTATCTCGAACGACTCGAGACGACGCTCGCCGAACAGCTTCAACAGCTCGCGACCGAGGTTGCCCAGTCGGTGGCCCGCGCCGACGCCGCCCAGGCCGGCCACGGCGACGCGGATGCCATCGCGGCGATGCAGGCCCAATACGAAACGCTCAAGCAGCAATTCGTCGCGCTCGAAGCCGAATGCGAGCAGCTTCGCCGCCAAAGCGAGGAAGCTCAGGTCGCCCGCGCAAAGTCCGAACAAGAACTGCGCGTGCGCGACGCCTTGCTCAAAGAAGTGCAGTCGCACGACGAGCAGCGGCGCGTCGAGCTGGCGGGCGTTCGCGAGCAGCTCGCCAACCTCGAGGCCCAGTTGGCCGCGGCCCGCGGTCGCGCGCAAGCTCTCGAGCAAGAGGTCGAACAGCGACGCGAGCAGCTCGAAGGCCAGCTAGAAGATACCAAGGCCCAACGCCGCCGCATCGCGCGCGACTTCAAGCAGCAACGCGCCGAACATCTGGCCGAACTCGAACAGCGCAAGGCCGAACTCCAACGGCTGGCCGAGACGCGCAACGCACGGCTCGAAACCGAGCTGGAACAACTCAAAACCGAACTGCGGCAAGCCGAGGAACGACACGCCGCGGAACTCGCCAACCAGAACCAGGCCGACGCCGATCCGGCCAAAGTCCGCGAGCTGCAAAAGCAGGTCGAACAGCTCGAACGCAAGCTCGCCGCGGCCGAGGCCCGCGCTTCCGAACGCCCCGCGGGCGAAGGCGACACCCGCAAACGCGACGATCTTCAGCGGCGGTTCGAGATGGCCGTCGAAGAAGTCCGCGAGCTTAAACGGGCCAACGCCGATCTCGAAAGCAGGCTGAAAAGCCGCGGTGGAGCATCCGCGTCGCCCAGCGTCGGCGGCGGCGGGCTCAACTGGGAAGCACAAAAACAAAAACTCCTGGCCTCGCTCGAGGCCGATTCCGACGACGACGACGCTCGCGAGGAGCGTGTCAGCATCGAAGGCACGATCCAGATCACCGATCGCATCGTCGCGCAAAAGGATCGCGAGATTGCCGACCTCCGCGAGCAACTCGACCTGCTTTCTACCGGCGGCGGAGCCAACGCGGCGGCGGTCAACGAGCTCTTGAACAGCGACGAGATCATTCGCCAAGAACGCGAAAAGCTGGCCGCCCTACAACAAGAATGGCGGCAAAAAATCGGCGAGGCAGAAATCGAAATCTCGGTCCAACGCGCCAAGCTCGCCCGCGAACGTGCCGAACTCGACGAGAAGATTCGACAGCTCCAACTCGACCAAGACAGCCGTCCCCCAGGCACCCCGGGCGAAGACACCGTCGAGATGCTCAAACCGGCTCGCGGCAAATGGTTGGCCCGGCTCGGCCTCAAAGACCTCGACGAAGGCGGTAAGAAGCCCTAGAACCCCTGGTCTTAAGGCTTCTCCGACTGCCACGCTTCTCTACTGCGACTGGGGCGCCGCCCCGGTGCGCGACAATAGTTGCTCGGCTTCGGCGACGCCCGCTGGATCCAACGATCGCAGCTCGCCGAGCGCCCGCCGGGCGCTCGATTCCGGACAAGCCAGCAGATACCCGATCACGGCCGGACGAATGGCCGCGTCCGCGAAATTGTCCCGCGTATACAGGGCCGCAATTTGCCCCAGCGGCTGCCAGTCGTGCCACCGCGCAAGGTCGATGATCGCGGCGGCGGCAAACTCGGGGCGAGCGAGCAGATGCCGCGTCGCTTCGCAGATCCGCTCTTTCGAAATCGTTCGTCCATATTCGTGATAAAAGCGAAGTGCCGTCTGCGCGTGCCGTACGTCGCCCACCGCGGCCGTCGCGTTGGCGAGGTACCGCGATTCGATGAGCTCGAGCGCCGCGCGATCGCCCAGCAGCAGGTATCCGCCCAGAATGCCGTCGAAACCTGCCCGAAAATCGTCGTCCGGCGCGAGAATCAGCTTGCGCAGCAACTCGGCGTTGGCCTGCTGCTCCCGCGGCTCGTGAGCCAACCCCAGCACGAGGCCATAGAACCCTTTGCGATGCCCCGGCACGGCCGGATCGATTAGCCAGGCTCGTACCTGCGCCATGGAAAAATGCGCTGCCGCTTCCGCCACCACGTCCAGCGGCGCGTGGCCGAACTCGAGATACGCGTCTTCGGCGATCGAGGGGTTACGATGCTCTAAAAAATGGGCGAAGTACGCCAACCGGTCCGCGCCCGAGCGCTCGGTCCGCGGCGCCCGCGCCAGATAGGCGGCCGCCGTCTCATCCACGGCCACGGCGTGCCATTCGCGCTGCGCATCGTCCGGGGAGTCATTTCCAAAAAGCACGAGCAACTGCCCCGGCCGCGCCGCCAGATCGAGCGGCGCCGAAAAACTAGGCCGAGGGACGCCCGACGTCTCGCCGGCGAGCACCTGATGAACGTTGAGCGTGGCCGGGCTGCCGGCCGCGATGCTCTCGACCTCGGCCAACAACGTCACGGCCGCCGCGGCCCGCCGCTGCGACCATGTCGGCTCCAGCGCCGTGCAAAAAGGACAAGCGCGGGCCGTGCATGCGCCGAGCGAGCCGGCCAGGATCGCGCCGCAGAGAGCGGCGAGCCATCTAGGCCGGCTATTTGACCTCTTTGCCATCGAGATGATAGATGGCCAGGTAGTTGCCATCGGGCCCCTTGAGCTCGCGAATAGAGAAGCTGCCTTCCACGCTCACCGGCCGAACCGTGAACGTGGCCGTGGCAGGCGGGAGCATTTCCACCACCACGCAATCGTGCAATAGCGCGCCGGGCCCGAAGCAACACTCCATGTTATCGCGGACCAGAATAAACTGCTTGATGCCATTCTGCTGGAAGCTGGGCAGGATGTAGCCGCGAATGCGAATCATCTTGCCATCGAGCTGCTTGACTTTGTCGGTCAATGCCGAAGCGTCGTAGGGATCGCCCTTTTGCAGCTCGAGCTTGATGTCGTCGAACGTGATTTCTTTTACTTGCGCGTTGGCGGCCCACGCGACGGCGGCCAGCGGAGCCAAGAACAGAATCAGCGACAGCAGGTTGCGCATCATGCCTGAAAATTCGCCGGAGGAATGTTGGGAGGAAAGAGCTTTACGTGAACCGCGTCGGGCGCAAGACCACTACTTGAGATAATCGGCCTGCAGGTGATACAACAGGCCGCCGGCCGCGTTGTCGATCGCTTCGTCCTTCGCCTCGACATGAAACACGCCGCCCAGGCGATGCAGCCGCGGCTTATACGTCAGCCGCAACGGCTCGTCCAGCTTGACGCGAATCCGCTCGGTGATCTTCGGGTTGCCGCCAAAGCAACAGTCTCCCTGATCGCGCACCAGCAGAAATTCTTGAATGCCGTCCGTACGATTGCCGGGATAGACGTATCCCTTGATAAAAACCTTCTTACCCTCGAGCGCGAGCGCCTCGGGCGGAACGATCTGGCCCCGCTGCGCGTCATCCGGTTGAAGCTGCGCGTAGGAGATCCGCTCATAGCCCGGCGGAAGCTCCGTGGCATAGACATACCCCAACCAACCGGGCCCAATCACCCCAAACAACAGCGACAGCGCAAGCCCCGCGCGAGCCAGCGTCTCACCACTCAATTCCGCCCGATTCCGGCGCACCGTGACGATCGCCAGCAGCGACACCAGCACTCCCACGACGGGTACCGCCACCAGCGACCAGTCCAGAATCGCCAGGGGGCTCAAAAGCCCCACGATCAAACTAGCGACCGCGGCCGTGCTCAGGGCGCGGTACTGCTCGTAATCGTTGTTCGTCGCGGTGGGTATCGCCAGATCGGTGCTCATCGCCACTGTACTACGCAAGACGCCCCCCAGGAGATCGAAACTCGACGGATCGAAGCCCGCAGGGGATCAAAATTCAGCCGGTAACCCGCTGGCCACCCTTCAGAATGCCCCAAAAAGCACAGGCGAGCACCAGCGCCGCGCCGGCCATTCCCAGCAGCACGGGCGCCGTTTGCACCGGCGGGCCAGGCACCGCGGCCACGCCCGGAGCCAAGCGGCCCGCAAGCATCGTCGTCGGATCCGCCGGCGAGCTGGGGCGCTTGCTCGGCGGGCTAGGCCGGAACAACCCGCTCGACTTGGCGCTCGGACCCGCGCCCGCTTCGGGCTGCGCGTCGGAGGTCTTCTTTTCGGGCGCCGCGTCGCTCTTTGACGCCGCGGCGGGCTGGTCGTCTGCTTTCGGCTGATCGTCCTCAGCCGCCGGCTTATCGGCCGCGGGTGTACCGTCCCCCGCGGCGGCTCCCAGCGGGAAGAACGAATTCGCTCGCTTGATCGCGTCGGGGTCGATCTTCGCCAATTCGTCGATCTTGGCTTGTGCTTCCGGCTTCGGACATGCCCGTAGATAGTTGATCACCGGCACGCGCACCCAGCTCGACTCCTCGTTCGAAGTCTTGAACAGCTCGACCAGCCGGTCGATCACGGTCCAGTCTTCCCACCGGGCCAGGTCTGGAATCACCAAATCCGCCAATTGCGGGCGGTCGAGCATCAGCTTCAACCCTTCGAGCAGTCGCTCGCGCGGAATGATCTTCTCTTCGGTTCCATGAAACCGCAGGGCCATGATCGTGGCGTACGTGTCGGTGTATTCGGCGTCCTTGTTGCTCAGGAACAGGTTTTCGACCAGCGGCATGCCCTCCGGCCCCTTGAGCGTTAAGTAGGCGGCGACCAGCGCGTCGAGCGCGCCCTTGGTCTGGCGATCCTTCGACTTGATCATTTCCTCCAGCACCGCGATGTCCTGCGGGTCGCGAATCGCGCCCAGCATCGTCAGATACAAACGTCGCCGGCTGACCGGCGTTTCGGGGCTCTTCACCCACTCGACCAGGTCGGCGTGATGCATTCGGGGAGCCAAGCCCAGCACATCCGCATACGGAGCTTTGGCAAACTCGTCGTAAGCATCGCGGGCCAGTGTCTCGTCTTTGTCCTCGAGAAAGTCCTGGAAGAAGAACAGCCGATCGGCGCCGCTGGCGGGCAGTTCCATGGTCTTGGCTACGTAGTCGATCCCGCGCTCGTTGAGCGCGATCGGCGTGCTCCAACTGATGTTCGGCGGCTCGATGCCCATGACCAAGAAGGTGGTTCCGAGGGGACTGTCGCCGAAATACACGGCCTCGAACGCGCGTTCTTTGCCCAACGCCTCTTCGCCCTTGAGCACTTGAACGATCTCGAACTTAGCCTTGGCCACCTCCAGCGAGTTGGCGTCGATCTGCGGAGCGGTTTGCGTGAGCTTGGCGATCACGGCTACTTGGGCATTGTTGATCTCTTCGCTAAAGGTGAGCGAAACGGCACTGCAAAACGGGCACGCGATCGCCCGATAGGCGACCGTTCCCAAGCTGCACACAGCAATCGCGACGGCCAGCGAAAGCACCCATCCGATTCGTGTCTTCAGAACCCGCATGCTCCGATACCTCACAGAAGCCCCAATATTTTATTGATTCTCTTGGCCGAAGGGGGGGCACCGACTAGCCACCCTATCCATGTACTAGTCACTGCTCACTAGCCACTAATATCTTACGGCGTTGCTTGCAGCGCCTTGGCCACATCCGTGCGATAAGCCGCCAGAGCGGGCAAATAGCCCACCAGCGTCGCCAGCAAGATCAACCCTGGTATTATAACCAATTCGTAGCCGACGAACTGGAAGAAGCCCACCGAAACGCCCGTTTGGGCGGCAATCCAGGGGGCCAACAGCGCGATCAGCCCGTGTCCCACGACCCAGCCGGCCAATCCCCCCGCCAAACTCAGCAAAATCGACTCAAGCAGCACCAGCAGCATCACGGTCTGGCGACCGGCGCCCAGGGCGCGCATCACGGCGATCTCGTGCTGGCGTTCGGACATCGAATTATAAATGCTCACCAAAATCCCGATTCCGGACACGATCACGATCATCACCGTCAGCACCAGCAGGATGATCCGCAGCGGATCGACAAACGTGCTGAACAACGTGGCCATCTCGCGAATCGGCGTCACGGCTTGAGCCACGTTCCCCTCGTTGATGCTCTTCATCAGCGGCGGCGCCATCAGTTCTGGCGGCGCGCCGGCAAAGCTGGCCGTGAGCACCAGCACGGCCGTCACCTCGCGCTGGTCGAGCGGCACCGGCTCGTACGTCCCCTCCGAGGCCTGCTTCTTCGCCGTCGCCAGGTCGATGTCCGTGCGATGCTCGGGAATCAGGTAGAAACCTTCCATGTTGATGATAACCGCCCGATCGTTGGGCGTGCCCGTCGGATCCAAAATCCCCAACACGGTGAACTCTTCGTTGTGGACGACCGCTTCGGGCCCGCCGCTGTGCGAGGGCTGAAACTTATCGCCCACCTTGAGCCCCGTTTCGCGGGCCACGGTCGCGCCCAGCACGGCGCCAAAGAATTCCTCGGCCTCGAAATTCCGCCCATCGGCAAACGTGTACGGATTGCCGCCATAGGTCAGTTCATCCAAAAATCCGGGCGAAGTGCCCACCACGCGAAAGTCCTGATACGTATCGCCCAGGCAGATCGGAATCGCCGTGCCGACGTACTGCGCGTACTTTCCTTCCCTCAGCTCCTGATAAAAGCTGTAAGGAATGTTCTCCACCGGCCGAGCCAGGTAATAAACCGTGTTCAACACCAGGTCCAACCGGCCGCCCTTGGCGCCCACGACGATGTTATATCCCAGCGAGGCGTTGTTCATGAACGAATTGGTAATCACGCCATGCAGCACGAGCACCGCCACGACCAGCATCACGCCCAGCGTCATGCTGAGGCCCGTCAGGCTCGAAGCGAGTCCGCGTTGCTGAATGCTGCGCCATGCAATCTTCCACTTGTTCATCGGGCCGCCACCGCTTGATTGAAGTTTTCGAGCCGGTCCACGCGCTCAAACTGCTCGGCCACCTCGGGCGTATGCGTCACGATCAGCAGCGCCACATTCTCGTCGCGGCAGGTCGTCCGCACCAAATCGATGATCTGTTGCTGATGCGCCGTGTCGACGTTCGCCGTCGGTTCGTCGGCCAGCAGCAACTTCGGCCGATTCGCCAGCGCCCGGGCCACCGCCACGCGCTGCTGCTCACCCACCGAAAGCGCCGTGGGCCGGTGCGTGAGCCGATGATTCAGGCCCACGCGCCCTAGCAAGTCCTTTGCCCGGGCCACGTCCACGCGCCGGCCGGCGAACGACATGCCCAGCAGCACGTTCTCGAGCGCCGAAAAACCCGGCAGCAGATTGAACGTCTGAAAAACGTAGCCGATCTTGTCCGCGCGAAAACGATCGCGGCCGGCCTCGCTCAGCCGGGTGATATCGATGCCGTCGATCTCGACCACGCCCGCGTCGGGGCGGCTGATTCCGGCGATGCAGTGCAAGAGCGTCGTCTTCCCGCAACCGCTGCGTCCCATCAACACCGCTTGCTCGCCCGCAGCCACGCGAAACTCGGGAATATCGAGGATCGGCAACGGGCTGCCGTCCGGCTCGCGAAATGATTTCTTGACGTCTTTGAGCAGCAGCATGGCAGAAAGTAGTAAGATCAGGCGAGTCGGAAAAGGCAGGCGGAAACCGTGAAAACGCGGCCCCAATACCGTAAATCGTAGAGGCTTGCTCCCCCGTCACAAGGGCAATTCTCGCCGGTGCCCGCCGGGCACTCGGGCGCGCAGCCTCAGCGTGCTGGCAATAGCCCTGGGTACGCGGCAAGCGGGCCGATGGTTCAGCATCATCGAGCCCGAATCATGCCGGCTACGAAGCGTTCTGGAATTCGTCGATCGTCCGGACCCGGATTCCCTCGGCCGCAAAGCCTTGAAAATGGCGGGCATTGAGCGTGAGTATTTCGTCAACATTCCACGAGAGCATCATTGCGACCAGACGCACGTCGTGGACTTGCTTCCCGCCGAATCCGTACTTCCGTCCCAGTTTCTTAAAATGCTGACAAACGTCGCTGTGCTCCGGGAGCCATGCCCATGTGGGCTCAACCACCCTCTCCAGTGAGTCGATTGCCGCGTCGAGTTGAATCCCTAAACCGTTGTTAGTGACAGGCCGAGTACAAACGTTTAAGAACTCCGCGACGTTCTGAGTAGTCATGAAGAGTGCCTCGCCACGCTGCTGCAACGCGTCCACTGCGCGCGAAACCGCTTCGTGAAGCTGATCCTGGGTGTTCGCCAGCCGCAGCAAGATTCCCGAGTCGAGCAAAATCGCCATCAGAACGTGTCTTCAAATTAGCTTTCAAGGCCCGAGGTCGTGAATTCGACAGTCAATCGAGAAGGGTGAAGTAGGCGAATCCCCGATGATTCGTCGATGGCCCCCGACGAAAAGTGGCTGTCGAAGTCGCAATCGAAGCCGAAATTGTAATTTGAAGACACGTTCTCAGTCGTGGTCGATATAGATATCTTCACGGGAGAAATCGGCCGGCAGCGAAGGGGCTGAAAACGCATACTTGCGAATCCGCTCCTTGAATGCTTCCGAACTGATCCGGGGAGCCTCGGGGAGTTCGATTAGAACGCCGCTGGGGAGCTGCGCGGGTTCCACGTCGCTGTCGTTGAGTGGCCGTAGCGTTCCTGCCGAAACTCGCGTTCCTGCCGAAACTCCATGCCTGCGAATCAACTCGTCGAGTTCTTCGCCGGTGATAGGCCGCGGCTTCTCCTGAGCCGAGGTCGCATTGCATTCCTGCGTCTCGGTCTCCGGTATCAGCACAAAGCGCACCTTCGTATTGTCCGGCAACTCAAGCGGCTGCTCGGGCTGAATGACGCCCGACTTATAGATTCCGTGGCTGTGGATTTCCATGCTTTTATTATATCCCCCACGAATCGGTGGTCCACCGAGAACTGCTATGCAACAAAATCGAGCACTCGCCGCTCATTCCACGATCGCGTCCGCCCTTCGCTCTACCCGCGGCGAACCGCGCGATCGATGTCGCGCTGCATCGACTTTTTCTTCATCACTTCGCGCTTGTCGTACAGCTTGCGTCCCTTGCAGATGCCCAGCAGTACCTTGGCCCGGCCCTCTTTGAAATACATTTTCAGCGGTACCAGCGTCAGCCCCTGCTCGTAAGCCTTGCTGGCGAACTTCTTGATCTCGCGGCGGTGCAGCAGCAGCTTGCGAGGCCGGCGGCGATTGTGATTGAACTGGTTGGCCTCGACATATTCGGCAATGTCGCAGCCCATGAGCCAAACCTCGCCCTCTTTGATGCGGCCGTATGCCTCGTCCAGCGAAAGCGTGCCCTTGCGCAGGCTCTTCACCTCGCTGCCGACCAGCACGATGCCACACTCCAACGTGTCGAGCACCTCGTACTCGTGTCGAGCTTTGCGATTTTGCGCGATCAGCCGCTCGTTGTCGTGTTCGCGGTCGGCGGCGGGCTTTTTTTTCGGTTTGGCCATCTGGCAAGAGACAAGCTGTAGATCGGCGGGGTTCACCGCCAAAGATGGCCCCCATGAATGGGCCCATACGCAAGGGGGCCATCGACGAACGGTCGGCATACGCGGTATTATTTTATACACCACGTGCCGCGAAGTACGAATGGCCGCTTGTCGCAAGTCCTTGCGAAACACCATGACGAATTCCAGCCTGCCGATCGTGAATCTCTCCGAACCGCCCGAGCGCCTGCCTCGTTGGCTGAAAAAGCAGGTGCCGCTGGGCGGCGGCAATCAGTTCACCGCCAGCCTGATCCAAGAGCTGAAGCTCGAAACCGTTTGCGAAAGCGCCAAGTGCCCCAACCGCATGGAGTGCTGGTCGCAAAAAACGGCCACCTTCATGATCCTGGGCAACGTCTGCACCCGGCCGTGCGGCTTCTGCTCGGTTCCCAAGGGCAAGACCGAGACCCTCGAGCTCGACGAGCCCGAGCGCGTCGCCGAAGCCGCCCATCGCCTGGGCCTCAAGCATGTGGTCATCACGTCCGTCACGCGCGACGACCTGCCCGACGGCGGCGCCGAACACTTCTACCGTTCCGTGCTCACCGTGCGCGAGCGCACCGGCGCGGTCGTCGAAGTGCTCACGCCCGATTTTCTCGGCAAGCCCGGCGCCATCGAACGCGTTGTCGAAGCCGCGCCCGAGGTGTTCAACCACAACACCGAAACCGTCCCCCGGCTGTATCGCGAAGTCCGCGGCCGCAAGAGCGACTACCGCTGGACGCTCCACCTGCTGCGGCGCGTCAAACAGCTCAACCCCGCAATCAAAACCAAAACGGGCCTGATGCTCGGCTTGGGCGAGACGCGCGAAGAATTGTTCGACACCCTGGCCGACCTGGTCGAAGCCGGCTGCGACTTCCTCACGCTGGGGCAATATCTCCGGCCCACGCCACATCATCTGCCGGTCGTGCGTTACCTGCCGCCCGAGGAGTTCGACGAGTTGGGTCGCGCGGCTCGCGGGCTTGGCTTCTCGCAAGTGGCCAGCGGCCCGTTCGTTCGCTCCAGCTACCACGCCCGCGAAATGGCCGAAGCGGTGTAGCGCGGCGCTGCCGCGGCAACGCAGTCGCGGCAACGCAGCCGCGCTGCAAGTCGTGCCCAACCGGCGCGCGCGATTTTCCCTCCACGAGCGCGAAACATCTCCTGCGGCGTCTTCCTCTCGCGAACCCAGTCCTTGTTCCCACCGCATCGCTCCGCTACGCTACCCGTTTCGGCACACCAGAATCCTTGTCTTTCGTCCGTTCTCCAGACTTCAATCATGAGCGATCCTTACTTCCAGCAGCTTTTTGCCGACCGCGTGGGCGGCGCCAACTACGGCAAAGGCACCGCGATCTACAAGTTCGAGAAGATCAAGCGGGCCAAGCGCAAGGCCCTGGCCGAGCATCCCGAGCGGAAGCTGATCGACTTTGGCATCGGCGAGAACGACGAGCTGGCGCCCGCCTCCGCCCGCGCGCGGCTGGCCGAAGAAATCAACCAGCCCGAAAACCGGGGCTACGCCGACAACGGCACCGCCGACTACAAGGAAGCGGTCGCCCGCTTCATGCAGCGCAACTTCGGCGTCGAGCTCGATCCGGCCAAGGAAGTCAACCACTGCATTGGTTCCAAGACGGCGCTGGCCATGCTGCCGGCCGCTTTCATCAATCCCGGCGACATCACGCTGATGACCGTGCCCGGCTATCCCGTGGCCGGCACCCATACCAAGTACTACGGCGGCAGCGTCTACGCCTTGCCGCTCCTGCCGGAGAACGATTTCTTTCCGGATCTGGATGCCATTCCGGCCGACATTGCGGCCAAGGCCAAGCTGCTCGTGCTGTGCTATCCCAACAGCCCCACGGGCAAAGTCGCCACGCGCGACTTTTACCAGCGGGCCATCGAGTTCGCTCGGAAGCACGACATCGTTATCATCCAGGACGCCGCCCACATCATGCTCACCTTCGAAGGCGAGCCGCTGAGCTTCCTCAGCGTGCCCGGCGCAAAAGACGTGGGCGTCGAAGTTCACTCGATGTCCAAGGGCTTTCACATGATCGGCTGGCGGCTCGGCTGGGTCTGCGGCCACGAGCGCATCGTGCAAGCCTTTGCCGACGTGAAAGACAACAGCGACTCGGGCCAGTTCATCGCCATCCAAAAGGCGGCCGCCGGCGCGCTCGACGATCCGTCGATTCCCGTCGCGGTGCGCGCCAAGTACGAGCGCCGTTGCCGCAAGCTGGTCGACGTGCTTAACCGCACCGGTTTCACCTGCCAGATGCCCGGCGGCACATACTTCATCTATGCCAAGAGCCCCCGAGGCATCGTCGGCGGCCCGCAGTTCGACACGGCCGAAGCGGCCAGCCAGTACCTGATCACCGAGCACTCGATCTGTACGGTGCCGTGGGACGACGCCGGCCCCCATCTGCGCTTCTCGGTCACCTACGAAGCCGCCGACGAGGCCGCCGAAGACGCTCTGATGGCCGCCACCGAAGACCGCTTGAAGAAGATCCAGCCGGTATTCTAAAACCCTCAAGTCGCCCCCCCGACACGCGCCACAGACGGGCGCCGCCGTTCCCAGTTCGAGTACAATCCGCGAGAGAGACCTCCCCCATGACTTCAGGCACGGCGGCGCGCAAGCGGCGAAAGCTGGATTTTCGCACCTGGCCTGAAGTGCTTGCCGACGTCGAGAACCTGCGCCAAGCCGGCTACGATCGGGCTGGCAATTGGGAACTTTCCCAGATCCTCGAACATATTGGCGACGGGCTGAAAACCGCGCGTCAGGGAACCGAGCACCAGGGGCCTTGGATCATCCGCAAGTTGATCGGCCCCTTCATTCTGGGCGGAATCCTCCGCAATCGGCGGATGAAGCCCGGTATCCAGGTGCCCGATTGGTGGTTGCCCGGCCCCGCCCACGATGAGTCGGCGGCGCTCGACGCCTTTCGGGCGGAAGTGGCCGCTTTTGAGCGATTCAGCGAGCGAACCCGGCCGCACCCTTTCTTCGGCGCGCTCTCCAAGGATCAGT
This sequence comes from uncultured Planctomycetaceae bacterium, assembly GCA_964598535.1. Taxonomy (GTDB): domain Bacteria; phylum Planctomycetota; class Planctomycetia; order Pirellulales; family PALSA-1355; genus JALHMI01. The sequence goes on along the minus strand of CAZRCI010000004.1, from coordinate 136,876 downwards.
GGAACGAGCTGGCGCTGATCCACGCCGCGCACCACCTGAGCTTCCTCCTGCCGCGTTAGCAAGCTGCCGAGATCGCGGTGGCGCGCCCCCCCCAAACACGCCGGCGGCTGGAGGCAATTAAACCCCTGCCAAACACTCGCAAGTGGTTTGGCACGAGTCTCTTCTGGCTCCCTCGACGCCCGAGGCAACGAGCTCCTGAAGGCGTTCTTAAAATCAAGGTCCCCCGCGGGGGTCGAAACGGCCGGCCGCAAGCTCCTCCGCCCTCTCAGCCATATTCGTCGCCAAAGAATCTTGGGCGATTTTTCCAGATTCGTCATCCGATTTTGCGACTTCTCCCGCCTTTAGATAGGTAGAGGGGGGAATCTTTTCTCCGGAAAAGCCCGCCATCCACCTAAAACCCAGGAACTCACGAATGATTCAGCGATTTTTACGTTCCATCGGCCTCGCCGCCGCGGCGCTTTTCGCCTCCGCCGCCATGCTCCACGCCAATCCCTACACCTTCCAAGGGCTCGGCGATCTTCCGGGCGGAGCCTTTTACAGCTCTGCCTATGGAATCTCCGCCGATGGGTCCACCGTCGTCGGGTCGGGTAGTTCAACCGCTGGCAGTCAAGCATTTCGCTGGACCCCGTCGGGCGGAATGGTCAGCCTCGGCGATCTCCCCGGTGGCGGCTTTCAAAGCAGCGCCTATGGCGTTTCCGCCGATGGGTCCGTTGTCGTCGGCGATAGCTTCTCCGGCATCTTCGGCTTCGACGGGTATCAGTCTCAAGCGTTTCGCTGGACCGAGTCCGGCGGAATGGTCGGGCTCGGCAATTTCCCCGGCGGCATGCTTTTCAACTATGCCACGGACGTCTCCGCCGACGGGTCCGTCGTCGTCGGGGATAGCTTCTCTGACATCTTCAACTTCTACGAGTATGAGTCTCAAGCGTTTCGCTGGACGGCCTCCGGCGGAATGGTCGGACTCGGCGATTTCCCCGGTGGCATGCTTTTCAGCTACGCCACGGGCGTCTCCGCCGATGGCTCGGTTGTCGTCGGGTCGGGATCGTCGGACTCGGGTGGACAAGCCTTTCGCTGGACGGAGTCGGGCGGCATGGTCGGGCTCGGCGACCTCCCCGGCGGCTACTTTGTAAGCAATGCCAATGGGGTCTCCGCCGACGGTTCGGTCATCGTCGGAAAGGGTGAGTCGGCCTCCGGCGGGGAAGCCTTTCGCTGGACGGAATCAGGCGGTATGGTCGGGCTCGGTGACCTTCCCGGCGGTTACTTTAGCAGCAATGCCCTTGACGTTTCCGCCGACGGCTCGGTCGTCGTCGGAGTCAGCTATTCGACCTTCGGTGACGAAGCGTTTCTCTGGACCGAGTTGGACGGCATGCAAAACCTCCGCGACCTGCTCGTAGCCGCCGGCGTCAGCGGCCTGGATGGCTGGATATTGCGTTCAGCAACCGCCATTTCGGCCGATGGCCGCACGATCGTCGGTTACGGCCTCAACCCGTTCGGTCAAACCGAAGCTTGGATCGCCACAATCGCACCCGTGCCCGAGCCCAGCACCTGGCTCCTCGCCACGTTCGGCGCGCTGGCGCTGCTCGTGACCCGTCGTCGCCGTGGGCGACGCACGGTTGCCGGTTGAAACGAACGCGTTGCAAGGACGTACGAGCGCATGGAGGCGTGCACTACGTCTCGCGTCGCTCACGCGCGGCAGTTTTAGGTGTCAGAAATCCTGACACCTTTTTTGACGCCGTAGGCGTCTTACATGCCAGCCCCGGGCCATCGCCCGGGGGAACCTCGTGTGTCCCCAACCGCGTATCCCCGCCCTGCAAGGGCCAAACCTCCTCGCCAGGCAAGTTTCGCCCTGGCAGGGCGACGTTTCGGGGAGCGGCGAATCTCATCCCCCGGGCGATGGCCCGGGGCTGGCATGTTACCGGCCTGCGGCCGAACGAACACGCCGTTTTAACGTTCGCGACGGGCGCGCCTGCGGCGAGCCACCACGGCGAAACTCAACAGGCCGGTCACGCCAATCGCCCAGGTACCGGGCTCCGGCACCCAAACCGCGATCATTTCAGGATCGGGGGTGCGGAAAACCAGCAGTCCGTAGATTTTTCTCTCGTTATTTCCCATAAGCTCGCCGGCATTGAAGGCCGCGTCGCCCACGGCGTTGACAAGGCCGTACGTGGCGAGGGCGGAGTCGGACGTCCAGTCATCGGCGTTCACTCCGGTCGAGGTTCCGTCCGCGTTACTGCCCGTCCACACTCCCGATGCGCCTACCGGAAACCCCTTCTCGTCGTAAATAACGGCGTTCACACTTTGCGAAAAATCTCCCGCGGCGATACCGGCCTCGTCCGTGGTCGGAGCGTTCCAGCGGGTGAGGAATTGATTGTTGCGGTTGTAGATCGAGATCACGTCCGAATCGGGATCGAGATTCAAGCCACTGAGGTAGTCCCGCACGTGCTCGCCCGCCGAAATCCAACTGGTCGAAAGCACGGCAACCGCCGACCGATCCACGCCATCCCAATCATCGGGAAGCATCCCACCATAATATGCATGAGCTGTCACGTGGTAGTCCATAGTTTCCATGACGTCCACGCCCGGATCTTGCATCTGAGTAGCAGTCAGTGCCGTACTCGTAACGAACAGGTACGCGTGGTAATTGTTGCGAAGCTCGTAGTGGCCTGCATGGGCCAGCGAGCCACCCCAGAGCATGGCCACGGCGCAGGCAAGCACGAACCTCGGACTCCAAAATAGCCGTTCTATTTTCATGAGCGTTCTCACTTTTTTGAGGGGTTCTTCAGGGGGGCGAAAGCCAGGGTGTGGGACGAATCTCATCCCCCGGACGATGGCCCGGGGCTGGCATGTTGCCGGCCTGCGGCCAAACGAACACGCCGTTCTAACATTCGCGACGGGCGTGCCTGCGGCGAGCCACCACGGCGAAACTCAACAGGCCGGTCACGCCAAGCGCCCAGGTACCGGGCTCCGGCACCCAAACCGCGATCATTTCAGGATCGGGGGTGCGGAAAACCAGCAGTCCGTAGACGTTGACATTCCGAGTATTCCCCATGAGCTCGCCGGCATTGAAGGCCGCGGCGCCCACGGCGGTGACGTCGCCGTACGTGGCGAGGGCGGAGCCGGACGTCCAGTCATTGGCGTTCGCTCCGGTCGAGGTTCCGTCCGCGTTACTGCCCGTCCACACTCCCGATGCGCCTATCGGAAACCCGTTCTCGTCGTAAATAACAGCGTTCACACTTTGCGAAAAATCTCCCGCGGCGATACTGGCCTCGTCCATGGTCGGAGCGTTCCAGCGGGTGAGAAATTGATTGTTGCGGTTGTAGATCGAGATCACGTCCGAATCGGGATCGAGATTCAAGCCACTGAGGTAGTCCCGCACGTGCTCGCCCGCCGAAATCCAACTGGTCGAAAGCACGGCAGCCGCCGACCGATCCACGCCATCCCAATCGGGAAGCATCCCACCAAAATATGCCTGGGCTGTCACGTAGTAGTCCATAGCGTCCATGACGTCCGTGACCTCTCCCCCTGAGTAAAATTCCCAAAAGGATAAATCGGACATCTCACTAGCAGTCAGTGCCGCACTCGCAACGAACAGGTACGCGTGGTAATTGTTGCGAAGCTCATAGTGGCCTGCGTGGGCCAGCGAGCCGCCCCAGAGCATGGCCACGGCGCAGGCAAGCACGAACCTCGGACTCCAAAATAGCCGTTCTATTTTCATGAGCGTTCTCACTTTTTTTTGTTCAGAAAAAACCAAGGCGTGGAAACCAAAAACCAACCGCGGAGGGCCCGCGAAAAAAAGAAAAATAGGTTCCTTCGAAAAACGAAAAAACATGTCCCTCTATAGCGCTATGTGCCGTGAGAGGGCCTGGCGCACGCCTAAATCCGGTCCATTCGTCAAAAAAGTCAAAAAAACATGCTTTTTGACAAAAAAAGTCCCCGGGGCGCCGCGGAAACCAGGCGTGCGCGCAAAATCGGGCATCACTATTGCCCGCACGAGCCCGAAGCGCACGCCCCTCGCGTGGGGATATCGTGGCTCGTGGCCGGTGGCTGGAAAGAAGGGAGGGAGTGGAGAGTAGTGGCTAGTGGTCAGTGGCTAGAGTTGGAAAGCATGGGAAAACGCTCACCATTTCTAGTCACTGATCACTAGCCACTAGCCACTACCTACTACCCGACATGGGCGCTCTCGGTCGAACCGTTGGCCGATTCGCTCTTGGCGTCGCCGCCCAGCTTGATGAGCGCCTCGGGCAGCTCCACGCCGCCGATGTCCTTCAGCACGTTCATCATCGGCGGAAGCGAGCCGGCGATGTTCTGCAAGAAACCGGCGGTGCTGCTCTTGCCGTTCGCGCCGCCGTTTTCCCAGACGATGACCTTGTCGAACTTGATGTTCGAGATCGCCCGGGCGGAAGCATCGGCCAAGTTGTCGAGGTGTTCGAGCATCAGCAGTTGGAAGGCTTCCTTCGCGCCGCCGCACGCTTCGATGATCTGCTTGAGGCCTTCGCCCTTCTTGGCCAGGATTTCGTACTGGCCGCGGGCCTCGGCCTCGAGCTTGGCGTAAATCGCGGCCGCCTGGCCTTCGGCTTCGAGCCGGCGCTTTTCGGCCTCGGCTTCGGCTTCGACGATGATGCGGGCCTTCTGAGCCTTGGCCGGGGCCTCGAGCTCGGCGCGCTGTTCGGCTTCGCGGCGTTCGGCCTCGGCCAGGGCGGCCTTGGCCATCGCCCGGTTCTGGGCTTCAAGCACCGCGGCCTCGGCTTCACGTTTGCGTTTTTCGCCGACCTCGTAGGCCTCGGCCTTCTTGACGAGCAGTTGCGCGTTCGAGGTGGCGACGGCCGCCTGCGCCATGTTTTCACCTTCGATGGCCTTGGCTTCGGCGTCGGCCAGGTGGACGCGCATCCGCTGCTCGGCGCTCTTGACGCTGGCGTCGCGCTCGAACCCCGCGGTCTGCTCGCCGATCTTCTGCTCCTTTTCGAGTTCGGCCAGGCGAACGGCTTGTTCGCGGGAAGCTTCCCGCGTCCCGATGTCGCGCAGCTTGTTGGCATTGGCGACCTGGATCATCCGGTCTCGCTCGGCTTCGGCCACGCGCGTTTCGCCCATGCGTTCCTGATCGGCCACGTCGCCGCGGGCCTGCTGGATCGCCTGGCTGGCGGCCTTCTGGCCGATGGCGTCGATGTAGCCCGACTCGTCGGTGATGTCGGTGATGTTGACGTTGATCAGCACGAGGCCGATCTTCTTGAGCTCCGGTTCGAGCGAATTCTGAATGTGTTCGAGAAACGTATCGCGATCGCGATTGATGTCTTCGATCCGCATCGAGGCGATCACCTGGCGCAACTGGCCAAAGATGATTTCCTCGGCCTGGCCGCGAATCTGGTCGCCGTTGAGGCCCAGCAAGCGGATCGCCGCGTTCTGCATCACCTCGGGGCTGGTGCCGATCGCCACCGTGAACACGCTGGGCACGTTGACGCGGATGTTCTCGATCGAGAGCGCGCCGCGCAGCGGAATTTCGATCTGAATCGGCTCCAGACTCAAGTAGCTGTAGTCTTGAATGAGCGGCCAGACGAACTTCGCGCCGCCATGCACGCAGCGCGACGTGTTGCCGCCGCCCACGCGGCCATAGATCACCAGCACGCGGTTGCTGGGGCAGCGCTTGTAACGCGTGGCGATCAGGCGCATGGCGCCGACAAAGATCAACCCGGCCACGATCAGCGTCGCGGCCGTCCAAAACGTGGCTTCATTGAGCGAGTCGAGTTGCGCCAGGAGCAGCGAGCTAGACATTTTCGTTACCTACAGGTTCCGTTGAGGGGGCAGTATGGGACAAAGGCTCGACAGCGACACGGTCGCTGCTGATCACATCGACCACGACGATCCGCGCGCCCGTCGGCAACCTTTCGCCCGCCGTCGTCGCTTCGTATTCCAGCATCCGATTCTGCACGGTGACGTGGATCTTGCCGACTCCCTGGTTCTGGCCCGGAATCGTCAGATAAACCGTACCTTCTTCTCCCACGGCTCGAGAAATTCGTTCGGTGCCGTCGGCCGTCAGTTTCATCAGGGCCCGCATCAAAAAGTACATTCCGTACATCGAGACCAGGGCGCCGGCGATGGCGACCGCGAGCGGCCGAGGCGGCTCCAGCCCCCAAGCCAGCGCCATCCGGCCGGTGAGGCCGAAGAACGTGATGCCGATCAGAATGGTCCGCAGGGTCAGAATGCCGAACAGCCACGTGGAATCGTGGTGCGGACCGTCGCCGTGATCGTAACCGTCGTCCTCGAAATCAGCGACACCATCGGGAGCATCCTCAGGCCCCTCAAAATCGGCGTCATGCTCGCCGCCAAAACCGAGAAAGAACTGCGCGATCAGCACGGTGGCGCCAAAAACGGCACAGACCAAGAAGGTAGTCGCCATACGAGGGTCCCATTCCGGTGCGAGGCCACTTGACGTTTCTTATACCAGCATTCGTCTATACCAACATTCGTCGCGAATCGACAAAGCTTGACAAAAATCCACCGGTATCATCGGGCACATTAGAAGGACTGTCAAACTTTCGCACCCGGTATGCCGCACGCAAGCTGCTCAGGCTGCCGGCCTTACACGGCTTAGGTTTCCGGGCTTACGCCCGTCTTACAAAAGAGGAGAGCGATTTCGGGGAACGCGGAGATGTCACCGGCCGCCGCCCCCCTGGAGCGAACTAGCCAATCGGCGGGATTCCGTAGGGCTCCCGATAGGTCTTGGCCAGCATCGCGTCTGCTTCGGGACAGTCGACGAATCGTTCGCCGGCAACGTCGAAATCGAGCCGCCCACGCGTGCGATAGGCAATTTCCGCCAGGTGCACCAGCGAGCAACTCCGATGGGCCACCTCCGGGTTTGCGCTCGTGGGCTGGCGCGTGCGGACGGCACGGAGAAACTCCTGCATGTGTTCCGCGTAACCACGCTGGCCGCGGAGTTCCTTGCCCTCGGTCGGGCCAGGTTTGCTCTTCGGTCCCAGGAACGTACTGAACGCGCCACGACGCGAGAAGATCATGTAGCCTTCGGTGCCATAGAACAAGTTGCCGTTGTCGAAGCCATACATGCCATAGGCCGTGAATGGCAGGTTGTCGTAGATCAGCGTGCGACCGTCCGGATACTCGTAAGTGACATTCATATTGTCGGGATATTCGCTGGCATGGCCGCGGAGCATCATCCGCCCGCCGCGAGCGGTAATCTGACTGGGAAGCGAATCGATCCCCAATCCCCAAGCGGCCATATCAAGATCATGGATTCCATCGTCGCCAATCTCGCCATTGCCGTAGTCGCGAAACATGCGCCAAGTGCCGTGAAAGCGGTGAGGATTGAACGCATGCACCGGCGCGGGACCAAGCCAGCGATCGTAGTCGACGCCCTCCGGAGGCGTGCCGTCCGGCAACGGACCGACTTCATCCCGCGTTTCCGCGGTCCAGGCTCGCGCAACCTTCACCTCGCCGAGGATGCCTTGCTTGAGCAATTCGGCCGCCTTGGCGGTAACAGGGCTGGAACGCATTTGGCTGCCTTGCTGGACGACGCGGCCATACTTCCGCGCGGCTTCGATCACCCGAGGCCCTTCGCTGAAGCAATGCGAGATGGGCTTCTCGATGTACACGTCCTTGCCGGCCCGCATCGCCGCGATGGCGATCGGCGCATGCCAGTGATGCGGCGTCGCGATGATGCAGGCCTCGACGCTTTCGTCCGCCAACACATCTTCGTAGCGCGACGTGCGACGCGGCGCCGGCAGCGCCGCAGTATGCTTCGAGATCTTGTCCATTTGCTTCGGATCAACGTCGCACAGCCACGCGATCGAAACGTTCTCTTGACGATTGACCAATCCCGCGACGTGCAGGTTCATGATCCCGCCGCAACCGATGATGGCCAAGCGAACGGGTTCCTCGGCGACGGCCGCTTGCGAATGCACCCCGCCAAGCACTTGGGTCGCCGCGGCGACACCGGCGGTCGCCTGGACGCCCTGCTTCAGAAACTCTCGACGCGACGGATTCGACGACATGGGAGGTCACTCCGGAGACAAGCCGCAAGCGGCAAGAAGCGTGGTTTGGACATCCAGATCGTGTTGATAAGAAAAGTCGGCCGGCTTGACGCCGCGAATGATCGCGGCCATATCGGCGGCATCGGCCACGTACCGCGTGTATTTCGGAAAACTCGCTTCTTGATAACCGCGACGATACTTGCCACGCGGCTGAGAAAATGCCACTCGGGCCGCGGGATCATCAAGCGGCTGAAGATGAAACGTGCCTGCACTGCCGCAAACAACAAGATGCCGCCGGGAAAATCCCTCGACTTCCAGGGCGCTCGACTTCACGGTCGCAATCGCTCGTGGATATTCGAGCACGGCCAGCATGTTGTCGACCAGCGTGTCGTCGAGGTCCGCGGCATGCTGTTTGTAAGGCGTGACCTTCGCCGGCGCGCCAAGCACCCCGAGCACCAGATCGGTTACGTGGCACCCCAACTCGAACATGATTCCGCCGGGATACTCGGCCAATCCGCGGCGGTCAGCGGGAGCGATCACCTTGCTCATCACGGCATGCACCTCGAACGGCTCGCCGAGCCAGCCTTGCTTGAGCAGATCGCGCAGCAGGATCACGCCAGGGTTGTAGCGATACATATAGCCCATCTGAACGAGCAACTGCTGGCGCTCGGCATCCGCGAGCAGACGCCGATAGTCGGGCAACGACTCTCCGGCGGGCTTATCCAGGTGCACGTGCTTGCCGGCGCCGATGCAAGCCCGCGCATTCTCCAACAGATCGCGGACGCGAGTTTCGACAAGCACCGCGCGCAGCCCGGGCACGTTCAGCAGTTGCTCTCGCGTCATCCAGGGAAGCCCGCGATAGGTCGCATCGCGAGCGGCCTGTTCGCGCAACTCGGCATCGGGCTCGACGATACCCACGACCTCGTAATCGTCGCTCGCGCGATAAACCGCGAGCTTGCTCGCATGTGCGTGGCCAACGCCGATCTGCCCAATCTTGATCCGCTCGCCGGAACTCTCGGCCGCGCCGGCAAACCGTTCGAGCGCCGCGGCCAACAGCGACCCGGCCGCGGTAATGCCAAAATGCCTGAGGATTTCGCGACGGTCGGACATGGCGGCGCCTCGCTACATTGCGCGGCGCTGAATACGCAGCTTGCCGCGGGGGGTTCCACTATATCACCCCCACGGGCACGGGTCACGCAACACTGCGGCGCGGCCATTCCTCTCCGTCGTTCCCACTCGCGCTTTCAACGACATGCGACGATCCGTGGAACACCCGCATATGCGGAAACGCGATCTCGATTCCTTGCCGGTCGAACTCGTTTTTAATCCGCCGCAACAGTTCGCGCTTGACGGGCCACTGCTGAAGCGGCCGGGTTTGAATATGAAACTTGATCGTAACGGCCGAGCCGCTGAGCGAATCGACGCCGAGCATCACCGGATCATCGAGAATGAGCAACCGAAAGGCTTCATCCTGACGCAACTCCACCGCAAGTCGCCTGAGAGTGGTGATCACATCATCCACGCGTTCCTTATAGGCCACGGAGATCTCGAAAACGGCCCGCGACCAGCCGTGCGTGAGGTTCGTGACCGTATTGATTTGACCGTGGGGGATGAAGTGGACACGACCTTCCATGTCGCGAAGCACCGTCATGCGGAGCGTGATTCGCTCGACCTGGCCGGTGGTATCGCCAATCTTGATCACGTCGTTGATCAAGTACTGCTGCTCGAACAACACCATGAACCCGGTAAAGAAATCCTTAATCAGGCTTTGTGCGCCGAAGGCAACGGCCAAACCGACAACCGCGGCGCCTCCGATGACCGGAGTAATGGGAATGCCAACTTCCTCGAGCAGCATCAACAGACCACCGCCGACGATCAACAACTTCATGACGTTGCTGAATACGCCCAGCAGAGTCTTGGCCCTGTTTTCGCGATCTTCACGGCTGCCTCGACGGCCGCGCCGCGCAATCAACGACACCAGGCGGGGTTCAAAATTCCGCGAGCTCCACAGCAACACCCAGATGGTAATCAAAATGACCACGATTCGCGGGCAATGCGTCTTGAGCCATAGTCGAATGTTGCTCAGCGTGAACGGATCTTCGAGCTTTTCGAGCGTGGCCTGCGCCGCCTGGGCGGCTGCCCGCTTGGCGGCTGCCGATTTCGTGGCGATCAATTGTTCGGTTTGGAGCAGGGCCAGTGTCGACTGCAATTCGTCAAGATGCGTGGATAGATCACGCGACGCTGCCCGTGCTTCGATCAGGCGCGCGGTGGTATCGCGAACCTGCTGCTTGAGCGACGCGATATCCTCGCCGGCCATCAGCTTGCGAAAGACATCTTCGTTGAGGTTCTTCAACGTCTGTTCGGCATTGTCCACCTTTTTACGCGCCGTGTCGCGTAGCGTCCTCTGCTGCTCGATGTCTTGTTGCAAGAGCTCGATGCGGTCGGTCAACGCGCGTGCCTCGGCCTCGGCCGCGGTGGCCGCGTCGCTGCTCTCCTGGACTTTGCTTCGCGCTACTGCCAGCTCGGCCGCAAGGCGCTTGGAGACGGCCGTCCCGATCTTGGGGTGGCCAGATTCATCGGTCAACATCCTGCTGAACGCGTTCTGCGGAATGCCTGCTACCGGTAGCGCGGGCGCAGTTGCCTCCGTCGCGGAAGCCGGAGAAGATGCTGGAGCTACGGACACGTCAGCCACAGGCGCAGGGCTTGGAACGGACGCCGGCGGCGCATCGTCCTCGCCGCGCAGCCGAGCCAGCGTCTCCCGATCGCTTTGCAGCTTGCGTTCGAGCGTGCCGAGACTCTCCTGCGCAGCCTTGCGTTCGCCAATCGCCAGGTCGAACCGCTCCTTGGCAAGTTCCCACTTCTTCTCGAGCGAGTTCACGGCCTCTTGCAAGCGAGCCCAGTCTTCAGCCGTGCCGGACTCTTCGGCGTCTTTGAGTTGCTGGTGGCGCTGGCTGCGTTGGACGTCAAGATCGCGAAACGTCGCTTCGGCCTGCGCGTACTCTCCGTTCGGATCGGTAAGGCTTGCCTTCAACAACAGCAGGCGTTTGTCGTCCGCCTCGAGCGACCGTTCGAGCCGGGCGATCCGCTCCGCGTCTGAAAGCTGCTCCGGAGCGGCCGAAGAACTCGCATTCGATTCCATCGCCAGGATGAACGAATCTGTCACCAACACGAACGCGGCGAATAGCATTGCCATCCGCGCCATATCGATCCAACGATGCGACGAACGGACCACTTCAGCCTCCTTGCTGAACGGCAAATCAAGTTGCGAGTCATAAGCTCCCGAGGGCCGGCCAGTCTACTCGATTCCTCAGGGACAAATGAACCCGAACTCGCGCGTAAAATATAGTGTGCCCCGCTAGTAGCCGCGCATGCCGCGACACGCCGCTTTCCAGGACCAGCGCGATGGCTGCCAGGAAAGCCAAACTTGTCGCACAAACATGCCGAGAACCCCGTAGGGGGTCGAGGAACGCTAGCAATCGAGCCGCTAATGCTCAATACGGATCCCGATGCACCCAATGCCAAATCACGCAAATACCGCCTGCTTTCAGGAGAGATTTCCCAAATCCAGGCGCGCCCCCGAGCCCATCCTCACGGCGGATTGACACCCCCCTTTGTACCCGACTAATCTGGGAGCGAGTTACTGTACTGGCGCTCGGTCATCCGGCCAGAGTGGAATTTCCGCCTCTCGTGGTTGCACTCCTCCAATAGTCATCCCCAGAGGGGTGCATCTATCCTGGCCAAGTTCGTGCTCGGCACGCGCGACACGGTATGCGGCACGGTATGACGACGGCTTTCCTCCGGAAGACCGAATCTGCAACTCGCTGAGTTGTTTCACCTTCGTTTTTACACCGGTACCGGTTTCTGTAGCGCCATTACAAGGAAAACGCTAATGAATCGCACCCTCGTCGTTAAGGCTCTCTTGCTCATTTTCGGTGTGTGCCCCGATGCATTTGCCGCTTCGCTGACCGGAAATCCAGAAGCCGATGGTTGGTTTCATCATGGAAACTCATTGAGCGATGGCCATTATGTCCATGGCGTGGGTAACTATGCTTTCGAGACGTACACAACCCAGTTCACGGTAACGGATGGCTCGATCTATGACATTTCTGGCCACGATGATCCGTCCTATCATAACTATTACGAAACGAACCATTGGACCAAGGCGGATGCACGGCCATGGACCCCGGGGGACACGGTGATCGGAATCGGCGGTGCATTCAACAGTATCACCGCCGAAGACGCCAGCTGGGACGCTTTCACGGGCGCAGCCGTGAACGGCGCCATCAACGGTGAACACCGCTTCCGGCTTCAAGCGAAAGTTGCCGGCGAGGACTCGACCTGGTCGACCAGCACCATTGCCCCCGCCGGCGGCAACGGCATTGGTAGCACTGCCGCGGGCGGTGCCGGCAGTTTTCTGGTTCGCACCTCCGGCTGGCACGATCTAGCGACTTGGGAAAGCGGGGAAGGAACGATGTGGGGCCTTCAGAAGCCCGAGCACATCGAAACTACAGGCATAGAAACTACAGGCGATGACATACGCCTGGACGCCGACGTAGCTCGCATCATCTGGACATGGGACGCAGCTAATAATCGCGTTGGTACCTGGGAAATCCTGCTCAATATGTCCTTGATCGAAGCCGACCTCCAAGCGTCCGGCTTCAATGGGGCTCTTCCCGGGCTGTTGGGCGCCGGAGTTATTCAATCCGTCCAAGTTCAGAACGGCGCGTCCACCGATGCCTTGGCGTCGATCACCGTGCCGGAGCCCTCCACGTGGATTTTAGCCCTCTTGGGCATGGTTGCTATCGGCGGCGCACGGTGTGCTCGTCGTTCGCGCCGTTAACTCCATGCTTGCCTTGGAAAAGCGATCCACCACGGCCCCGGCGGGCGTCCGTCTCGCCGGGGCGGCGGCATTTGCCAGCTTGCGCTTGGTAACCGCTATTGTCCTACCTTCGCCCAGGACGCTACACTGCCGGCCCTTCTCATAATTTGGCCGCTCGACCGGCCGAGCGCGACACTCGGAAAGGACTCCGATCTCATGCCGACGACACTTGCCGCATTGGCGCACCTGGTGGGCGGAGAACTGGTAGGCGACGGGACGCTCGAAATTACGGGCGCCGCGGCACTCCTCGATGCTCAGCCAAATGACATTACGCTCGTTGATCGCACCGAAAAGGCCGCCGCCCTCGCGGCCGCTCAAGCCCGAGCCGCCATCGTACCGCGCGGCTTTCCGCTCGAATCGCTAACCATGCCGGCGATCGTCGCTGCCGACGTGCATCAGGCATTTATTGCCATCGTCCTGCATTTTCGTCCTCCGCGGCCTCAACAACGAATTGGCGTGTCTCCTCACGCGGTCGTCAGTCCCGCGGCACGCCTCGCCGAAGACGTCGATGTCCATGCCGGAGCGACCATTGAGGCGGACGTTGTCGTTGGCTCCGGCTCGACAATCTACCCCGGCGCCCGGATCATGGCCGGCTGCAAGCTCGGTCGCAACGTCGCGATCCATCCCAATGCCGTGCTTTACGAACGTACGATCGTCGGCGACGACAGTGTAATTCACGCCAACGTGGTGATCGGATGCCACGGTTTCGGCTATCGCATGTTGGACGGCGCCAATCGCCCCAGCGCGCAGCTAGGTTGGGTCGAAATCGGCCGCGATTGCGAGATCGGCGCATGCAGCACGGTCGATCGCGGCACCTACGGCCCCACGCTCATCGGCGACGGGACGAAACTCGATAATCTGGTGATGATCGCCCACAACTGTCGCATCGGCCGCCACAACATGATCTGTTCGCAGGTCGGCGTCGCCGGTAGCACCACGACCGGCGACTATGTCGTCATGGCCGGACAAGTTGGCGTTCGCGACCACGTGCACATCGGCGAGCGCGCGATCCTGGCGGCCAAGGCCGGCATCAGCTCCGATGTTCCGGCGGACGCTCACATGCTTGGCACGCCGGCTATCCGCGAGCGCGAGCAGAAGATTCAGTTTGCTGCGATGAGCAAGCTGCCCGAGATGCGCCGCCAGTTGAAGCGGCTGCAGCGCATCGTTGACGAACTGACAGGCACCGAGGCCCGGGGCGACAACACCACCCCGCAGGCCAAGGACGCGGCGTGAGCATTTGCAAGGTACTAAGAAGCCCATGTCGATGGTTCTACAGAAAAAGGTCGGATTGATCGCCGGCTGGGGACGCTACCCGATCCTGGTGGCCGAAGCCCTGCGAGCGCAAGGCGCGCAAGTATATACGCTTGGAATCCGCGACCATGCCGACCCCGCGCTCGAAAGGCTGTCTACCGAATTCGATTGGATCGGGCTGGGACAGATCGGCAAGGTCGTGCGGTTCTTTCGTTGCCACGACGTCACCGATGCGACGATGGCCGGCAAAGTGCACAAGATTAAACTCTTTCAAAAGGGAGCCTGGCTGCACCATCTGCCCGATTGGCGCGGCGTGCTGACCTACTATCCGCACTTCATCTCCCGGCAGAAGACGACCCAAGACGACAGCCTGCTGGGCGCCATTGTCACCAGCTTTGGCCGTTGTGGAATCACCATGCGCCCTGCCACCGATTTCGTTCCCGAATTGCTTGTGAAACTCGCCTGCCTCACGACGCGCCGGCCAACCGCGGCCCAGCAGCAGGACATCGAGTTCGGCTGGCAGTTGGCGCGTGAAATTGGCCGGCTCGATATCGGCCAGTGCGTTGTCGTAAAAAACCGCTCCCCGCTGGCGATCGAAGCGATCGAAGGCACCGACGAATGTATTCTCCGCGCGGGAATGCTCTGCGAAGCCGGCGGCTTCACGGTCGTCAAAGTCGCCAAGCCGCAGCAGGACATGCGATTCGACGTCCCCACCATCGGCATGGGCACCCTGGAGAACATCGTTCGCGCTGGTGGTTCGGTCCTTGCCATCGAAGCGGGCCGCACGATCATCATCGACGAACCACAAGTCGTCGACTTTGCCAATCGGCAAAAACTTGTCGTCGTGGCCCTCGACACCAATGGACAATCGGCCGGCATCGATCGACGGATGGCGGGATAGCTTCACCGTCGACGCCGGCTCGAGCTTCGTAGGATTTCTTCTCCATGTCGCGACAGCATCTGCGATCGCTCGCATGTACAGCCTTTACGTTGGCCCTGGGCATCGCAACTGCCGGAGCCCAAGAGGCGGAAAAGCCCGAGGCCGCCGCAGATTCACAGCAGCATTCTCGCTCAAGCTTCCTTACTGAACAAAACCTCGACAGAAGCCGCCAGGATTTCAACCCGTGTCTTGAAGCCGCCGCAGAAGTGCGCGTGGCTGAGCAAGCCTACGCAGACGGCCAGACGCCGATCACCAGTCTCCTGCGGGCAGAACGGAAGCTGACCGCGACACAAATCCATTATCTGTCAACGTCCAGCAATATGCGCGGCGCGCCCGCCCTGCGAGACTACCTGGCGTGTCGCGGCGAAGTCACCGCGCTCGAACGGGGCCTAGCCAGCACGACCTCGCTGATGGGCAAAGTGGTCGACGACGAGTTGCCGCTGGTTCGCAAGGAAGTCGAACTCTATCAGGAAGCCCTGAAGGAAGCTCGGCGAAAGTTACTGCGTGCCGAACACGTCTGGAAGACGGCCTCGCGGGCGGAACAGTTGCGATATTTGAATCGTAAAGCCAACCGGCGGTAATTCAATTCCGGGCCGAAGCAGCCCGCGCCCGCCGCTGCCCCGCGGACATGCTCCCCAAATCGCCCGCGGCTCAGAAATCAAGCGGCGGCGACACGCGCCCCCTCGCCTCATAGGGCGGGTTTGCTAGGATTATGGAGTGTTGGCCGCGGCCAACGGACGCCTCGAATGTTCCCTTAACCCGCGCGATATCCCTCGTGAAAATCGTCCACTATCCGCATCCAACGCTACGCCACATCTCCAAGCCGCTCAAACGGGTGGATAAGGAACTGCACGGTATCGTGCGCGAAATGTTCGACTTGATGTACGAAGCGAAAGGGATCGGACTTGCGGCAAATCAGGTCGATCTACCCTACCGGCTGTTCGTGCTCAATCTCGAAAGCGATCCGGACAAGAAAGAACTGGAATTCGTCTTTTTGAATCCGGTCATCACATCGCGCAAGGGAATGGCCGAAGCCGAGGAAGGCTGCCTCAGCATCCCGGGATTATACGCCAACGTTAAACGGCCCGAACGTGTCTCGCTGAATGCCTACAACATGTCCGGCGAAGAATTGAACCTGGAGCTCGACGGTCTGTTTGCCCGGGCCGTGCAACATGAGATCGACCATCTCGACGGCGTACTGTTTATCGACCGCTTGAGTCCGACCACGGAGATGGACGTCCGCGAAGCGCTCGCCGACTTTGAAGATCAATTCGTAAACCAGCGAGAACGAGGCGAGATCCCCGACGACGACGCAATCGCCCGCCGGCTAGACGAATTGGAACAATTGCGTGCATAGCGCCAAGCAAGTGCGGACGGGATCCCGTAGCGAGCATCGTTCGAGCTCGGCGCGGCTGCCACTCAAGCGTTTCCCCACTCAGGCGTTTCCTTAGACGCTCTCTTCAATGCACTATCTCTACCTGATCCTGGCCATCACGGCGGAGGTAATCGCTACCTCAGCGCTGAAGGCATCCGAGCGTTTTACTCGTCCCGGCCCGCTCTTGGTCGTTGCGTTCGGGTATGGATTGGCGTTCTACTTGCTGAGTCTTATCGTCGAGAAAGTGCCTCTCGGAATTACCTACGCCATCTGGTCAGGAGCAGGCATCGTGCTGGTCGCGTTGGTAGGAGCAATCTGGTTCAAGCAAATCCCTGATCTGCCGGCCGTGATCGGAATCACGCTGATCCTGGCCGGCGTACTCATCATTAACCTGTTCTCGCGAACGGTCGCTCACTGACCAGGTTCTATTGGGCACAGCCGCTTCCGCCTAGCCGCTCGTCGGAACCACCTCTCAGGCTACTTCCCTTGAAACTTCGGTGGCCGCTTTTCCAAAAAGGCATGCATCGCCTCGGCCACGTCGGCGGTACTGATAAGCTGGCTTTGAGCCCAACGCTCGATGGCCATCTGCGCGTGCTTCGGCAGGCCGTCTCCCTGATCCACGATCAGCTTCGCCAATCCCACGGCCAGCGGGGCGTTGACTGCAATCTCGCGGGCAAGTTGCAGGGCCGCATGAAGCTGGTTGCCGTTCGGCACCACGCGATTCACGAGCCCCCAGCTCAAGGCCTCGTCGGCGGCGATGCTCCGCGCCGTTAGCAGCAGATCTTTGGCGCGGCTTGGCCCCACCACGCGCGAGAGCCGCGTAGTGCCGCCCACGTCGGCCACCAGGCCCACGCGAGCTTCCGGAATCGAAAGCTGGCAATCTTCGCTGGCCACGCGCAAATCGAATGCCAGCGCCAGTTCCAGCCCCAATCCCATTACGCCTCCTTGCAGCGCGCCAATCACGGGCACTTCGGTCGCTTCGATGACATTGAGTGCGTCCTGCAAGCGATCGGCCAGCCGGCGAAGATACCGCGCCGGATTTTGCGCGAGCGAAGCTCCTAGCGACTCCGCCAGCGCGGCGATATCGATCCCCGCCGAAAACACCGGCCCTTCGGCATGCACCACAACGGCCCGCGCTTCCGGATGGTCGTCCGCCTTGCGCACCGCCGCCGCAAGCGCTTCGATCATATCCGGGGTCAAGGCATTGCGTTTCTGCGGTCGATCGATGGTAACCAGCAGAATGCCGTCCTCGATACGGCTCATTATGTGCTCGGCGGTCATGGGCGAAGTAATCCTTCTAAAAGTAGCCTGGGCTGCGTCTGCTTGGTACGCGGCGATTTTTCCCCGGGGCCCTCTGGCCCCGACGGCGCGTCGTAACGGCGCGCGCAAGAAAACTACCGTTGGTCCCGCGCTTGGCCGATGGGCTATTATTGTCCTACAGGCGGATGGCTCAAGAGATCGTTCGTTTTTTCTGCGAGTGCGGATTGCTATGGCGGCCTACGACGTAATCGTAATCGGTGGCGGTCACAATGGCCTCGTCACCGCAGCCTATCTGGCCCGAGCCAACAAACGCGTCTGCGTGCTTGAACGCCGGCATGTACTTGGCGGCGCGGCAACGACAGAAAACCTGTGGCCAGGTTTCAAAGTCTCTACCGCGGCCTACGTGGTGAGCTTGCTGTTGCCCGAGATCATTCGCGATCTCAAACTTGCTCAGTACGGCTTTAAAGTCCTGCCTCGCAGGCCGTCGAGCTTCACGCCGCTTCTCGATGGCCGCAGCCTGCTGATGGGCCCCGAGCCGGGGCTCAACGCGCGAGAAATCGCTCGCTTCAGCGAGCGTGACGCCGCTCGCTACCCGGAGTACGAGGCGCTGCTGGAACGCGTGGCCAAATCGCTGGAACCCGCGCTCTCCAGCCCCGCGCCCGACCTGCTGCCGCTTCCGGCCTCGTGGCGCGAGCGTGGCTTCAGCAAGCGTCTGCGCGACGCCAAGATCGGCTGGAACTTGTATCGCGCACTGGGCGAACTCGGCCACGACATGCCCGAGGCCCTCGAACTATTGACCGGCGCTGCGCGGCCGATTCTCGATCGCTGGTTCGAAAGCGACGTGCTCAAGGCGACGCTCGCCACCGATGCGATCATCGGCGCCTTTGCGCCAATCTCCGCGCCAGGCAGCGCCTACGTGTTGCTGCATCACGTGATGGGCGAGGCCGGCGGAGCCCGCGGAGTCTGGGGATACGTTCAGGGAGGCATGGGGGCGCTCGCCACGGCCCTCGCCGCGGCCGGCGAAGACCTGGGCGTCGAAATCCTTCGCGAAGCACCCGTAAAAAGAATTCTCGCAACCGGCGGACAGGTGCATGGCGTGGAACTCCAAGATGGCACGATCCTCAACGCACCGGTCGTGGCTTCGAGTGTCGATCCGCACCTGACCTTCGAGAGGTTTCTCGAACCCACGCAACTGCCACCGGAGTTCCTGGCCGCCGTGCGACGAATCGACTATTCGTCCGCATCCGCCAAAATCAATCTCGCGCTCGCCGAGCCGCCACGGTTCGCCGTGCGAGATCGTGAAGTCGGCCCCAATGGCCTCGGTCCGCACCACCATGGCACGATGCACATCGGCCCATCTCTCGAATATCTGGAACAGGCATACGACGATGCCAAGTACGGCCGCTACAGTTCGAGCCCGATTCTGGAACTGACAATGCCCACCAGCGTCGACCGAACGATCGCCCCGCCAGGCCAGCACATTGTTTCCATCTTCGTCCAGTACGCGCCTTACCGACTGGCCGAAGGCGACTGGGACAGCCAGCGCGAAACGTTTGGCGACCGATGCATCGAAATCCTTGCGCAATATGCCCCCAATGTGCCGGGGGCAATTCTCCATCGCCAGATCCTCACGCCGCTCGACCTCGAACGAACCTATGGCCTCACGGGCGGCAACATCTTCCAAGGCGCAATGAGCTTGGGCCAGCTTTTCTCCTTACGCCCCGTTGCTGGGTGGGCCGACCACCGCACGCCGATCTCCGGACTTTACTTGTGCGGCGCTGCCGCTCACCCTGGAGGCGGCGTAATGGGCGCATGCGGCAAAAATGCTGCCGCCGAAATTCTCCGCGACGCCTAACGCGTTCTTCCACCCGCTTGCCGAAAGGGCCCCTCCATACGTCCCCAGCCTTGCCTTGCGACGTTCAGCTCAACTCGACAATCGCGCTGGCAAGACGGACGATTCCGAACGCGGACTGGGCAGGGCCGCCATCAGTGGGATAGATGCTGTCGCGGGGCATTTGGTAATACAATCATCCGCCGCGGGAATGGCCCTCCTTTTAAGGGAGAATCCATTTTTTGTATTTAACCCATTTTAGTCAATTAGTGCACAAAAAACTCTAGAACCAGCCATCTTTTTCATTGCATTCTGAATATTTGCGTACATAATAAGTGTCCCCTAATGATCCTCAGCGAGCGGATTGACGGTCGTGGGGAAAGAAATATGATTCAGCACAATTGTAGTGGAATGGCATTGTTAATCGAGCGAACGTGGCACATAGGAGATACGCTCGTGAAATCACTTCGAGTTACTGTCTGCGCAGGGGCCATTGGCTTCTCGCTATTTTCCGGCACGTTTGCTGCCGCTGATGCTGTTGACGACCTCTTGGCTGGTAAACCGGTCATCGTTGCTGAAGAAGCAACCGCTAGCAAATCAACCGCGCTGGTCAACGCCACGTCTGCAAGTGAAAAAATGCTCGCCCGCTTCGCCGAAGAGCGAGCCACCGATGAAGACGCGTTGTCGCATGACCCTCTCGAAGTGAAACTTAGCCAGCCCACGATCGAAGGACTCGATGTCGCTGGCAAAGACCCCAGCGCCGCGCCGATGACGACGGCGCATTTGAGCCTGGTGCCTGAACCGTCGGCCATTGCACTTTCGGCCCTGTCGCTGGTGTATTTTCTGATCTTCTTTCGCAGGCGGTATGCGTTCTAAGCAGTAACCACGGTTTCGGTACTATTGCGAAACCTTGTCTGCGAAACCTCATCGCCCAGCCGGCAGGCACCCGTCTAAGTAATAGCAGACTGGTGCCTACCGGCTTTGTTATTTCACAAGGCTGTGAATTCATCTGCCATCGCCGCGATTTAAAGGGCGAGCGACCGATTCGTGCCGCTCGCCCTTCATTTATTCTCTTTCCGGCCCAACGGCTCGCCACGGCCCCCGGATTTGGCGGTGCTAGCGCTTACACTGCTACATTCGATACAGCCAGCTTACGACCGCCTTCTTTGGTCCGTTACTTCTAAAATTCTTATCACCCCTGACCGCTCTTGTCGCCGATGGCAGTTAGACCATACAACGAGGCCGCAATAGTTCGCTGATCGGAAACCCAAGCAAATCCTACCCAATCTACCCAGGTGCGGCATAACCGTGCCCTGGAGTTCGGCAAGGATCCAAGCGTTAAACGCAGCTTGGGCATACGGTTTGCGTTTAGTCTTTCAGACGAGCGACATTCGGCGATTTTGACGTCAAATTGCCCAATCTACGGTCGCGGACTGCCCGCTGGCTGGGCAGCGCGGGAGAGATTCTGATATATGACCGCAGTAACATCGCTCCTGCCTGAAAGCCCTCCAGCGGAGAAGCTCCGAATGGTCCGATTCGATGCCTACCAAACCGGCGGCTTTTACGATGAGATGTTCGAAGATACCGGACGCCCCCGGCCACTCGCGGAGATGCTCGCCCAGCGCCTGAGTTCCCTATCCGATGGCGAACTCGAACGGCGGCAGAAGGCCGCGGACCTCGCGCTCTTAAATATGGGCATCACGTTCAATGTCTACGGCCACGAAGCCGGTACCGAAAAAGTCTGGCCCTTTGATATCGTGCCGCGGATCATCGAATCACGCGAGTGGAGCCACGTCGAGCGGGGGCTCAAGCAGCGCATCACCGCCTTGAACTTGTTTATCGACGACGTCTATCACGAGCAGCGGATCATCAAAGAGGGCTTCGTGCCCCACTGGCTCATCAACTCGGGCAAGAACATGCTCACGCGCTGTGCCGGGCTTGATCCGCCGCATGGCATCTGGTGCCATATCACCGGCACAGACCTGGTGCGCAACTCGGACGGCCAGTTCTACGTACTCGAAGACAATCTGCGTTGTCCTTCGGGGGTCTCCTACGTTTTGGAGAACCGCGAAGTAATGAAGCGAACCTTTCCGCAGATATTCGAGGGGTTGTCGATTCAGCCTGTTGAAGACTATCCCGAGCAATTGCTGCGAATGCTTCAGTACATCGCGCCGCCGACGGTTGGCGATCCCAACGTGGTCGTGCTGACGCCCGGCATTTATAACTCGGCCTATTTCGAACACTGTTTTCTGGCCCAACAAATGGGCGTCGAGCTCGTGCAAGGCTCCGATCTGGTGGTCAGCGACGGGTACGTGTTCATGCGCACCACCAGCGGCTTCGAACGCGTCGACGTGATTTACCGGCGAATCGACGACGAGTTCCTCGATCCCTTGAACTTCCGCCCGGACTCGGCGCTGGGTGTTCCCGGCCTGATCGACGTCTATCGCTCTGGACGGGTCGCCTTGGCCAACGCGCCGGGCACGGGCATCGCCGACGACAAAGCCGTATATGCGTACGTGCCGCAGATGATCAAGTACTATCTGGGCGAAGAGATGATTCTGCCGAACGTGCCCACCTATGTCTGTGGCGACCCGGCACAGTGCGAGCACGTGCTACTGAATCTCGAAAAGCTGGTGATCAAACCGGCGAACGAGTCAGGCGGATACGGCATTCTGCTCGGTCCCAGGGCCTCGCGCGAGGAACACGAAAAGTATCGCGATCTAATCCGAGCCAATCCAAGAAATTACGTCGCCCAGCCGATGCTTTCGCTGTCCCAAGTGCCCACAGTCGTGGAAGATCGTCTCGAAGGCCGGCACGTGGACCTCAGGCCCTACATCCTCTATGGCAAGGATATCTACGTGCTCCCGGGAGGTCTGACGCGCGTCGCGCTGAAGAAGGGCTCTCTGGTCGTGAACTCCTCGCAGGGCGGTGGCAGCAAAGACACCTGGGTGCTCAAGAACGGCCGACTGAAATAGGCGGGAGTGCGACCATGCTCAGTCGTGTGGCAGATTCCATCTTCTGGATGAGTCGCTACCTGGAACGCGCCGAGAACGTTGCGCGCTTCATCGAGGTCAATCTACAGCTTGCGATGGACGTCGGCCCCGAGTCGGGCCATCCCGCCGACCAATGGGCTCCGCTTGTCGTCACCACCGGCGACGATGAGCTGTTTACCGAACTCTATGGCGAACCCGATCGGCAAAAGGCGATCCAGTTTCTCACGTTCGACGAGCGCAATCCAAACTCTATCCTATCCTGCCTCCGCATGGCCCGCGAGAATGCGCGCACGGTGCGCGAGATGATCAGTTCCTCGATGTGGGAGGAACTGAACAAATTCTTCCTGATGGTACGCGCCGCCAGAACCGACCCCAGCGTCCTCGACACCGCCTATGACTTCTTCAACGAGGTCAAACGCGGCAGCTACCTACTCGAAGGCATCACCGTGGCGACGATGTCGCACGGAGAAGCGTGGCACTTCTCCCAGATGGGGCGGCTCATCGAACGAGCAGATAAGACCTCGCGCATCCTGGACGTGAAATACTACGTCCTGTTGCCAAAGGTCGACGATGTCGGCACGCCGCTTGATACGGTCCAATGGTCGGCCCTCCTCGAAAGCGCAAGTGCGCTGGAAATGTATCGCAAACGTTTCGGTCGGATCCTGCCTCACCAAGTCGCCGATTTCCTGATTCTCGACCGTGAGTTTCCCCGCGCAATTCACTTCTGCTTGATCAAGGCCGAGGAATCGCTCCTGGCGATCACCGGTGGCCAACGAGGGCATTTTCGCTCGATGCCCGAAAAACGCCTGGGCCGGCTGCGTTCCCATCTCGATTACTTGCAAATTGGCGAGATCATCGACCAGGGCCTGCACGAATTCATCGACGCGTTCCAGGCACAATTGAACAAGGTCGGCGAAACGATCCAAGAGACG
Source organism: uncultured Planctomycetaceae bacterium (assembly GCA_964598535.1). Lineage (GTDB taxonomy): Bacteria > Planctomycetota > Planctomycetia > Pirellulales > PALSA-1355 > JALHMI01. The sequence continues at coordinate 113,439 of CAZRCI010000004.1, read as the reverse complement.
TTCTTCTCGCTACGGCCCATCGGTCAGATGCAACGAGCCCTTCAGCAATAAATCCGCACACGGCAACCGGGCACGATCGCGCGCGTGTTGCCCTTTTCACCGGAGGCTCACTCGGAAACAATATTTGTTGTGTGTTCCCTTCGCCAATCCAGCGTCAACCCGATGTATTCGGGCGGCGCCAAACTCGCAACCGGTTTGGCGCAAACAAGTAAGCTAGTGCTCTCGCGAAACGCGAACCCGAAAACCAGCGCTGACAAAGCACGAATCATCCAACGAACCCATCCACCCTGCCGACAACCTCGGCCGTGTCCACACCCGGAATGACTTCACTCTCAGCCGCACCTGGCCGAACCGCTGGCGACAAACTCTTGGCCGGCTACACGCCGCCGCCGGGCGTCTACGATGAGTTGCTCGACGCTTCGGGCCACATGCGGCCGCAGTGGACCGAATTCTTTCAACTGCTCGACGCCCTGGGACGCAATGAACTCGAACGCCGCTGGCAGCAATCGCGGCGCGTGATTCACGAGAACGGCCTGACCTACAACGTCCACGGCGACCCGCATGGCCGCGACCGCCGCTGGGAGCTCGATCCCTTGCCGCTCGTAATGCGGCATGACGAGTGGGCTTTGCTTTCGACAGGGCTCGCACAACGCGCCCGGCTGCTCAACGCGATCCTGTCCGATTTGTATGGTCCGCAACATTTGCTCCGCGAAGGATTGCTACCGCCGGAGATCCTGTTTGCCAATCCGCAGTTCCTGCGGCCGTGTCACGGCATGCGCGTTCCGGACGACTGTCATTTGCATCTGTACGCGGCGCACTTGGCGCGTTCGCCCGCGGGCTCCTGGTGGGTTGTCGCCGATCGCACGCAGGCCGCGGTCGGACCGGGCTATGCCGTTGAGAACCGGATCGTCATCTCCCGGATGGTTCCACACATTTTCCACCATTGTCAGGTGGAACGTCTGGCCAGCTTTTTCATCGAGCTGCGCAATCGTCTGGGCTCGCTCGCCGCACGGCACAAGGCTTCGCCGCACGTCGTGCTCTTGAGCCCTGGACCGAGCACCCCGACCTATTTCGAAGATGCCTACCTTTCCCGCTATCTGGGATATCCCCTCGTCGAGGGTGAAGACCTGACGGTCCGCGACAATCGCGTGTTTCTTAAAACGCTGGGCGGCCTGGTCGCGGTCGATGCGCTACTGCGGCGCGTCATGGATCAGGATTGCGATCCCCTCGAACTCAACGGGCATTCGGCGGTCGGCATCCCGGGGCTCGTGCACGCCACGCGTGCGGGACGCGTCGTCGTGGCCAACGCGCTCGGCAGCGGACTTGTGGAGGCGCCGGCGTTGATGGCGTTCCTGCCGCGAATCTGCGAGCGGCTGCTCGGCGAGCCCTTGGCCATTCCGAGCGTCGGTACCTGGTGGTGTGGCGACGATGACGCCCGGCGCTATGTGCTTGATAATCTCGAGCGCCTGGTCGTCGGACCAGCCGTGCCCACGGACCGGCGCAAACCGGTACATGCCGCCTCGCTCGACGCCGCGGAGCGTGCCAAGTTGGCCCAGCAAATCGTGGCCACGCCGTCACGCTTTGTGGCCCAGGAGCTTGTCGTCCGCTCGACCGCGCCAGTCTGGAGCGATGCCTCGGTCAAACCGGGACACATCGCGCTTCGAGCGTTTCTCGTGGCGGGGCAGGGGGGGTACCGCGTTATGCCGGGCGCCCTGGCACACGTCAGCGCTTCGCCAGCCCAGCTTGGAGAATCGCTCTTCGTCGGTCACGGCAGCAAGGACGTTTGGGTGCTGGCGGCCGGGCCCGTGGCGCCCGTTTCGCTCCTTCAGCCGCCAGGAGCCCTGGTTGAACCGCGCCGCAGCGGCAATGATCTTCCTAGCCGCGTGGCCGACCACCTATTCTGGCTGGGCCGGCACATCGAACGCGCCGAAGGCGCCGCACGTCTGCTGCGCAGCATCGTCACCCGGCTCACAAGCGAAGCCGCGCCGGGTAGCCTGGCCGAACTCAACGTGCTGTATCGCGCGTTATGCGGGCCGCTCTCCGCGCCGGCCGATAATAACGCCGGCCCCGGCACGGTCGCCACGATGGATCTTCTGCTGATGGAGTTCCTCTACGACGAGCATCAACCCGGCAGCATGCAGTCGATTCTTGCGGCGCTTGCCCGCGTGGCCAAGGTCGTACGCGACCGCGTCTCGCTCGATACCTGGCGCATCCTGAAGCGCATCGAGGACGACTTCCGCCCGCCGTTGGGACGCGGCGCCGTCGCTTCCAGCGATATCCTGACCATGCTCAACCAGGCGATCTACAATATCTCGGCATTCTCGGGCATGGCCACCGAAAATATGACCCGCGGGCCGGGATGGCAGTTCCTCGAACTGGGGCGAAGAATCGAACGCGCACTGGCGACGATTTCGCTCTTGCGCGGTACGCTGGCGCTCTCCACGACCGGCGAACACGCCGTGCTCGATGCACTGCTGGAAATCGCCGACAGCTCGATGACTTATCGCAACCGCTATGCGACGAACTTGCAGCTTGCGCCGCTATTGGATCTACTCCTTACCGACGAAACCAATCCCAGGGCGATCGCCTTCCAACTGGCGGCGCTCGCCCATCATGTCGAGCGGCTGCCCCGCACGGCTGGCGAACCGCTCTTGAGCGACGAGCAACGGCTGGTGTTGAGTGTCGTCTCGGCCGTGCGACTGGCCAACGCGCATAAGCTAGCCGAGCCAGACGAGTCCGGCCGCCGTCTAAAACTCGATGCCTTGCTCGATGAAGCCAGCGTCAAGCTGTGCGAGCTCGCCAACGCCATTTCGCACAAGTATCTGGTGCATGCCGGTCCGGCTCATCAACTGGCGGAGGTCGCGCGGCGATGAACATGAGGGCCAGAAGCAAGCCGCCCGGATCGGCCTCAGCGGCCCGTGCCCGCTACCGCATCGTGCACGCCACGCGCTATCTCTACAGCGAGGCGGTGCCACTCTGTCAAAACGAATTACACGTGCGTCCCCGCGACACGGCGCGGCAAACCTGCTTGACACATCGGTTGGTGATCGAACCGATGCCCGTCCGCGTCGAAGAATGTCGAGATTATTTCGGAAATCCCCTCCAGTTCTTCACGATTCACGACCGCCACATGGAACTCGCCGTCACGGCCCACACCGCGGTCGAGTTGCGGGCTGCCGAGCGGCCGATCCCTAGTAACACAACCCGTTGGGAGGATATCGTCGCGCTCCAGCGCCGAACGATCGGCGACGACCTAGAGGTACGTCAGTTCATCTACGATTCTCCACACATCGCGACCCTGCCCACGCTCGCGGAGCTTGCCCACGAATCGTTTGCTCCAGGACGGCCTTGGCTCGAAGCCAATCTCGATCTGACCGCCCGAATTCATCGCGACTTCGCGTACGACGCCACGGCCACGTCGGTGAGCACGCCGCTGGCCGATGTCCTGGCAATGCGCCGCGGCGTGTGCCAGGATTTTGCCCACCTCCAAATCGGCTGCCTAAGGTCGCTGGGCCTGCCAGCCCGCTACGTCAGCGGCTATCTGCTGACGACCCCGCCGCCGGGACAGCCACGACTCATCGGCGCGGACGCGTCGCACGCCTGGGTTTCGGCTTGGTGCCCCGAACTCGGTTGGGTCGACTTTGACCCGACGAACAACCTCATACCGTCGCTCGAACACATCACCGTCGCCTGGGGACGCGATTATAGCGACGTCTGTCCCATCAAAGGCGTATTCCTCGGCGGCGGCGAACATTCGATGAGCGTCTCTGTCGACGTCGAGCCGCTGACGGATTCACCCAATTCAGCGCCGGGCTAAGCGTTCGCCGGCTCATCTTACTCGCTTCAGCGTTCGATGACCTTCACATCGATGATTTCATCGCGCGGATCGCGGGAACTGAAGTCATCGCGCCGCGGTTCAAAGCTCGAATAGTACGTAGTTACTACGCGCCCCCGCGTTCCGCGCCGCAGAGCGGCCTTGAACGCCCGCCGCGAGACGGGCCACAGCAGCAGGATTGCCACCACGTCGCTCAATAATCCCGGTAGGATCAGCAGCAAGGCGGCCACCGAAACAAGCATCGCGTCAACGATCGCGTCGGCCGGCATCTGCCCGCGCCGGAACTCCTCGGACAGTCGTCCCACCGAACGCAGACCTTGCTGACGTGCCAGGTAAGCACCCAGCAACCCAGCCCCGATAAGCAGCCCGATGACAAACAACCAATTGGTTGCGTCAGCCAGCCAGATCAGCACGGCAATCTCGGCGACCGGCAGCAGGATGATCGCGAGCAAAAAACGAGCTAACACGCGGGCGATTCTCCACAAGCGGAAAAGGTTGAAGCTTGCGGAATTCTAGGCCCGTTGGGTCCCGCGAAACAAGGCGCAATCCGGCCCATTTTACTCGGGGTCAGTGCGGTACCCCGAATCCGCAAGCCCGCTCGACCAGATGCACGACACGAATAATCCAACGACCAGCCAACCAGGCTCGCCCGGCGGAGCGAGTGCCACTCGCGATCAATTGCAGGACACTCGGCCGAGGCTTGACCATGATCCGCTTTCTTCGAGGGCGGCAGGCTGACTCACTTTTTTGAAGAGCCCTCATACCGCCGCGCCAAATCAGCACACCATTTGGCCTGCTCAGCATCTCCCAACTCTTCGTGCATCACTGAAAGATTGCCATAGGGCACGGCGAGCGCCGCAGGCGCCAGCGTCCCGCCCTCCACAGCGAGCTCCATCAACCTGAGTCCTTGATTGGTGAGCCGGAGCGCTTCGTCTCGCGATTGCTGCTCCCAGTAGGAGACCCCCATGCTGACGAACGTTTCTCCCTGCGAACCAGACTCCACAGCGGCCGCCGGCACCGGAGCTTCTAGCAGCGGGCTGGCGCGTTCGAACCAAACCAGCGCTTCCACATGATCGTTGCGGGCCAAGGCATACGCCGCTCCGATCCGGTAACACAACCGGCCGCGGTGATAGTTGTACGTGGGTAGCCCTGTGGCAATCGGCGCTGCCTCGTCCATCAGCGCCAACGCGACGGTGCCCAGCATGTAGGCGTCATCGCCACGACCGCCATCGGTCTCGATTTTCACCGCTTCGCTCAGCGCGCGCGATAACTGCCAGGCGATCTCAGCGCGGCGCAGCGGATCTCTCGCGTCGTCAAATAGTTTTTGCCCCAGCGTGCGCGTACCTGCGACCCACTTGGCTACGTCGGGCGGCGAATCGATACCGGCAATCGCGGCGAGAGCGCCAATGTATACATCGAGTCGCGGCTCGGAACCCGCGTTCTCCTTGCGCATCAAATCCTCTGCAAAGACCGCCGCGCGATCGACCCATTTGGCGACAGCGTTGGTCTTTTGTTGCCAATGCCCGTGACCGATGTCGTAGGCTACGCCGAGATGCGCGCCCAGCAACACTTCTTTCGCCGCGCGGCGGAGCGTACGGTCTTTCGAAGCCATCAAGGGTTCGGCCAGCTCGATTGCGCGCTGATGCCGCTTGAGTGCTTCAGCAAAGTCTCGCTTCGCCGACTGTCCGAGATAGTCGCCGTAATACAACGCGGCTCGGGCAGCGTCCAAGTCCTCGAGCTTTGGCTCCTCGAGCAATTCTCGCAGGCACGTGATCGCAGCCGGATAGTCGCCCGCCGTCGCCAGGGCTCGCGCAACCAGCAGCCGGTGCCCAGCCGCATCTGGCTCGAGATCCGCCGCGCGCTGGGCGCTCTGGAGCGCCTCCTCCAACCGGCCGCACCGCAGCATGAGTTCCCCATGCAAATGCAGAGCTTGTGGATGATCGGAGCTGATCGACAATGCCCGCTGCACGTCGGCAATCGCCAACTCGTATCGGCCGTCGAGCCGCGCATCCGCCCGAGCTACAAAATGCTGCGCGTCGATCGGTTCAACGACGACCTGAAACACCTGTGGCGGCTTCGAACGCGGCAGGTAACCCAACAACACGCCACGTTCAGGATACACTGCTCCTAACAGTTCCCCCGCTTCGTCAAAGATCTCCGCCGGCTCGAACGGCGCGAGCTCCAGTCGCTTGGCGATTTCGGTCAGCGGCATCGGTTTGGCGACCTGCACGGTCAGTGAGTTGACGATCTCGGCAAAAATCGCGGCCTGCACGCGACCCAGCCCCTGGAGGTCATAAAATTCTCGAGCGCCACCGGCGACACGTTGCGACTGAACCGGCTTGCCCCACTGTTTATGCAGTTCTACACGCGTCGTGATTCCCGGGCGAACACCATCGAGACTGGCCGGATCGAGCGCAAGCTTGGGTTGGCCTCCGTGGGATGGAACCGGCGTCGAGGCCGCGTCATCCGCTGGTGGGGCAACCCTGGGTAGGGGAGCTGGCTCGCCGGCGTCTTCGAGCGATTTGGGCTCGTCTTCTGAAATAGATGGCTCGGAGGAAGCCGATTCAAGGGGCGCACTGCTCGCTTCGACAGGCTCTGCATACGGATCGACAAACGGCTCGCTCTCGGGCACCGCCTGCGGTTCAGCGGCGAGCGAATCTTCACCCGCGGGCGCCGTTTCCTCAGAGTCGGCTTCTTCCTCGAGACTGGCCGGTAAGGGTTCTTCAATCGCAGGTGGCTCGTCCGCCGCGATAGATCCTCTCGGTGCCAATGACGATACCAGCGTCACCGAGATGACAAACGCCAGCCAACCGCTTAACTGAAAATGCGATAGATTCCACCGCATGTCGGGTTCCTCCCTGAACCGCGAGCATCGTGAGGCCTTCGCCGCGAACGCAACGCTATCTTAATGATCGCGCGCGAAAATGGCCGAAAGCCGAAGAGGTCAGATTCGCGGCAAAGTATGACGGCGACGGAAACTTGCGTCCAGAGCAAGCGTGGCACCGCGGCGTCCACGTGCTAGCTGATTGCTCGGCCGGAGAATTGTGCCAGCAACTGCCCGGCAGATACGGCCTCCCCCGCCGCCAGCAACGTTCGGACGGATTTCAGAAGTTCGAGCTGGTGCTCGATAAACGGCACCGCCTGGCCTGGCCGAGGAACGAGCGGCACAAGACGCTCAACAATCGCCTGGGCCAGCACGTCGAGCCCGGTGCTCGCTTGCGCACTGACGTCAACATCCGCCAGCGAGGCGTCCGCCACCGCCGGCAGATCGCACTTATTGAAGACGCGAAGCGCCGCCGGCCAGCTTCGATACAACGCTTCGTCCTCCTCGCTCCAGTCCGAACTACGGTCGAACACCAATAACAGCAGATCGGCCGCGGCGGCCTGCTGGCGCGCCAGCAAAATTCCCGCGGCTTCGAGCGGTTCTTCGCCCGCTCGCAGTCCTGCCGTATCCGTGAGTTCGATCGGCCAACCATCGATCGCTGTGACCGCGGTCACCACGTCGCGGGTCGTGCCGGGCGCGGCATGGACAAGGGCCCGCTTGTAACCCACCAGGGCGTTGATCAGGCTGCTTTTGCCGACGTTGGGCCGCCCGGCGAGCACCACGCGCCACGGCCTTACCAGGTGCCTCCCGACATCGGCCCAGGCCAATAGCTCGTCGACAAGCCGCATGGCTGTCGGCAAATCCCCAGCCCAGAGACACTTTTCAATTTCCGCCAGTTCGCGACGCAACGCCCCACCACGCTGGTCAAGCAAGATGCGCGCGGTACGCTCCGTGGGAGCGTCGGCCAGCAAGATCTCCGCTTCGGCCGCCAACGGATCGGCCGCGGACTCGCGAAGCCAGCTTCGCCAATCAAGCTCTTCGCAGCCGGCAACCACCAGGGAATTGATGATTGCGCCCGGCGCGGCAACCCCGCCATGACAGTGAATCTCCACCAGCTCATCGGCGGTTCGGCACACCACCACTTCTTCACCAGCCGTACCCGTGGGCCAACGCCCAAACACGATCCGCCCCAGCGGCTGGCGACCGAGCGTCTTCGGTCCCGCGGGCTGAAACAGGCGGTCAACCATTTGCGTCGCTTCTTTGCCGGCCACCAGCAGCGTGGCGATCGCTGCGCGTCCGGGAGCTGTGAGCAGCACCACGCGCGTCATGAGGTCCTCCGCCCTAAGGCTTTGCCGCATCGGAAGCGGCGATCGCAATGCCAGCCAAGGTCAGATGCGGAATGAATTGCGGTGGCCGGCGTTCCTGCTCGGCCAGCACGCTGGCGAACAGCGTCCCCGCGCCGCCCGTCAGGTAGATTTCAGCTTCGCCGACCTCTTCGGTCAGCTTGGCGACAAGCTCGCGCACCGCGCCAACGGCGCCCCAATACAGACCAGAGGTCATCGCTTCGACCGTCGAACGCCCCAGGGCCGGTGGCGGTATCGCCGTTACCTCGATCAGCGGTAGTGCATCCGTGAACTCGTGCAGCGCGCGAGCACTGGTGGCCACGCCCAGCAGGATCGCCCCGCCAATGAACGCGCCCTCGGCCGACAGCACGTCAATCGTCAGCGCCGTTCCCATATCGATGATGATCGCGGGCGTGCCGTGCATGCGAAGGCGGTTTACCGCGACGGCGTTCACCAGTCGATCGGCCCCCACCTTCTCTGGGTGCAGAACCTCGACCACGAGCGGCAGATCACCAAAATCCAACCGCCGAACGCTTTGTACTCCACGCGCGGCGAGCCATGCGACAAGACGCTCGCGGCCAGGCTTGTTCACGCTGGCAATGGACCACTCATAGGCCGCGGGAGGTTCGCCCAGAAAAGCATCGATCTCGGCGGGTTCCCACGCTTGACCGAGTGAGATCGTAGCCCGCGGATGCGGCAGCGACCCCTCAAATGGCAAATCGAACACACCCAGCTTGAGCCGTGTGTTGCCCACGTCGACTGTCACCAGAGCGCGTGCATTGCCGGCTGCCGCGTTCATTGGGTCGAGGCCTCCGACCGGACGTCGAGCTCGCGCACCATGGCATGCACCAGCCGATCGAGCCCTTGTCCCGTCACGGCCGAGATCGTCAGAACGTCGCGCCCGAGCTCAGCGGCCAACGCGTCGCGAACTTCTGCCGCGCCGGGCAATTCGGCCTTACTCACGACGACGATCTCCGGTCGCTCGGCCAACTCTCGGTCGTACTGTTCGAGCTCGGCATGCACGACACGATAGTTTTCCAGCGGATCCGTGCCGTCCACGGGCGCAGGCTCGACCAAGTGCACCAGGATGCCGGCGCGCTGAATGTGTTTGAGAAATTCGTGCCCCAGGCCGGCGCCTTCATGGGCGCCCTCGATCAAGCCTGGAATGTCCGCCAGCACAAACGATCGATCGGCCCCCACTTGCACGATTCCCAGGTTCGGAAACTTGGTTGTGAACGGATAGTCGGCGATTTCTGGCCGGGCACGAGACAGGCGGCTGAGCAGCGTGCTTTTGCCGGCATTGGGTTTGCCGACCAAGCCGACGTCCGCGATCACTTTCAGTTCGAGTCGCAAGAGCCGTCGCTCGGGTTCGCCGCCCGGAGTAGTCTGGCGCGGAGCGCGGTTCGTCGCGCTTTTGAAGCGCATGTTACCTTTGCCGCCGCGTCCGCCGTGTGCCGCGACGACACGATCTCCGACCGTGGCCAGATCTTTGATCACGTGCCCTTGCTCGGCGTCGATGATCAGGGTGCCCGGCGGTAGCAGAATCGCAAGATCCTCGCCGTTGCGGCCGTGGCAATTCGAGCTGCCGCCGCGTTCGCCGTTCTGGGCCTTCCAATGATGGCGTCCGGCCAACGCCGCCAAGCTATCGACGCCGGCCGTAGCGATGAAGATCACGCTGCCGCCGTCGCCGCCGTCGCCGCCGTCCGGGCCGCCGCGCGGAACGTACTTCTCGCGACGAAAGCTGAGACAACCATCGCCTCCACGGCCGGCTTCAACTTCAATGGTAACGGCGTCCACAAACACGTAAAAAACCTCTTTCGGCGCGGAGCATTAAATCTGTCGCGCAATAGCAAAGCCCAGGGAATGCTTTCCCTGGGCTCAAGTATATCGGACTATGCGAGGTTCGCTGCTGCGTCACGCAGCCTACTGCGCGTTACACGTCACCCGACTAAATCGGGATGGACGCCAACTGGGTAACGCCCATTAGGCAGCCTCAACTAGGCGGCGCCCACGACATTCACGCGGCGGCCTTCACGGTCGAACTTCACCACACCGTCCGTCAACGCGAACAGCGTATAGTCGGAGCCCTGGCCAACATTCGCGCCGGCGTGAAACTTGGTGCCGACCTGACGCACGATAATGTTACCGGCCTGCACGCGCTCGCCGGCGTATCGCTTGACGCCCCGCCGCTGCGCGTTCGAATCGCGCCCATTGCGACTGGAACCTTGACCCTTCTTATGTGCCATGACTTGTCTCTCCAACGTGCCAGGAGACCTGCTTCGTCAGCGGTCGGCGCTGGCATTGTACGTGGTTATTTATTGAATGAGCCCGCCGGGCCCGATACTACCACTAAAGGAATCACTCAATTTAGCGATATACCCAGCTATAGTCAACCTTGCCCGGAATGCCGAACCGAATGAGCTGGCCGTCTTCCCGCTCATCGCCGGGACGCCAGAAATTCAACATCAGATTCTTTTGCATCAAGACCCGGCCGGTAGTGGGGGGGTGGCCTGCCTTGAAGCCGCCCGGGGGGTCGGCCCAGCGATAAGCGTTCGTCAGACCTTCGACGTATACCGAGAAAAAGTCGATCCGCGGATCAACTCCCTCCCAGGTCGCCACGCCCCACAGGCTCTTATCGACCAGATCGCTCGACACCGGCACCAGTTGACTGCCAATTTCTACGCTGTTCAGCAGCTTTCGGTTGGGATCTTCTTTTTCCTGAATTGCTTGAATCGCCGTCGGAATGATTCGATCGAGATAGGCCTTCTTATATTCGTGCGACTCGAGCACGAACTGCGGGAAGAAACGCACTTCGCGATCCAGCGGATCAATGGTCACGGCTCCGTCGTTGTTTTTCGTCGGCTTCAGGGCCCCCCCCGGATTGCGCACGCGGTAGACCATGTACCAAACGAGTGTCCGCTGCATTTTGCCGTCTGCCTGGGGAACGTCGACCCAGATCGTCCGCACCGGCTTGAACGTAAACTCCAAACACCAGATCGTGCGGCGGAACTCCGTGCCCGTGGCCATGGCCTTCAGCGTTTGCGTCTCGGGCGCATACCGGGGCGACCAGTCGAGTCCCGGAATCCCTTGCAAAATCTCAACGATATCGGCTTTCGAAACCGTCTCAGATTCTTCCAGGCTGGGCGCAATCGTGATCTCCACGCCCGGCGCAAGCTGCCGGAAGGGCGGAGCCGGATCGGCATCTTGCGCCCGGGCAGAAGCAAGCGCGACCAGCAATGCCAATAGCGTCGGAACGAACGGAGCACGAGCCAAGGACAAATGACGCATCGTGGTGCGACTCTCGCGAGCGAAGTGGATGTGAATGCCGGCCGTCAGGGGCTTCAATGCCCTCCAGATCTTCCGGCAGCTCCCGCTCGGAACTCTCTAGTATAGTTGAAGTTAGGGGGGATGGTCAAATTCCCGCCCGAGGGAATTCGGGGGGGCGTCTATAGCGACATCTGGCGGATAAGCCGCCATACCGCGATCGCAGCGATGATGCCGATTAACACGAGACACGCTCTGCGGCAGTCGGTATGTGCGGCCCCACAAAGAAGCCGCTGGGCAGCCTCGTCGGAAGAGCATAAACGGCCAGGACGACCAGAAGCTCATGCGGACCAAATAGAGCTGAATTCCTTTTCCTTATAGCCGCGCCCATCTAGCAGGGGGCATGGCCTGGACCGTCCGCCGGGGGCCTTCTTCGCGGTGGTTCCGCCGTCCTGGTCACGGCCCTCATCGCGGATGCATTGTCCATCTCCAGGTGCCTGAGTCTATCAGATGCGCCCCTTGGGGCCGAAGAGCCGGGCTCGCTGCGGTCCCGTGGGTTGCGTGGCGCCCGAAGGACTGGGATTTCCCATCAGCGATTTGGGGATCAGCCCATTCCAACCGGATTCGGGCTGCGGATTTCTGGAATCGATGTACCTTCCGTTGCGCATGGGCGGCACGTACTGCGTCTGCTGACCGCGGGGAGGAGCGGCGATCGGTTCGACGTAGTCGGCCCGCTTGGCGCGGCCGGTGATGGCACCAATGCGTTCGTTGACGGCGGCCTGCTTCACCTGATCGAGATCGGCTTCCTCGGGCGTTTCGTACGCGGTGATTGGCCGATCGCGGAAGGCGATCTCGCGGCGGTACAAGGCCATCATTTTCTCGCCATTGACGACCTGCTCTTTGGGGGCCGCGGCAATCGCACGTTCTTGGGTTGCCTGGGCCTCCCGAAACTGCCGAGCGCTAGCCTGTGCGGCCGCAAGCGTTGAAAGATTGCGAAAGGTTTCGCCTTCGAGCTCGATCGCTCGGCGGGCGGCGTCGATCGCCAGAGCATCGTCTCGATACTGGGCATCCGGACACGTGGCCATCAGCCAGGCGGCCGCTTGAAACGCTCTCGCACTTTCCGGAGCGACCTTGACCGCGGCCCGATAGTCGGCCGCCGCTTCGCCGTACTGCCCCAGATCGGCGTGCGTATCGCCGCGATTGACCAGCGGATCAGGATTGCTCGGATCGAGCTTGATCGACTCGCCATAGTCGCGCAAAGCATCGCCAAATCGTTCGAGCCGATAGAACGCGTGGCCGCGACCGTTGTACATCGCGGCATCCGGTGGCCCGAGCTTGATCGCCTGGGAGTAATCGGCGATCGCGCCTTCATAGTCGCCCCGGCGATAGCGAAGCTCCGCGCGATTGTAATAAGCGTTGGTATAGCGCGGATTGAGCTGGATCGTGTGATCAAAATCGGCCGCCGCGTCGTCCAGGCGCCCGGCCGCCGCGTAGCTTACGCCGCGATTATGAATTGCACGCCAGGCGCCCCCCATCCGCGCGGCCGTCTCGAAGTCGGTGAGGGCCTGCTGGTCGTTGCCGGCCCTGGCACGCGCCTCGCCACGACGATTGTATGCCCACCCCATGAGTTGATCGGCATAGGCTTTATAGGCGTCGGACACTCCGATCTTGCCTTGTTCGCAGAGCGCGATGATCGCGCTGTATTCGGCTTCATCGGCGGCCGCCTTGCTGCGCGTGTAGGCCTCGTCCAGTGCGGCGCGACCTTCCAGTTTCGCTGGCTCAACCTCGGACTCCGCCAGCAATTCCGGACCGCCCGCGGCGGCCGTCGCCGCGCTCGACGCATGTTCCGTTTCGGCCGCCTGCGCTGGTTCCTGAATCAGCGGCTCGGAAGCGCTGGCAGGCGTCACCTGCGCATCTCGCATCACTTCCCGCACAGCCGCATTCTCGCTCTCGGCCACATCGGACGTTTCGGCGCTGCTCACCTTTGGCGGGCGAAATCTCGGTTGAAACGTCGACCTTGGCGGCTCGGGCTTTACCTGCTTCGCCGGCGTCTGCTGCACGTCTTCCGGAAACGGAACAAGGTGCGCAGGCGGTGCGGCCACTACGTGTACGGAGCTCGTCAGCACTACCGCCAATGCGGCAAGCAGCGAGAGTTGTCGACCGGCCATCTTCGTGAACCTCCTTGTTCGCGAGTGGAAATGATTTTGGAAAGGCAGGATCGTCAGACACTTTCGTTCGTGAGGGGCCGAGCATTTGCTCACCCTCCGGCCCGGCTCCTGCCTTGACTTAGTGTGGCTCCGTCATCCGCCGCGGGTCGAGCGCCTCGTTCAGCACGGCCTCCGGCAGGATCTTCTGTTCCTGGCAAAGCTGGCGAATCGTCTTGCCGGTTTTAAAGGCTTCTTTCGCTAGCGCCGCGGCCTTCTCGTATCCAATATGTGGGTTCAAGCTCGTGACCATCGCCAGGCTATCCTCGACCGAGGCTTCGCAGGCTTCGGCGTTCGCTTCCATCTCCAGGGCGCAAAAGTCGATGAACGCCCGCGTGCAACTTGCCAGCAGATGGACAGATTCGAGAGCCGTGGCGCCCATCATCGGCATCATGATATTGAGCTCGAAGTTGCCGCCCGTCGCTCCGGCAAAGGCCAATGCCTGGTCATGTCCGATCACACGCGCGCAAACCTGCATCATACTTTCGCACATCACGGGATTCACCTTGCCCGGCATGATCGAAGATCCCGGCTGCCGATCAGGGAGCATGACCTCATAAAAGCCGCAGCGCGGCCCGCTCCCCAGCCAGCGGATGTTGTTCGACACGTTGAAGAGCGTAACCGCGATCGTGCGCAGGCTGCCGCTCGCGGCGACCAGGCCATCGCGGTTGGCATTGGCCTCGAAGTGATTGACGGCTTCGATGAAGGGAATGCCGGTTTCCTTGGCCAGCACCGCGGCTACGCGCTTGCCGAACTCCGGATGGGTGTTGATGCCGGTGCCCACGGCGGTACCGCCGGCCGGCAACTCGAGCACCGCTTGGACTGCGGCCTTGGCACGCTCGACCGAAAGGGCGAGCTGCCTCGCATAACCACTGAACTCCTGGCCCAACCGAATCGGCGTAGCGTCGGCCAAATGCGTGCGGCCGATCTTGATGATGTCGTCCCAAGCCCGCGATTTATCGGCCAACACGTCTCGCAGCCGCTCAAGCTGGGGGATCAAGTCCTTCTGGACAGCCTGCGCCACGGCCACATGGACCGCCGTGGGAAACATGTCGTTCGTGCTCTGGCCCATGTTCACATGGTCGTTCGGATGGATCGGCTTGTCGGCCTGAAATCGATCGCCGCCAATCAGCTCGATAGCGCGGTTGGCGATCACCTCGTTGGCATTCATATTGCTCGAGGTCCCCGAACCGGTTTGGTAGATGTCGATCGGGAATTCACCGTCGAGCTTTCCGGCGGCCACCTCGCGGGTCGCGTCGAGCAAGGCCTGAACCTGCTTTTCGTTAAGTGGATTTTTGCCGGATCCGGTAAGCTTGCCCAAATCGCGATTGGCGACGGCGGCCGCAAACTTGACCAACCCCAGCGCATGGATGAGCGCGGCGGGAAGCGGCTCTCCGCTGACGGGAAAATTGTCCTTCGCCCGCTGGGTTTGAGCCCCGTAATAGGCCTTGGCGGGCACCCGTACATCGCCCATCGAATCGCGTTCGGTCCGAAATTCACTCATGCTGCTTACCTTGGATGCCTACTGTTCGGGAGGTATCGACTCCACCCATTCCCTGGCGCGCATCGCGATCCACGAATCTGGGGACCCCGTGCGGGGGAAACATCATCTTTAGCCTGATCCATCGCGCAATAATAGCGGGTTCCACCCGTTTCCAAAAGGCCGACAAAAGCCCTGTTTTGTCGGCCTTTTTACGGATTCCAACCCGCAGGTCGCTCATCCGGCGCGTGGCCGTGACCAGCGGAACCAAACAATAGTCATTCCTGAAAATGTCCAAGCTGGCATTGCCGCCAGGGGCTATCCAGAACAAATCTCAATTGCCGCTGCCTCTGAGCGGCGCTAGAATTCGACACTGCGCGACACTTGTCCATTCCTTTTCTTTCGTACCGATGGTTTACGCGTACCCGATGTCGCAATACGAGCCGACCTGCGAATTTTCCAAGCTACTGGCCGGGCGCCCCGAGATCGACCTGGTGCAGTTCATGCTCGAAGTCGCCGAGGACGCCGCGCCAAACCTGGACCGTGTCGGGTGCCTGATGGAGATCGACCGGCTGGGCGTCGCCTGTGGCGATCGAGCGCACAAGCCGAGTTGCCGCGACCGGCGCGACCATTTGCTGACCATCAGCGATCTGCTTTACCAGGTTGAGGGCTTTCACGGCAATCGCGACGCCTACTATGAGGCGGAAAACAGTTACCTGAACGAAGTCCTCCAGCGGCGCACGGGAATTCCCATCTCGCTGGGCATCCTGTATATGGCGGTTGCCGCGCGGACGGGCCTGAAGATGTTCGGCGTCAATACGCCCGGTCACTTCATCGTCGGAAGCTGTTGTGGCAATGGCGAAGCCCTGTTCGTCGACCCGTTCAATCAGGGTGAAGTACTCGACTGCGATGGCGCTTGCGCGCGCATCGAGTGCATCACGGGCCAATGTGTCACCAGAGAGCAACTTCGCGCGGCCGCGCCGTTGGACATTGCTGCCCGGGTTCTCCAGAACCTGAAGTCCGTGCATGCGATGCACGAATGCTGGCCGCAACTGCTCAAGGTACAACAGCGGTTGGCGGCGCTTTTGCCGCAGATTCCGCAGGAGCGTCGTGACCTGGGCCTGGTTTATTTACGGCTGGGGCAACCGCACAAGGCGCTCCCGCTGCTTGAACAGTATCTGCGTGTCTGTGGCAGCGTGCAGGCCGCGGCCTTACAGCCCTCGCTGCAAGCCGCTCGAAGAATGATTGCCGAAGCGAACTAATTCTCGCAGTTCGTCGAGCTTCAATTCCAAACGGCAGGGATGCCCAACTCGTGACGACAGCTCGTTTCGCAGCCGATCGCCAGCTTCCAAAGCTGCCTGGGCGCAAGGTCACGCTCATGGGGCTCGGGCGGCACGGCGGCGGGCTCGGCGCGGCAACGTATCTGGCCCGTGCCGGCGCGCATCTGACGATCAGCGATGTTGCGACGGCCGCCACGTTGGATGCGACTCTCGCTCGGCTTGGCGCGTCCCCACAGATTCAACTCCATCTTGGCGGTCACGATCCGGAAGATTTTTCCAGCGCCGAGATCGTGGTCGTCAATCCGGCCGTGCGGCCGGATCACCCGTGCCTGGCAATCGCCCGCGCCTCTGGCGCCACGATCACTTCCGAAATAGAGATGTTCCTCGAACGCTGCCCGGCACGCATCATCGGGATTAGCGGCTCGAACGGGAAATCGACAACCGCCACGATGCTCCACGAAATCTTGACGCGCGCCGGCAGGCGAACATGGCTGGGCGGCAACATTGGAGGAAGCCTGCTCGACCGTCTCCCCCAGATGACCAGCGACGACTGGGTCGTGCTCGAGCTCAGCAGCTTTCAGCTCGCGCACCTAAGTCTCCAGGTTCGGCTACCCGAAATCGCGATTCTTACAAACTGTTCGCCAAACCATCTCGATTGGCACTCGGACCTGGCAAGCTACGCCGCCGCCAAACGACGATTGCTGCTCGCACAACAGGTTATCCTGAATCAACATGACGGCGCCGTGGCGTCGTGGTCGAAAGAATGTGGCCCCGCGCTCGTCGCGCTGCATGCCCCCGATCGCTTGCCGCGTTTGCGCGTGCCGGGAAAACACAATCGCCTGAACGCAGCCTGCGCCGCGACGGCGGCCCGCGCCGCGGGCATTGACGAAGCCACGATCCACGACGCGCTGGCCGCGTTCGGCGGGCTCGAACATCGTATCGAGTGGGTCGGCGCGTTTCGCGCACGTCACTTTTTCAACGACTCGAAATCCACCTCGCCGAGTGCGACCCTGGCGGCGCTCGCGGCGATGGAACGGCCAACCTGGCTGTTATTGGGCGGCGTTTCGAAAGGCGCCGACTTTACGGCGCTGGCCGCCCAGGTCGCGCGGCAAGCGCGCGGCGTGGCGGTCTTTGGCCAAGTGCGAGAGCCCTTGTCTGCCGCGCTGCGCAAGGCTTCAGCGGTCGTGCCGGTCGCCCGTCGTGAAACGCTCGCAGAGGCCCTGAATTGGTGCCTGGCGCGGTCGGAGCCCGAGGAAGCGATCCTGCTATCCCCTGCTTGCGCGAGCTTCGATCAATACGCTGATTTCGCCGCGCGCGGGCGTCATTTTCGACAATTGTCGCGAGCCCTGAGCGAGCCCGCCGGCGGACCTGCTCCCGCGGGCGCCACCCTGCTATAATTCAACGTTCTCTTCTTCAACGTCTCCGCTGTTGAGTTGTGGCCGTGGCGAAACCCAAAGAACCTGTCAATCCGTTTTATATCTTGGTGGTGCTCGTCGGGGTCGTGTTTGTCGTCACGACCTTCGCCTACGGAACGATGGCCTACCGCGCCGTCGCACAAAAGGAAGAATCGCCGGGCCTGATGTCGATGCTCGATACGCATGGCGTGTCGATCATGAGCGGCGAATTGGCCGTGCTCGGCATTGTCACGTTCGGCGCGATGTGGCTTGATGGTGTACGCACGCGGCGATCCGAGCGCGAAAAAGAACGGCCTACGGCACACGAACCGGCAAGCGAGACGGGCGAACCCGCGGAGAATTTGCGATGAAGGTCGACCACTACGAACGTGTCGCCCAGGCGCCGGTAACGATGGAAGGCGCCGCTGGCTGCCAGGTCCGCTGGCTGGTCGACGAAAAGCACGGCGCGCCGAACTTCGCCATGCGTCAGTTCGAAGTCGCCCCAGGAGGCTACACGCCCCGGCATAGCCATCCCTATGAGCATGAAGTGTTTGTACTTGAGGGCGAAGGCGTCGTCCTGGAAGGCGACGTCGAGCATCCGCTACGAGCTGGGGATTTCGTGTTGGTAACGCCCGACGAGGTCCATCAGTTTCGTAATACCGGTGACAAACCTCTGAAGTTTTTGTGCCTCGTGCCGAACTCCTCGGTTGGCCAGAAAGTCACCGTAGCGGCCGAATGCAGCCGACCGATAGAATAGGGGGTACGTTCGTTGCCGTTCGGCTCCTCCTTGCGTTCGCCCGCCAACGTCTTATGAGTACCCAAGCCGCTGCTGAAATCGCCGTTCTACGCGATGAAATTCGCCGCCATGATCGGCTGTACTACATCGAAGCGCGGCCCGAAATTTCGGATCTCGAATACGATCGGCTGCTCAAGAAACTACAAGACCTAGAGGCCCTCCGCCCGGAGCTGATCACTCCCGACAGCCCCACGCAGCGTGTGGGCGGCGCTCCGGTCGACGAGCTGGCTTCCGTCGTGCATCGCGTGCCGATGCTTTCGATCGACAATACCTATAGCATCGACGAGCTACGCAAATACGGCGAACGCATCGCCAAACTGCTCCCGGACGAACCAATCGGCTGGGTCGTCGAGCTCAAGATCGATGGCGTGGCTGTCTCGCTTACTTATGAAGACGGCGTTCTCGTACAGGCCGCTTCTCGTGGCGACGGGCGCACGGGCGACGATATCACGCACAACATGCGCACCGTGCTCGACTGCCCCTTGCGTTTGGACGGAATGCCTCCCCGCGTGCTAGAAGTCCGCGGCGAGGTTTACATGCGCAATAGCGACCTGGTACGACTGAACGAGTTGCAGCAACAGCGCGGGCAGCCGCTCTACGCCAACACCCGAAACTGCGCCGCCGGAAGCATTCGCCTGCTCGATCCACGGCTGGCAGCCGAGCGCCGACTGCGATTATTCTGCCACGGCATTGGTTATCAAGAAGGGCTTCAAGCCACCAGCTACATGCAGTTTTTGGAAGAACTGCGCGGCTATGGCTTGCCCCCGACGCCGCTGGCCAAGCGATTTGACGACTTCGACACGGCCGTCGAACACTGCGAGCTGCTGATTGAATCGCTGCACGAGTTGGACTTCGAAGTCGATGGACTTGTGATCAAGGTCGACGACTTCGATCAGCGTCAGCGGCTGGGAACGACCAGCAAAAGTCCCCGCTGGCTCGTGGCCTACAAGTTTGAAAAGTACGAGGCCAAGACCCGGCTGCTCGACATCCGCGTGCAGGTCGGAAAGACGGGCGCGATCACCCCCGTGGCCGACCTCGAACCGGTGGAGCTGGCCGGTACGATCGTCAAGCGAGCAAGCCTGCACAATGCCGATGAGATCGAGCGAAAGGACGTTCGGATTGGCGACGTGGTGATCGTCGAAAAAGCCGGCAAGATCATTCCGCACATCGTGCGTGTGGAGAAGGCCGAACGCGAGGGTGAATTGCCGCGGTTTGCGTTTCCGACACGCTGTCCGGAATGCGGTACGCCGGTCGTCAAGGACGAAAACGGCGTGTATATCCGCTGTCCGAATCGCGTTTGCCCCGCGCAGGTGAAGGAGCGGATTCGCTACTTCGCAAGCCGCAACGCGATGGACATCGAAGGGCTCGGCGACAAGCTGGTCGATCAGCTTGTCGAAACCGGAGCGGTGCGCGGCTACGGCGATCTCTACCGCCTGACGCTGGACGTGCTCACGGGACTCGAGCGCATGGGAGCGAAATCCTCGGAAAATCTCCTGGCGGGAATCGAAACCAGCAAATCAAGAGGACTTGCGCGGCTGCTCAATGCCCTCTCGATTCGCCACGTCGGCACACGCGTGGCGACGATTCTGGCCGAACATTTTTACGAAATGCCAGCCCTCCGCAACGCGAGCATGGAAGATATTTCCGCGATTCACGAAATTGGCGACGTAATCGCACAAAGCGTGTACGACTTTCTGCATAGCGACTTTGGCCGCGAGACGATCGACGACCTGGCATCGCGCGGCGTAAAGCTCGTGGCCACCAGTCCTCCAAAGCAACAAATAGCGGGCATCGCCGGCAAAACGGTCGTGGTAACCGGCACGCTAACCAAGTTCACGCGCGACGAAATCCAAGCCCTGATCGCACAATCCGGCGGCCGGGCGGCGTCCAGCGTCTCCAAGAATACGGACTACGTCGTGGCGGGTGAGAAAGCCGGCAGCAAGCTGGATAAGGCCACGGCACTTGGAATTCCAATCCTTACCGAGGAGCAATTTCAAACCTTGCTCGCCGGCGGAGGGGACTAAGTCCACAAGGTAGGGAACCACAAGGAATTGCGGCCATCTTTTCGCCCCGCGCGAGAACCCTCGCGGCGGCTGGCCCCAAAAACGCGTTGAACCAATCCAGCCAGCGACCGTAGAATCAGGGTATGCGTCCTCTTTCCCGCATCGCCGTCTGGATCTGCTTAGCGATCGTGGCGCTCCCGCTTTCGCCGTGCGCGTTTTTTGACCCGTGCTGTGGCGCGACGCAACCGCTCGATGTCGAAGCCGTATCGGCCGAGCGGTCTTGCTGTGCACCACACTCAGAACCGGTTTCACAAGATTCGAACGATGGTTGCAAGCATGAGTGCTGCAAGCTGAGCCCGTTCGTACCGGCAAGTTCGCCTGCGCTGCATGACGCGCCATTGATGTTGGCGTTCTTCGCCTTACCGCCGGACGTGTCTTCGGCTGTCGTCAGCCCACGCCATTTCGAGCGTGACCTGCCAGCCGAAACGATACCTCTCAATATTCTCCATTGCCAGTGGCGCAACTAATGGCGCTGCGCGCATAGCTTTCCGCAACGTTGGTTTTGCGGTGGTTCATGCGCGGTGTGTCGCGCAGTTGTTCACGGGTTGATCCAATCGTTGATTTTCAACAACTTGAATGGAGAGTTTTCTTATGAATACGAAAATGTACGCGGTCCTCGCGAGTGCACTGCTCGTTGTGGCCGCGATTGTGGTTGCCACGAGCTGGGCGGCCGACACGGCGTCCACGGCAAAGAAGAACTGTTGTGAAGCCGAGCTTGCCTGCTGCAAGGACGGCGGCTCGGCCTGCTGCGCCGCGGAAAAGCGGCTCGGCTGTTGCGAGCAAGGCATGGCCTGCTGCGAGAAGGATCTCGGTTGCTGCGATAGTCCGCAAGCCTGCTGCTTCGAAGGCGCAGAATGCTGTGAAGAGGGCAAGGCTTGCTGCACTGGTGCGGACGAAGCCAAACGCGCTTCGGCTAGCGTGGCGCCAAGCTGCTGCGCCGCTCCGGCCGCCGCTGGTTAAGCTCCGGCATTGGTCGTAGCGAGATGGAGCGATAAGTGGGGCGCGCGGCAATCGTCTGTCGCGCGCCCCACGTTATGTTTGGCTCAGGCCGCCTGGCGATCTCTTACATTGCCGTCGCGCCGCCATCGATCACGAGCACCTGCCCGGTGACGAACGACGACTCGTCCGAAGCCAGGTACAGCGCGCCCATCCCGATTTCATCGATCTGGCCGACGCGCGGAATCGGTTGCGTGGCCTCGAGCCGCTTGACGTGTCCCTCGTTTTTCCAGAAGAACTCGCTGAAGTCGGTTTGGATCAGGCCCGGAGCGATGGCATTTACCCGGACTCCGGTCTTTCCAAATTCGCAGGCCCAGGTGCGAGTCATCATGATCAGCCCCGCCTTGGTAAAGCTATAGAGCAATCCGCCCGGCTGCGGGTGCAGTCCGGCGATCGAAGCGATGTTGATGATCGAGCCTTTGCCCTTCTTGATCATTCCCGGAACGGTAAGCCGAACGAGCCGCAGCGCGGCCTTGATGTTCACCTCGATCATCTTATCGAGCATGTCATCGGTCACATTGAGCGATGGTCCCTGACCAATATTCGTTGCGCTATTGTTGACCAGAATGTCGACGGCGCCGAATTCCTTTTCCACGGTCGCCACGAGCTGCTCGAGTTGATCGGCACGGCCAACGTGACACTCCACCGGTATGATCTTTCCGGGCAGATCCTTGAACTCCTCGACCGTAGCCGTCAGATTCTCGAGCTTGCGACTGGCGATCGCAACCAAGGCGCCGGCGCCGGCAAGCCGTTTGGTAATGGCCTTGCCGATACCGCGCCCGCCGCCGGTGACGAGGGCCACGCGGCCTTCAAGATTGATCGAGTTGTACATCGCTGGAATTCCCCCGAATGGTAGATGGTTGTCGTAAGATGCAACGGCTGGATTGACGGCGGCGTCTGAGCGCCACGTCTGGTTCACGAATCGTCTTGGATCGCGCCGCTTTCGTACTGCTCGATGCACCGGCGAATAGCGTCCGGTAGCGGGGCCTTGTGGTTGGCACGGTAATCGTAAGAAACCAGTTTCTGCTGCCCGACGGCAGCGACATCCTCGAGCTTATGGCTCACGATGATCGAATCCATCGTGAAGCGATCGCTCTCCACGTCGCGAATTCGGATCCCGATGCTGACCGTGTCGGGGTATTCGAGCGGCCGCCGAAACCGGCAATCGGCCCACGCCAGGATCGGCCCGATGCCGGTCTCGTGTTGCGAACGCGAAAATCCCAGGATGCGAAAATAGTGCAGCCGGGCATGTTCGACATAGCGAAAGTACATCACGTTGTTCACGTGATGGTTGGCATCCATATCGCCCCAGCCGACCATCGTCGTAACGACGATCGGATACTCGTCCAGCAACCTGGCCACGGCTGGGGGCAATTCGCTTCGCTTCACGTTCGACGACTCCTTGCGGCGGAGAACCTACCGTCCGTTCGGTAGGTAGATTAACACGGTGCGCCGCCAGTTACCACCCATCGGCCCCTTCATCGTACAGCCCCCCAGGAAGAGCGCGGCTGGGGCGAACCCCGCATGCGCCTCCCCAGTCCCCGCGTCACTGCTCACTTTTTCCGACACTTTAGCAAGATGGACGGCTCCGGGGTGAGATTGCCCTGACCTCGGAATCGAATTACCACGGGCACCTTCCACCCGCCTGCCCGGACCGCCCGCTCGCTGCTAAAATCCCGGCATGTCTATTCCATCTGCTTCCGCGACGCTGTGCTGGATTGGCGGCGCCGACGGCCATCTGCAACTGATTGACCAAACCCTGCTACCCAGCGAGCTGACGCACATTGCTTGCCGCGATGTTGAAACCGTATGGGAGGCGATCAAGTCTCTACGTGTTCGCGGGGCGCCGGCGATCGGCGTCGCGGCGGCCTATGGCGTATGCGTGGGCCTCCAACCGGCGCTCGGTGGCGACGAAGCAGCGTTGCTCGACCGGCTGGAGCGCGTGACGCAATACCTGGCGACCAGCCGCCCGACGGCGGTTAACCTGTTTTGGGCGCTGGAGCGCATGCGTGCCAAGGCCCTGGGACTGCGAGGATCGCTACCGCCACGCCACCTTGCCGAGGCGCTGTTGGCCGAGGCCCAGGCGATCGAGGCCGAGGATCGGCAAATGTGCCGCGACATTGGCCGGCATGGAGCCTCTTTGCTGCACGACGGGCAAGGTGTGCTTACCCATTGCAACGCCGGCGGGCTGGCCACGAGTGACTATGGCACGGCGCTCGCGCTATTTTTCGCGGCGCAAGAAATGGGGAAACGTCTGCACGTATACGCCGACGAGACGCGGCCACTGCTGCAAGGCGCGCGGCTGACCGCCTGGGAGCTCCAGCAGCGCGGGATCGAAGTAACGCTGATCTGCGACTCGATGGCCGCCCAGGTCATGTACGAAGGGCGCGTATCGGCCGTGGTGACCGGCGCCGATCGAATTGCGGCCAACGGCGATGCCGCGAACAAGATCGGCACCTATGGCGTGGCGTTGCTGGCCGCGGCACACAACCTTCCGTTTTACGTCGCCGCGCCAACGAGCACGTTCGACCTGTCGCTGCGCGACGGCAGCCAGATTCCCATCGAACAGCGCGACCCACGCGAGGTTACGCATGGCTTCGGCCGTGCAACGGCGCCCGAGGGCGTGCAGGTTTACAACCCGGCGTTCGATGTCACGCCGGCCCGACTGATCAAGGCGATCATCTGCGAGCGGGGAATTATCGAGCCCGTCACGCGCGAAGCGATTGCCGCCACGGTACGGGCGAGCTGACTCGCCGCGAGCCACAACGCTTCCCAGCGAAGCGAGCTTTTCCTCGCGGGGATGAGTGCAATAATTGAACTGCGCTCCTCATACTCATCTCTTGTGTGGAACCCTCAGCATGCCCCTCGAACCTGACGATCTGGAATCGCTGCGCGACGCGGTGACCACGCTCGAGAACCCCGGCCTGGCGGTCCAGATCACCAATGTGCTTGGCCGGCCGATTGAATACGGATTAAGCGTCCTGCCGCGAGATGTGCAGCAGCGCATCAGCGATACGACCGACGCCGCTCTGCGAGCCGCTGTTCGGCTGGCAACGTCGACCATGAGCAGCGAGCGCGGGATCCGGCCCTCGCGGCGCATTCATACGGCAATGGCAACGTTGAGCGGAGCCGTGGGCGGAGCTTTTGGTCTGCCGGCGTTGGCAATCGAACTTCCCGTTTCGACCACGCTGATCCTGCGCTCGGTTGCGGATATCGCGCGCGGCCAGGGAGAGGACATCCGCGCCACCGAAACGCAATTGGCCTGTATCGAGGTGTTTGCGATTGGTAGTCGAGCGCCGAGCGACGACGCCGCGGAGATGGGATACTATGCCACTCGAACCATGTTAGCGCGGTCCGTGACCGAAGCAGCCCGCTACGTCGCCGAAAGAGGCATCGTCGAAGAAGGCGCTCCAGCGCTTGTGCAACTGATCGCCAAAATCGCGGCCCGGTTCAAGGTGCCGGTCTCGGCTAAGTTCGCCGCCCAGTCGCTCCCGGCTATCGGCGCGGCGGGCGGAGCCGCGATCAACCTGGTATTCATCAATCACTTTCAGGACATGGCCCGCGGGCACTTCACCGTGCGGCGGCTGGAACGTAAGTACGGCGCCGAAGTAATTCGAGACGAATATGCTCGACTACAGGCGGAATCTGCTAAAAACGCCGAAGCTCGCTAGAGAAGCGCAAGCTACTCGACCGGCTGAATCTCCAGCGTCATCAAGATCGGTCTGTGATCCGAGGCTACCGGCTCATCCAGCACTTGCTGCTCGATCACGCGCCAGCGGGCCGCGGGCCGCATCAGCACATAATCAATCTGCCGGCGCGGCGAGCCGGCCGGAGACGTCAGTAGCGGTTTGTCGCCGGGCAATTGCCATTCGCTCCGCAGGATGCGCAGCACTTCGCTCTCCGGAGTTGCATTCAGATCACCGGCCAGCAGCGACAAGCGACTTGCGGCATCAGCGGCAAGCTTATTGATCGCCACGGCCGACTCGCGACGAGAACGATCGACAGGACGATGATCGAGATGCGTAGCGAACAGGACAAGCCCCTCGCCCGACCCCAACTCGATCTCCACCTCCAAAACGCCGCGCGGCTCCCCGGGCACGGGCATCGGCAAGCGATGGTTTAGATACCGGCGCAGCGGGCTCCGCGACAGCACGGCATTCCCATAATCTCCGCCATCGAACTGGTAGTTGACGCCGAACGCGACGTGCATGCCGGTTAGCCGGGCTAGCTCCGCCGGTTGATCGATCTTCTCCGTGCGAGGAAGGTCCCGATCCACCTCCTGAAGCGCTACGAGATCGGGCTTCGCGCCGCGGATGATCTGGGCTATCCGCTCCAGGTCGAGCTTGCCATCGGTTCCCTCGCCGTGATGGATGTTGTACGACAACACGCGCACTCGGAGCGGACCGGCCGGTTCCTCGGCGCACAAGCGCGTTGGAACCGCGGGCAGCGTGACGAGAGCGATCAACATCAGCCGCGTGAATAGTGTCATTCGGTAGTCCAATAATCGAAAACGACGACTTTCTCCCGCCGGTTCTTCACGACGTCCACGTAGTCCAAGTGTGCCGGATGCTTGAGATAAGCGTCACGCCCCGCCTCATCCCGAAAGCTGACCACGAAAGCATGTGTCAGGCCCTCGCTCTTGCCCTCGGGACTGACATTGTCGCCATGCTCGAAGTCGACGATCGTATCGATCTTCGATGGCAGCGCCGCAAACGTGTCGATTACTTTCTGCACGTCGGCGGCCGGCAGGCCTTCCTTGAATTTGTAGAGCACGATATGACGCAGCACTTTTCTTTCCTCGCGAGTGGACTTGTCGGCGGCTTCGCTGACGAAGACGGCTCCGATCGTGATCATCAGAAACACCCCAAGCCATCCAGCCATGTTTCGCATGAGTAACTCCTGGTTCTTCTCACATCAAATACGCTTCGACTACCACACGGCTTCTGGCGCGGCCGACTCGCCCTTGATTGTTTCCGGCAGGCGCCACACTTTGGCGCCCTCACGGTCTGTGAAATAGAGCGCTGAATCGGACGGCCGATGTGTATCTCCGCTCGCCCACAATGCGTAAAACTCTGGATGCGCGGCCAACGGCTGCCGGGCATACGAATGATTCAGCCGATCGTCGTGCGTCAGGGCCTTGAGCTTTTGCCAGGTGGCGCCGCGGTCACCGCTGGTCCACATCTCCATCTGGCCACCCGTGCCGAACGGCTGCGCGCCGGGCGCCGTGGGCGCAATCAATCGCCATAAGCCATTCTCCTGATACAATGAACCGAAATCATAATTATGATCCGACGTGGTTACGTCGCGATGTCCCCAGGTATCGCCGCTCCACTGAGCCACGCGCCACGTCCGCGGATCATTCTTCGGACCCGGCGCATAGCCGCCGCTGGTCAGATATAAAATCAACGGCCGGCCGGCGTCGTCGAACTGAAGCTGCTTGAGATAAATGAGCTTTCCGTCGACTTCAAAATCATGCACCAGCGCCGAGTTCCGAGGGGCTTCGAGCGGCAATTCAAGCGGCTCCCCCTGGGCATTGGTCCACGTGGCGCCGTCGTCCGCCGTTTGTATGTAATAGAGATTCGTACGCGCGTTCAGGCCACCCTTGGTCGGGTGGTAGTTGAACGCCGTGGCGATCCGGCGGCCGTCCGACCAACTGACCTGGTAGTGTCCTTGAGCGATCCGCGCAAGCAACTTGGGCTCCGTCCAATGGCGGCCATCATCGCTTGTGGTCAGAAACATCTGCCGATGTCCTTTGACGTAACGCGTATGCATCAGGGCCAAACGGCCGTTGTCCATGGCCCAGGGTTGCCCGTAAGAAAAGTTTGTGGTGTGCATCAATTCAAACCGCTCGATCGAATACGGTTCGACGCTCCGGTGCACAAAGGACGGACGACCAGCGCCGTGCGAGTTCGAAAATACCCACAAGTGCCCCTGCCGATCGATCGTCAGCGTGGGATTATCGTGCGCGTCGTTCGTCTGCTTGTCGAGTAAAATCCTCGGCCGTGGAACCGTTCCTGTGGCGTGATCGTAGTACGAGATCATGTGCAGACACGAACGCCGATCGGCAGGCGAACCGCCATACACAAAGAAGGTCTTTTTTGCCGCCGGGGCATGCACGGCGATCGGCAAGTGCTGCTGCGGATAGGTGGCCATTCCGCCCGAGTATTTGTACACATACTCGTCGTCCGTTTTCTGATTGGCATACCACAAGCCGCGATAACCATCGTCCGCGGACAGCGTGAATGGTTCCGCGGCCCAGCCGGCGCTCATGGCGCAAGTGGTCCAAATTGCCAACAAGGCGCGAACAGCGCCGTCGTGTAACCGGCTCGAGATCATGGCAGTGCTTTCCCAGGGTTCGCGGGAATTTCGACGCCGCCTACTAGCTTTGCGTCTGATGAGATGGCTCCATGATAAGCGCCGTGGCGCGGTGAAGCCACCCGCGACGACAAGTGCCGATGTTCCGCACGATCGTTATATCCCTCTCGAAGCGACCCCAGTTGCTTGCCCGAGCAACGGCTCTGAGCTAGCGTTTTGTGCCTACGTTTGCCGGGACAGCAGGCAAGATCGACGGTGCTGCGCCCCGCTCCGATTACCGCACAACCTCCAAGGGAGCAATGATCATGCGACTTTTCGTCGCGTGTATGCTACTGATCGCGGCGCCAATCGCCGCCGTCGTGGCCTATAAGCAGTACCAACAAACCCATCGCCCCAAACTGGAACTGAACTGGCACACGCGCGGCGAGGTCCTGTTCTTCAATGCAACCTGGTGCGGCCCGTGCCGGCAAATGAAGCCCATCGTCACCGATCTACGGCGCGAGGGGTATCGGTTGCGCGATGTCGATATCGATCAAAATCGCGGCCTGGCGCAGAAATACGGCATCAGCGCCGTGCCGACGTTTGTATTTGTCGAGAACGGCAGCGAAGTCGACCGCTTCTCCGGAGGGTCAAGCGCCGAGCGCTTGCGGCGACTTTGCTCGTCGCCCGCGTATCGCTAGCAACGCTCGCTAGCGCCTTCACCGCGTGACGCAAATTGCTCTGGACGACTCTGCCCCAACCTGCGACACTCCGCGCGCATTTTGCTTGGAGAACGTCTACATTGGGCCGCTATTCGCGCGGAACCAAAGTACCATGGACCGGCCATTTACCTCAGCTCTACCGCTGCTTATTGCAATCGCGCTCGCGGCCGTATCAACGACCGGCTGCAAAAACCTTACCGCGCACAACTGGCGCGGACGAGGTTACGGCGAAGATATCAACGCGCTTACGGAAAACCTTCGCCCGCCGGCGGACGAAGCGCAAATGACCGGCTTCGACCAGCGAGCTCGCGATATCGAACGCAACCTGGGCGTACGCTAATCCCAATGATTCGTCCAGTGCGGCCAGCCGCGCGCTACCGAATCGCGCCCTCGGGGGCGCGTGGCGCCTCGCCAGGGCGATACACCTTCTTGGCGCCTGCCAGCACGTCGCGCCAATCGAACAAGTCGGGCTTCAGCCGCCGCTCGGACAGCAACGTCGCCTGATCGAAAAAATGCGGCGAATCAGGATCGCCGCTCTGGCCGTAATTCAACACGCTCGCGCCGCGCACCGTGGGCCCAAATTCATAGACTGCCATGTAACTAGTGCCCACGATCCCGTAACGTTTGTTCATTGAAACAACAAACGGAATCTTGATCGACGGCGTGTAGTACTGCGTAAACACGACGCCCAATGGACCGGGCGCCGCCAACAATGGCAAACTCGGCTTGTTGTCGTCGAACGCGATCTCGGTCAGGTCCGACAAAAACGGCTGCCGCTGGATCCGGAACAAGTCGGCCCACTTCACTTGCCAGTCTCCGTGCCGCGATTGCAATTTTCGGGCGGCGGAGATCAACGCTTCGAACTGTCTCGCCGGCCGCTCGACATACGCCGGCAACAGTGTCTCGGCCGGATAGTCCATACCGTACATCTCTTCGTACCACGCCTCGCACAACGTTGCCTGAGTGCTCTCGGGCGTAACGGTATAATTCCAATCGAGCAGGTGCGACAGATAGGGCTCGGCACGAATCGCCAATGCGGGGTCGGTTTTGCGCAATGCTTCAAGCTCGCGTGCATACCGCGGAAGCGCTTCCTGTGGCCAATAGAGCTTGGTGTCGTAGGCCAACGCGGCCATCTCCTCAAACGTCACGTCCTGCAGGGCGCTGAGAATCTGCCGCGCGCGCTTCGCCCGCCGCTTGTCATCGTGGGCGTCTTCAACCATGTACGGCGGAAAATCACCCGGCCGGGGATTGCCTGTTTCGCAAGTCGTAAACGGGCTGGAATTGCAGTTCTGCACGTATCCGTCCGGCGGGTTGAGCAATTGCGGCAGTTCTTTGATTGGATGCAATTCGCCCCACTCGGTTCGGGGATCGGCCCCGTCGACGGGCAGACTCCAATTGAACTGTGGATCGCGCCGGGGAACGAGGCCATTATAGAGAAACATGATATTGCCGGCCTTGTCGGCATAGATCACGTTCATGATCGCAAATTGCTGCTGGTCGAGCGCTTGGCGAAACTCATCAAGATTTTTCGCGCGGACGCATCCAAGCTGTTGCTTGAGCATCTGCGCGCTCTCCAGCCCGGCAATCCGCGCGGCCAGGTGGTGCTGCTCGTCTTCCTTGACCACGATCGGGCCGTGGTGCGTCTTGCGAAACTTCATCACGCGGCTGATCAACCGGTCGCCCTGCTTGATGCGAATCGTTTCCGACCACTCGGTTGCTTCACGATATCCCTCGCCATAGCGGTAGCGAAGCGGATTCGCCGGATCATCGAACGTCACGCGCCACACGTCGGCGATATCCGGTTCATTCGTGGTATAAGTCCAGCCAAGATGCTCGTTGTGGCCCAGCGTGGGAACGCAATTGCCGTACATCGTCGCGCCCGTGAACGACCACCCCTCGTCGCTTTTTAAATGCGCCTCATACATTTGCGAAAAGCCGAACCACGGCAAATGCGGATTTACGAACAGCATCGCATGTCCAGAAGCCGTTCGCCGCGGCGCGACCGCCCAGCCGTTGGATCCGGATGCCGCCCATATCGGACCGTAGGAGCGCGGCAGGTAATTGTTCGAGAGCCGCGTATAGCGAAACGTCAACTCCAGAAAGACTTGCCGGCCAAACGCGAGCACCTGCCAGGGCTCAAAATGCGTGATCAATCTCGGCCGCACTTCGGGATGGGTCGCGAGAAAGTAGTTCAGGCCGGCGACGAATGCCTGGCATATCTCCTGATACTCGGGCTCGAGGTCGCGATATGCCGCGCGCGACCTGGCGACGACCTCGAACGCGCGATTGAGCATGTCGCTATTCAAACCGCGCGCGCCATGCACTTCGCAATAACGGCCAAGCGCGAGGATGTAGGTATCCTCCACCTGCCAAAAGTAGTCCTCGGCCTGGGCGTACGCATAGCCGAACGCCACGTGCTGGTCCGTCTGGCCGTGAATGTGCGGAACGCCCCACGCATCGCGGAAAATGGTGACTCCCTCGGCCAGCCGCTGGGCGCCAGCCAACTCGGCGGCCGAAAGCCTCGTGGCGGGGTTTTGTGCCTGTTGCGTATCACTCGTTGACGCCGCTTCATCGCCAAAGGTCCGGCCATCGCCAAGGCACAATAGCAATCCACAGAGCAAACCCGCGTTGCACAGCGTCTGAAATCCTGACATGCACGACCTCTCAAAATCTCATCCCGTGCTCGATCTCATGCGAGCCTCTTTGGCCGTCGCATGACGTCTCCAATCGTTCCTGGCGGGGGCAAGCCCCGCTAGCAGCCTCCCTGAGCAAGGGGGCCATACAATTCCGGCCGCCGGAAACGAAACAAGTATTCGGGCTCACCGCGCGCCGCGGCGAGCGTGGCGGACTCGAGATCGGCCACGATCATGCCGCACTCGCCACTGGCGGTTGACCACTCGGTCAGGATCTCTCCGCGCGGAGAAACGATCATCCCGCCCCCGGGGAACTGCTGCTCCGCGCCGGCGCAGTTCACCCGGCCAACATAGTTGCAGGCAACGACAAAGACCCCATTCTCGGCGGCCCGGGCGCGAATGGCCCCGCCAGCCCAGGCAGCCCAACCTGTCGGCGTCGTGGGGGGTGGGTCGGCGGCGAACGGCATCAGCACGATCTCGACATTCTGAACCGCCAAGAGTCGTGTCGACTCGGGCAGAAGCGCATCGAAGCAAATGTTTGCGCCGATTCGTCCCAGGGCAGTGTCCACCACGCGTGGCGGAGTGCCGCCGTTGTAGAACGGGGTCTCGAACATGGGAATATGCAGCTTGCGCCAATGCCCGACGACGCCTTCGCGCGCGACAAGCACCTGGCTGTTATAGAGCAGATTTCCGGCGTCTTCCAAGAGTCCCACGCTCAATAACACATCGTGCCTGGCGGCGATCATGGCGAGCTCGCCAATCGCGGGGCTATCGAGCCGCAACGCCAGACGCCGGGCTTCGCTCAAAGCCTCTCGCAGCCATCGTTCGTGCTCGCCCCGCGGATGGTTTGGAATGAATCCGGTGAGCGACAGTTCCGGAAACAGCACAAGCTGCGCACCCTCGGCGGCCGCTCGGGCAGTCCACCGATCGACTTTTTCCAGATTTGCGGAAAGTTCACCTGGCCGAGTATCCGCGGCAATGGCACAGGCACGTACGCGCTCGAGCATAAGTTCCAATCGCAATAATTAAAGCCGTTCGAGGTGAATCTTGGTTCGCGGGCGAGGCGGTAATCCGCCCGCCGTGTCGCTCCAATTCTAGCAGGAAAACGGGTCCTATCGCACGTCACCACGCCGAACGTGTGGTAGAGTGTGATAAGGTCCCCTGACCCCTGGATTCATTCCAGCCTCAATGCACGCGAGATCTCCATGGAAAATCAAGGCAAATCATTTACCGGCGTGACCGAAGTCATCGACGGCAACCAATACAACGAGTGTCATTTTCAGAATTGCCGCATGATCTATCGCGGCGGCGAATTGCCGCGCATCAGCGGCTGCCATTTTGAAAATTGCCAATGGCAGTTCGAAGACGCCGCCGAACGGACGCTGATCTTCATGCGCCAGCTCTATCATGGCATGGGCTCCGGCGGAGCCCAGTTGGTCGAGGCCACCCTGGCCCAGCTTCGTCAGCCGCTCAGCCCGCCGCCGGCGGAAGCAACGCCCCCGGCGAGCAACTAGCGGCACGGCCGGCTCCGGCCGTGCGGTGCCCCGTGCGCCTACAGCGACTCCAGAAAAGCAATCAGGTCCGCGCGTTCTTGATCCGTAAGCGCGCGCGTTCCCGATACTTTTTCAGGACTGTGCAGATCGGATAGCACTTCTTCGAGCGATCGCGCGCGGCCGTGGTGCAAATAACCCGTGCGATTGGCGATCCCTAGCAGCGTCGGCGTGTTGTAGCCTTCGAAGTTGTCGTACTCGGAACCCAGTCCAACGTCGTGGATTTCGCCGTCCGTGTAGCTGGGAGCGATATGACAACTCGCGCAATTGGCCACCGTGCCCGAAAACACCGTGCGGCCTCGCTCGATCGCGGCCGTGTCGGCTAATGGCCGCGGGCCACGATCGCCTTCGAACGTCTTGAGATAAGCCACGAGTTGCGCGACCTCGTCCTCCGTGGGCTTGGGGCCCTGCATCGTTTCAATCAGGCTCCGATGCACCGCCTCTTCGAGGTTCTTTTGCCAGCCGTGCCAGAACCAGGGGCCGGTGTGCTGAATGTTCCGTAGCGTGAGCACCATCTTGAAAGTGTTGTCTGAACCGTCGTTGCGAGTATCCATCGTGACGGCGTTGGTATGTCCGTCATAGTGGCAACTATGGCAGCTATACCAGCCATCGGCGCTGCGCTGCGCATCGAAGAAAATTGCTTCCCCGCGGCGCGCTAACGAGGGTTCGACCTCGCTCCCCAGCGCGAGCTCGCGTTCGACGACACGTTCCGCCACGTTGACAACCTGAACCGCGTTCAGCAGGTAATTTGCCACGAACAGCCGCTCGCCGCTCGCATCGAATCTCACCGCCATCGGCCGGCCGCCAAGCGGAATCCGAATGAAGCTCTCGGTATCGGCCGCTAGATCTGGTTTGATGTGGTCGCCCGGACCATCGGTGCGCAGGTCGAGCGCCGCGATACGCAGCAACACCAATTCGTGCGTGCCCGAGGCGGTTAGCGCTGCCCACTGGCCATCGGAACTCAATGCCATGCCGTGCGGATCGGCCACGGCCTTGCCCCGCGGGTCGAGCGCGATGGCCTCGCGCCTGGCACGTTCATCGATCCGCACGCGCGCGAGGCGATTGCCAAGCACCCAGCCTTCTTTGATATTGCGGGCTGAAATCGGACGGTCGGCATAAACCATCCACGGAAAATAGGCGTACCGCCCGTCGCTTGACGCGGCCAGATGCCCGATATTGAGCCCCACGAATTTCGTGCTGAACAAGCTCTCGCGTTTAGCGGTATCGACCACCCAAATACCGCCGTCACCGCTACACCCCACGGCCAGTCGCGCGCCATCGGACGTCAAGCACACGTAGCGCGGCCACTTGCCTACCGCGATGCGCTCGCGCACCTCGCGAGTCGCCAACTCGACGACGGCAATTTCGTTGGCTCCCTCGAGTGCGACGTACGCCAGCGTTCCATCGGGCGAGACCGCGACCCCATGTGGTTGATACCCCAGCAATACCGTTCCAACGACATGCAGCCGTTCGCCGACACGTTCGAAAATCGTCAGCTCACCACCTTGGCTGCTCGACACCAGCAGGCGGCGATCATCGGGAGTAAACAACACGGCGGTCGGACGCTGCGAGACTTGAACCTCATCCAATACCGCGCCGTCGGCCAGCCGAACCAGCGATACGCTATCCGACGTTTGATTCGCCGTGGCAAGCAACGCTCCATTGGATGTAACCGCCAGGTCGACGGGCGAGCGATCCCCCAGAGTCGCGTTTGCCGCTTCACCGGCAACCGAAGCGGGCGAGTTCCGAGGGGAACGTGCGAATCCGAGTTGCCAGGCGGCCGCCGTGAGCAGGGCAATGGCGAGTACCAGAACGAGTCGGCAGCGGTAGGGCATCGTGAGCCTCCGTGTTGCAAAACGCGACCAGATCGGTTGGAGCGCGGTGCAATTATCGCCCTTTTACAGCCACGGGGCAATCGCGAGCCCCGCAGCGCATCGCGAGCCCCCCAAAAAATCGGGGCCGCCAGCCGGCAGTCTTTCGGCGGGCAGCCCCGATCGGGTCGCGAACATTTTGCCGTGCTGGTTACGCCAGCAAGGCGTCGAGCAACCAGTCCGCGTCTTCCGAGAAGGGATCTTCCGATTCCGACTCGTCACTGCTGTTGTTCGCCACGAGCGGATCCGCCTCGGGAGCGGCCGTCATCGGAATGCCAAACCGGTTGAAACCGCCGGACGAACCGCTGCCGCCCGTCGAACCCGATCCCGACCCCGTCGTCGACGAGCTTCCTGACGCGCCATTGCTCGAGCCGGCAGGCGGCAAATTCATCGCCGAGGGCGTGGACAAATGAACCACTACATTCGCGTTCGAGCCGGTAATCTTGAGGAAGTACGTATCTCCCAAAGTACCGCTATAGTACAGCACGGATCCGGTCGCGCTCGGCGCCGACACCGCGACTTCCTGCATCCGGTTGTTGTACAACCGCATCGTTACCGAGCCGCCGGCAGCGTTGTACAGGGCGTCAATCTGACGGATGCCGCTCCAGGCTCCATCGAACGACACCCAAATATCTCCGGTCCGCAAGTCGAGCACCGTGCCGGGGGCATTGATCGTGGGCCCGAAGCTTCCTCCAACCACGGCCGAAGCGAATAGCGCCCGGCGATTGAGGAACTGCGAAATGAATTCGCTACGGATGCCAAGCTCGCCAAAGTTGTAGCCCGACTCCGCTTCGCTCGGCGCGAGCACGATGCCGGTAAACTCGTCGTTGAGCGGCGAGTCGATGCCGAACCGCGTGTCGCGGCCGTCGTTGTAGAAGCCCGGCTGGGTCTGCTTTAGCGAGTATGTTCCGGGAATCAGGCCCAGGAACGTATACGAACCGTCGGCCGCGGTGACCACGCTCTGGCTGACCCCTGTCTGCGTGTTGGTCGCCGTGACGATGGCGCCCTGAATTCCCACTTCGTTGACGTCTTTGAGGCCGTTGTTGTTGAGGTCAACATACACGTAGCCCGAGATACCGGCCGGCGGCACGTCGATAATCGTGCCGGTGGCCTGGGACGTCGCCAGGTTGGCGTTCGTGGGATTCGAGATGACCAGTTGGAACGTCTCGTTCGGTTCGAGCACGATATCCGCCAGCGTCGGCACCGTGACGCTCTGCTGCGTAACGCCGGGCGCGAAGGTCAGCGTGCCCGAGATCGGCGTATAGTCGACGCCGGGCGTGGCGGTTCCGGTATTGGTCGTGGTATAGGCCACGGTAACCGGCTTGCCGCTCGGTCCCGACAGGGACACGTTGAACACGACCGCCTGGCCCTCGGAGGCCGAGCCGCCCGTGACCGAGACGCTTACCGGCCCGTCGACGTCGATGATCGTACCGGTGGCGGCCGCGGAAGAAATCTCCGCATTCACCGGGTTGCTGAGCACCAGCGAGAAGGTTTCGTCCGGTTCATCCAGGCCGTCGTTGAGGATCGTGACCGTGACGAACCGCACGGGGTTCGCCGCGTCGAAGGTCAGCGTTCCGCTGGTGCCCACATAGTCCAGGCCCGCAAGCGCGCTGCCGTTTTGAGTGCTGAACACCACCGTGGCCGTCTCGTTGGACGGCAAGAACCGCGTGACGGTGAACACCATCGTCCCGGCGCTTTCAAGCGCCTGGGCATTCGACACCGTGATCACGTTGGCGCCGACGTTCACCGAGCGATTTTGGACCGTGATCTGTTCGGACGGCACCGGCTGGGCATCGACCGAGAAGTAGAGCAGCGTCGTATGATCCTCGTCGAGATCGGCTTCGTTCACCGACCCCACAAAATTCACGAGTCCCACGTCGGTTGCCCGGAACTTCACCCGATAGAGCAGCAACTCCTCGCCCGGAACGCCCGGAGGACCTTCGAGCCTGCCGAACGCGCCGAAGTCGTTCAACAGCCCCGGCTGGAAATCGGAGAACGTAAACGTTTGGTTGTAGAAGGCGCCGAATTCAAGGCTCGTCGGATCGACATCAACCAGCGACTCGTTGTAGGTGACGTCGATGAATGCCTGCGCCACGCCTGTCGCGTTGGCCTGCACGTCCTGGACGAACACTTCGAGGTAGAATTCGTCGTTGACGTCGAGCTGCTGACTCAGCGGGATCATGTTGCCGTTCAGATCGCGCAACCCAAGTCGATACGACACCGTGCTTCCATCGTCATTGACGATCGTGCCCGTGCCGATACTGTTGAAGATCGGCGCGCCGTTCGAGTTCGAAAGCTCCACGCGGAAAGTCTCGTTCGGCTCGACAATCGTGTCGCCGTTGACCAGCACGGTGATAAGCTGCGTGGACGCTCCCGGAGCGAATGTCAGCGTGCCGCTGGCCGGCTGGTAATCGCCGTTGAGCGCCGTCGCGGTTTGATCGACCGTCGCATAGACCACGGTTACCGCCTCGGCCGACTCGCGCGACAGCGAGACGGTGAACACCGCGTTGCGAGTGCCGCTATTGCCCTCGACAAGGAAGGCATCGGAAATCGACAAGCCCTGCGTGATGATCGTGCCCACGCCAAGGTCGTCGCCAATCACGACCTTGTCTGGGTCCGGCGGCGTGACGCTCGACAGATTCAAGAAGAATGTTTGATCAGGCTTGGGACCGCTGCTGCTGAGGACGATGACCTCGACCGTTTGCGTGCGAGAACCGCCCGGCAAGAACGACAGATTCCCCGTGGCTTGCAGGTAGTCGATGCCCGCGGTGGCGGTTCCATTGCTCGTGGCGTAGCCCACCGTGATAGGCTCGTTAAAGTCGCCGCTGAGCGTCACGGTGAAAAACACCGAAGTCAGGCCCGAACCCGCCGACACGGTCACGTCGTTCACCGTGATCGTGGCCAGCCCGTCGTCGTCGATGATCGTCCCGGTGACCGAACCGGACCCCGAGGCCCCGGCAACCGCGTTGATTCGCAGGCGGAACGTTTCGTTCTCTTCGGGCACGGTGTCGCCAATCGCCCGCACCGTCACCAGTTGCTGCGTCGTGCCGGGGCTGAAGGTAAGCGTGCCGCTCGCGGCTAGATAGTCGCCGGCGGCCGCTTGGGCGGTGATGTCTTCGGTATTGTAAGCCACGAGCGCCGGTTCGTTGGACGGAGCCGACAACCGGACCGTGAATACGTAGTTGACGAGGCCGCCATCGCCTTCGACATGCTCGATGTTACTGGGCCCGATCGATACCGTCGCGCCCACCACTGCCGGGTTGATAAGGATCTGTGCCTGGCCGCTCGCAATCTCGGCGTTGAACGACGGGTTGCTCAGGTTGACGAAGAACCTGTCAACGTCATCGGGCGAGGAGTCGCCCAGAATCGTCACCGGCACCACCTGGCTGAGCGAGCCGCCCGGATTGAACGTCAGCGTGCCGCTGGTGGCGACATAATCGACGCCGGCCACCGCCGAGTCATTGGCCGTCGCATATTGAACCGTCACCGCGCCGGCGGGCGGCTGCGACAGCATGACCGTGAAGAAGGCCTCGGTCGTGCCGGTGGGCACGTTATTGACCACGCTTCCCAGGATGGCCAGCGATCCTCGAACATCGTCATTCAAAATCGTTCCCGTGGCCGTCGCGTTGCCGAGCGTCGTATTGCCGCTATTGTTCGACAGCGAGACGGTGAAGGTTTCGTCACCTTCGACGATTTGGTCGCCCTTGACGGTGACGCTGATCATGGCCTCGGTCTGACCAGGAGCGAACGTCAGCGTGCCGCTGGTGGCGACATAATCGTTGTCCGCCACGGTGGCGGTGCCGTCGCCGGTTGCAAATCGCACGGTCGCCTGTTCGGTCAATGCCTGGGAAAGCGTGACGGTGAACAAGAAGGTCGAGTCGCTGTTCGTTTCCGACTGCGTGACGCCGGAAATCGAAAACTCGGGCACCGTTTCGCCGATAATTTCCAGCGTGTCGCCCACGAACACAAGGTTGTCTTGTGCCGGTAGCGGCGGATTGACCGTGTACAGGCCGTTCGGATGATCGGGCGTGGCGTCGTACGTCGGCGTAAACGTTTGAATGCCCGCCGCGGTCGCCGTGAGCACGACGCTGAACAAGAACTGAGGAGCGTTCCCCGGCCCTTGCACGGTGCTCGACGAGGCAAAGCCAATCACGCGGCCCTGCGAAAGCGCGAAGTCATCGACGAAATTAAAGAAGTCGCCAACGTCGACCGTTTGCGCCGTATCGATCGACGACAGGCCAGAATTGAAGAAGATGTCCACACCCGCCGAGTTAACGCCTCGGAAATTGGGATTCTCCGGCGGCGGGTTGCGAATGTCCTGGACGATCGTTTGAAGCTTGAATTGCTGGCCGACCGAAATCTGCGTGATTTCATTTCCGTCGAGATCCGTCACGACGTTGCTGATTCGCAGCATTGGCTCGCCAAGCAACTGATTGATGACCGCGAGCGCGTCGGCGCTGTTGACGCGCCCATCGCCGGTCACGTCGACGAACGTCGGACGCGGTGCGCCAGACGTCGACGAAAGCGGCGTGGCCTGTTCCACCGACACGGCGCGCGGGCCGTTCATCAGCAGGTCGTTGAACACCATGAGCAAATCGCTCGTGTTCACGCGCTGGTCGAAGTTGACATCCGCCGGAAACAGCGAATTGTGCCAACCGGTGGCAAGGTCGCCGGCCAGCATTTCACGGCGCTCAAGAAGTTCCAGCGTTCCGCTACGGCGGCCCAGGCTCAGGCGGCGCGTAGGGGCGGGACGGCGGAGAGAGGTCGCTCGGCGACGGCGGTACAGTTTCATGTTTGCCTTCTCTAGTTGTCAGCCAGATCGGACGCGGATCGTGGATGCCGTCCGCCCCGAGGTCACTTACCTATTCGCTCAAAACTCGAATCACAATTTCACGACCCAGTCGACCAGTTCATCACCGGTCGACCAGGCCACGTTTTACAACAAGGTTCCAGAGTCCAGATCACTCAAAATGCCCTCCAAGTCGGCGTCCCAGGCTTCCAGCTCGTCGACGCCCGCAATCTGGGGCACTTCTCCGTACATCACCTGGTCCACCGAACGCGAGTGCAGATGGCTCGGCGTTTCGGAAGTGCTCGCCGCGGCGGGCACGGCAACCGGCTCGTCGGCCGACGAGTTGCCCTGATCCTTCGCGGCCAGCCCCACCACGATCGCGTTCGAGCCGTTCGCCGTCAGGGGCACTGCGAACGGGCTCACCTCACCCTCGCCCTCGGCCGGCGAGGCGTCTGCGCCAACCGTCAGCGGCGCCGCGCTGGCTGGCGGGTTCAAAATATAGTTGATCACCGCCAGCATGTCCGCCGAATTCACCCGGCCATCTCCGGTCGGATCCAAGTAGGGCGGAGCCGTGGCCACCACCGGGAGAGGGCCAGGGCCTTCTACCAGGATTCGGTTGATCAGCAGCAACAGGTCCGAACCGTTCACGCGGCCGTCGTAGTTGACGTCCGCCGGATTGTTCGGATTCTGCCAGGGGCTCGCGATCGTATCGGTCAGATTCACGATAAAGCGAGTTTCCGGCGGCGCATTCGCCTGCAGGGCATTGCCCGCCAGATCCGAAATCGGCCGCTCGCCGGAATTCACCAGACGAATCGTATAGATCCCGTTGATCCAGACTCCTTGAGACGGTACCAGCCGGGCAATGCGGCTGTTCGTATCGTAAGCCATGGCAAAGTCCACGCCAGGCACCAGCGTGGTCGTGCTGCCATTGACCGTCCGAGTAACGACGAACTTGTCCGCGGTTACCGTCGCCGGGTCGATGCCGACTCCGCTGTCCAGCAACTGGATCGAAAAGTCGGTAAGCAACACGTTCAACAGCGTTACTTCGTTGGCCGCCGTGTTACGGTCATTGCCCGAAGCGTCGTTGTCGACCGGGTTCAGCAGTTGCGCCGTGGGGCCGAGGAAATCCGCACGCTCGAGGGCACCGCGATCCTTGAACGCGTTGCCACCCACGCCAGCGGGCGGTGCCACGGACGGGTCGTCGACACGCTGTTGGCCAAGCAGGTCGATCGCAGGCGCCAAGACCGGCGACGGCGGGAAACCCAGCGCCGACACCACGTTGAACAGCTCGGCCCGATCCAACAACGAGTCGATGCTGCTGTCGATGGCTTTGCTGTTCTTGTCCAGATAGAAGTTGTTGTTCGCCGCGTCCACGAACAACGGCTCCGTGGGAGCCAGCGAAATCGCCAGCGAACCCGCGTTTCCGTTCGTCCGGTTGCCCTGGAACACGTTGGCGCTGACCACCGAGCTTCCGTAGTACTTCTGATATTCGATCGCGATATCGGTTCGCGGGGCCCCTGATCCGAAGTCGACGTAAATCGCCGCGCCCGCGCCAGCAAATCGCTCGATCTGCGGCACTTCGGTAATGTTGGCAATGACGTTATTGATGATCGTCGGGCTCGACGTGTTGCTGGCCGCGATGCCGACCCGGGCATTGTAAACCGTGTTGTTCAACACCCGCACGAACGGCAAGAACATGACGACTTCGCGGCCACCCGCAAAGAGCCCGACCAGCGGCCCCACAGCGCCAATCCGCTGGGCATACGACTGCGGTGCGTTCGGATCGCCCCCGATCTGGATCCCCGTGCGGCCCGAGTGCGTGACCAGGTTGTTCTTTATCGTAACCCCAGGCACCCAACCGCGGTTATTCGTATTAGGCAGCAACGCAACAGCGCCAGTATTTCCGGGCACGCCCACGGAGAACTGCGCCATCATGGTACCGGCCACGCCGGTTTCCGCGATCTGATTGATCTTCGGGATCACCTGGATGCCGACTTGCCGCGAGTGGCTGACCATGCTGTTCTGAATGATCGTCTGCCCCGGAGCGGTTGCTCCCTGCTGCGGGCGGATGTCTCCCACTCGATCGAAGACCAGCGACCTTGCCAGGCTGATTTCCTGCACGGATACGGCGTCGAACAAGTCTACGCGGTTACCGTTGTTGCTGGCCCGCGCTCGAACCTTGAAACCGTTTGCCGTCACCGCAGCGTTAATCGCGCTGGCCAACTTTTGGGCAACGGATGCCGCGGCCTCGCCTTCGAAGATTTGAACGCGAATGGTCTTCGGGTCCGTACTATTCCATACTCCGTTGCTATCCAGCTCGAAGGTCAGAACCTGCGAACCATCGTCGATCCGATATCCGTCGCCGTCGCCAATGACATCCTCCGGCACGCCTGGAGGTGTCGCCGCGGGCGCCACGATCAGCGTGATGCCTTGCGCGAAACGATCGTTGACGTCGAACGTGCGCTCCTGCTTGAACTCGCCCGTCTTCTCGTTCGAACTGCCGTAGGACGTGGCCGGACGAATCTGGAGCTGATAGGCGCCGCGTGTCACCGCGGCCGGGGCATCATCCGCCCGCGGGACGTCTGCAAAACCGATCGCGCCTGGCAACGCGTTTGCCACGACTTCACCCCGCGAGGCGAACCCAATGACAAAGTCATCGATATAGATGCCCTCGAAGTACGTTTCCGAGCGGTCGCGGGTGATCAGGTTCAAGCTGCCGCGGTCGCGTTCATTGGCCTCCGAGTCGTAACCTTCGAAATAGGCGAAGGGGCCAACCCGCGTGGGATCTCCGGGATTGGTCACCGCGCTACGACCGAAGAGCCGTAACTCATCCCCGACCAGCTTCACCGACGTGTAGATTCCGGGAATATCGTTCACCGAGAATCGACGGTCGAGAGCGGCCGCAATCTTCTCCGCGACTTCCCGCGATGTATCGTTGCCCGAAATCACGATTTCGTTGGCCGCGCCGGGGCTGGCTGTCACGAATTTGAACTCAACGCCGCCGATGGTAATCGTGGTATTGGCTGGAATTTGGGAGCCTGGCAACGCCTTGAGAACGCGTCCCTGCCCGGTCATGGCAACTTCGTTTTTCTCGACGAGCCCCAAGGTGCCGGCCGTGGAAAACTCGAATCGCAGTTGAA
Organism: uncultured Planctomycetaceae bacterium; assembly: GCA_964598535.1. Classification (GTDB taxonomy): domain Bacteria; phylum Planctomycetota; class Planctomycetia; order Pirellulales; family PALSA-1355; genus JALHMI01. The sequence continues at coordinate 70,961 of CAZRCI010000004.1, read as the reverse complement.
TGTTCGCCCTGCCCGCGAAATCCCCCAGGTCGATGCGAGCCTGCTGCCAGGCCACGTTCGTCGAACCGGGCAGCAGCGTGCTGTCGTAGAGCCCTTGCACGCGTTGCTTCGCCCCCGTGCCGTCGTAGAGCCCGCCGCTCGCCGTAATCGTCCGGCCATGCTCGGCGTCGTCGCTTCCCAGGGCGATGTTGTTCGTGGCCAACAGCTCCCAATTGGCGCCATCCGTCGATGCGTACACCCGGAAACTGTCGTTCGTCAGTTGGGCCGCGTTGGTGTTGAAATCCGGAGTATCGAGCAAGTAGTTGAAATACAGGGTCGGCCTATCGTAAGGGCTGTAACCCTCGAGGCTGAAAGTTCCCGAGGTCAACGTGCCATAGGTACCGCCCGGAACGGCATAGGAATTCAGCAATGCGGGATTCGTGCTGTATGCCCTGGCGCCCGGCTGCGCGGCCACCGTGCTTCCCTGAGACGGCACCGGGCTGAGTCCAAAGTAGTAGCTCTTCCCGCCAATCGTATCGAGGGACGGATCGCGCGTCGGATTATTGTTGTAGATCTGATTGATGCCGTGGCCGGGATCGAACGCGCGTTGCTCCGTGGCATGCCACAGGTTGAAGTCAAACGTGGAAAACGCCATGCCCTCGATGCCCTCGACGGAGAGTCCAGGGGCAAGGCTGTTGGCGCTGATGTCGATCGTGCTGTTGCCATCGAAGAACACGCCGCGGCTAACGCCGTTCGCATCGAAGGCGTACATCCCGCCCTCGTCATCGATGGCGAACAAGAGCTGGCTGTAGGCGCCGTTTTCTACGCGCAACGGGCCGGCACTCAACCCCGTGATACGGCGGCCGGCTTTGACGGGAATCTGCATCGCGCCGCCTTCGATACCGGTCGAATCGATATCCTCGTGGGCTGAAGGCTGCGCCTTCCAGTCGTCCGTAAGGCGATACAGACGGCCGTTCGGCGTGATCGTGAACATCGTATCGGTAACGTTACCATTGCCATCGGTGGCCTTGATAATCGCCATGCCGGCCATCTGGTCGTCGAGCGTGTTGCCAGCGCCGCTTAGAATGCCCTTGGGAACGAAGTTGGTCAGGCTGCGTGTGGTGTTGCTCTCGTTGTTATATACACCATTGCCAGCGACCCGATTGAGCACCGCGCCGGTATTCGGATCGAGCTCGACCAGGATATTGTAACGAGAGACGGTGGCCGCAAAACCATTGTTAGGACTGCTGTCTTCCACGTGGCGCCGAGCCACGGCAAATAGCCGACGGCTCGTGCTGTCGGGCGATTGCAAGAACGTAAATGCCGTATATTGCAGGCCATAATCGGAAGCCTGCGTTGGCCACGGGCCAATTGCCGGCCTTTCCCCACTGATCACAAAAGCCCGCACGCCGTCGTCGCCGAGTAACGTAGCGTCGCCGGTGGCGGAGTTAAAGCGAACGTAATTACCCGAGTTGTCTTCACCGCCGCCATGCGAGAGGGCGACCAGTTGCCCGTCGTTGCGCATGGCGATGTTGTAGAAACCGCCACCGGTCGTCCCGAGCTCCACCAGGGTCATCACTTCGCCGGTGAATGGGTTGACGGCCGCCAAGGCGCTTTGATTGCCGATCTCGATGTTCACGAACATCACCACGTCGCCGAAATGATACGGATCGGCATGGCTGTTGAGGTCGTCGCCAAACAGCCGGCCGGCGTCCACGCTCGTGGTGGACTTGCCGCCGTTGGAACCAACCCGGTCGTCGACTACGCGCCGAATCGAATCGATCGGCTCGAGCCGAATCAACGGATTACTGCTGGCCGAGCCAAAGCTGGCCGTCAACACCTCGGGCAAATAAGAATCCGTGCTGATTGCCACGTAGTATGTGAGCTCAAGGTTCTCGTTGCCGTTCGTCAGACCGCCGGTCGGCAACTGGACCGGGCCGAGCGTCGGATCCAAGACCCCGAACGAACCGTGCTTCAGGTTCGCGGCATCAGCACCGATGCCGCCCTCATTCGGACGCGGCAGCGAATCGGCGATTTCGCCGTCGCGGGCAATCATGAGCAACGTGCCGAACTGATCGTACAGCGAGATCGTCGTGTCCGGGCGGCCAAGCCCATCGGCAAAGTTCACTTGCAGCATGGCCGCGAAGGTCTTCAGCCCATCGCTGTGTCCGCCGATCTGCTGAAACTGGGCATAGTTCATGTTGAACTTGTACCAGTGAACCGGCGGGGGCGTGACTCCATTCTGAGGGGCGGGAAATTCGCCTTTGACCTCGATCGTGCCGTTCTTGCTTTCCAGCAGGTTCCCCAGATCCTGCGCCGACAGGAAGAAATTGTTGCCAATGCTCGATTGAACGGTATTTGTCACCAGCGGAGACTGCTCCGGCTTGCCGATGACCTCGATGCCGTTTTCAGCATAGCGGACATCCGCGTAGCGAATCGTCGAGCCGGCAAACTGGTCGGTCTCCTGCAGCCGCATCTGCAACATGTAGTTGCCCTTGCTGAGACCGGCCGTCAACGTGTTTTGCGTGGCGCTCGTCGATCGCACGCGGACATAGTAGTTGTTGACATTGCCTGGCGTGCCCGGCAGCACGACGCGCATCCCACCGTCGTACTCGTTCGTGCTGAAGAAGTCGGGATGCGAGAAGGGGCTAGCGGTCTCGGTTCCCGATTGCAGCGGCATGGCCGAACCGGTGTAACGCTTTGTCGGAACGCCTCCCACATCCTCAACCCAGTTGGCGGCGATGACCGCGCCGTTCGCGTCCACCAACTCCACGAGCGTCCGCAAGGCCGAACTCGTGCGATCGATGTCGAACCAGACCAGCGTCCCCGCGGTGCCGCGAAAGCCGTAAACGTCAACGTCGCCGCCGCCAGGGCTGTTGACGGTTTGACTGATATTGCCGTACACCTCGAAACCAAGCCGGACGTTGTCGTTGCCGCTGAGCATGTCCTTTGCCAGTTCGCCCAGAGGCTGCGCCGTGTTGGGCGTCTGGTTGGTGTCGCCCGTCGAAGTGAATGCCTGCTCGACCTCGTTGATGACCTCGATGTTCGTGTCATTGCTGAGCACATCGAGCCGGACGCTTCCCCAGTCTCCCGGCCGGACGATATCGTACGCTCCGCCGATGCCGGGTCCGCCGGCGGCATGTCCCAGGATCGCAACTTCACCGGTCACCGGATCGACCGCCCAGGGAGTCAAACGGTTGAATCCGCTGGGGCCTTCGAAAGCGGTGCGGAATGGAGTGCCAATATTGAGATCCAGCTCCGTCAATTCCGCTTCCAGGAAACCATCGATGGCGGCCGCCGTGGGAGCCAGGACATTGCCGCCGCTCTCGCGCAGCGTGAACTTCTCGGGCCAGGCGGTGCCCAGAGTTCCCGCGTGGGTGTCGTCCTGAACGAGGAAGTTATATTGAACCTCCGAACTATCGAGCGCCATGGCCAGGAGACCGCCGCCCTTGTTATTGATGTAGTCCAGCAGGGCTGCCTTGGTCTGCGTTGCATTCAACTGGGCCAGAAGGTCGTCGGAAGCACCGCCCCACCACTTGACGTTCTCGTGCTCCTCGGCCCGGCCTGTCGGCAGCGGATAGCCGTCCCCGGTCCCAAGCTCCCACGGCGCGTTGCCGTGCGAAGAGATAAAGATCAAGGCGTAGTTTTCCGCGTTCGCGACGCCGCTCGCAACCTCGACGTTGTTATCCGCGAAGGTAACCTGGAGCCCCAACTCTCCGGCTGCCCAACGAATCGCATGGGCACTGTAAGGCGTCCCCAAATCGCTATACTCAGTCGGAGGGCTTTCCCAGCCGATGACCAGAATCCGAGTCGGCTTGTTCGCGACCTGCGAATTGTTGTAGACGTAGCGCAGCTCGTCCACCAGCGTGTCCCAACCGTCGAGGCCGGCGAACGGGCCACCCCGCACGTCGCGGGCCGTGGTATCGAGAATCACCGGGCCGCTGTTGGTATTGGCCGGCGGCGGCGGAACGATGCCCTTGCGGTTCAGCGTGTCGCGCTGCGGAGCACCCTGCGGCGTTAACCCCGCGCCCACGCTGTCGTCCTTAAGCGATGTGATCACGACATTGTGGCCGGGCGTGCCGACGATTTGCAGCGAGCCGCCGGTGCGATCGGCGAAGTCGAGCGCCTCGCCGCCCGCCACGAAGTCGACGTTGGTGCCCAGCACTTTGACGACCAGGCTCTCCGTCGGGCTGCTTTGCAGACGCAGCGTGCCGGTCAGCGACTGCTGGTTTCCGGTGCTGATCGTGCTGTTTACCACATGCACGATGTCCGTGTCGTCCCAAACCGAGTTGGTGGTAATCAAACCGCCGCGAACGAGCATGCCGTTGATCGTGTTGTTGCCGACAAGGTTGTTGCGAATCAGCGGGCCGAGATTCTTGGGATACGACCCGGCGGGGCTAATCGCCCCGCGGCTGCGGCCCCAGTCGTCGACCATGTCGGAGTTCAGCGCATTGACGTTGATGCTGATCACCGCGCCGGTGACGGGCTTGCCGGAGACATTGACGCCGGTCTCGCCCAGGATCAAGTTGCCAAGGCCCACATTGTTTTCCAGAACGTTGTTCAAGATCACGGGCTGCGCGCCGCGAACATAGATTAACGCGGGATCGGCCGCGCCGCGTCCGTTGCGGTAGTCGCCACCCTGCATCGCGTTGTAGCGGAACGACGAATTTGCGATTCGGACCTTGGCCTGGTGGATCTCGACCGGGTCCATCCCGCTCAAGAAGCCTTCGAAACGCACCGTGCCGCCGGCAAAGGCGACGAGCGCCGTGTCGATGCTGGCCGTCGACGTGGGGCCGAACAAGAAGCCACCCCAATCGGCCGGCATCGGGCCGACCGAGAGTCCGTTGTTGCTCGTGTCCGACGAGCCGCCACGACCGTAGCGATCGTCGTAGAGCGAGGTAAAGACTATCGGCCGATCAAGCGTTCCCTCGGCGATGAACGTGCCGCCAATCTCCGTCTCAAATCGTCCGCCCGAGAGTTTGATCACGGACCCCGCATCGATAATCAAGCTGGCATCGGGGCGAGCCCTCCTATCGCCGTTCCCCTGAATAAATCCTCCCGGCTGGCCGTTGATCACCAGGGTTTCCGTGAGGACATGAATGATATCGGTGTTCGCGATCCGACCGGTAACGGTCAGCTCATCGAGCACGCGGCCGGTCTGCGAACTGGTTTCAATCGCGATGTACAAGCCGTTGATCGAATTGTCCAACAGCGTGTTGCCGTAGACCTTGGGTCCGACCCGGGTGTAATCCGCGTAGTAGGTCGTTCCCTGGAACTGGCTTTCCTCGAAGCTGTTGGGGGTCGCCGACATGGCCGCGTCGGCGCTCGAGATGACGCGGTTGAAGGTGATCGTCGGCCGGGCCGATTCCATGTGGATTGGCCGGTAGACGCTCGCCTCGCCGTTGACGGTCACCGAACCGCCGCCCCAGCGGATGTTCGCGTTGTTGACGTAGTTCAGGAACACGCCATTGGCTTCGAGGTCCGAGTCGTCGCGGAAGACGATGCCGCCCCAATTGCCCTTCGACACCGCCTGAATGTTGGACACCGGAGCGCCGACGGTCGTGTCGTAGTACGACGTGAAGTACACCGAATTCGTCGGGGTACCCAGAACCTGAAGGGCGCCCTGCGCGCGATTGATGCTCGACGGATCGACCGATCCCACGTTGACGTTCGCGCCACGAAGCTTGATGATCGCGCCGGCGTCGACCATGACGGTCACGCCGCGCGGCACCTCGAATCGCGTGCCGTCCGACAGGGCCCCGCCAATGCTGTCGAAACCGACGTTGTAAGAAACGTTGTCGTTCAACGTGTTCGGGTTGTTGTCCGCGCCGCCGTTGCCGACGATCCGCACGACCGACCCCTGGGGAGCGGCCGCCAGCGCGTCGTTGATGCGCGTGTAAGGATTCGTGATCGAACCCAACGCCCCGGTGCCGCCAGTCGCCACCTTGTCGACGTAAATCGTATTCGCCGAGACTTTGAACCAGAAATTATTGACGCCGCCGGGCAGCCCGTCGTTGTCGCCGTCGAGTTGCCGGCCCGTGGTATCGCGAATGCTATTGGCCACCGAGACGCTCGGCGTAAAGGTCATCCGTAACTGAAAATCGCCCATCGTGCGCCCGCCCGAACCGCTCTTGGTCACGCGCGGGTCGAAGCTGGTGTTGCCCGTGCTGGAAATGGCCACATAGTAAGCGCCGGCGGCCAAATCGAGCTGTAAGAATGAATCTTTGCCGTAGTAGTCGTCGTTGCGGGCAATGAGATTGCCCGTAGCGTCATAAACGCTGATCACGCTGTCGAGGCGGCTGGCGATCGTATCGACGTTAAGCGTCTGCATGCGCTCGGCAATGGTCTCGATGTTGAGCTTGCCGGCCGCGGAGAGATTGAAGCTATAGATATTGACGTCGTTGCCCAGCTTCGGCAGGACGTTGTTGCCGTAGATGAGATTGAAGTCGCCCGGCAGGACGTCGTCGAGGACGCCCGTGCCTTGCGTCGACGGAGACTCGTAGTTGTGCCCCAGGCCGAGCATGTGCCCGACCTCGTGCATCGCGGTTCGGAAGAACGCTCCCATGCGTTCGCTCGCGCCCCAGTCTTGGAACGTGTTCATCAGGACGCGGCCAGCATTCGCCACGCCGCCGATGCTGATCGGATAACCTATCACGCGCGGATCGCCGACAACCAGTTGGGTGCCAGAACTCACCGTTTCTCGAAACTGAACGCCCAGGTAGAACGAGTAGTATTCGAGGATTTCGCGGAACCGCTCTTTTTGCGTCTCGGTAATCGTGTTGAGTAGCGGTTGGCCGCCGAGATTTCCATATTCCAGCGGGAAATAGTAGTCCCAAACAGGCATATCCGCGGGATTGCCGGTGATGTGCGGATCGAGACCGCCACGGTCGCCCGGCTCGCGCGGATCTCCTGGCCAGACAACGGACGTTGAGACCACGTTGATCGTATCGCGCAGGGCCACGGTCTTGGTGCCCGACGCATTGGCAAAGGGGCTACCCAGCGAAGACGCCGACGCAAAAATATCTCCCGCCGCGGGGGGAGCAAGGTTCTGAATGACCGGCGGCTGCGACTCGTTCGTTCCGATCCGCAGACGATAGGTGCCCGCCGTCGTGATGTGCGCGGCCTGAAATGTCAGGATCGCTTTGCCCGACGCGGCGCTATAACTCACCGACGTAGGATAGAAGACCTGGTCATCCTCGGTCGTGGCCGTGCCGTTCGCGCCGCCGGTGCGAATGAGCTGGTAGTTATTGACGTTCGTGACCGAGGCCTGGTCCAAGGGATCATTGCTGTTGAAGTACACCTCGATCTTGGTGTGATCCTGCGTGAGCTTGCCGTTGGCGTCCCGCGAGACCGGCTGCGGCACGACAGCCACCACCTGCGACGCCAAGTCGAGACTGAACGGACGGCTCATGTTGGCGCCGTCCTGGAAGCTCTTGCCGCTGGAGTCTTTCAGCGCATTCGCTCCCGCCCCGACAATGATCATCCGATAATTGTCGTCCGGCAGATTCTCGCTGAAACGAACGAGAACCTCGTTCGGCAAGTTCGGATTGTCGACGCCAATGTAGCCCGGCGTGATCGTGATATCGTTGCCATTGCCGAACGTGTCGTCGACGCTGCGCACAAACTGAATCGAGGAATTGCTGATCGTGCTGGTGTCGATCGCCCGGCTAAAACGCAGCAGGATCTCTCGCGGCGCCTGCGTCAAGATCGTGCCGTCGTTGATGACGACACCGGTCGCCGGAATCGCGGCCAGAAGTTGCGGACCATCGATGGCCAGCAGAATCCGTTCTTCGAACGGCTCGAGGCCCAAATTGCGTTTGGCCTGGTGCGGAGGACGGGCCGGAGAGGTCTTACGTCGTTTTCGCTGCTTGAATGAGCGTCGACCCGAAATGCTGTGCCAAATCGCCATGGATAGCTTTCCCGGTGCTTACGAACCTGTTCTCGTTGAGTTCCGAAAGAGGGGAATAAGGATTATGATTGCCGCGCAGCAGCAAAACAATCCAATTACCCCAATTTATCTATATTCACATCCCGAAGGCCGCACTGCCTCTGGTTTTAAACCACCGGGCGCACCATGGGCGCACAGCAAGGCAAGTTCAGGGGGAGTGCAAACGCATCGAGCGGAAGGACAATGCCTGTTCCTGGGGCATCATCCGAGGTGCTAACCTCTCCATATGCGCACACGCCCTACCACGATTCAAGTCCCGCCTGTCAAATTCTCCGAAAAACTTCGGAAAAACGGTCCATCCGACCCAGCCTGACACGAGAATTGAAACGGTCGGTACGCGCCGCGATAAAGCAGCGACGAGCCCTGCAAGCTCGCGCGCCCCAAACCGGTGCCGCCTGGCAAGAAAAAGCTCTCCCTGCCGAATGCGACCCCCGACCTCTTCTCTCCTCGATTCGCGCAGTTCCGTATTGGCGCTCGCGTTACTTTCGACAGGAGGGGGGATAGTTATTCCCGCTTCACCCGCGCCATAACACGTATCTGGTTTAACCCACCAGAGAACGAAACAGACCGCTGCGTGGGGCAAGAATTCTCGCGATTTTTGCGAGCTATTCGGTCAACGTGGCGAAAAAGCCGCCAGCCATCCATTGCGCAAACCAGGTCGTCAGCCGAGCCTCGAATGCGTCGGCCGTGGTACGCCTCGAGGCGGCATGGTTCGAGGCGGCGGCGAGCGCCTCCGCCAGCCTGGCCCCTTCGACCAACGCTTCCAACAGCACGAACCGGGGCTGATCCAGCTCATAACGTTCGACGACGTAGTCCCGCCGGCAGATCGCCAACCAATGTCGCCGCGGCATTGGAGCCGGGGGGGTGAGCTCATCCTTCCGTGCGCCCCAATAGCCGCTCACATCGTGGCCAAAGGAAAACAGCCGAAGGCATGGCGCGGGAACCAACCGAATCTCCGGCCACGCTTCCGGGGCCAGCGCCGCAAGCTGCTCGGGACAAAGCGATCCGCAAGTCTCGGTTCCCGGCCCGTCGTACACTTCGTACAACGCACGTTCCAAGGTAGCCAACTCGATCACGAACTCCGGCCACGATTCGGGCGCCCCGGCGGGCTTTTGGCGAGCGTGCAATCGCGTTTCCGACAGGAACTGCGGAAAACGCCGCCCCAGCTCGCAGAGCGTATAGCTCCGCGACGGATAATGCTGCAAATATCCAAACGTCAGGGCGCCAAACAGATCTTCGCCCACGGCGTATCGCGTGACGGCAAATTCCTCGTCGAGACATTCCATCAACCGCGCATGGTAGGCGTTGACATAGATTTCCAACCGGTTCGCGCTCGAAAGCGCTTGCGATGGTGAAATTACTTCCGGCAGGCGTTCTAATGGGATGTCGATCTCGCACCGCGCCGCGGGCGATTCCACGCCCTCGGCGACTCCGCCCGGATGCATCAAGATGCTCTGCATCCAGCGTTGCACTTGAGCGAGCCGAGGCTCGGAACTTCCGTCCGGCGGTAGATTCGAGCCAGCGTCAGGCGTCACCATGATCCTCGATGCTCAACGAATTTCTGGCACGATGTACGAAATTGGATTGGAAACTCCCGAGGCGGCCGATTCTGCGCCGGCCGGCAGTTGCGGCCTGGCGGCAGGCAGGCTGGCAACCTCGCCCCCCATGTACTGGCGGGCCTTCAGTACCTCGGCGTGGACTACCGGAAATTCAGGGATTTTCGCGTCCCACTCCAGCAGCGTCGAGGCGCCGCCAGTCCGTTGATGCGCGAGCCGATACAGTTCCCAAACCGGGTCGATGACGTGATCGTCGTGCGTGTCGATGATGTGCGTCCGGCAATCCGTGTGGCCGGCCAGATGAAACTGCACGACTCGGCGATGCGGTACGTTTTCGATGTACTCGCGGGGATCGAAATCATGATTCACGCTCGAAACGTAGACGTTGTTCACGTCGAGCAACAAGCCGCAATCGGTCGCCGCGGCCAATTGGGCCAGAAACTCCCACTCCGGGAGCGTCGAACCGGCGAAGGTGACGTACGAACTTGGGTTTTCGAGCACCAAGGGCCGTTCAAGAAAATCCTGCACGACGTTCACGCGTTCGATCACGTGCTCGAGGGTCTCCTCGTTGAGCGGCAGCGGCAGCAAATCGTGCGCATTGAGCCCCAGAACGCCGGTCCAACACAGGTGGTCGGAAATCCAATGCGGCTTGATTTCGTCCGCCAATCGGCGGAGCTTGCCAAGGTACTCGAAGTTCAACGGATCGGTGCTGCCGATCGATAATGAAACGCCGTGCATCACGACCGGATAGCGTTCGGCAATCGCTTCGAGCACATAGCGCGCACGGCCCTGCGAATCCATGAAGTTTTCAGAAATCACCTCGAACCAGTCGACGTCCGGCTCGTGTTCGAGAATGTACGGAAAGTGGACAGACCTCAACCCGACTCCCAAGCCGAGATGGGGCAGCCCGAGATTCGCCGCCAGAAGCCGTGGATCCGTTGCCATCGTCTCAAGACCTTCGTCGAAAAGGAACACGGCACGAGCAGAACGCGTCCACTCGTGCCGTGAATTCTATCTGCCGATGAAACATGTGGTTTTCGGATCAGGATTTCTTCGGCGGCGCGGGACCGACTTCCTTGCCTTCGGCTTTCATCAGCTCTTCGAAGCGCTTGCGGGCTTTTTTCCAAGCGCCGCTGGAAAGCGGAACCCCGCATTCGCCCTTGCCTTTGCATTCGTTTTCGCCCGGTTTGGCGCCGCAGCCGCCTTGGCCACGACATTCATTCTTGTAGTGGCACAGGTGAGCCGCGGCCGTGGCGCACGCTCCTTGACCGGCACAAGCATTGTCCTTCGAAGCACCGAGTCCCTTACACATATTGATGCCGCGACAGATATGCGGCTCGCCTAAGATGGGGTTCTTTTTCTTGTCCTTCTTGGGCGCCTTGTCCTGGGGCGAGTCGTCGCCCTCATCGGCCTGAGCCGAATTGCCAAACGCAGCTCCCGCCAGCAAGCCGCCCATGGCCGCCGCCGTCAGACGCTGAAAGTCGCGCCGATTGAGTCCAGAATTTTCCATCGCCAATTCCTGTGGTTGAAGGTCTGGTTGTAATTCTGGCGCTGCACTCCCGGGTAAAATCCTTCGCCAGCGCCCCAAGTTAACGTACCACTCGAATAGCGGGCACGCCAACGCCGCTTCCTGCACACGGCGTGCCTAAAGCTTGCCGCTTTGGGCCACTCACAGTTCGTTTACATCCAATTGCGCGGACAATACCTTGGCGATCTGGTCGCGCAACTGTTCGAGATGTGCCCGACTATAGGCGTCAGTTTCCGACTTGGCATCGTCCAGCGCGGTTCCGATCCGAGCATCGAGCGCCTTCAGGTGCTGCCGAGCCAGCGCCCGGGCGTCCGCCGGAACCGGCCGCGAAAAATCATAAAAGATGAAATAGTAATAATCCATCATCTGATTGCGCGGTCCGAGCACCATTTCGCTCAGGCGTTTGACGTGTTCGCGTTGCAGATTGCGTCGAATCGTGCTGATCGCCACCTTGGGCTTTTCGCTGCCCGAGATCTCAGCAGCCGGCAACTCGCTCCAAATCGAGTCGGTTAGCGCGTCGAACACCTCGGGGAGCTTGAGCGCTTCCTCCCCTTCGCCCGCCAGCAGCTCCGCGTTCTGAATCGAACGCAGCACATCGCCGTCGAGAAATCGCGACAGCACGATCTGCTGGATCGAGAGCACGCTCTCATATAACGGATACTGGTAACGGCTGCCGCTAAAGTAGTAAAAATTGTCGCGGAAATGTTCCGGCGGCAACCGTCTCAGCAACTCGGGAGAAAATTTGAAGGCGCTATCCGAAAGGATCTCTTCCTTGAGCAGCTTGATGGCTTCACGCTGCTTGGCGACCTGAATCGGTTCGAGCGGCGTCCTGGCGTCCGGTTCGTCGCGGTGAGCGCGGGACGTGTACTGCCCGCCCACGTATTGGCTGCTGAGATACGCCGCGCTCGAAAGCTCGCCCAAGAGCATCGAGAAAGCCTGCCGCGCGCGTTGCCAGCCGTCGCCCTTGGCGACCACGCGCTCTTGAAGCTTATCGAGCGATTCCTTCATCAGCTTCACGCGTTGGCTGGCATACTCCAGCGGATCTCCCAAATCGTAGGCGTTGATCCGCGGATCGGGATTCATGTACAAGTCTTCGTCCGTGCCGTAGATCAGCTCGGGAGACGACGACCGCGAAGCGATCTTGGCAAGCTCTTCCTTTTCGTCGCCTTTGATCGGCTGATAGGCATATTCGATCACCCAGTAGTCGTAAGGACCGATCGTGTCCGAGAAGTAGTCTCCTTGCTTCTCATCCTTGAGCGCAAAGTTCGCCGGGGCATAGTCCATGACCGAACCCGTCATTCCGCGCTTGCGCGTGATCTCCGGATTATTGGCGTCTTTTAGAGAGATGAAGCTGCTCGACTTGAAGTTATGCCGCAGACCGAGCGTGTGGCCCACTTCGTGCATGACGACCTCTTTGATCGCCTGGCCGAGAAACTCCTCGGGCACCTTTCCACCAGGAGTAATCGTGCCGCGAGCCGCCATCATGGCCGCCATCAAGCCGATTTGCCGCTGCATGCCCTGTCCCATCATGCAACACTCGCAACCGGCCGAGGCGTCGCGCTGGGCAAAGCCATGCTGCCGAGGCCCATCCGGCTGCATGCTGATTTCGCCCCGGGCGGAATGATAAGCCTGGGCCAGGCGGTTGATCTCGTCGCGATGTCCCGCCATCTCCGGCAATCGCGCCGCGAACAGCTTATAGAAGCCCTGCCGCTGGCCGGCTTCCAGCATGCTGATCGCTTCCGGAATTCCGCGCGTCCGCAGGAACTCTCCCCGCCAATAGCGAACCATACCTTCATCGAAGACGATGTCCGCGTCCAAGATCTGGCCCGTCTTAGGATTGGTGCGCGAAGGCCCCATCGCAAACCCGATCGACGTCGTGATCCAACGAAACGTGTTGTAGCGAATGTCCTCGGGATCGAAGTCGTCCAACTCCGTCTGATCGCGAACCTGAATCGCTTCAATGAAGCCCAGCTTCTCGAACGCCTTGTTCCATTCCAATATGCCCGCCCGAACGTACGGCCGATACTCGCGCGGAACGGTCTTCTCCACCCAAAATACGATCGGCTTCTTGGGGGGTGACTTCTCGGCTTCCTCGTTGCTCTTGTCGAGTTGCCAACGGGTGACATAGCGTTTCTTCGGCGTGTCGTGAATGTCTGACGAGAAGTCGTTCACCGTGCTCAAAAAGTGGCCCACGCGGTCGTCCGCTTCGCGCGGCTTGTAGTCGCCGGCGGCCAACTTCGACAAACCGTAGTGGATGACGACCTGCGTGCCGCGCGGGTCGACGACGCTGTCCGTTCCATAAAAGTAGTAGAACAATCCGCCATAGCGCATGTTGAACACGGCGGCCACTTCGACTTCCAAGTTTTCCGGAAATCCTTTCACCTTCGCCCACGTGCTGCGCGAGCGGTCGGGAGTAATCCCGATATTCGCCAGGTCGGTCATGAACATATCGGCCAGGTCGATCAACACGCGATCTCCATTGTGCTGCTCGCTCTTGATCGGCAACGCTTCGATCACGCTATCGCTGTAGGAAACCTTGATCGAATCGGCCTGGGGCGAGCCGTCATTCGCCTTGACCCGCAAATTGTGCCGGATCACGAGAATCTTGTCGGCTTTCCGCTGGAAGCTGATCACCCACTGCTCGCCAAAGTTGAGTGTGTCGCCCCCCAAGAACATCGAGCCGGCGCCCCGCGCGATCGAGATCGGCAGAATCAGCTCCTGTCCGTATTGGTCCTGACGAATCTCCATGTGCAGGGCCTGATCCTTCTCGTTGAAGTAGAGCGGAAACAGGCCTTCGATCTTCTTCGCGCCCTTGATCACCTTGTCCCAGTCGGGAAACTTCGACTCCAGCTTCGCGACAGGCTCGGCAGCCTTGACCGCCGCCACCACGGCCGGTTTGGCCGGGGCTTCCTCCTCATCTCCTTGAGCCCAAGCGGCGCTGTGCACGCCCAGCCCCACCAAGCTGGCCAGCATTCCCCCTGAAACGACGCGCACCGCACTTACACGCAGGTTTGACAGGCGTAGCATCGCACTCCTCCCTTTTGAATCGACTGGAGTTCCGCGCAGAGCGAAGCGACAAAAGCGCACCCTCGACGATCCATGCAAGATCGCGATAAGCGCCCTCGCCCCCTAAGGTTCGGCAGATCAACCTACCGCTCGCCCAGGTGGAGGTCAACGAACGGTTGTCGAAACAAACATCGGCCCAGAGCTAGCAGGCCGTTGCCGAACGCGGAATCAAGATCGCTCGTTGGCCGGCGTACATCATCGAGGGCCGCCAACGTCGCACGCCCCGGGCAAGACCGATAACGATCGCCAGTTCCCCACGCGACCCGCGGTCGTCGCGCTACACCAGTCCTTCCAGACGGCCGGTTGCGTCGCCGAGTTCATTGACCGACGACTCCATGCGATCGAGCATCGACAGATAGAGGTTGTTGAGCGGCGTTTCTCGCCTGAGCTTCAGATGCCGGTTGGTCCGAATGGTGTCGCCACCGCGTCCCGCCAGCAGAATCGGCAGATCGTCGTGATTGTGGCGATTGCCATCGCCGATGCCGCTGCCATAAAGCACCATCGAGTTGTCGAGCAGCGAGCGTTCGCCTTCTTGAAGCGCCTGGAGCTTTTCCAGGAAGTAAGCGAACTGCGTAACATGAAAGCGATTGATCTCGCGAATCTTCATTTGCTTGGCCTGGTCGCCGCCATGATGCGAGAGATCGTGATGCCCATCCGGCACGCCAATGAACGAGTACGAGCGGTTGCTTCCTTCGTTGGCCACGACGAACGTTCCCACGCGGGTCAAATCCGCTTGCAACGCGAGCGCCATGATGTCGTACATCAGACGAATGTGCTGCTCGTAGTCTGAAGGAATGCCCTCCGGCTGAGGATAATCAGGCAATTCCTGCGGCGGTTGATTCGTAGCCGTGGCGATCTGCTTCTCCAGTTCGCGCACCGAGGTGAGATATTCTTCCAACTTGTGCTGATCGCCGACGCCAAGTTTTTGCTTCAGGTCGCGTGCGTCTTCCAACACCACGTCGAGCACGCTCGCGCGATACTTCTCGGTGGGCTTTCCCTGCGCAAACAGCCGATCGAACGCCAGCCGCGGATCGATCTCCTTCGCTTGCGGCGTGCTTTCGGTGCGCCACGAAATATTCGTCGAGTAGGAGCAGCTATATCCCGAGTCGCAATTGCCGGCCTGTGCGCCGCGATCGCACCCCAATTCAAGCGAGGGAAACTTGGTGCGCTGTCCGACGCGCCGGGCGGCGACCTGGTCGACCGAGACGCCCGCCCGAATATCGGCCCCATGCGTCTTGCGCGGCTGAGTACCCGTCAAAAACGCGGCGAGCGCCCGCGCGTGATCGCCCGGCCCGTCGCCATTGGCGCGAGCGTGATGCTGGGCAAGCCGAGACAACACCAGCAGGCGATCCTTTACCGGCGCCAACGGCTCCATGATATACGGAAGCTCCCAGTCTTCTCCCACGGCCGCCGGAGTCCAGTCCGGCATGTGCTTGCCGTTGGGAACGTAGACAAAGACCATCCGCGTCGGCACGCCTTTCTTGTCGCCGGCCCAGACCGGTCCGGGAACCATCGCATCCAGCAGCGGAAGCGCGACCGCGGTTCCCAACCCCTTGAGGACCGTCCGCCGCGAAATGTGCCAGCTCTTCGTCATGGTTCACTCCTTATCGCGCGCCGCTTCTGAAACGCATCGCTCTCGACAATCGCGAGCACCAAACTCGAAAACTTGTAATCCTGCTCCTCGGCTGCCCGGGCGACGTCGTCCACCGTGCAACGATCACTATACTCGATTCCACGACCCAGGGCATAAGTCAGCAACTTCTCGGCGAGGCAACGGACAAACTCGTCTTTGCTTGCCAACAAAATCTGCTTGAGCTCGCCGGGGCCGGCAAACTTCTCACCACCAGGAAGCTCGCCCGAGGCGTCGATCTCGTGCGGGCCGTCCATGTGTCGCCATCCGCCAATTCCGTCGAAGTTCTCCAGGCCAAGCCCCAGCGGATCCATCCGAACGTGACAAACCGCGCACGCCGGATTGGCGCGGTGCTGAGCCATCCGCTCACGCATCGTCCCCACCAGCTCCACGTCCGCTTCTTTCAGCTCGGGAACGTCCGGCGGTGGCGGCGGTGGCGGCGTGCCGAACAGGTTCTCCAACACCCACTTGCCACGTTTGACCGGCGAGGTGCGCGTGGGGTTCGACGTAACCGTCAGCACGCTGGCCTGAGTAAGAACTCCACCGCGTTGCGCGCGGTCGAGCGCCACCTTGCGAAACTCCTTGCCTTTGACATCAAGCATGCCGTAGTGCACGGCCAGCCGTTCATCCACGAACGTGAAATCGGCATCCAAAAACTCCAGCACGCTACGGTCTTCCCGCATCACCGCGGCAAAGAACAGCTCCGTCTCGCGCTGCATCGAACGCCGCAACTGTTCGTCAAAGTTCGGATACTTCTCACGATCGGGCGCCGCGATCTTCAGATTTCGCAACTGGAGCCACTGCCCCGCAAAGTTTTCCACCAACGCATCGGCCTTTTCATCGGCGAGCATACGGTGAACCTGCTTTGCCAGGTTGCCCTCGGCGCGAAGCGTGCCGGCCTTGGCCAACGCGAACAACTCCTCGTCCGGCATGCTGCTCCACAAGAAGTAGCTCAACCGCGCGGCGATCTCAAAGTCGTTCAGCGTGCGAATCTCGGGTTCGCCCGGCCGCGGGTCCTGCTCCACGCGAAACAAGAAATGCGGCGAACAAAGAATGGCCTGCATTCCAAGCCCGATCGCGCCGCCGAAGGTTCCACCGTCGCGGTCGGAGAGCTCGACCAGCTTCATCACGCGCGCCAGCTCAGATTCCTCGACCGGCCGCCGATAGGCTCGCCACATCAACTCGTGAAGAATCTCGCGGGCCACGCTCAGCCGCGTTTCCGGCGTATACTCTTTCGCCAGTATCCGCTTCACGTTCTCGGGGTAGGGGCCCGTGACCTCGATGTCGCCCAGGTACAAGTTACGATCCAGCGGCGGATCGACCTTGTCATCATAGAAATCGTTCTTGAAGACGATGGAAACCGTCCGCCGGCCGCCGCGCCCCTCGAACCAGGCTTCATACAGTTCCGGTCTGTCGCTCGTCGCTCGAACCTCGAACTCGCGCACCAGATCCTGGTCTAGATACACCGCCATTCGCACCGGCTCGTCGCCGGCCTGGTCACCCCAGGCGCGAACGCGAAACAAGTACTGAGATTGCCCGTGCATTCGCAACTTCGTGCGAACCTCGACGGATTCGTTCGTGATGACCCGAGAACTGTCATCGAGCCGCTGGCCCCCCGTGACTTCCTCCGTGATCAAATTCACCTGCTGGCCTCCCAGCACCCGGACCGTGATATTCTCGGCCGCCGTCAGGTACTTCTCGAGCAGGATCGGCGGCATCGACAACACGTCGCCGATGTTGTCGAAACCATAACCCACGTCATCCGAAGGAAAGTCATCCGCCGGCCGGAAATCGACTCCCAATAAATCGCGAATCGTATTGTTGTATTCGTTGCGGTTCAACCGGCGGATGGTTACGCGCCCCGGATCGCGCGGTCCGTCACCGCATCCGTATTTCGCAAGCTCCGCGTCGATCCAGCCCGTGAGCTTCGCCCGGTCTTCGTCGGAAAGTGGCGTTTCATCTTTCGGAGGCATCTCGCCCGTGTGCAGCTTGCGGGCGATCTTATCCCACGCTTCTCGATCCGCGGCGACGTCGAGCCGCTTGAGAAGCTCGTCGAACGCCATTCCGCCCGTTGGGTCCTCTCCCGAGTGGCAAGCCGAGCAATGTGTTTCTACGAGCGGCGTAAGCTCGCTGGTGAAGCGTGTTGCCGGGGCGACGGCCGCCGCATCATCACCATGCACAGAGGTCGCCCCTGCCAGGCAAGCGACGACCAGCAGGCTTATGGAGCAAGAACGTGGCATGTCAATCGGGCATCGCGCGCGGTTGCGGTTTGGAATGGACGCGGGGAGAGAATGACGCAAATCCGTGGTCTAGGCAGGGCACAGGTAGGCGGGACCGGGCACGCAGCGGGCTGCAAAATCGCACGCGGCCTTGGCCGCGAGAGCAAAACGCTGACATGTACGTCTATCATATCAAACTAGGCCGATATGACCAAGTTTTGAATTCCCTGCTGAGAGACTCCCCCCCGGCCGCTTCCGGCATCTACTCCGCCCGGTACCGCTCCAGATACTCCGTCACGGGCAACTTGCGAGCGGTATTCTCGGAACTCATATAGCGAATCTTGCCGAAGATTTTGCGCTCCGGTCCCCAGGCACGGTCGTATCGCCCCAGGCACCAGAAGATTCCGCTATAGGAGTTCGGGTCGCGTCCATCGACCGCATATTTATTGTTGAGCTCGATCATCGCGGCCAGGGCTTCGCGCGGCGACGGAGTCCATTCCAGAATCCGCTTTCCCCAAAGCATCCGGAGGTAGGTGTGCATTCGCCCCTCGCGCACAAGCTGACGCTGGGCCGCGTTCCACAAGGCGTCATACGTCTCGGCTCGTTCGAGCTGACGTAGCGAATAGAGCTGGTCGCGTTTGTCGCGGGCATGTTTTTCCAGGGTCATGCGTGCCCAGTCGGGCAGCGACTCGTACTTGTCGTAGTTGTCCTGATGCGCGCACATGTTGAAGCCCAGCTCACGCCATGTCACGAGCTCATCGAGAAACGCCTCCGCGGCAGGGCTCATTCCCCACCAACCTTCGCGGCTGCCAGTCGCCTTGGAGGCGAGCTGGCGCGGCCCCCAGCCTTCGCGTTCGGCCAGCTTATGGAATACCTCGTGAGTAGAAATGTGTCCGAAGTGCAAATACGGCGATAAGCCGCTTCCGACGTCGGCATCGGGCGCGTTGCGCTCCTCAAGATACCGTTCCAAATTGCGATCAAGAAATCGCCGAAGCATTCTACCGGCCGCGACTTGCCCGCCGCGAAACGCCGCGGGACCAACACCACGATCGATCGGCAATTCAGCCAACCCATTTTCCGTCAGCAAGCGTTCGAGCTTCGCCACAGGCCACTTCCCCCTGATCACGCGCGGCAGCGACGCCGGCGGCAATGCGACGCGGCCCAGCGGGTTTGGGCGGGGACCACACTCCAAATGCCGTGGCAGGGTTTTCTGCAAATAGCGGCGAAACTGATGGGCGCTCGTAAACACCTGCTCCGTCGCATGCACCGGCAACAGCCCATTCGCGTCCACCATCTCGACGCAAGCCTCGAAACGCCGGGCCGCGGCGGCCACCATGCGCGGCAGAAAGAACGCTGGAAATTCGTCGGTCACAACCAGGCACGCCCGCTCCGCCAGCGCGGCAAGCAAACCCTGGCCGGCGTCGGCCGCGGGCTCGACATACGGATAGTAAGCGACCGGCGTGTTGGCGAACGCCGCGTGATTGTCGAGCATCCCCTCGATGACAAAGCGATGCAGCCTGTCGCTCGCCCAGAGGTAACCGACGCGCAACGGCTCGAAAACCACGAGCGGCTTTTCGAGCGCCTTCGCCCAAGCGACTGCGCGATCCAAGGCAAAGTTCCACCGCGCGCGCCGCGTGGCGATCATCCAGTACAGCACATACTTACCATCGGAGCGAACCTGCGCGTCGTTTGCGCGTCGAACCCGCACCGAATTGTTTTCTATTTCAAGATCATCCATCAGTGGGCATTATTTGAAAGATCTTCGATTCGCCCCATGCCGCGAGCGGCAATCCGTGGGAAGCAATCACACGGGATCAGCCTTTGCCCAACAGGTGGCGCAAGGCCGCCTCCAGTTCCGGATATTGAAACCCGTAGCCCGACCGATCGAGCTTCGCTGGCCGCACGCGCTGGCCGGCAAGTAGCAGTTCCTCACCCATTTCGCCGAATGCCAGCTTTGCCACGAAGGCCGGCATCGGAAAGATCGTCGGCCGTGCCAACACGCGTCCCAAGGCCTTCGTGAATTCGGCGTTCGTCACCGGGTGGGGAGCGACCACATTCACCGGGCCCGTCAGCTCCGCGTGGTTCAAGCAGTGCAAGATCGCGCCCACCACGTCATCGATAGCGATCCAGCTCATATATTGCCGGCCCGAACCGATCACGCCTCCCAATCCCAATCGAAAAGGCGTAAGCATCTTGGCCAGCGCGCCGCCTTGACCGCTGAGGATAACACCGAATCGGGCCAGCACCACGCGGACGCCCGCCGCGAGCGCCGGCTCCGTCGCGTCTTCCCACGCCCGGCAAACCCCCGACAAGAAATCACCACCGCCACTGTTGCCCGACTCGTCCAGCCATTCGGCGCCCCGCGGTCCGTAGTACCCGACTGCCGATGCGTTGACCAGCACCCTGGGGCGAAGTTCCAGCGAGGCAAGCGTCTGGGCCAGGGTTGCCGTCGCGTCGACCCGACTTTGATAAATGGCCTGCTTCCGCTTCTCGTTCCAACGCCCCGCGGCGATACTCTCACCCGCCAGATTGATGGCGGCTTCGCAGCCGAGGATGGCAGCCGGATCGATGGTCCCTGACTCGGGATCCCAATAGGCCGCCTGCGGGCCGGATTTCGCGCGGCTACGAACCATGCGCACCACCTCGTGTCCTTGACTGTGGAGGGCCGGCACAAGCCGTTGCCCTACCAAACCGGATGCTCCGCTAACGATGATTTTCATAATCCACGGCCTCTCGCTTGCCACCTGTCCGCCAGCCGCTACGCGCCGCGCCGGCAGTATAGCACCGGGGGCCGTGCCTACGATCGCCTTAAATTTATGCCCTGGGCGCCCCGCCAACAGCGGTTGTCGTCCGGGGCCCGAGGTGCGATATTCGGCGACAGCGGCCGGGCCGGTTTTTCCGACGTAAACCCCCGATAGGCCGTCACCCCTTAACATCCCCTTGAGAGTTCGAGAACGAGCCATGTGCGCCCGCGTCTACAATTTTTCAGCCGGACCGGCCGTTTTGCCCGTCACGGTCTTGGAACAAGCCCAATCCGCGGTACTGGAGCTGCCGGGCGCCGGCGCCTCGATCCTCGAGATCAGCCATCGCAGCAAACCCTTTGCCGCGGTGCACGAAGAAGCCAAGACTCTGCTGCGAGAACTGCTCGGCATTCCCGCTGGCTATTCGACCTTGTTCTTGCAAGGCGGTTCGAGTCTCCAGTTCTCGATGCTGCCGATGAACCTTCTGGGCGAAAAGCAGACGGCCGACTACATTCTCACCGGCACTTGGGGAAAGAAGGCGTTCGACGAAGCCCAGCGGCTCGGCAAGGCGCACATCGCCTGGAACGGCAAGGCCGACAACTACTCGCATCTCCCCGAGCCCAAAGACACCGAATATTCGTCGAATGCGGCCTATGCCCACTACACCGACAACGAAACGATCCAGGGCGTCGAGTTCAAGTCGGCGCCCGCGGCGGGCTCGATCCCGCTGATTTGCGATATGTCGTCGAATTTTCTCTCGCGACCGGTCGACGTCAGCCGGTATGGCGTGATCTATGCCTGTGCGCAAAAGAACGCCGGCATCGCTGGCGTCACGGTGGTCATCATTCGCGACGACCTGCTGGAACGCGTGCCCAAGAATCTGCCGCCGATGCTCGATTACAAACTCCAGGCCGAGAACGACTCGCTGTACAACACGCCGCCCGTGTTTGGCATCTATGTCTTGCTGCTGATCTGCAAATGGCTGCAAAAAGATATCGGCGGCCTAGAGGCGATGGAACGCCTGAATCAGGAGAAAGCAAAGCTCCTGTACGACGTTCTGGATACTCACGGCGATTTCTATCGAGGGCACGCCCGGCCGGATAGCCGCTCGCAGATGAACGTCACTTGGCGACTCCCTTCGGAAGAACTCGAAGCCGAGCTCCTCAAGCTGGCCAAGCAACGAAACATGATCGACCTGAAGGGCCATCGCAGCGTCGGTGGTATCCGCGCCAGCATCTATAACGCCATGCCCCGGGCTGGAGTTGAAGCGCTCCGCGACCTGATGCTCGAGTTTTACCAACAACACGCGAAGTAGGCTGGGCTTGGACCTGCGATAATCTTCGTCGCCACCAGCCACGGACACCGGGTTGCGCAACCGCGGCCAATGTTATGAACGGCCCGCGAACGAAGGGCCTCGGCTCGTGTTTACACACCCCCGCATTTCCTCTAGCCTACCCAGTACTGAGCCCGCGCGCTCTGTCGCCAGATCGAGCCTGGCATCAACCTCGAGGGCCTTCGCGCCCGGCGAGGTCAACCACCTCATGGCTGGTCGTCATGCCAGTACCACGGGATCGTGTTGAAAAACGGAGTTCTTCAAATGCCACACCGTGTACTGGGGTCGATATTTCGTCGAGACGCGGGCAAAACCGAGCCGAGCCTCAACGCTGACGACGTGATCGTGGCCTATCAACTGCTTTTTTCGCGTGAGCCCGAATCGCCCGCGGTGATCGAATTGCATCTCCAGAACCACGTCGACGTGTGGTCTCTCTTGCGCGCATTGATGGACGGCCCCGAATACCAAAGTCGCTTGAAGGATCGGGAACAGCCCGTCCGCAAACCGGAGAACTCGCAACCCGAATTCGTCGAGCCACGCACCACGCTCGACTGGCGCCCGCTGCTCGAACGCTACCAGCAGACCCATCTGCCCGCGCGGCCGGGATACATCACGAACTTCCTCGGCGTCATGACGTGCGTCACATATCTGGCGGATGTTCGCGAACAGCCGGGACACATCGAGTCGCTCCCCGTGAACGGCAACTTTCACTGTAGCCTTTCGGAATGGATCGCCTGCTTGCGCGGGGTCGAATTGGCTGGCGATGAGTTTGTCGTCGTCGAGCTGGGCGCCGGTTGGGGACCGTGGATGGTCAATCTCAGCCGCGCGGCGCGCATGCGGGGCATCCAGCAAACGCTAGCGATCGGCTGCGAGGCCGACACGACCCATTGCGAATACCTCGATCGCCACCTATCCGAAAACCATCTCACCCAGCACGCGCGCATCTATCGCGGAGCGATCGGCCTGGAACCGGGCTACACCGTGTTTCCGATTCCCGAGGACGCCGCCAACGACTGGGCAATGCGCCCGATCTTCTGCGCTAGCGAACAAGAAGCCCAAGCCATCGTGGACGATCCGCAGTCCTATCGCGACCATCGCGGGATAACGTTTCGACGGTTCCACGGCGTGCCCTGCTATTCGCTGGCCCAGATCCTGGAGGGCGTGCCGCTGGTCGACGTTTTGCACATCGACATTCAAGGCACCGAATTCGAGCTCGTTCGCCACAATCTCGAACGCCTCAAACGCCAGGTTCGTTACCTGGTCATCGGAACGCACAGCCGAACGATCGAAGGCGCGCTCATCGAAACGCTTCGCGGCGAGGGCTGGATCCTCGAAGTCGAGGAACCTTGCCAGTTCGACATTCGGCACCCCACGCATACGGTCAAGATCGACGGCACGCAGGGTTGGCACAATCCGACGCTGACCGCCTGAACTTGCCTGCTTCCAGGCGGCGGAACGCTCCCAACGCCGTCGGCCAGCGCAAGCAGCGGACGGTAATGTCGCGGTTTGTTCCCGCGCGGGTGCTGGCACGGGCCGGGGCATTGCAGTATCCTGCGAGGTGCTTTGGTCGCTGTACTCGCCTCGCTGGAGTCGCCTGGTGACTCACCCTCCCGAAGACACGCTCGTTCGTCGCGCTCGCTATGAGGCGGCGCTCGCGTTGGTCCTGTGGTTTATCTGCTGCGTCTACTCCGTGTCGTACTGCTATTTGTACGGCTACGAACGTTCGGCCGACTCGCTTTCCTTTGTGCTCTGGTTTCCCGATTGGGTGTTCTGGGGCATTGTTGCCCCCTGGGCAATCTGCATTCTGCTCTCCCTACCATTCGCCTATGCCCTGATGGGAGATGAGCCGCTGGGAGAAGCCGTCGATTCGGAAGAGCCGCCGGCATCGGACGAGCACGAGGTGCGGCATGCCTGAGACTTCCGCCCAACTCGCCGTCGGCTACGGACCGCTCGCCATGCTGTTGGTGATGATGGCGTTTTCCGTCTGGCTCGGCACTCAAGCTCAAAAGGCCGTCGAAAGCGGCGGTTTCATGCAGGGATACTTTCTAGGCAACCGCGGCCTGGGAGCCTGGGCCCTCGCGCTCACCGCCACCGTCCAAAGCGGCGGAACCTTCATGGGCTTTCCCGCGCTCGTTTATACGCACGGCTGGATCGTCGCCCTGTGGATCGGCAGCTACATGGTCGTGCCCATTACGGGCTTCGCCGTGCTAGGAAAGCGATTCGCCCAGCTCTCGCGCCGCACGGGAGCGATCACCGTGCCCGACTTGTTCGATGCCCGATACGGCGATCAGCGCGTGGGGTTCGTCGCGTCGCTGGCAATCCTGGGCTTTCTCACGTTTCTGATGATCGCCCAGTTCAAGGCCGGCGCCCTGGTGATGAAGCTCACCTGGCCGGGCACGGACACCATGGCGCTGATCGAAACCGCGGCCGGCGAAGCGGCCACGGGCGCATACGACATGAGATACCTCATCGGCCTGGGCGTCTTCGCGCTGACGGTTGTCGGCTACACGCTGATCGGCGGTTTCCTGGCTTCGGTCTGGACCGATATGTTCCAGAGCGTGTTGATGCTGGTGGGCGTGGTGCTCCTGTTTGTGCTGATCGTGCCTTTTGCCAGTCGCCAGGGCATGGATCAACCCACGCTCCAAGCCGTTGCCGCGACAGGAGACGCGTACGCCTTTGGGCCAGGTTTTTCTCCAACCGAGTTCGCGTTTTTGCCGCTGGGGGCGGCCATCTCGTTTTTCTTCATCTGGCCGATCGGCGGCGTCGGAACGCCGGCCGGCATGGTCCGGCTCATGGCCTGCAAGGACACCGCCACGATTCGCCGCTCGATCGTGTTGTTGTCCTTCTATAACGGCCTGATCTATCTGCCTCTGATCGTGATCTGCATTTGCGGCCGCGCACTGATGCCCGGCGGCTTCGCTCCCGACGAGATCATCCCCCGGCTGGCAATCTGGGCCGCGCCCGACGTTCCCGGCGGATCGCTCGTGAGCGGCCTGATCCTGGCGGCGCCCTTTGGCGCCGTGATGGCCACGGTCAGCACGTTCCTGGTGGTGATCGCTTCGGGCGTGGTGCGCGATATCTACCAGCGCTTTCTGCGGCCCGATGCCCCGTCGCACGAGATTCGCTGGGTCACCTACCTCGTGATGGTGTTGTTGGGCGTGATTGGCGTGGCGGCAAATATCAATCCCGTGGCGTTTTTGCAAAAGCTAGTCGTCTTCAGCGCCAGCGCCACGGCATCGACGTTCGTCGCACCGGCGCTGATGCTCGCCTATTGGCGGCGCGCGACGGCAGCCGGCTCGCTGGCCGGCATGCTCGGCGGCGCGGCGATGGCGCTCATCCTGTTCTCCGCGGGACGGCTCGTCGAGCAAAAGCCCATGTTCGAACCCTATCAACTGCTAGGGCTCGATCCAATTATCTGGGGCCTCGCCGTCTCCGGCGTGTTGTCCGTCGCCGTAAGCCTCGCCACCTCGCCGCCGCCCGACGAATTGATCTCGCGTTTGTTCGATGCGCCCGATACCGCGGGCCGCTCCGCGGCGCGTCTGTAAACTCCCTTCGCCCTCCGTTCCCGTTAGAAGAGACGCCCCAACCATGACCGACGGCCAAACGCTTCACGATTCGCCAGAATTCAAGACCACGCGCGGCGCACAAATCATGACGCTCGTGGCCGCGTTTCTCGGCTGGATGTTCGATGGCTTGGAGATGGGACTATTTCCGCTCGTCGCCCGACCGGCCCTCCGCGAGCTGATGGGCGCCCACGCCGATACGGCCATCGGAACCTGGATGGGGTGGATCACCGCCGGCTTTCTGGTCGGCGCGGCCGTCGGCGGCATCCTCTTCGGCTGGCTCGGAGATCGCATCGGCCGCGTGCGGGCGATGGTCTGGAGCGTGCTCTGCTATGCGATCTTTTCCGGCCTCTGCGGCTTCGCCGAGACGCCGTTTCAACTCGCCGTGCTACGCTTTCTGGCCGCGCTCGGCATGGGCGGCGAGTGGTCGCTCGGCGTGGCCCTGGTGATGGAAGTCTGGCCCGCCAAGAATCGTCCGATACTGGCGGGGCTCATCGGCGCCGCCTCGAATGTCGGCTTCCTGCTGATCGCGATCATCGGGCTGGGCCTCTCGCAATTCATCGCCGGAACAGAGGAATTCCTGCGTTCGACGGGGATGTCCGAAGCTTGGGTCACCAAACTGATCGGCGCCGACCAGAGCGGTTGGCGATTGCTGATGTTCATTGGCGCCACGCCCGCCCTGCTCACGGTGTTTGTACGGATGTTCGTTCCCGAGTCGAAACTCTGGGAACACGCCGCGGCCCATGCCCCGAAGGCCCGGGTGGCCGATATCTTCGCACCCGGCGTCGCCAAGAAGACCGTGCTCGGCACCTGCCTGGCCGGCATGGCCCTGATCGGCACCTGGGCATCGATACAATGGGTAACCCCGTGGGCCAACAAGCTGGCCAGTGGCACCGAGCGTGCGGCCACGGCCTCGAGTACGACGCAAATCAGCCTCGCAATCGGAGCGATCGTGGGCACGATGGCCGCCGCCCTGTTTGCCGAGTGGTTTAGCCGCCGGCGATCCTACTTCGTGCTTTGCTTGGCCTCGCTCCTGGTGTGCGCTTACTTGTTCCGCTCGCCTTTACATTTTGCGACCACGGCCGCTTGGTTCGAGAGCTTCGATCCCAATCATTACTTCTTTGGCGGAGAACGCGCGTTCGACTGGCAGTTCGTGCTCGTCGCCGGGCTCGCCGGCTGCGTGACCGCCAGCTTCTATGGCTGGCTCCCGCTCTATTTGCCGGAACTGTTTCCCACCCGCATTCGAGCAACGGGACAAGGCTTCGCTTTCAACTTCGGACGCGTGCTAGCGGCCGTCGGCGCATTGCAAGCAGGCCAGCTTCTCAAATTCTTCGACGAAGACTACGCCCGCATGGGCGGCATCATGAGCCTGGTCTATCTGGCCGGCATGGTGCTGATCTGGTTCTGCCCGGAGACCAAGGGGAAACCGCTGCCCGAATAGTGGCGGACGAGTGCCGAACGCCCGCAAAAACCCGCTTCCTCCTACCTCCGCGGCCCGCAAGCTCCGTCGCAAAAGGTTACAAGAAAGTCACTTGCGAAGATAGCTTGCGGACTCAACTCATCTTTACCCCCTGACGACAGGCCAGTAGAATCCGCTCCCACAAATTTGGCGCGCGAGCGGCATGGAGGTCTGCTCGCAAGTGCGCATCGACTTTGCGATTGATTTTCCTGGGAGGCGACTCTGGTGTCCAAGGATGGATCCTCGAGCGACGAGCTGTTTTTGGCGCGTCCGTTCGTGCTGGGGACACGGCTAATCCTCGCCTTCCCAATTACCACCATCGCCATCATGCTCGGCTTGGCGGCGGTCGCGGGCTATCTCACGGCCACGCGACTCGGCTATCAGACTAGCCGCATGGATCTGCTCGATCCGAACAGCAACTACAACCAGTTGTGGACGGCCTACATCGAGGAGTTCGGCGAAGAAGACGACGCTGTCGTGGTCGTCGAGGGCGCCGGCCGAGAGCAAGTCGTCCCCGTGCTCGAAGAAATCTCAAGCCTCCTCGCGCGCGACGACCGCCTATTTCACGCCGTGCTGCACGAGGTGGATCTGGGAAAGATCCGCTCCAAAGGGCTGCACTATCTGGGGCCTGAAGAACTGCACGGGCTCACCGGCTTTCTAGACGAACTGCAGCCCATTCTGGCCGGAAACTGGACTCCGCTGAACGTAAGCCACTTGGCCGGTGGTTTGCTCCATCAGCTTGAAGCCGCGGGCAACGATACGGCGCGCAAACAGCAAGCCCGCGAAAAAATCGCCCGCCTGGCGGATAGCCTCGGCGCGGCGCTCGGCCAGCCGCGCCGCTATCAGTCTCCGTGGCCGGAAATGCCCTCGTCGTTCGCGATTCTTAGCGAGCTCAACAGCGAGTATCTGCTGACCAAGCAGGGACAACTTGGGTTTGTGCTTCTGCGGCTCGCGCGCGGCGAAGACCGTTTTGATCACTGCACCGAGGCCACGACCGCCCTGCGAGATCTCATTGCGCAAGTCCAGACGCGCCATCCGCACGTGAAAATCGGCCTCACCGGCCTGCCGGTGATGGAAAACGACGAGATGCTTTCGAGTCAAACCTCGATGTTCTGGGCCAGCATGATCTCGATGGTCCTGGTGGGGCTGCTCTTCGTCGCTGGCTTCGGCGGAGCGCGGCATGCGATGCTGGCCAACTTGATCCTGATCGTCGGAATGGCGCTGGCCTTCGGATACGCGACGCTGGCGGTCGGACACCTCAATATTCTCAGCGTCACTTTCACGGTGACGCTGATCGGCATCGGTATCGATTACGGCGTGTACTACGTCGCTTTGTACCTCCAGCGGCGCGGCGAAAATCAGGACTGCCACACCGCCCTGCTCGAGTCGTCCCGTATCAGCGGTCCGGCCATCGCTACCGGGGCAATCACCACGGCGATCGCCTTCTTCGCCGCGGGCCTGACCAGCTTCAAGGGTGTTGCCGAACTCGGCATCATCGCCGGCGGCGGAATCCTCCTCTGTGCGATCGCCATGCTCGTCATGCTGCCCGCATGCATCGGATTGGTCGACCGCAGCGACTGGGGCACGCGCATGCCCAAGCCTTTGGGCGTGCATCGCTGGGTCGCCCCCCTGCATCGATTGCCTCGCCTGACCTTGTCGCTCAGCATTGCGGGCACAGTCTTTCTTGGCTTCGGCCTGAGTCATCTGTGGTACGACAACAACCTGCTGAACATGCAGGCCGAGGGGCTCGAAAGCGTCGAGCTCGAACGCAAACTCCTCTCCGAATGCAACCAAAGCGTTTGGTACGCGTTATCGATGGCCGACAGCCGCGAGGAGTTGCTCGATCTAAAAGCCAGGTTTCTCGAACTGCCCTCGGTCGAACGCACCGAGGAAATCGTCTCGCTGCTCCCCGTCAGCGAACCCGGTAAACAGCAGCTCATCGAACAGATCGGACAGCGTCTGACCTCGTTACCCGAGCGGCCGCCACTCATCACGGTCGATACTCCTGAAATGCTGGGGCAAGTCCTCGGCCAGATGCAGAACGCCTTGCTGGTAGGCCGCGAGGACGAGCGCAGCGTGCGACAACTCGAGATTGTTCGCGACTTGCTCCGTCGTCTGCCGACGGCCGACTGCTACTCGCTGCTTACGCGATTCCAGCAGGAAATGGCTGGCGATCTGCTAAGCCGACTGCATATTCTCAAAAGCATTGCCAACCCGGCGCCGCCGGCCCTCACGGACCTGCCGACCAGCCTCGTGCATCGCTTTGTCGGGCAACACGGCAAGCACCTGCTCAAAATCTATGGCCGCGGCGATATCTGGGATACGATGGCCCTGCGGCGGTTCGTTCACGATGTGCGCGGCGTCGATCCGCATGCCACGGGCAATCCCTTGCAAGCGCACGAAGCCTCGTTGGAAATGAAACGCAGCTATCAGGAAGCGGCGATCTATGCGTTGCTGGTGATCCTGGGCGTGTTGGTCCTCGACTTCAAGAGTCTGCGCATGGCCGCCCTGGCAGCGGTTCCGCTGGGAATCGGCATCCTGCAAATGTTCGGGCTCCTGGGATGGCTCGACATCCCGCTCAATCCGGCGAACCTGATTGCGCTGCCCCTCATCATGGGATTGGGAGTCGATTACGGCGTACACATCCTGCACGAGTTTCGCGAAACCGAGGGGCCCTACCGCATGTCGGCGGGCACCGCGGTCGCGGTACTCGTCGATGCCCTCACCACGCTCGTGGGATACGGCTCGCTGATGATTGCAACCCACCAGGGTCTGCAAAGCCTGGGACGCGTGCTCACGCTGGGGGTCACCTGCTGCCTGTTTACGTCGCTGGTGATGTTGCCGGCCGCGCTCACCTGGTTCACTCGAAATCGCAAGGCGCCGGTTCCAGCCGAGCCACGCGTGCTCATCGAACCCCGCGCTGCCGTCGCATTCGCCAACGTCGAGCTGCCAGAGGAAAATCTACGCCGAGCCGCTTAGCGGCAAGCCCGTTGAAATATTCGACGGGCTTGCGGATGGGCCAACGGCCCGTCCTGCAAGGAACGTCCCCCTTGCGAGGAATTTGGCCGTGCAGGCTCTGCTTGTGCGCGCTGCGCGCCGCAACCGCTTGCCGGCAGTGCTTCTTATCGCGTCCCGATCCACAACGCGCCGCGCGGGCGCGAACTTCGATTTGCAATCGGGCCAGCGATTCGGGTAGCGTACGTTCGATGCATTCTCTACCGCGAACGAAACGAACCAACCACCTGCGCAGCGCCGCAAACGCCACTGTCAAACGAGTGAAGATACATGCGATCGACACCCCTCTGTAGAGATCAATTGTGGCTGCGAAGCGATGTGTGTGCGCGCTCCTGGACATCCACAACACGTAGTGGTCAGTGAGCAGTGGCTAGTGGCTAGAAAATCGAGAACATTTTCCAACTCTAGCCACTGACCTCTAGCCACTGACCACTAGCCACTGACCACTACTAAGTTCTTTGAAAATTCGACATCGCAGCGGCCTCGCCCGTCGCGCCCGGGCTCCCACGGGCCGAGAACGTGGGCAATCCGCGTGCGGGGGGGAGTCACCGGCAAATCCCTCGTGTCCCGCTCAATTCACCCAGGCGGAAATGCCGATACACGTTCGCGGCAGATGCTGTTTCCACCTTTGAAACGATGCTGGCAGATGGCGGTATGGGAGCACTGAACTTTATGGCTGCATGGATCGATTGCACGCGGCGTCTCGTTCCGACCGGTTTGGTAGCTGGCGTGCTGTTGCTAGCAGGCTGCGCCTCCACCAAGGAATCGGACACCGCGCGCACCGGTATCGAACAGCTACTGATTAGCAGTGCCGTCGATCAGGCGCTCGACAAGGTCGACCTCACGCCTATCCGCGGCGCAACGGTGCATCTCGAAGAGAAGTATCTCGATTGCGTCGACAAGAACTATGTGCTCGTAGCGATGCAAGAGCGGCTATTCGCCAACGGCTGCGTGTTGGCGGCGAAGCCCGAGGACGCTGACGTGATCATGCACGTCACCAGTGGCAGCGTGGGTACCGATCGCCAGGAGAAGTACGTCGGTATCTCAGAAATT
Organism: uncultured Planctomycetaceae bacterium; assembly: GCA_964598535.1. GTDB lineage: Bacteria > Planctomycetota > Planctomycetia > Pirellulales > PALSA-1355 > JALHMI01. The sequence continues at coordinate 39,871 of CAZRCI010000004.1, read as the reverse complement.
CCGCTGCCGCCGCCGTCGCCCATCTCGATTCCGCAGGTCTCGCTGCTGTCGCGCACGCGGGCCAACGGCACGGCCAAGCTGCGGATCGTAGCCTTCGACGCCAAGTCGCGGCAACCAGTGCTACGTGGCGACGCGGTGCTCGCCCGGAGCGACTTCAAGAGCTGGAAGGTTCTGGGCGCCGGCCCAGTCGAAAGCGGCAGCGTGCCGGACGACATTCTGGCGGCGACCGGCCAGCGCGAGAACATCCTGGACATGTCCGCGGAAATCGCCGGCAAATCGAAGACCCAGCGGTAAGGGCGGCAGGCGGAATCGGCGTGCCTGCCGATTTGCCGGCGGCCGACTTGCGTGTTAACGTGGCGGTTCCATGGAATGGCCTCCCGCCACGCACGAACACCAGGAATCGACCGCCATGTCCTATACCTGCCAACTATTCTTTGTCGCTTCACTCTTCGCTCTCGGACTGCCGCTACCGCGAGCTGCCCATGCCGAGGAACCATCGCTGCCCCAAGCCACGATCGACGGTACGGGAATCGGTTGGCGAGAGCTGAGCGAAGTGGACTTTGTCAACGTCAACTGCGCGCCCGACACCTGGACGTGGAACGGCGGCGAAGCCCACTGCACGGGGCAGCCGGTGGGCGTGATTCGCTCGACGAAGCCGATTACGAATTTCGAACTCGTGGCCGAGTGGCGACATCTGAAATCCGGAGGCAACTCGGGCATCTTTGTCTGGGTCCCCGAGGCATCGCTCACGCCGCTCAAACCGGGGCAACTGCCGCACGGCATCGAAGTGCAGGTGCTCGACCACGGTTATGCCGAGCAGTACACCAAGCAAACCGGCAAGGCGCCCGATTGGTTTACCACGCACGGCGACGTTTTTCCGGTGGGCACCTCGGACATGCAACCGTTTCCGCCCGTCGCACCGAACGGCAAGCGGGCTTTCCCGCGGAAGAACCTGAGCCGCGGCGTCGGCGAGTGGAACCACTACTATGTTCGCGCCATCAACGGCGAGGTGCGGCTGTGGGTGAACGGCGAGGAAGTCGCCGGCGGCGCCGATTGCAAGCCGGCCACCGGCTTCTTATGCCTGGAGTCGGAAGGCTCGCCGGTTGAGTTTCGCAATCTGCGAATCCGCGAACTGCCGTAGCGGATTATCGTTGGATATCGCTGACCACCTGGCCTTCGATCACGGCGCCGACACAGTGCGTGGTGTACTCGAAAGGATCTCCGTCGTAGAGGGCCAGGTCGCCGTCTTTGCCGATTTCCAACGAGCCGACGCGATCCTCGATGCCCAGTAGCCGGGCGGCGTCGATCGTGATCGTCCGCAGGGCTTCCTCAAACGTGAGGCCATTGGCGGCGGCGATGGCCGCCTCGAAGAGCACCAGCCGAGTCTTGGGCACGTACGATTCGTAACCGGCTTGCAGCGCGACCGGAATGCCGGCTTTCACCAACTTCGCCGTGGTTTCCATGCTCTGGTTTTCACGTTCGCCAAAGGCTCGTTGCATCGGCGCGTGGCTGATCACGGGGATGCCAGCGGCCTTGATCTCGTCGATGAGCAGGTAGGATTCAGAGCCGCTATCGAGCCAAAGGGTGAAATCGAATTCCTTGGCCAACCGCAAAGCGCTCATAATGTCCTGGGCGCGATCGGCCGTGATCATCAGCGGCCGCTCGCGTTGTAACACTTCGGCGAGCGCTTCGAGACGCAGATCGCGCGGCGGCGGCTCCGGCTTCTTGGCTTCGTCCGTAGATTTTTGTGAGTCGTCCGTCGTGTTGCCGTCAACGCTCTCCGCGTCGGTCTTTTTCTCCTTATCTTCCACAGCCTGGGCGGCGCGATGCTGCTTGTCGAGAAACTCCCGAGCCTTGATCAGCTCGGCCCGAAGCATGGCGACCGACTTGCCGCGCGTACCAGGAGACTTGCCGCCTTGCTTGTGTGCGGCGGTCGTGAGCGTGGCTGCGATGGCTTTCGACGGCACGATAACCGCGCTGTCGACAGTCTCGCCGCGCGTCTTGGCAATCAGCGTTTGCCCGGAAATCAACTCTCCTGGCGCGTGGCCGCTGTGGATCGTGGTCACGCCAAAGCTGCGAATCCACTCGATCAGCGGATCGGCCACGTTGTAGGCGTCGATCGCTCGCAGCTCAGGCTGAATCGGCGAGGAACTTTCGAGCTGATCTTGATCATGCGGTGTGTTGAGGATGCCCGCGAGGCCGACCGTACTATGGGCGTCGATCAGGCCGGGCGTAACCACCTCGGCTTCGAGAACCTTGAATCCCTCGGGCACGCTGATTTGATTGGCGCGGCCGAGGGCCGAGATCTTGCCATCCTGAATAACAATGATGCCGTCGGTAATCGGCTCGCCAGCCATGGTATGAATCGTTTTGCCGCGCACGGCGATCTGTGCTGTGGCCAAATTTGTGAACGAGACGAGCGCGAATAATGCTGCGAACAATCCCCTTGCAATCCGCCTGATCATTTGCCACCTCCCAGCAGTTGAGCGTCATCGAAGCAGCACATGTACGGGGCTTGAGCATTCCCGGCGCCATACCCGCCGACAGCATACAGCAAGTCTGAGGGATCGCTGCGGTCGAAGACTTTGACGCCGTCGACCCAAGTTTCGAGCGTCTTACAATACACGCTGAGCGGGTCTCCTTCGAGAATCGCAAAGTCGGCGTCCTTGCCAACCTTGAGCGAACCGATGCGGTCTTCGAGACCCAGCATCTCCGCGCCCGCCAGCGTGAGCGCCTTGAGCGCTCCGGCCCGCGACATGCCGGCCCGAACGGCCAACGCGGCACTGCGGCGGAACAACCGCGAATCGGTAATCCAATCGTCCGTATGAAACGCGGTGGGCACGCCATGCTGTTCGAGGATGCCGCCCGTTTCGAACCGAGCATCGCGGGCTTCGAGCTTACCACCAGGAGCATCGATGACGATCACCGAGCAGGGAACCTTCGCGGCGGCAATCTCGTTGGCCACTTTCCAACCATCGCTCACATGATGCAGCACCACGCGAAACTGAAACTCCTTGGCCAACCGAAGCACGGTCATGATGTCATCGTGCCGGTGCGTGTGGTGGTGTACGACGCGTTTGCCTTGCATGGCTTCGACCAGCGTTTCAAGATTCAAGTCGCGGGGGGGCAATTTCGAGGCGTCGCCGGCCGCGCGAACAATCTTGTCGTGATACTCGCGGGCCTTGATGTACTGCTCGCGCACGAGGAAAGCGCTCTTGCCGCGAGTGCCGGGAAACGGCGTGTCACGCATCGAGTTGGTGCCGTTGGCCATCTTCAACCCACCAACCGGTTGACCATCCGTGTCGGTGATGAAAAAGTCGTCGATCTTGGACGGCATGGGATCCAGCCGTGGCTTGACGTAAACGGTCTGTCCGCTGATCAAATGGCCCGATCCGGCCATGATGTTCAGCGTGGTGAGCCCGCCAGCAACGGCGCGTTTGAAGCCAGGATCGCGGACGTTGAGCGAATCGAGAATACGCACGCCGGGCTGAATAGGCCCGCTGCCGTCGGCCCCGCCCAAGCTGCCCGAGCCGCCGATGTGGCTGTGGGTATCGACCAGCCCAGGCATGATCGTTCGGCCACTGGCGTCAATCGTCCTGGCATTGTCGGGAATCGTAATCTCTGCTTCCGGGCCAAGGGCTACGATCTTACCCAACTCAATGACGAAAATACCTCGCTCGATCTCATCGCCTTCGATGGGAATGATCTTGGCGCCCACAAACGCGACAGGACGCTCCTGCGCTACCGCGAAAACGCCCGAGACGACAAGCCAAAAGACAAAAGTTACAAAGGTGCGCATGAGGAATTCGCCGGAAAATACGGTCTTTAACAGAAGGTATTCGAGATGCGGGTAGTATAGTTTTTTTCGGAGGCGTCGGCCAACTTCCCTGGAAAGCCACTTTTCTCGGCCGTCAGCGTTGGTCAAGATAGGAGCCACGCTCATGGCCCCGGCCGCGCACCGTTTTCGCTCAACTTAACCGAAAGGTTTGCTGTTATGCTTCGACGCACTTTTGAATGTGTTGTCTTGGCCACTGTGCTCAGTGTGACGACCGCCGCGATGGCCGAGGAGTGGAAGCCGCTGTTCGATGGACAGTCGCTCGAGGGATGGCAACAAAAAGGTGGCGCCGCGAAGTATCGCGTGGAAGGGGGCGAGATCGTCGGGACAAGCGTTCCGAACACAAGCAACTCGTTCCTTTGTACCACGAAGGACTACGACGACTTCCTCTTGGAACTGGACTTCAAGGTTCACCCGAAACTGAACTCGGGCGTGCAAATTCGCAGCCAAGCATTCAACGAACCCAAGGACATTGCTGGCCGCAAAATTCCCGCGGGTCGCGTGCATGGTTATCAAGTGGAAATCGATCCTTCGGATCGCGCCTGGAGTGGCGGAATCTACGACGAAGGCCGCCGCGGTTGGCTAAACAACCTCCAAGACAACCAAGCGGCGCGAGATGCCTTCAAGCCGGGCGAGTGGAATACGTTCCGTATCGAATGCCGGGGAGACTCGATCAAAACCTGGATCAACGGCGTGCCTGCTGCCGATTTGAAGGACGACATGACCCCTGCCGGATTCATCGCCCTACAAGTGCATGGCGTGGGCGCCGACGCAGATCCACGCGAGGTCCGCTGGCGAAACATTCGAATTCAAAAATTAGGGAAGTAGTGTTATGTTCGTTAGCGCACAAGCTCCAACGTGCCCCACAAGCTAGGGTCGGCGCCGAAGGGAAATTCGCTACCAACGCTAAAAAATTGTTGTCCCAATTCGCGATCGAAGAGCAGATAGGTGAACCCCAGCCGTGAGTGATCCGCCGGGTTGAAGCCGGTGAGCGCTGCCGCGGGAATGAAGACCGACATCTGGTAGCCGCCGGTAGCACGACCGAGTGCTACCTTGAGCTGTCCGGGCCTCACGGGGTTGGCATTCTCACGAGCACGATCGACGAGCAATTGGTCGGCCACGGGCTGCTCAAAATTGCGGCCCGCTCCCCCTGGCAAGAACACAAACCGGTGGCAGAATCGCGTCGCACGGTGGACGTTGTGCGTATCTCGGGTACCGATCCATACCTGCAAAGAATCGCTATCTTCGAGCTTGGTTTCACGACACCAGTTGGGATGCTTCTTACCTTCAACGCGAACACTGAAGCCCAGGCCAGACTCGTTCCAGGCGGCTCGCAGGTCGGCAAACGCGCGCTCGCCGTCGAGCTCGCCTAGCACAGGCAAGCGGTAAGCGGGTTCCAACTCCGTCGGCACCGTCGTCCCCAGCATGGGATCGTACAGGCACGGCGCGGCAAAGCGAAACAGAAAACGGGTGGGTAATAGCGGCGCGCTCATACAAAGGCTCCCGCTCGGCTGCTGTGCTGAGTTACGGTGGCCAGGTGCTCGGCCAGAAATTTTCGTAAGTCGCCGTGATCGAGATCGTCGTGCGTGCAAAAGTGGAGTCGAATGACGTCGCGTTCGGACCCGGCCTGAAATTCCGGCTCAAGGCCCAAGTCCTTTACCCGCCCCAGAGCGAAGTGCCCCTTCGGACCACTCAGCGTAAGATCGATCGAAGCGACTCGCTTGGTATGGACCGTGGCCCAAGGTTCGCTCGCCCCTTTAGGCATCAGATGGACTAACTGTTGGTTGTTCCACAGAAATTGGCCGTCCGGCGAGGCTTCCTTTAGCATCTCGCACAGCTCTTCAAGAACGTCGACATCCCATCGTGGCGGCTTGCCAGGCGGGAAGCCCTTGCGCGCGAAGTGCCATTTCTGACCCAACACCTTCCAGGGCATTACATTCTCAGGGTTCTGACGGACACGTGTGGTGAATTTGTCGAAACCGGCGATCGCGTCGTCAATAAATGTCCAGAACGCAGGATGATCGATTTCGTCGAGCGAATACACCTGAATCTGGATCTCTTGAAATGGCCCTCGCACGTTCTTGCAACGTACTCGCGGCTCGTTGCCATAGACGGGCAGGTGGTGCATTTCGTTGAGCGGCTTGAGCTTGAGCTCACCGACGACCGCCTCGCGTTTGAAGGTGTTCTTCGCGACACGAAACTTGAGCTTCAATAGCCATTGCTCGCCCGTAATCGCGTGAAAAAACCAGCCTTCACTTTTCGTGGTCGAGGCAATCTCTACGACGGTTCGAGCCCCCCAGTTCACCGGACTAAACTTATTGGACGCTTCAATGCGGTCGACGATCTTTTCAAGGATACGACCGTCCCACTGACACGGCTCGCCGTTGCGGCCCACGCGATCGCGTGTGTGCCAACACCGGCCGTCGGTCTCCCAGGGCATGCGCTGGTCTTTTCCTACTTCGGAGATCTCGACATCTCCTTCGCGTTCTTCCTCCTGAGCGGCAAAATTGTAAACGGCTCGTTTAACCCGAGGGCTCGACGCCAGCGTTTCTGCCAGCGCCTCACCGGTATGAGAACGCAATGTTCCCGCGGCACCCGTTTGGCATTGCGCCGCATGGGCAACAATATCTTCGGGCGTACCACAGGCGACAAGAAAGCCGCCGCCATCACCGGCTTCGGGGCCCATTTCAATAAGCCAGTCGGCCGTCTTGACTACGTCAAGATTATGTTCAATCACGACAACGCTGTTCCCCAAATCAACCAGCCGGTTGAGCACGTCGAGCAGCTTGGCAATGTCGTCGAAGTGCAGACCCGTGGTGGGTTCGTCGAGCAGATAGAGCGTGCGCCCGGTATCCGGACGTGCTAGCTCGGCGGCCAACTTCACACGCTGGGCCTCACCTCCCGAAAGTGTGGGAGCGGCCTGGCCAAGGGTAAGGTAGTCGAGACCCACGTCGCACAACGTTTGCAGAATGCGGCGAATCTTGGGAATGTTCTCAAATAGCTTCAACGCCTTGCCGCAGGACATATCGAGCACATCGGCGATCGATTGTCCGTGGTACGTCACGGCAAGCGTCTCGGAATCGTAACGGCGTCCGCGGCACGTCTCACACTCGACCCACACGTCGGGCAGGAAGTGCATCTCGATACATATCTGACCGTTCCCCTCACAGGCTTCGCAACGTCCGCCGGGCACATTGAAGCTGAACCGACGGGGCGTATACCCACGAACCCGAGCTTCGGGAAGCTGTGCGTAGAGTGTCCGGATGAGATCGAATACGCCCGTGTAGGTGGCAGGGTTCGAGGTGGGCGTCTGCCCCAGCGGTTGCTGATCAACGCGAATCACTTTATTGATCTGCTCCAGGCCTCGAATCGTATCGTGCTGTCCTGGACTGGTGCTGGCGCGATGCAACGTTTTAGCCAGCGACGTGTAAAGCACGTCCTCGACCAGCGAGCTTTTGCCGCTGCCGCTGACCCCCGTAACCGCCGTGAAACAGCCAAGCGGAATACGCACCGAGACGTTGCGAAGATTATTATGTCGCGCGCCGACGATTTCGAGCCAGCCACCAGGAGCGTCGGGCCACTGGATGAACCGGCCAAGCGCATTGGCGGCCTGTGCCGCGGCCGCTTTCTTGCTCCTTCGCTTCGGGGGCACGGCAATCTCGGCGCTTGGATCTTGGTTTGACAACAGAGAGGGCATGCGGCGATTCGTGGGTACCGAGATCGCCTTCTTGCCGGAAAGATAAGGTCCCGTGACTGAGCCAGGCATCTTCGCTACTTGTGCCGGTGTGCCCCGAGCGACGATCTCACCACCGCCATCGCCGGCAGCGGGGCCAAAATCAAGCAATTGGTCGGCAGCCTCTACAACTTCTTTATCGTGCTCAACAATGAGTAGCGTGTTGCCCAGGTCGCGAAGTTTTTCCAACGCCCCGAGCAGGCGGCGATTATCACGCGGATGCAAGCCAATCGTCGGTTCGTCCAGCACGTAGAGCACGCCGCAGAGGCCGCTGCCAACTTGGCTGGCAAGTCGAATTCGCTGGGCCTCTCCTCCCGAGAGCGTCGGCGCGGGTCGCCCCAGCGTAAGATATTCGAGCCCCACATCGACCAGGAACCGTAGTCGATTGCGCACCTCACGTACCAGCTCGCCAGCGATCTTGCGCTCCCGGGAGTCAAGCTTCCAGGCATCAAAGGCCTCGACCAGTTCGCCGAGCGGCATCCGGCACCAGTGTTCGATCGTGCGATCGCGGAGCCGCACGGCCGAGGCATCGTCGCGCAACCGGCTACCACCGCAGGTGGAACACTCGACTTCGCCAATAAACTGTTCGAGCTTGCCGCGCAGCCCCTGCGTAAGCCGCGAGGCTTCGTCGAGCGCGGGATACAATCCCTTGAACTGAAAGCGCAGGAGCGGCCGGTCGCTCTTTCGGCCGCTAGGCTGCAACACATCGATCCAGTCGTCACCCGTACCGTGAAAGACCGTACGGCGCTGCTTGGCGTTAAGCTGATCGAATGGGACATCGAGCGGCACGCGAGTGTGAGCCGACAGCGCGCTGAGCATCGCCTTGAAGAGCGTGGTACTAACCGAGGGCCAGAGAGCGATCGCGCCGTCGGCCAAGGTGAGCTTAGGATCGCGCAGCAAAGCGGCCGGGCTGGCGCCGGTTTGCGTGCCAAGGCCTTCGCATGCCGAACACCAACCGAGCGAACTATTGAACGAAAAACTATGCGGCGTGAGACGCTCAAAACTGCGGCCGCACTTGTCGCAGGCATAATGTTGGCTGTGAATCTCGGTTCGCCACTTCGCCTCCGGCACGTCATCCTCGGGATAAGCGACGTGCATCACGCCTTTGCCAAGCGAAAGCGCTGACTCCACGGTTTCGGCAATCCGCCCGCGGGATTCCGGCTTGACGCCTACGCGATCGATGACGACTTCGACCAGATGTTTGCGCCGACGATCGATTTGCGGCGGAGAGTCGACCGAATGCGTTTGACCATCGACGCGCATCCGGATGTAGCCGAGCGAGCGGATTTCGGCCCAAAGATTCTCATACTTCTCGCCGACCTCGACCTGCAGCGGCGCCATCAGATACAACCGCGTGCCGACTGGCTCGGCAAGGATCTTGTCAACAATCTCATCCGAGGTTTGCGTCCCGATCGGCAAATCGCACGTGGGACAGTACGGCGTGCCTAGCCGCGCCATCAAAATCCGCAGATAGTCGTAGATCTCGGTCACGGTGCCGACGGTCGAACGCGGCGTGTGCCCCATGTGTTTCTGCTCGATCGCGATCGCCGGCGACAGCCCCTCAATGTGTTCGAGTGCAGGCTTTTGCATCTGGCCCACAAACTGCCTCGCGTAGGAACTGAGGCTTTCGACATATCGCCGCTGCCCCTCGGCGTAGATCGTATCCATGGCGAGCGAGCTTTTGCCCGAGCCGCTCATGCCGCAACACACTGTGGTTTTGTCGCGAGGGATCTCCACATCAACGTGCTTGAGATTGTGCTGGCGCGCACCACGCACGCGAATGCTCTTGGCTTCAGCAACCGTGCGCTGGCGACGCCGGCTGGCGGCCGCGCGGCCGGCGTTCTTCTTGGCCGCTTCACCGCTAAGATGCGCGGCGAGCGAATGGCCGGTGTGCGAAAGTGGGGTGGCGGCTACTTTCGCGGGAGACCCCGTCGCCACGATACTTCCGCCGCCACCGCCGCCCTCGGGCCCAAGGTCAACGATCCAGTCGGCTGTCTTGATCACATCGAGGTTGTGCTCCACGACGAGCACGGTGTTACCGGCGTCGACAAAGTCGTGCAGCACCTTCAGCAGCAGCTTTATGTCGGCGAAGTGCAGACCGGTCGTCGGTTCGTCAAGCAGATAGAGCGTTTTGCCCGTGCTTTTCTTGACGAGTTCACGGGCGAGCTTGATACGTTGGGCTTCGCCCCCGGAGAGCGTGGGCGAGGGCTGTCCGAGCTTCAGATAGTCGAGCCCCACGTCGTGCAGCGTCTGGAGCTTGTGCCGAATCTTGGGAATGTTTTCAAAATGCTCGAGTGCTTGCTGGATGTCCATTTCCAGAACCTCGGCGATCGTCTTACCTTTGAAGCGGACCTGCAATGTCTCGCGATTAAAGCGATGTCCTTCGCAAACCGGACAGGTAACCCAGACATCGGCCAGAAAATCCATTTCTAGCTTGTTCGATCCGTTGCCTTCGCAGGCTTCGCAGCGGCCGCCTGAGACGTTGAAGCTGAATCGGCCGGCTTTGTAGCCACGCTGCTTCGACTCGGGAAGCTGCGTATACAGATTGCGAATCTCGTCGAACAGCTTGATATAGGTCGCCGGATTGGAACGCGGTGTGCGTCCGATTGGTGATTGATCGATGGCAATCAGTTTGTCGAGATGCTCAAGGCCTTCGATCTTCTGATGTTTGCCGGGCGTGCCTTCGCCGCCGTTCAAGTCGCGACGCAACGCTTCGACCAGGATGTCACCCACCAACGAACTCTTGCCGCTGCCGCTGACGCCGGTGATGCAAACGAGCGCGCCCAGCGGAATTTCGACATCGACGTTCTTAAGATTGTTATGCTCAGCGCCCAGCACCTTGAGCCAATTGCCCGTCAACGGACGAGTTGTCTTGGGAACTTCGATCTGCTCTTTGCCAGCGAGAAACTTGCCGGTCAGGCTGCGCGAGGCCTTGGCGATCTTCTCCGCGGAGCCAGTGGCCACGACCTCGCCGCCACGGATGCCCGGACCAGGACCGAAGTCGATGATATGGTCGGCCGCCCGCATCGTGTCCTCGTCGTGCTCGACAACCACGACGGTATTTCCCAGATCGCGAAGTTGGGTCAGCGTGTCGATCAGGCGATCGTTGTCGCGCGGATGCAAACCGATCGACGGTTCGTCAAGGATATACAGCACGCCGACCAGGCCGCAGCCGATCTGCCCTGCCAGGCGAATCCGTTGTGATTCTCCGCCCGAGAGCGTGGGCGCGGTCCGGTCGAGCGTGAGATAGTCGAGTCCCACATTGCTCAAGAATCCCAGGCGACCGCGAATTTCCTTGAGAGCCTCGGTGGCAATCAACGCTCGCGTCGCGTCGAGTTCCAACTCGCTGAAGAATTCGGTCGCGTCGCTGATCGGTAACCGGCAGACTTCCGGTAGCGACAAGCTCGGCCGATCAGCAAACCGAGGGCTGCGCGTGGTGATCCGCACCGAGCGCGCCTGTGGATTCAGCCGCTGGCTATCGCAATCAGAGCACCGCATCACCTGCATGTATTTCTCAAGCTGACGAACCTGCATCCCGCTTTGCGAACCGCGATATTTTTCCAGCAATTCTGGAATGATGCCTTCGAAATGTCCGCCGTACTTGTGTCCGGATGAACCTCCGCGCCAAGTGAACGTAATGTGCTCATCACCGGTGCCCCATAGCCAGACATCCTGCAAGTCCTTCGGCAAGTCTTGCCACGGCGTATCGAGTAGCGCGCCCTTGTCCAGGTCGCGTTTGCGTTCGATCGTATCGGCGACGCCTTGATAGATATGCCGCTTCCAGCGTCCCAAATCGCGCCACGGACCAATCAGCTCGAAACAACCTTGCTTGAACGACAACCTGGAATCGGGAATCAGCAGTTGCGGGTCGAAGCTGTACAATTCCCCCAGCCCGTCGCAAGAGACGCACATGCCTTGCGGGCTATTGAAGCTGAAGAGCTGCGGACTAGGGGGCTCAAAACTGAGGCCGCAGTGCGTGCAGGCATAATGCGCGGAAAGCTGCATGTCGCCAGGTCGCGCGGAACCCGCATTGCGAGACTCCTCGCCATCGACTTCCGCTTCCGCGCCTCGCTTGCGTTTGGCGCCGCGGCGAGAGCGTCCTGCAGTGGCCGCGGGCGCCGCTTTGCTATCACCGGCTGGCTCGGATGAATCGCCAGCGTCGGTGGCGATGATCAGGTTACCCTGCCCCAATTTAAGCGCAAGCTCGACGGCCTCGGCCAGGCGAGCTCGCGGTCCCCCGGCCGTCAGTCGATCGACAACGACTTCAATATCATGCCGCATCTGGCGGTCGAGGTTCAGGTCGTCGGAAAGCGAAACAACCCGGCCATCAACTCGAGCCCGAGCGAACCCCTGCTTGGAGAGGTCTACGAACAAATCGCGATACTCGCCCTTTTGGGCTTTGATGAGCGGAGCGAGCACGAGAAACTTGGCGCCTTCTGGCAGCCGGCCCATCTGCTCAATGATTTGTTCACGGGTTTGAGCCGTGATCCGACGTTGACAGTTGGGGCAATGCCCTTGCCCAGTGCGGGCGAACAGCACGCGTAGATAGTCGTAGATCTCGGTGATTGTGCCTACCGTGGAACGCGGATTCTGGCCCGAGGACTTTTGCGAGATCGAAATCGACGGACTCAGCCCGCCAATATAATCGACGTCCGGCTTGGGCATTTGTCCCAAAAACTGCCGAGCAAAGCTGGATAAGCTCTCGACATAGCGCCGCTGGCCCTCGGCATAGAGCGTGTCAAAGGCTAGCGAGCTCTTGCCCGAACCACTAACGCCGGTCAGGCAAATCAATTGATTGCGAGGCAGCGAGAGCTCGACGTCTCGCAAATTATGCTCGCGAGCTCCCTTGATGACGATGTCCGAGGCGGCCATAGGCGAGACAGGGTGTTCCGTGGGCAACAATTCCGTTTGTCGGGCGAATCCTGAATTGTAGTAAACGCGCGTACACGCGGGCTAGCAGAAATTTCGCAAGTTGCCACCCGTCGGCGTGAAAAGCCGGGAGAACATCGCGGATGCTAGCGGACACTCCAAGCTGCTCTGGACCGTGCCGCTTGATTCTGCGAGACTCCCGCGCCCGCTGTTGGGCGAGAGTGGCCACCAGGCCCCCTCACCGAACTAAAACACTTTGCGAGCCATGCAATTGCGCCATTGTATCGTAATCGTGTTGGCCACACTGGCGCTGGGAGCGGCCCCCCCCGGTATGCGTGGCGACGCTCCCCAGGACTCGACCTGGGGACGGTTCAAAAGCGGAGCTCTGCGGCTATTGCCAGGTGGCGACCGCACGAACGCCCAACCGCTGCCCATCGGCCAAGACCATCCAGTAGGACAACCCTCCATGAAACCCGATCCGCGCGTACGGCCAGCCACAGCGGTTACGGTCGAACCGCGCAGACGTGGACTATTTGGCCGCGAACGACGGCCGCAGCGGACATTGTCGGATTACATGGCCTGGGAGAAACCATGAAGCCGTTGATCCAACCGATGGCCTTCGCGGCAATTTTGCTCTTACTGTCATGCTCAGAGGCGCTCGCCCAAGCGCCGCGCGAACTCCCCACGCGCGGCGCCAGTCGTGCGCAACGTCCTCCCACGATCTCGCTTGGCCGGTTGCTGCCCGGACAGGCCGGTGAGGAAAGCGCGATCCTGGAACGCCTGCATGCCGCTGGCGCCGTCGTCGAAGACGTGGAGGACGATCAAGGCCGCCAACTCACCATCGTCACGTGGTACGGCGGCAACGAAGGGCTCGAAACGCTATACGAAATGCATGATCTGCGCTGGCTCGACCTGTCTCGCACCAACATTACAGACGAGGCGCTGGTCTCGATTCGCGACCTGCGCCAACTCGAAGTGCTCAAGCTCCAGCAGACACGCGTGACCGACACCGGACTGGCGCACCTGCGGGGCATGCAAGCACTCGAAGGCTTGGCGCTGCATGACACTAAAATCACCGCCGCCGGGCTGGTAAATCTGACAGCCATACCCAACTTGAAAATCTTGAATCTCAACTGGACGCAGACCCGAGACGAAGGGCTGGCGACTGTCGGCCAGCTTGTGAATCTGGAAGAACTCTATCTGCACGACGCTAACGTGACGGACGCTGGCATCGGATACCTGAGCACGCTGAGCCGTCTGCGCGTGCTCAAGTTGACCGCAAACAACATTACCAATCGCACGATGATCGTGCTTGCGCGTTTGCCGGCCATCGAGGTGCTATGGCTTGACCATACGGAAATTACAGACGCGGGCCTCGCGCACCTTCCCTCGATGCCGACGCTGTACGCAATCAATCTTGCTGCGACCCAGGTGACCGACGACGGCATGCGGTACCTGCCGAGCGTTCGTCAACTGGCGATGCTCGATCTGACTAATCTACCCATCAGCGATGCCGGCGTGGGCCCACTGATGCGCTGTCAACAACTGTCCGTGCTCACGCTTGCGGGTACGAACATTACCAACGCGGCACTGGCGCCGATCAGCCGCCTGCGAGGGATCGCGGCGCTCGATGTAAGCGACACGAATATCGACGACAACGGCATGCGAAAGATCGTAGGGCTAAGCGGGCTAGTAAAATTGAACGTAGCGCGCACCAACGTCACGAACGGCATGCTGCAATTGCTACGCAGTTGGCCGCAACTCGTAGAGCTCGATCTCAGCGGCACGCAGGTCAGCGAAGCGGCTATTACGCAAGTCTCGCAAGCACTACCGAATTTAAAAATCACACGCTAGTGCTCCGTCAAACCCAGGCGGATTAAGCAAGGCTAATCCTAACCTTTAGCCGTGGCACTAATAGACTAGGTTGTTCACCTGCAACGATGACAAGCACGGAAGCTGGCCGATGAACGCACGTGTCCCCCTGGGGGTTATGATGTTGGTAGCGTTCGTGTGCAACATCGGCGTTGCACGAGCCGAGAACTGGCCGCAGTTCCGCGGACCGGCCGGCAATGGCCACGCGCCGGCACGCGGCTTGCCCACCGTCTGGAGCGAAGGCCAGAACATTCGGTGGAAAGCGCAAATCGCCGGGCTCGGCTGGTCGTCGCCAGCAATCTGGAACGATCAAATCTGGCTGACCACGGCCATCGAAGCCGAGGGCTCGCTACGCGCGGTGTGTATCGATCGCGATAGCGGTCAAATAGTGCACGACGTCGAAGTCTTCAAGCACGCCGACTTGGGACGCATCGCTTCAAAAAATACGCATGCCTCACCGACACCGGTGCTTGATGGCCATAATGTGTTCGTTCACTTTGGCGCTCACGGAACGGCGTGCCTTACGCTCGACGGACAAGTCGTGTGGGCGGTGCTGCTCGAATACGACCATCGCCACGGACCGGGAAGTTCGCCCGTTCTCTGGAACGACCTCTTGATCGTGCCTTGCGATGCGCCAGACTCTCAGTACCTGATAGCACTCGACAAACGCACCGGGCAGATGCGCTGGCGCGTCGATCAGCAGGAGGAGCAGGCCTACTCGACGCCCACGATTGCCAACGTGGGCGGCACGGACCAGGTGATCGCCAGTCGCGGCAACGCGGTCATCGCGTACGATCCACGTGATGGACATGAACTGTGGCGATGCGCGTATCATGGGCATTCCGTCGTACCGCGCCCCGTCGTCGATGGTGGCATGGTCTATGTCTGCACCGGCCACTGGAACCCGACGTTGCTGGGAATTCGCCTGGGAGGCTCAGGCGATGTCACTCATTCGCATCTGGCTTTTAGCGCCAAACGGGGCGTGCCTCATGTCTCTTCGCCACTCGTGACCGGAGGCCATGTATACATGACCACCGACATGGGGATCCTAACCTGCCTCGACGCGGCAAGCGGCAAGCAAATGTGGCGAGAGCGATTGAGCGGCAATTTCTCCGCTTCACCGACCCTGGCCGACGGCAAAATCTACCTGTTCAGTGAAGAAGGTCAGGCCTTGGTGTTTACGCCCGGTGATTCGTTCCAAGCGATTGCCAAAAACCAGCTCGACGGACAGATATTGGCCACGCCTGCATTCGTCGATGGCGCCATCTACGTGCGTACCGATGCACACTTATACCGCATTGAAGAGGCCAAAAACGTACGAGCGAGCGCCACGATCTCACGGCACGAAGCGGTGCCTAAGGCCAGCAAGGCGTTTCGACGTTAGAGCCAGCTCTGTGCCCAACCAAGCGCACACAGGAGCAGGTCGCTGGCGACGCGTGCTCCAGAAGGCAAACTCGCTCGACACACACCGCGATTCTTAGGGACGGGAAATACGGCCGCGTACGTAGACGTCGCTACCACACTGCTCGATGACTGGATCGGCAAGTTCGTCAGCTTCGCCCATGAATTGCTTGCCAACTCCGGCGATCGGGCTCGAAGCCGCTTCGCCGCCAGCGAGCTTCGGAGCGATGAACGCGTGAATCTCGTCGATCTGCCCCAGGTCGAAAAAGCTTCCCAACAGGTTGCCACCCCCTTCCACCAACACGTTGGTCATTCGCCGTCGGCCGAGTTCTGTAAGGAGTGATCGAAGCCGCTCGTTGTGTGTCGAACCGGTGCAACGGAATACTTCGCAACCGGCTTTTTCCAAGGTGCTCCGTCGTTCGAGAGGGGCATCGATAGCTGCGGCAACAAGCACGGGCACCTCGCGGGCGGTCTGGACAAGCTGACTCGCCGTCGGAAGCGAGAGACCGCTATCGATAACAATGCGCACTGCCTTTCTCGGACCTGCAGGCCGGGCGGTAAGCTGAGGATCGTCGGCCAGAGCGGTCCCGCGGCCCACCAGTACAGCGTCAACGCGTCCGCGAAGCCGATGCACAATCTTGCGAGACGCTTCGCAGGAGATCCAACGGCTGTCTCCCGAGGTGGTGGCCAGCTTGCCATCGAGGGTCATTGCCCACTTGGCGATGATCCAGGGCAAGCCCCGTTCGATCAGCTTGAGATAAGGCGCATTCAGCCGGCGAGCCTCTGCCATGCCGACGCCCACCTCGACTTGAATACCCGCGGCTTGCAGTTCGGCAAAGCCTCCTCCGTCCACCTGGGCAAATGGATCGCGCTGGGCAACAACCACGCGACGGACCTCGGCCGCGATCAGGGCCGTCGTGCAAGGGGGCGTCTTTCCTTGGTGACAACACGGCTCCAGAGTCACATAGGCCGTTGCTCCCTGAGCCCGCGCCCCGGCGCTGCGAAGCGCTTCGACCTCGGCATGGGGGCCACCAAAACACCGGTGCCAGCCTTCGCCGACAAGTTCTCCCTCGCGGACGATCGTACAACCGACCATCGGATTCGGCTCGACTAGGCCCTCGCCGCGCGCGGCAAGTTCCAGCGCGCGCGCCATGTGCCAGGCGTCCAACTCTTCGCTCGGCATCACGCGATTGATCCTTGCTGCAAGCAGGCCGATGAGTTGCTCAATCCGGAGTCCAGATAGCCGACTTCTTGCCGCCCGAGGGCTGATCGCTGTCTGGCGTCCAGAGCTTTCCCGGCTCGGCTCCGCCGGCGCCTGGCACGACGATATCCGGAGCTCCTGGGTGTCCAGCCGCGGCGGCTGCGGTCGGACGCCCATCAGGACCGATAATGCCCGCGTCCGTCAGGATTTGGTATAAGGCCTGGGCCACGCCTGGTTCGTTGATGTGCTGGTCGCGAATGTGATGCAACAGGCGATCAGCCTCGGCCATTTCGCCGCGTGTGATGCGCAGGGCAAACTCGGCCAGATCCCAGGGCGCTGTCGACTTCTTGGCCGCGTCGGCGACTTCGCGGGCCTTGTCGAGGTAAGTAAGCGCTTGGGCACTATCGGGCTCGATTTGCGCCAGCAGGCCATAGACCTCGGACTTGTCGATCTGACTCCCGAGAGTGGGCCGTGCGATCACCTCATGCGCAAGGTTTCGCAACGCGGAAATGTGACGGAATGCGTCCGCGCGGCGATAGAGATCGACCAGATCCTCGTCGGCGAGTTGCTTGATGTCAACTCGCGTAAGACGCGAGAGCGGCAGCGAGTCAAGTTCTTCGCCGGAAGGCACGAGCGCCCCCTGCTCGGGAACCTGGAGCTTGCGGCGAAGCTCGTTGAAATCAAAACCGCCAGCAACCTGATCCGTTGCAAGTTCGAGCAGCAGAATCGCGGCAAGCACGCGAATCCGCATGACCGAATCGCCGGCTACGTCCTGCGCGCTCTTACCGCCGAAAATGTTGCGTGCCATCTTGGGCCACTCGTTCAGCAAAATCTCGCGGCGCTGCTGGTTGATCAGCGAGACGCGCTCCTCTAATGGCGTACCCTCGGGAAGTCGCCAGTTGGTCGTCAGCGCCTGCTCGAGCGCGGGCACCTGTGTACGAACCTCTTCGCCGCGACACTCGCCCAAAGCATCGCCGGCGACTTCATTCAGCGCGGTAGTGGCGACGGCCAGTTCCGGGCGAAACACGGCCAACTCGGCCCGTGCTTCACGATCGGTCTGTTTGCCGTAGATAAATAGTTGTCCGACGACGCGCGGCACGTCGGCCGGCGTGAGCCCGACGCCGGATTCCGGCGGATTACGATTCAACAACCAGTAGGCGCCCTTGGGCGGAGGAGAGTCTTCGGTACCCATTCGAGCCAAATCAACCGGCATATGGATCGACTGTGGGTTGGCGGTCAGCCGAGCCACGAGCACTTCCATGTCGCGAACGCCATATTCGACGCTCAGCACGTCAACGAGGTCGATCGCATCTGGATCGATCGACTGCGCAAGTGATTCGGCTTCGATGGCATCATCCAGCGGCACACCGGGCTGCGCGGCGTATTTACGCCACGCTTCGATAGCGCCAGGCGTGTCGGCCAGCCAGGTCCGTAGCGTCGCGATGGCGCGCCAAATCGTTGGCCAGTCACCAACCTTGGCCGCAAGCTCGACCAGGTTACCGACTGCCTTGCGCCAGCAGCCCCGCGCAATCGGGCTGAGCGCTTCGTTGTAGCTGTTCTTCCAGATCGCATCGTCCGGCGGCGATGGCGGCGAAAGCTCTTGCTTCGCGAGCAGCGGCACCGAGGGCGAGGCATTCAGCCGCATCAGCACCTCCAACGGCTGCTGGTCCTTGGCTCCAGTCATGCCCAACTGCAACACCAGGTGCGCCCGGGCGGCGAACAGCTGGTTCTCGGCGACTAACGCGCGAGCCACCAACCCGATGGCGTCGTAAACCTGAGCGGGAATCTGTTCGGTGCAACGCTCCAGCGCGTCTTGCAGAATCGGAATCGCGGCCACACCGCCCTCTTCCGCCGCGGTAAGGCTGGCTTTTTCGGCAACCGCCACCGGATTATCGGGATACTTCTCGATGAAGCGGGCCACCGTCGCGTCGGCTTTATCTTCTTGGCCTAGTTCCGCTTGAACCATCGCCTTGATCGAAAGCAAGCAGGCGCGATCGGGATACTTGTCCTCGATCGACTCGATATGATCGAGGCAAGCCGCGCGTTGCCCGCCTTCGAGCATCCGCTGAACCTTGTCCAGTTCGGTGACAAGGTCAGCACAGCAGAACTTGATCTTTTTGCCAGTTCCGCCAGGGCACGGAGAATAGGGATCGATAGGCATGGGCGAAGCCGCTTCGAGTGTGGTTGAAGATTCCTAAGTCGAATATCGGCTTACCGGAGCAGTCAGCCGTGAACGGTGAATCCTATCATTTTGGAGGGGGAAGTTCGACCCGCGGGCTGAAACGGCTTAGCCATCCGAATCGACAGGCCCTGAGCTTTCAGGAGCGGGGCGATCATCCACAAATCAGGACAACGAGAACTCGCCAGTCCCACAGAGTGACCGCGCCGACGACAGCCAACTGGACTATGTTGATTCAGGCAGGGGTGTGGATCCCAATTCTATCATGGGGGCGGCCCGCCGCGCATGAAACCGATTCGATGGTCAGATGCGAGCAGCCAAGCCCCCGCCCGGCCTCCGAAGCATTAACTACTTTTTATTTCTTCACCGCGGCAAGTGCCTTCCGTTTGCCGGCGATCAGCGCCAATAGCGCCTTCTGAGGTTCGGTAAACTTGTGGACGCCTTCTTCCATGAGTACGGTTTCCATGTGCTCAAGATCCACCTTCTGGTCAATCTCATCGAGCACCGCCTGCGGCGGTAGCTTGTCCACATCACGATGGAACGTGAGGCCGCTGGCTTCGACCGCATCGTTCGTGGCCGGCGGATTGGTCTCGATGTCGCTGCCGGCAAACGCGGCAACATATTTCCACGGCGCGTCTTCGGGCTTCTTGGTGCCCGTGCTGGCAAAGACTAGCTCCTGATCGAGCGGCAGTTTCTTGTCGGCCCAGAACTTCTGGTTCTCGGCCCAGATGCGTTTAGCTCCGGCGATACCGACCAAGCCCTGGGCCGCGGGTGACAGCGTGGGCACGTGTTTTTCGGTGTACACATCCACGCGCGAAACGAAGATACTGTACACGCTCTTGAAATTCTCGAATTTACCGTACCGTTGCGCGCCGCGCCAGATCGCGTCGCGTGCCGCCTGGTACTGACGAGGCGTGAACATCAGTGTCACGTTTAACGTCACTCCAAACGCCGCAAGCTCTTCAAGAGCCTCGATGCCAGCGGACGTGGCGGGCACCTTCATCATCCGATTCACGTGTCCCTGCGACCACTTCTTACCGAGTTCGATATACTTGGCCACCCGCTCCGCATGCGGTGGCCTGAATTGGGAATCTTCCAAAAGCGGATCCAGTTCGAAACTCACGTAGCCATCATTGCCGCTCGTATGTTCCCAGACCGGACGGAACACGGCCTGGGCGTCGCTGACTAGTTTGTCCGTAAGTTTCCAGGCGATTTGCTCATCGGAACACTTCTGGTCGAGAAATTTCTCGATGTCGGAATCAAAGCGGCCCGTCTCAATCAGGCTGGAAATGATGATCGGGTTGGACGTTGCGCCGCTGGCGCCCAGGGCTCGGTTCTTGACCACCAATTCCGGGTCGATTGAGTCGAGCCAGAGCTTGGTGCCACATGCTATCAACGACCGCAGGGGGGAACTCATCAATCTGCTCGCTCGTCTCAAAATTCGGAACTAGTAGGAGCCACTCGCTTGCTGTAAGTCTTTGTACCGCTTGTGTCCCAAAAGACAAGGTAATTGCAGAGAGCGTCTCCGATTGCGGTGTGTGAACCACAGGGACTAGCACTGCCACCATAAAGACCGGCAGTTTGGGGCAAGATTTCCTTTTTTGGGGCCAGTAGCGGTTATTCCTAATTTGCGGACCACATTCCTTCCGATGAGGCATAGGCAGAAATTGCCCAGCGCCGGTGCGCTTGGGGTGGTACTTCGGTACCGGGGCTAGCAGGGCTGACGAGGGAACTGGCTGTGCAACGAGGAA
The DNA here is from genome assembly GCA_964598535.1 of uncultured Planctomycetaceae bacterium. Taxonomy (GTDB): domain Bacteria; phylum Planctomycetota; class Planctomycetia; order Pirellulales; family PALSA-1355; genus JALHMI01. The sequence goes on along the minus strand of CAZRCI010000004.1, from coordinate 19,030 downwards.
TTCTCCTAATTGCGTGCTTGGCGCTGATGGCCGGGGTGTCCGCCGTTCGCGGCGAGGATGCACCGTTGCGGCGGAAAGCTGTTCCCAGGGCAAACTCGGCCATGTTCAGCAGTCCATCAGGACCGCCGGTAGGGAACGCCGCGATGGACCCAATGCCCGGCCTGAAGCGTAACACCGGTGTTGCGCCGGCCGCTTATGTGGCACAGGCTGGCATCCCGGGAGAACCTCTCGGCTTCAGTGCTGCCCGATTCAATCCGAACCCGGGACCGTTGGTGCATCCGGGCGAATCGTCTGCGGTTACCTACGGCCCTGAATTCGAAGACTTCTACAACGATGATCCCACTGCACCGCCTCCAACAGCAACGTCTGGGGAATGGCTGCGAAACGGGTGCTGGTATGTCGACGCGGCCGCCAATTACATGCAGCGTTCCGCGAATATCAAGAACGACATCGTGCTGGCGATCGACTTGGCGGATCCGAACGACCCGTTCGGTCCCCCCACCGATATGGGCTACGAGCCCGGCCTGATCCTGACGCTGGGGCGTTATCTGGGACGCGACATCAAAAATCGTGATCATTCGGCAGAATTCACGTTCATGGGACTCAACCACTGGAGCGCCGCCCAAAGCATTTCCAACCCCGAAGGCAGAATCATCACGGGGTTCGATCAAGGCGGAGCGCCACCGGTTTTCTGGCTCTCCGAGTTCCAGAGCTTCGATATGACCTCGGACTTCAACAGCTATGAACTCAATTACCGGGTTGACTGGCGGTTGGGGCGCGACCGAATCTTGTACTCACGCGACAACCGCTGGATTCGCGAAGCCGAATCAGCCTGGCTCTGTTCGGTACTGGCCGGCGTACGCACCGTCATCATCAACGAATCGCTGAATTGGTTCGCCACAAACGAACTGGGGACCGGTGACTACCTCATTGGCACGCACAACAACATGGTCGGCCCCCAGGTCGGCGGTGAGCTTTTCTATGAGCGTGCCTATTGGCGGCTTGGTGTTAAGGGCAAGGCCGGCGGACTCGTGAACTGGGCCTCGCAATCGAGCACGGTCCGTGTCCTGGACGATAACGGTGATCCGCTGGCTCCCAACCGCAATGAACACATCGACACCCACTCCATGTCATTCGTGGGAGGGGTCGGGGTCTTGGGCGAATATCGGTTGAAACCGAATTTTGGCCTGCGAGCAAGCTACGACCTGCTTTGGGTCACCAATGTCGCACTCGCGCAAAATCAACTTACATTCTTCCCCAGCTCGCCGGCTGAAATCTCCGAATCGCACTCCCTGTTCTTCCAAGGCTTTACGTTTGGATTCACATGGTACCGCTAGCGCCCGCGGACGACGGCTGCTAGCATGGGGGGTCGCATTCCGACCGCCCACAACCAAGCGGGCAAAATAGGCCAAGTTTTCGGTCTCTTGGGTACCCCCAGGCCCCCGAGTTCAGCATGGACGCGGGCTGTGCTTGTAGCTACGCTGTACTATTCGCTTTGGATGGCGGACCCTGCGGGGCGAGTCCCCTCTGGGCTAGGATGGCAATCAAAACGGCCGCGCAACGACCGCCTGCGTCTTGTGAAATTCAATTGCGCAATACGGCGCGGACTTAAGCTTGGCGCGCGAGCCCAACCTAACCCCCGGCAAGCTGCACGATGGAGAAAACCGGAAGTTTCACGCGGAAGCTTAACACCTTCTTCGTGCGACATAGCTTCAAGATCATCCTGGTCGCCATCTTCATGTTGCCGGTACTGGGTCGCGGTGCGCGCAAGGCCCTCCAAAGTAACGACAACAATGTTCATGATTGGCTGCCGACGACATACGAAGAAACCACGGACTTTAGTTGGTTCCGCGAACACTTCGACAACGAAACGTTTGTGCTGATCAGTTGGGACGGGTGCACGCTCGCCGATCCTCGTCTGGAACTGTTGGCTAAGAAGCTGGTCCCGCCCGACACCGAAGATTCGCAACCGCACTTTGGTCCGTTACCCAAGCCGGTTGATGACTCGAAATGGTATGACGACCTATTCTTTTCGAGTTGGGTGAATCGACCGACGAAACTTCTGGTCGATGGCCCGTTCTTCCAGCATGTCGATACCGGACAGCGACTGTTGGAACGTCTGATGACGCCGCCGATTAGCCTCTCGGAAGGCGAAGCAATCGACCGTCTGAAGAAACTATTCGTCGGTCCCGACGGAAAACAAACCTGCGCGGTCATCACCCTCACCGAAGTTGGCAAGCAGGACCTGCGGGTCACGCTGGCCAAGATCATGCGGGTGTGTACCGACGAGTTGGGGCTCACCGCAGATCGAGTGCGGATGGGCGGGCCGCCGGTGGACAACGTGGCGATCAGCGTGGAAGGTGAAAGAACGCTGCTGCGGCTGTTTATTCCCGCGGGGATTGTCGGACTGGCGTTGGCCTTCTGGTGCCTGCGAAGCGTACGCTTGACCATCATGGTCTTCGCGACGGCGTTATATGCTGGCGCGATTAGCTTAGCGCTCGTGCACTATAGTGGCGCGGCGATGAACGCCGTGCTGCTGACGATGCCAGCCGTGGTCTATGTGGCGGGCATCTCTGGTGCCATTCACTTTGCCAACTACTATCGCGACGCCGTTGCCGAAGCTGGCGTGGAAGGCGCTCCGACGCGCGCTTTGATCCACTCCTGGCTGCCGTGCGTGCTAGCGGCCGGCACGACTTCGGCCGGCTTGTTCTCCTTGTATACCAGCGAACTCGTGCCGATTCAGATGTTCGGCGTTTATTCGGCATTTGGTGTTCTGGCGACGTTGTTTCTGCTGTTTATCTTCCTGCCCGCTTGGATGCAGCTTTGGCCGATGCAGCCTCACAGCTTGCTCGACGGCGAACAACCCAAGGCCGAGGATATCGATCTACCGGTCCGTTGGCGCATGCTGCTGAGCGGCGTCCTCAATCACCATCGCAAGGTGCTTGTCGCGCTGGGGGCGGCAATGTTGATCTGCGGCTTTGGCCTCACGCGAATCAACACTTCAATCAAGTTGATGAATATGTTCTCGCCCAGCGCGCAAATCATTCACGATTATCGCTGGCTGGAAGAGAAGCTCGGGCCGCTCGTGCCCATGGAAGTGATCGTCAAGATCGACAAGGACAGCCCGCTCAATATGCTCGAACGCATGGAGCTGATCCGGCACGTCCAGGACGAAATGCAGACGATTCCCCACATCGGTTCGACGATGTCGGCGGCTACCTTCGCTCCAATGCTCGATCGAGGGCGTTCCGGGTTGGTCTCCAGCCAAACGACGCGCGACGTAACCAACACGAAGCTGGAAGATAACCGCGAGGAATACCTGCAGAGCGACTTTCTGTCGGTGGAGAATGGAACCGAACTGTGGCGGGTCAGTTGCCGCGTGGGCGCCCTGAATGATGTCGACTATGGCGAATTCAAAGAAGAGATTCGCCGCCGCGTCGAACCGGTACTCAAGAAAGAACGAAACGCGATTCTCGAGCGAGCCCGGCAACGGGCGGAAATGCTGGCCCAACGAGCGGAACGGTCCGACCGATTCAAGGAAGTCGCGGAAAAGAGCGCCGCGCAACTCGCGGCGCTAACCTCTCCCGAGACGGACAAAGGTTTTGGTATCGACTCCGTTTATACCGGCCTCGTTCCGGTCGTGTATAAGGCCCAGCGCGAAATGCTCAATGGCCTGGCCTGGAACTTCGTCACCGACCTATTGACGATTAGCGCCGTGATGACCGTCGTGTTCTGGGATCTATCCGCCGGCCTGATCCTGCTGCTCCCGAGCATCTTTCCGTTGATGATCGTGTTCGGCATGATGGGATGGATGGGGGTCGTGATTGACGTCGGTACGATCATGACGCCAACCGTGGCGCTCGGCGTCTCGGTCGACGACGTCGTTCACTTCCTGATTTGGTATCGCCGTGGATTGCGCGAAGGACGCATCCGCAAAGGCGCAATCATGCTCGCTTATGAGGGTTGTGCCCGGGCGATGTATCAGAGCTGGGCAGTACTCGGCCTGGGGCTCGCGGTATTCGCGCTGAGTTCCTTCTTGCCGACGCAGCGCTTCGGGGCCATGATGTTCCTGTTGCTAACATGCGCGTTGATAGGCAACCTATTCTTGATGCCAACCGTGCTTGCCAGCCCGCTGGCGTACTTCTTCGGTCGGCGCCTGATCAAACAGGCGAAGATGGCACACCTAGGTGACAACTTGCCGCTGGAAGAGCTGCCAACGCCAGAGCCCGTCTCGCATCCGCAAGTGCGTCACGACGCCTCACACCGTCCGAGAGCTAGCAAGTATGCTCCGATACTGGCGATGATCTCACGGCTATTCGGCGGATAATGCCAACGCCACCGATTGCCCCATCAGCGTCTGATTGAGCACAATCGCGGTTTTTTTGGCTTGGATCGGCTCGCGAACTACGTTGATCGGACAAGCCGCGTCGGGAACTTCATAGTTCAGCGTGCGCGGCACGCGGCCGGTTTCGAAAGCGGCAATCGTGCTTAATAGTTCGACCGCGCCGCCGCCAGCTCCCAGATTGCCAAAGTAGCTCTTGGGCGCTGTGACCGGCACGTCGCCAAGAATGTCGTGAATCGCCTGAGCCTCGGCTTGATCGTGCAATTGGGTACTCAATCCATGGGCATTAACATGCCCGATATCCGTGGGCGACAGATGCGATTGCTCAAGCACCCGGCGAATGGCCGAGCGAATGGCCTGGCCCGGGAACGTCTTGCCAGGTTTGCACGCTTCGAATGTGTTGGCAAATCCCATTAACCGCGCAAAGACTCGCGCGCCTCGGGATTCGGCCGAAGCCCGCGACTCGAGCACCAGGGCCGCGGCGCCTTCGCCATAAACCATGCCGTCGCGACGGGCATCAAACGGACGCGAGACGTCAGCCGGATCGTCGGTCCGCGGCGAGCATAGCACGAGATTATCTCGAAATGCCCAGGTCATCGGATGGATGCGGTTGCCCGTGCCGCCGACAATCATCACATCCGCGGCGCCGCGTTGGATGACGCGCATGCCTTCAGCGATTGCCAGAAGACTCGAAGCTTCGGCCAGCACGATCGTGTTGTTCGTGGCCCGGGCGTCATGCGCAATGGCGACATGACAAGCAGGCATATTCGGCAGATACTTGAGCATCCAGAGCGGAAACATCTCGCCCATGGCGCGTTCGTCCCACTGAGCATAGTCGAACCTCCCTTCGTTGACGCAGGTGCGAAACGCGTCCGCGAGCTCCTGAGGTTCGACTTGCATCATGTCTGCGCCGAAAACGACGCCAAAACGATCCGGATCGACCGCGCCGGGCGCGAGCCCAGCTTGTTCAACAGCCAAATGCGCAGAAGCGAACGCTAACTGAATGCTCCGCGACATCACCTTGAGATTCTTACGAGCGGCAACGTGACGTTTGGGATCAAACCCCACAACTTCCGCGCCGACACGCACCGGGAACTCCGGAGTGTCAAACTCGCGCAAACGTCGTACGCCACTGACGCCCGATTCAAGCGAAGCAAGAAAGGCATCGAACCCGATGCCAATTGGGCTCGCGGTTCCGACTCCCGTGATCACGATTTCAGGCGGCGCATCGATCATGCAAGGAGGCCGTGTCCGGAAAATGCAGTGTAGGGGTTACGGTGGGGAGAGGGGCCCCTGCAAGCACCAAAACTCGCAAGATTAAGCATAAGCATCAACGAGGACATGGTTTAGGAAGAATTTATCGTATCGCTCAGCAAGCTTCGTAACAAGCCGCGCAGATGATTTCGGTTGGCAGGCTTCTCGAAATTGACTATTTTGACTTTCGGATTTGATTCCCTGGCAACCGATACGAGTGATAGCCGCAGTGCGCAATTGCTATTTTGCGCGGCTCTGTGGCGACTACGGAGCAATCCACGAAAGTTTCGTTGCGTTCGTAGGTTGTCGAGCCTGTTTCATGGATGACTCAGCGGTTGGCGCACCGCGAGCATGGACAACTCCGTTGCTGTTTCCGCCAACCCGCCTCGTTGCCAAGGGGTCTTTCCGGATGATTCAATGCGCCAATGCGCCAGCATTTTCGTTAGCCGAAGCTCGCCGTATTGTCAAAGACTTGTTCACGCCGCGGCCCGCCATCTACTGGGCAGATTTCCTCGGGTCCGCGATCGGCGGCATGATTTGCTTTAGTCTGGTGCGGCGCCGGCTCGAACCGTTCACACTTGCCTGGGGCATCACATTCCTAGTTTGTTGCTTGCTCTTCTATCGCGCGGTGCTGTTCACGCATGAGATGACCCACCTGCGCCAGGGCGAGTTTCGCGTCTTTCGGATCGTGTGGAACTTGCTGTGCGGTATTCCTTTCCTCGTGCCGAGTTTTACGTACTACACACACGCGGAACATCACATGCGAAAGTACTTTGGCACGGATCACGACGGTGAATACCTGCCGCTAGGGACGCGATCGCCGTGGCACATTGCATGGTACATGTGTCAACCGTTTTGGATGCCCATCGCCGCGGTAATCCGCTTTTTGATTCTCTCGCCACTGACGTGGATCAGCCCCGCCTTTCGCGATTGGGTGCACAAGCGATTTTCGTCGATGGTCATGGATCCGACGTATATTCGTCCGCTGCCAACGCGCGCCGTGTTGCGGATCTTCCGGTTGCAAGAAGTGCTGTGCTTCCTGTGGTGCGTCGGCGTCGCGACCGTCATAGTGCTCGGCAAAGTACCGCTGGGGTTCCTGCCAACCGCCTATGCCGTGAGCGTGGTGATTATGTTCATGAACGCGCTGCGCACACTCGGAGCTCACCGCTATACGAACGCCGAAGGACCGATGACGTTCATCGAACAGATGCTCGACTCGGTCAACTATCCCAATCGCCCCTTCCTGTCGGCGCTGTGGGCTCCGGTGGGCCTGCGTTTTCACGCCCTACACCATCTGTTCCCAGCGATGCCGTATCATAATCTGGCCGCGGCCCACGAACGGTTGATGCGCGAACTGCCGGCCGATTCGCCATACCGCCAAACGGTCAGCCCCAGCTTGTTTGCCGCCCTTCGCGAGTTGTACCGAAACGCTCGACAGAACTCGAACCGCGAGCAGAAATACCAGCCATTGCCGCATACGGGAATGGCCGGTAAGAGCGTAAGCATGCACTAACGCTCTCGACTTCAAAATCGCCACGACAAAGCCAAGCTCGCCGCGGCCGCCCGTCCGTCTGACTCCCGCTTCGGTCGCTGCGCTTACTCCACTACGCCAGACGGGCGGAAAGAAAAAACAGACAGCACTCCCTTGTTAACCACTCAACCAGGGGGACATTTCTACTGAGCTGCAACCCGACCGCCCGCGGCCCTTTCGCGGTCCAGTCGATGCCCGTAAACTGGCGGATTCCCCACAGGTGATCGCCTGCTGGCAGCAAATGGCCGAGCCGCTCTATGATCCAGAACATGCCCGTCAAGACGTTGGTCCACAAGGATCTGACCATCGAGGGCTACTCGCGCGCCGCCGTACAAACGTACTGGCGCGTTCCCGAATTGAAAATCGGGTTCGATCTAGGGGCTCAGCCCTGGGCGTTCATGTCCACGGCCACTTGGTTTGTTTCGCACGCGCACCTGGATCATATCGCGTCGTTGCCGGTCTATGTCGCGCGGCGGCGAATGATGAAAATGGAGCCTCCCGCGATCTATCTTCCGGCAGTCGCGGTCGAACCCGTCGAAAGAATCCTCAAGCTGTTTACTCGACTTGACCGCGGCCGCATGCCGTGCCAGCTCGTACCGATCGAGCCGGGCATGGAAATCGAATTATCGCGGGAGCATGTCGTGACCGTCTCGGCCACCAAGCATACCGTGCCGTCGATGGGATTCGTCGTGTGGGAACGGCGGCGGAAGCTCCGCGCCGAATACCAAAACCTCACCGGCCCCCAAATTCGCGACCTGCGACTGAGCGGAACCGATGTGACCGAAGAACGTCGCGTGCCGCGGTTCGCCTATCTGGGCGATAGCGCGCCCGAGGGTCTCGACAACTGCCCGGCGATGTTCGAGGCCCAGGTTCTGGTGATGGAAATCACGTTCGTCTCGCCGTCTCATCGCAAGGACAAGATCCACAAATTCGGTCATATCCATTTGGACGACGTACTCGAACGCCGTACGAAGTTCCAGAACGAACTGATTGTCGCCAGCCACTTCAGCACCCGCTATACCACCAAGCGAATCCGCGACGCCGTGGCGCGAGCTGTTCCCGACATGCTCGACGGCCGCCTGCACCTGTGGCTGTAACGCGACCCCTCCTGGCGACTACCTCACGGTATTCGGTTCAGATCCCGTTGCCCCGATTGTTGCCAAGCTCGCCACGTGAAGCAGTCACCATCGCAGCCCGAAACACACGAAGGTTTACAGGATGCGCTAAATCGCCGATGATAGACGATTCTCCATCGCTCGGCCCCTAGGCGCGTCGTCATGATCGAACCGACAGCGGATAATTCCGCCCCCGAGAGCACGCTCGAAACCGCCGTAGGCTTTGCCGCGGCGCAGGCATTCCTCAAGCCGCGGCGAGCTCGGCCCTTTTACGGCCGCCACCCTTGGGTGCTCGAATCGGCGATTGCGCGCGTCGAGGGTGAAATCTCCGATGGCGATGTGGTTGACCTTGTGGCCGACACAGGCAAATTCGTCGCCCGTGGAATTTTCAACAGCCAAAGCCGGATCCGCGTGCGACTATACACCTGGGATATTCATCAGCCGATCGACGATTCGTTCTGGCGCCACCGGCTCGAGGCGGCGGTCTCCCTGCGAATGTCCCTCGGACTCGACGATCGCGCCGGCGCATGTCGGCTCGTATTCAGCGAGGCCGACGGACTTAGCGGTCTGGTGGTCGACCGGCTCGGCGAATGGCTCAGCGTGCAGGTCACCGGACTGGGCATCGAGCGCCGTCTCGATTCGATCATCACGACGCTTCGCGAGCTCGTACGCCCGCGTGGCATCTTTGTTCGCACCGAGAAAGGCGTGGCCAGCGCCGAGGGCGTGCAGCTTCGCGACGGCCTGCTCTGGGGCGAAGCTCCCAACGGTCCGGCATTCATCACGGAGAACGGCATTCGTTACGGCATCGACTTGGCCGAAGGGCAAAAAACTGGCTTCTACGTCGACCAGCGAGACAACCGCCGCGTGGCGGCCAGTTACTTCAAGGGCCGCCGCGTACTCGACCTATTTTGCTACAGCGGCGGCTTCAGCCTGAACGCCGCATTGCATGGCGGCGCGCACGAGGTATACGGTTTTGACTCGAGCGCCAAGGCCATCGCGTTGGCCGCGGCCAATGCGGAGCTCAACAGCGTGACGAATGTTCGCTTCGAAGAAGCCGATTGCTTCAAGGCACTCGATGCACTCAAGGCGAATAGCGAGCGTTTCGGCGCCGTGGTGCTCGATCCGCCTAAGTTCGCACGCAGCCGAAGCTCGCTCGACGATGCGCTGCGCGCCTACCATCGCCTGAATCGCATGGCCGTTGACGTGCTCGAGCCGGGCGGCATCCTGGTCACCTGTAGTTGCTCGGGGCACGTCACTCGAGAAGACTTCTTCCACATGCTGCTGGGCGTGGCCGAGCAATCGAAGCGCGACCTCCAGATACTCGAAACCCGTGGTGCCGCGACGGATCATCCGACGAGCGTGACCTGTCTGGAAAGCGAGTATTTGAAGTGCTTCATCTGCCGGGTTGTCTGAGGTAAGCGACTGCGAGGCAGGCCGCACGACGACACCGCAGGCGGTTGCAGCATTTTGTGGGCGGGACGGCTTCTAATGCTGCTAGCGAGACGTTTAGAAGGCATTGGGTTCCACCACCCGAGGGGCGCGAACCTCGAGCCCCCGGCCCAGGTCCATCCCATACTCGGCAGTTGGGCTTCAAAAGCGCAAAACGAGCGCAGCGGGTTGGGCTGCTCTTGATTTTGCCAAAGCCCTCTGAATACGATGAACTTGTGCTGGACGAACGTGGTCCGGCGGACCAATCGACCTGAAGACGCTGCCGGTCAGGGCCGACAGGAACTTCGGGATGGCCTTGGTTGGAAAGGAGGTGACCCTATGTCTAGTGGTATACAGAGGTGGCTCGTTTAACGAGCAGCCGACGGGCTGCCTGGTCGAGCCCGGGGTCACCCCGCCTTGGCCGCGTTAGACAGCCACGATTCTGAACCTGTTATCTAAGTGGAGCCGGTCGAAGCCCTAACACTTCGGCCGGCTCTTCTTTTTTCGCTGAGCCATCGTCTTTGGTTCCTGAAAAAGGCCACCCACTGTCGGGTGGAAGGTACCATTCCACCTGACTCTTATCTCTTGCGACCACTACAAGCAGCTATAAGCAGCCCAAATTCTGCACCGCACGTTTCACGATGTACACTCCTTTCAAGAGAGTTGCGAAGGGCAACTGGCAAAGCTAGCATAAGTGTTCATTTTGGGACAAAGAGATCGTTTCTGACGGTTCGGGGAGAAAAACGATGCGGCAGGGAAAGAAAGTCCTCGTTTGGGCTGTCGCGGTGGTAATGGTCGCTGATTCGGCGCTGGCATGCCGCTGGCGACAATGGTCGTTTCGTCGCCCCGTCAACTATGGACCGGCATATTACGAAGCGGATTGCTGCAACTCGGGCTACGAAGTTGTCGTCAATGAGTCGAGTTGCGACGCGCCGGCTGACTGTTTGTCGTGCGAAGGCGTGACAACGGAAAAGGTGCCCGCCGACTCGTACGAGACCGTACCGTACGAGTCCTCCGAACCAGCCCCCTCGCAGTCAACACTTGACCAAGACTTGCCGCCTGCCCCGCCGAAGGCGGCCCCAGTTGAAAAGCCCCCTGCGAAGCCAACTCCTGAGAAGTTCGTGCCCCCAGCCATAGTACCGAGCGCGCCCGCGCCGCAATCCGTGACGCCGCCTCCCGCGCAGCCAACTCCCTCTGCACCAGCTCCATCATCTGCTACCGCGCCCCAGCCTGCGGCTCCTTCAAGCGAGGTCGAAGACCTATTCAGCCAGCCAGACACCACGCCGATCGAGCCGCAGACGAAGCCCGCTGCGCCGAATGAGGTAGAGGACCTGTTCAAAGAACCGGAAGCGGCGCCAGCTAAGCCGGCCGACGAAGTTGAAGATCTGTTCAAGGATCTCGATACGCCGAGTGGCAACAAGGCCGCCGCGAGCGATACACCTGCCGCAACCCCTATGGATGAGCCCAGCAAGGAAATCGAAGATCTGTTCAGCGAACCCACGGGCCCCATGGCCACGGTCGAACTGGAAGCGACGCCCGCAGAGCCGGAAATCGCCAGTGCCACGAACGAGCCGACGGACGGGATGCGAGTGTGGACCGACAATACGGGCAGGTTCCAGATTAGGGCTCGCCTGGTCGTCGTTGGTAAGTCCCACGTTCGGCTGCTGAAAGACACGGGCAAGTTTACCACCGTTCCCTATTCGCGGTTGAGCCAGACCGATCTGGCTTACGTGCGCACCCAAACAGATGCGTCGAAGGTTGCCGGGTTTTAGTAACCCTGGCAAGTAAACCAGGATCCTGCAACTGCCAGTGGCCGGCGCGCGGTCGCTGGCAGTCGCATTTGTAGCATGCGAGGAGCGAACGATGAGATTCGTCCGCCTCGGACTTTTTGTCCTGTTGATGTTCACGTGGGCTGGGCGTCTCTCAGGTGAAGAACCCAAGCGTTTGCTGCTCATCGGGCAAGGTCCCGACAAACATCCTGCTGGCACGCATCAGTACATGGCCGGCATTGAACAGATCGCCAAGCTCCTGGCAGCCGTACCAACCATCAAGACCCAGATCGTGCGGGCCGACGGTGAATGGTCCGAAGGTCCCGAGTCGATCGATAACTCCGACGGGGTGGTGCTGTTCGTCTCCGAAGGCGCAAAGTGGTGCACGGCCGAGCCGCGGCGTTATGACGCCCTGACCAAGCTCGCCTCGCGCGGAGGCGGCCTCTCCGTATTGCACTGGGGAATGGGCGCTCGCGAAACCGCGCCAATCGAGCCGTTTCTCAAACTGTTTGGCGCCTGCCATGGCGGCCCCGATCGCAAGTATCAGGTGGTTCGCACCGAGCTGCGTCCGACCTTGCCGGCCCATTCCATCGCCGTCGGGCTGAAACCCTTCGATGTCCGCGACGAATTCTATTATCGACTCAAGCTGGTCGAAAGCGAACCGGCCGTGCAGCCGGTCATGCAGGCCTTAATCGATGGCCAACCGGAGACCGTGGCCTGGGCCTGGGAACGGCCCGACGGCGGTCGCTCATTCGGCTTCAGCGGGCTGCACTTCCACGATAACTGGGACCTGCCCGAATACGCGAAGTTTTTGAAACAGGGCGTGTTTTGGACGCTCCACCTCGACGCGAAATGAACGTCGTGGCACGCAAGATAAAGCCGAATTTAGATTCCGTTTAGCTTGTGCTTAGATTGCTTGCATAGTCTTGATACGAGAGGGAAAGTCTCCGCTCGATCAGGCTCCTCATGACGCTTGTTAATCGCGTTTCCTTGTTTTTTCTGGTGGCGCTGGCGATCGCTCTCGGCGGTTATTCGCTGGTGCTCTATCTCTCGGTGCGCGGCTACCTGCATCGCCAGTTCGAAGATGAGTTGCACAGCGCGCTGCAGGTGCTCACCGCCTCGGTCGAGGTCGAACCCGACGATGCCAAATGGCATCCGTCAGATCATGGCATCAACCTCTCCGAAGCTGCGCTGGCCAAGGTTCACTGGATCGTGAGCGACGAGCGGGGCCAGGTGGTCGATCGTTCCATTGGGCTAAGGCGAGCGGATCCGCAGTACGCGGCCCTGGTCGCTTTTGCCAGACGTGCGCAACCGGTCTCCGAAGACTCTGCGCTGGTGGGAGATATGCGCGTGCTGGAGCGGGAGCTGGCGGCCCCCCATCCCAAACCCTTGGAAATCCGGGAACCGTACGAATTCGAGCGCGTTCGAATCACCGTGGCGCGCTCGCAGCGCGAGCTTGTCCAATCGCTCAACCAACTGGGCGTGCTCGTCTGTTGCGTGCCGGTCGCCGTTTGGCTGGTGGCGCTTGGAGGCGGGCGATGGTTCGTCCGCCACGCCTTGCAGCCCGTCCGAGAAATGGCCGCTAGCGTCCGCGCAATGACACAGGCAGATTTTGGCCCTCGCCTGGTGATCGGTCAGCCCACCGATGAGCTTTCGGAATTTGGTGGCGCATTCAATCAACTGCTGGATCGCCTACAAACAGCATTCGTGCGCGAGCGGCGCTTCGCCGCCGATGCCGCGCATCAGTTGCGAACTCCGCTGGCCGCGCTGCAAGTACAGTTGGATGTTGCTCGCCGGCGCCGGCGTTCGACCGACGAATACCAACAGTTACTCGACGCGCTCGCCGGCAAGACTGGAGACCTCCGGCAAATTGTCGAATCGCTGTTGTTTCTCGCCCGCTCAGAAGAGGATGCAGTGCGTCCCGCGTGTGAAGAGCTTGCGATCGACGAGTGGCTCGTCGAGCATTTGAGTCGCTATGCGGATCACCCGCGCGCTTCCGACTTGCTGCTGGCGGTGCATACAGACTCCGTCGTTGCAATCGTTCCGGCGCTGTTGGGACAACTCGTCGACAATCTGCTTAGCAACGCGTTTAAATACAGCACGCCCGGCGGCGAGGTTCGCGTCAGCGCTGTGTGCAATGAAAACCGTGTGCTCCTTTCGGTAAGCGATCGGGGGATGGGTATCGCGCCCGACGATCAACGCGCCGTGTTCGAGCCGTTCCACAGGAGCGCGGATGCGCGTCGTAGCGGCATCTCGGGCGTTGGCCTTGGACTATCGATCTGCGCCCGTATTGCCGCGGCGTTCGGCGGCCGCCTTCGCTGCGAAAGCCAACCTGGCCAGGGCACGACGTTCACGCTCGAGCTGCCAGCGGTCGAAACTGGCATAAAGCGGAATTTAGCCGTGGCTCACCGTGGTCTTAAGTCCGTCTCCGATACTAACTCATGATGATCCGTAATCTTGTGGTCACCCGAGGCTCGGGGCCGCAAAAGACATTCAGAAGAAGGAGAATTGTGTCATGAAAATCGCTACCGGATTTGCCGCCTTGTGCGCAGCGCTGGCGGCCGTGCCGCTAACCAGCGAAGGCCAGCAACAGAATGCCTCGCCGGCATTGACGCTCATCGACATCGTTGTCGCGCTCGAAAAGGACTATGACGTCGTGACCGAAATCGCGTTCGACGACGGTGTCTGGGAAGTCGAAGCCTTCAAGGGCGACATGGCCTATGAGCTGGCGGTTCATCCCCGCTCGGGCGAAAGACTTTACGAATACCGCGACTACGGCGAGGTACGGCCTCCGGCAGGTACGCTGAAGCTCTCCGAAGTGGTGCGCATCATCGAGAAGGCCGGATACGTCCAAATCGACGAAATTTCGTTCGAACGCCGCAATTGGGAGATCGAAGCGATCCGCGACAACCAAAAACGCGAGATCCATGTCGATCCGGCAACAGGCGAAGTCGTCTCCGACCGGATCGATGACTGACCAAGCATCATTCTAGTGGCAATCCGCAGGATGACCGCGCTCGTTTCGCGAGACTACTTCGCCAAGGAAACAACACGCGGTTCGGCATTGGCGCGGCGGAGCTGACCGCACGCCGCGTCAATCCGATCTCCCTTGCGCTCGCGAACCTGTACGTTGATCCCACCGATGCGCAATGTTTCGACAAATCGTCGAACCGTGGTTTGCGATGGTGTTTCGTAGGGAAGCCCGGCCACCGGGTTGCAGGGAATCAGGTTCACCATTGCCGTGCGGCCGCGCAGAAGCTTTACCAATCGTCGGGCGTGCTGCTCACCGTCGTTGAGGCCGGCCAGCAACACATATTCAAAGGTCAGCCGGCGGCCAGAGGTATCGAAGTAACGGTCGGCCGCAGCCAAAATTTCCGCCAGCGGAATGTTTTGGCTGACTTTCACCAGCTTGTGCCGAAGCTCATCATCTGGCGCGTGCAGCGAGACCGCCAAATTGTAACGGGCACGTGCGTCGGCCAGGCGGTGAATCGCCTGCGGCAGCCCAACCGTCGAGATCGTGATTCGCCGCGGGCTAATGCCCAGCCCGTCCGCGCTGCTAGCCGCTTCGAGCGCCGGCAGCAGCCGATCGAGGTTCGCCAGCGGCTCCCCCATACCCATCACAACGATATGACTCAGCCGCTCCTGGGCCGGCAGCAGCCGGTCGAGCTGAAGCATCTGCTCGATGATTTCGCCACTCGTCAAATTTCGCGCCACCCCGGTCAAGCCGCTCGCGCAAAAGACGCAGCCCATGGCGCATCCAACCTGGCTGCTAATGCAGATCGTACGCCGCGTTCCGTCGCGCAATAGCACACATTCGATCTGTTCACCGTCGGCAAGCTGAACCAGCAACTTTTCGGTGCCATCGGTGGTCTGTTTATGGAGGGGCAGGGTGGTCGTCCAGATCTGATACTCGGCCGCCAACTTGTCCCGCAATGCCGCTGGCAAATCACTCATCTCGGCAAAGCTTCCAACCCGACTGGCGAACAGCCACCGCCGGATCTGCGCAGCTCGATAGCTCGGCTGCCCCTGGGCGGAGAGCCAATCGGTCAGTTTCGCGGCGTTGGGATCGAGAATGTGCGTCATATTGGAAGGTGGAGGTCGGTATGGCCCCTCGTGGCAGTCGCTCGGGTAGTTGATTATACGCTGCGGAAGGCTCGACTTGTCGAGCCATAGCGCTGTCGAGTCATCACCCGGCCAGACGTTGTCCCTCGTGAGATTCGTGAAATTGACAGTTTCGCTCAATCCCCCCACAATGCGTCCCCAGGACGCTGTTTTCCGAGTCGCCCCACGCTTTCGGATGCCGTTTAGCCCTTCAACAGAATTTCTGCCCAAGGATCTTGAGCATGTCGATGCCTCAACAGCCCATGAACCCCTACGACAGCCCCGACCAGTACCGCCCCGGAATGAGCACCGGCGCCAAAGTGCTACTGGGCCTGGGCATTGGCTGTGGCGTGTTGGTGCTGGTGTGCTGCGGCGGCCTCATGATCGGCAGCTACTTCGTGGGGCGCAATCTCGAGCGGGCCATGAGCGAAGATCCGCAAACGATCCGCGCGGTAACCGCCAGTATCGTCGACATCGATATTCCGCCCTTGCTGGCCCCGGCGTTCTCGCTCGATCTGAACATCCCGTTTATGGACAGAAAGTTCATGTCGATCGCGGCCTATGCCTATGAGCGCGATGGCAGCGATCCTCAGAATGAGCACCCCCGTAGCGTTTTGGCGCTGTTTCAAATGAGCGAAAATCTGGCCGATCCCGACGCCATGAAAACCCAGTTCGAATCGCAGATGCGAGAAGCGGGGCGAAAAAATTGGGAAGAAGCGAAACTCGAATCTCAGGAAATCATCGAGCACGAGGTGAACGGTATTCTCGAGCAGTTCACCTTCGGCAAAGGCAAACGCGACAAGGACGGCCGCGAGGTCTGGCAGGCTTCAGGCGCCTTTGACGGCAAAGGCGGGCCGGCGATGCTCTTCTTGCAATTTGATGTCGAAGACTTTACCGAGGAAGAAGCGCGCGGCGTGATCGCGTCGATGAAGTAACATGGATACCGCCGCGCGGGAAGCATAACGTTCGTAACGCGGGCCACTCAATCGAGCCCCGGAAATGCCCTGCCCGGGCTTGTTGAACGCGTCGCGGCTTTCAGGCTTCTTGCCTTTTCGATCTTCGCGACGAAATCTCCGCTGGCCAACGCCGATTCCAGCGCCTCGACGTCCGTGAAATGCACATCGCTCAAGAACTTGATCACCCAGTTATGCACCAGCGGGCTGACCGACACAACGACGCGCCCGTGGCGGTGGGCCTCCCACATTTCGATTGCGGTGCCCATCGAAGCCTCGGGCACAAAGGCCAGGACCACGTCCACCTCGCGGCACAGTTCGCAATGATGAAAGAACACGCCCCGGCCCCGTTCTTCATCGTAGGTAAGCGAGCCAGTATGGTCGGCCAATGGATCGTAAACCGTGGCGTCCGGAACATGCCGTTCGATCAGCGCGCGCAACTGGCCGCGATAGCCCTGATGGTGCAGCGTGAGCGCCAGGTGCGACCCTTGCATGATTCCGGCCAGAAAAAAACGCATTGCAACTCCCTACAACTTGCCAGACTGGACTGACGCCCGCGCGCCGATCCTTTAGGATAAAAGTATCCGAGATCCGCTGCCACGGGGTGGCTGCCAGGCACAGCCGGCTTGCCGCTCGGACAGTAACAACATGCCGTCCTTATTTTGAGAAGTCGTCATGGCGAAAAACATCGTCCAGCCTCGCCGCTCGGACGCCAAGTCTCCAAAATTCGATCGCACGCGAGCCATCGAACTCGTGATGGAGTTGATGGCGATCCCCGGCCCGAGCGGCGGCGAGGCGGCTGTAGCCAACGCCGTGGTGGATAAACTTACGGCCGCGGGATTGCCGCCAAGTCTCATCCGCTACGACAACGCCCACAAGAAGACACCCCTCAAAGGCGAAATCGGCAACCTAATCGTCCAGCTTCCTGGCACGATCCGCGCGCCGCGCCGGCTGCTCATGGCGCACCTGGACACCGTGCCGATCTGCGTCGGTTCCAAACCCAAACGCGTGGGCAACTTCGTTCGCTCCGCCGATCCCCAGACAGGGCTGGGAGCTGACGACCGAGCCGGCGTGGCCGTCGTGCTGTGGTCGGCCTTGGAAATCATTTCCCGCGGCCTGCCGTATCCGCCCCTCACGCTGCTCTGGGCCATCCAGGAGGAAGTCGGCCTGCAAGGCGCTCGTTGCCTGCAAACGTCGCTTCTTGGAAAGCCGAAACTGGCCTTCAATTTCGATGGCGGAGCCGCCGAGAAGCTCACGATCGGCGCGACGGGCGGATACCGCATGCAGATCGACATCCAGGGCCTGGCGGCACACGCCGGCGGCGCTCCTGAGCACGGTATCAGCGCGATCGCGATTGCCTCGCTGGCGATCGCCCGGATGGTCGAGCAAGGCTGGCATGGCCTGATCGAGAAGAAGGGCCGACAGGGCACCAGCAACGTCGGCGTGATCCAAGGCGGCGCCGCCACGAACGTCGTCACCGACCACGTCGTGCTCAAAGCCGAGGCTCGGAGCCACGATCCGGCCTTTCGCAAGGTGATTGTAAAAGCCATCGAACAGGCGTTTCGCGACGCCGTCGGCAAGGTGCGCTCGGCCGACGGCAAGACTGGCTCGGTCCGCTTCACAGGACACAACGACTACGAAGCCTTCCGTCTGCCCGAGGATGATCCGAGCCTACTTGCGGCCGAAGCCGCGGTGCGCGCCGTGGGCTTGGAACCGCTCCGCGCCGTCAGCAACGGCGGACTCGATGCCAACTGGATGACCGCGCATGGCGTTCCCACGGTCACGCTCGGCTGCGGCCAGATGAACATTCACACGATCCGCGAACGACTCGACCTGACGGGCTACGAAAACGCCTGCCAGATTGCCCTTCGACTGGCGACCGGCGCCCCCTAGGAGTTGCCGTGGAACTCGACGACGAGCTGTGCCTCTGCTTCCACGTGACCAAGCGCAAGGTACTCAACTTCCTGCGTGTGGAGCAGCCGCGCAGGCCGGGACAATTGGCCGATTGCTTTGGCGCCGGTACCGGTTGCGGCTGGTGCCGTAAATATCTACGGCGCCTATTCGATGAGTACCAAAGTGGCCAGACGGCGGATGCCTCCGAGCCGTCAGCGGCGGAATACGCTCAAGGCCGAACGCACTATGTAAAGTCCGGCGGCGGCACTCCGCCTCCTGGAGCGACGCCAATCGAAGACGAGCCGGCAAGCAACTAACTCGCCCAAGAAGCGGAACTCGCCCTGGGCTTTAGGGTGTTGACGGCCGCAACGACTGCGCCGCGCCGGGCGCGAGCTGTTGCATACTTGAATTGTCAAAGAACAGGTAGTGAGTAGTGGTCAGTGACCACTACTCCGCTGCCGGCTTTTTTTCGGAATTCGAAAATAGTGCCGCGCACGCGGGTTGTTTCTTATTGTGGATGTCCAGGAGCGCGCACACATATCGCTTCGCAGCCACAATTGATCTCTACAGAGGGGTGTCGATCGCATGTATCTTCACTCGTTTGACAGGCGCGCTTGCGGCGCTGCGCAGGTGGTTGGTTCGTT
>CAZRCI010000003.1:133897-226500 GCA_964598535.1 uncultured Planctomycetaceae bacterium | reverse complement strand
CCTCGCCCCCTGTCATAAAACATCCACGCCCATTTACAAAGTGAGGAATGCACCCCCCCGTGGGCACCGGTCGATTTCGCCTTGTCTAGCTCCGAGGAGGGAACTATGATTCGCGACCCTCGAATCGGGGCTGAAGGCTTCGTCGGCCGCGGGCAAAAAGAACGCGAAAGGCCGAGGTTCGCCTCTGGATTTGGCGGCGTGGAATGCAAAAATGGAAATAGTCCTTGCCGGGGGCCTCGGCGAGCCGGGCAGTCTTTACGGCTCGTCGTGGAATCCACCAACACCTTGCCTTGCGGACCGAGCATCGTGCCAGACATTCCCTCGTGCGATATAGAACGCCGTGTTGACGGCGCCGTGGTGGTGCGTGTTCATTCACACGTCATCAACGGACAAGCGCTACCGGATGCGGTTTTTGCGTTCCGCGCTGGCGATCCGCAATATTCCTTTTGGGAACAGCAGCTTCGACAGCGCGAATTGCTTCCGCCGACCGCGTTGCCCATGACGCTGCCGATTTACGAACCCACCTGAGCGGCGGGCGGTGACGGATTTCCGCCGGTGGCGCCGTGGCGCGCAGCCACGGCACGGCGAATCATCCGCTTTTTGCGCCACGCTTCCGCAGCAACGTTTGCATCTGCGACTGCACGTCGCTCCAATCGGCCTCGCCGGCAAGGTTTCGCAGCTCGCGCGGATCGGTTTGGTGGTCGTAGAGTTCGGCGCCGTGGCGACCGTCGTCCCATTCCGTGTAGCGCCAACGCTCGGTGCGCACGCTGCGGCCGTGGATCTCTTGGCGGATGACTTGCGTGTAGGCCGCGGCTTTCCAGGCGGCGGACGTGTCGTCCAGCAGCGGCCGCAGGCTATCGCCCGCAAGCTGGCCGGCCGCCGGAAGCTGGCAGAGATCGACCAGCGTGGGAAACAGGTCGACAAGCTCCACGGTGCGCTCGCAGGCGTGCCCATTGCCCTTGGCTTGGGGGGCAACGATCACGAGCGGGACGCGCGCCGCTTGCTCGAAGAGCGACATCTTGTGCCACATGCCGCCATGCTCGCCGAGGTGGTATCCGTGGTCGCTAACGAAAACGACGACCGTGTCGTCCCAGAGCTTGAGTCGATCGAGCGCGTCGAGAACAAGGCCAAGCTGGGTATCGACAAAGCTGATCGACGCGTAATAGGCCGCGACGATTTGTTGGCGCGTGGGTGCGTCGAGCGGCGGCCTGCCGGGCGGAAAATTGAACGCCGGCGCCGGGATTCGCCGCAGATGCTCAGCGGGCTCGTCGAGCGCGCCGATCTTGGCCGGCGGGTACAGTTCGAAATACTTTTGCGGCGCGGCATAAGGCTGGTGCGGGCGGCGGAAGCCGAGGGCCAGGAAGAAGGGCTTGGGATCGGCCGCCAGACGCTCGAGCATCGCCGCGCCGCGACGCGCGACCATGCCGTCGGCCGTCTCCTCGTCGGGTGAGCTCAGTATGGCCCAGTCGATGCCGTACTTGATCGGGCGATTGAATTGTCGAGACCGAATGACGGCGCCCTCAGGGGGAGACTTTCCGGTTTCACGGACTTCGATATCCCAACTTGCAGGGTCTTCGAAGTCGTCGCCCGTATGAAAAATTTTGCCCACGTGGGCGGTGTGATAGCCCTGTTGGCGAAAATATTGCGGCAGGAAGAGCATCTGCTCGCGCAGGTGTGAACGCGGTGGGGTTTTCAGGTCGTAAACGCGCGTCGTGTCGGGACGCAAACCGCTGAGCAACGAGACCCGCGAGGGATTGCAGACCGGATACTGGCAATACGCCCGATCGAATCGGACGCCGCGCGCCGCCAAGCGGTCGATGTTGGGCGATTGCACGAGCGTGTGCCCATAGCAGCCCAGGTTGTTGTTCATGTCGTCGACCATAATGAACAGCACGTTGGTGCGCCCGGCGGCGGCCGCGCCCGAGGACGCGAACAGCAGCGGCATGGCCGATAGTAGCCAAACCAGATAGTTCATTCGCATGTTGTTTCCGAGGAATCCAGGGGTTGGTCAAAGTTCGCGGGCCGTGGAGGGGCGCGCCGGTGGCGCCGTGGAGGGCGGTTCCCGTGGCGGTGTTTTTCGGAGGGGCGGCTCGACGGGCTTGGCGGCCGGCTTGGACAGACCGAACGGCAGCTTGGGCAGCTCGAACGACGAGGCACGGGCTTCGACGGGCATCACGAACTCGCCGTGGAAGCTGAGTTCGGGGGTTGGTGACTGGGTGAGCAACAACTCCATGTTCACGCCGCGCAACCAGGTCAGCGCGCGAAACTGGTAATCGACCGGAGGGGAATCTCCCGGATGTTCGGTGAGCGCGGTGGCGCTCCACGATGGCGCGGCTCCGCCGGTGGATGCGAATCGATATTCTCCGCCGAGCGGCGAAACAAACCTGGCGTTCAGCAGGCGCTCGCCCGTCGCCAAGGCTTCGGCCGGCGGCACATGAAGCTGTTCGATCAGCATATTCATGAACCGCAGGTTGCCGGCCGTGATCGCTCGCGATTGCTTATAGCCATAAGCATTGATCAAAGGCGCCAGCGTCGACGTCGCCAGATCCGCCGCGCGAATCCGTACCTGCGCCGGTCGGTCGGACTCGACAAACTGAAGCTCCGGTCCGACACCGGCGAGAATCTCGGGATGGAACGAAAGCAAAGTGAAGTCGCCAAGCTGGCGGCGCCAGAGGCTCGAAGGCAATTGGGTATATCCGCCCGGGTCTGGCGAAGCCGCCAGCAGGCTGCCGAAGATCGAGAGGATGCCCGGGTGCGGCCAGGCGCCGACGTATCCTTGCACGCCTTGTAACTGCATCTGGAGAATGCGGCCGAGTAGCCCGGTATTCTCGCTCAGCGCGATGGCGGGATCGGCGTTGCGCAAACTGCCGAATAGCAAGTATTCGCCAGGCGGTCCGCCCAGGAGTCCGCCGCTGCCGCCCCGCAGCACGGCTTGCAGCGCAACCACGTCGCCCGCGATCGGAGCGAGATGGCGCGTTGTGGGCTCCCCCAGCCAATCGGAAAGCATCGCGATATGCTGGGGCGCAAGCGGCGCGGCCAAGGCGTCGACGATCACGCGCTCGAGCTTGCTCTCGGGAAGTTCCTCGCGGCGGATCGCGAGCGCGACCGGTTGGATGCGGCCCCACTGATGGACGTAGTAATCCTGGAACTGCTGGTACTCGGCGGCTTCGGCGGCTGAAACACGCTCGATGGCCACGTCGGGAACTGGCAGGAACGAGCCGCGCGCGCCGCGCAGACTATCGACGAAGTGGCCGTCGCGCAGCTCCAGCTGGCTTCCATCCGCGTGTTCGCCAAATCCGGCTGGTAGCAGATCGGACGCAATGAGCTCGGCGATCGTCGCGCCGGCGCGTCCTTCGGATTGCGCGGCGAGCTGCGCAATCGATATGAGTTCCAGCTCCACGTCGCTTCGCAACCGGCGCTGCATCTCGATGTGATAGTGGGCCGAGAGCAGATTTTCGAAGAACTCGGGCGAAAGGTAGACAAACACCGTGTCGTTGCGTGCGAGCGGCAGTCGCCGCCGGATGGCGCGGAAGGCGTCGGAGGCTCCGAGCGACGGGTGTCCGCCGTCGGCCGTGGCCAGAAACCACTCGACGATCTGCCGGCTGGTCGTCACCAGATGAAAATCGCCGTCGGCAACATAATAGGAGCGAATCGCTCCGTTGGGAGAAGCGATCTTCGACACCGCGCGGCCGGCGATCGTGAGCTTTTCTTCGGTGGCGCCGGGCGTCTCGCGCATCGACGCGCGGCGTTGTTGGATCAGATCGTTGGAAAGCGCCAAGCTGCTCTTGGCCTGGAACAGCGTGCCGATGGCAGCGCCTTCGTTCATGAACATATCGGTGCCGACGAGCGCCACGTCGCCGATCACCTTGTCTCCGAACACTTCGGCCAGCTTCCCTTCGCGTAGGCCGAGCGTTTTCTGCATTCGTTGGTTCAAGGCATAGTCCTGCCCGCGTTCGGAGACGACATCGCGTAACTCGCCGCCCCAATCTTCGGTGCGATGACGCAGCCAGAGGAAGTTGGGGAAGTTTCCGAAGCGGACGTAGAAGCACTCGACCGGCACGCGGCGGGCGAGCGGCTCGACGGGCTCGTCGACCTGTGGCTCGACGGGTTGTTCGGTGGGAGGCGTCAGGAGCTCGGGCCGCGGCGAGGGAAGCTCTTCCGGGAGCGGCAGCGTCGCGACCGCTGTCATGTCGGCGAGCAAGATGCGCCGGGCTAGGTCGAGCCGCGCGGATTCGGCGCCGGCGAGCAAATTCAATTCGCCACGTAGCAGGTTCAGTTGTGGGACCTCTGGCGGCCGCGGCACGGTCAGACGCAGCCGCCGGGCCAGCGTATCGACCAGGTATTGTTCGACCATGACCGGATAGGCCAGGGCCACGTTGCCGCTGGCGACCGAGGAGTATTCACGCCACCAGTCGCCGAGCAAGCGGCCATGCGCGGCCGGATCGACGCGCGGAATTACAGAGCCGGCAATTGGGTTGGGAGCTTGCACGGAAAGCTCCAGCAGAGCATCTCCGGTGAAGAGAAAGTAGGCCGTGCTTTCCGTGGGAACGCTGATGAATTGTCGCAAGATGGGGCGCTCGCGCTTCGCGAACACGGGATAGAACAGTCGCTGACCGCGTTCGAGCACGGACATCTCGGTGCTCTGCAAATCGGTGGGATTGGGAATGCCGGCCTGGGCGGCGATCTGCCGGGCGAGATCGATGATCCTGCCTCGGCCGGGCTGCAGGGGCCGATTCAGACGCAACTCGCCGCCAGAACGCAACGTCAGCCGGCCGACGCCGAACGGTGTGCCGCTGTAGGCTTCGACCTCGAGGTGCTCCTGGCCTAGCGCAGGCGAAGCCAAACGCAGCGCGAAGCCGATCGCGACAATTGCTAGCCATCGAGCAGACTTTCTCATCGTTCGGGAAACTCCATTTGCCGAGCAGCGATTGCGTCACCGCAGTATATCGGAAACAGGGGCCGGCGGGGGGGCACGCTGAACACGCTGGCTGCTGGCACGCTCGATGCGATGTGGACAGGCACGTTGGCCCTTGGATTTGTGAGAGTCGGTCGTGCACTCTTGTAATGCCGGCGGGGAGTGCCACAATCAGGGATGTGCCAACCCCTCGATTTACATTGCGACGTTTGCTGCTGCTGGTGACGGTATGCGCCGTGCTGAGCCTGGTGCCGGCGGTTGCGGCCCGGGGAACGCTTTGGATCGTGGGGCTACTCGTGGCGGTGCTTGCCGGAGTGTTGTGGATGGTTATCGGCGTAGGGTTGTATGCGGTGACATCGTTGGCAGGTCATCTGTTCGAGCGATTTCGGCGCGAGTAGCTCAATCGAACGAATAGCTCGCGGGTAGCAGCGGCGACGTCACGGATAATGACGCGGAAGCAAAGCGAGGAAGTTCGAGATGCCGAACGGTTTGCGCTGCCTGCGCCTGGCGATGGCGATCGTCTGGTTGATGCCCGCGGTGGCCGGAGCCGGCACGGCGGGGACGATTGTTCTGCCGAATGGCGGCCCTCAGAATTATGTCGCGGGATTGCGGCTATACGTTCACTCGGATTGGGTACAGGGCTACGGCCATCGGCCCGTTCAGGTCGAACTGCGCGCGCAACGAGCAGAGTCGGAAGTTCGGTCGGTGACGGTCGAGCTGGCGCTGGACGATTATTCGAATCAGAGCATGATTGCCTCGACCGTGTTGGAGCTGCCGGCGGGCGAGACGCGCGCTAGTTGTTGGGTGCCGGTGCCGCAGCTTCCCCGCAATCAGATGCTCAGCGTGCGCACGTTGGCCGGCGGGTACGAGATCGAAGCGTTGACGACGAACTCGGCGCTGGGCAACTTGCAGCACTGGGACGGCGGCACGGGCATTCCTCGCATTCTGTTTGTCGCCGACGCAGCGCCCGACATCAGCGGTTTTCGATTCTTTGCGCAGCCGCCGTACCTTGCCTATGGCAATGTCACGTTCAATCGCTTGCAGGATGTGTTTGCATTTGCGCATTTGCCGGCGGCGAAATTGTTCGAGGAGCCGATTTTTTACAGCGCGCTCGATATGATCTTCATGTCGCGCGACGACGCGGAGCAGCTTGCGGCCAGCGCTCCGAAGGTCTGGCAGGCTATCGGCTGGTGGGTACGCAGCGGAGGCCTCCTATTGCTGTACGGCGTCGAGCATGATGAGGCTGGGTTGTCCGCGGCCGAAATACTCATGCGTTCGCCGGCCACGGAGCAGCAAGCAACGCTGCCGCGCCGCGGCTGGGAGGCGCCACGGCAAGATTTCTACGCCCCAAAGATGACGGATACCGCGCAAGCCGTGGCCGCCACCACGAGCGCGCCACAGGTTACCTCGCCGGCCGCCGAGGCTGGCAATGCCGCTACCGCCGAGGCTGGCGATGAAACTGCCGTGGAGGTTGCTGGCGCGATGGCAGAGCAAGCCGACGCCGCCGAGACGGTGGCGGCAGACTCGCCGTTCCTGTGGCGTTCGATGGGGTTGGGATATGTGGTTGCCTGGCGTCATGCGCAACCGTTTCCCGGCGACGAATTGGAGTGGCGCTGGTTGATGGAGGCCCTGCCAGACGGGTGCAGCAACTGGGTGGAGCGTCACGGCGCGAATCCCGATGCCGCCAGTCCCGAATTCAATGAATTTTTGATTGCCGACGTGGGATTGCCGCCGATTCGTTCGTATAAATGGCTGATCACCGCGTTCGTGGTTCTTATCGGGCCGGTGAACTATTGGCTGTTGCGGCGCTACGAGCGGTTGTACCTGTTTTTATTCACGGTGCCGCTGGCCGCGTTGGTGACGACCGGCGGCTTGCTGGGGTATGCGCTGCTGTCCGACGGTTTGCAATCGCGCCTGCGCACGCTCAGTTTCACGGTGCTCGACCAACGTGTGCAACAGGCCGCGACTTCCGCGCGGCTTTCGTATTATGTGGGAATGACGCCCGCGGCGGGCTTCACCTTTCCTCGCGATACGCAGGTGACCCCGTTGGAACTCGAGCCGGCGTATTATCTGAGCGGCAACGCTCGCCGCCGTGTTGCGTGGGACGACGCGCAACGTTTGACGCGAGGCTGGATCACATCGCGAACCCCGACGCAGCTTGTCACTCAGCGGGCATATCGCTGTACGCATTCGCTGGTGTTTGCCAGTCCGCGCGCCGACGGCCAACGCCAGGTAACGAACAACCTGGGGGTGCGCATGCGGCAGTTGTTGGTTTGTGACGAACGGGGCCGGCTCTTGGTCGGCGGCGCGATCGACGCGGGGCAGCAGGGCTCGCTGGCCGAACGCGACTCTGAAGATCAGCGAGCGGCGGCGGTTGTCGAGTTTCTGAAGGTGTTCGACAAGCACGCTCCGGCGCTACCGCCCGCGATGGATCCGTATGCTTCCCAGGGCGCCCTGCGGTGGTTCGGCATGCGGCCGGCCGTGCTTGGCGGGCAAAAGCAATTCGGCGGTTCCGCGGGGGGAGTGGAGTTGCGGCTGAAAGAGCTACGCACCACAATTTCCTCGCTGGCGCTGGAGCCGCGGACCTATGTAGCGATCGTCGATCGTCCGGCCGAAGTGGTCGTTGGGTTGGACGAGCTCCTCGAGTCGCAAAGCACGCACGTGATTTTGGGACAGTGGTAAGAACCGGACGAGAGCGTCATGATGGTTTGCTCGCAGCCACAAATTGAGCTGGTGAATCTCGGCCGGCGTTTTGGCCCGGTTCGGGCCGTCGACAATGTGTCGTTTCAGGTGCAGCGCGGACAGGTTTTCGGTTACATCGGCCCTAACGGCGCGGGCAAGACCACCAGCATGCGTATCTTGGCCACGCTGGACATGCCCACCGAGGGCGACGCGATGGTCGACGGTTTTTCGGTCACGCAAGATCCCGAGCGAGTGCGCAGGCGATTAGGCTTCATGCCCGACTACTTCGACACGCAGCCGAGCATCCTGGTCGAGGAATATCTGGATTTCTTCGCCCGGGCGTATGGCTTGATGGGACCCGAGCGGCAGCGAGCCGTGCGTCAGGTGATGAGCTTTACGAAGCTCGACAGTCTGCGTGCCAAGAACATCGATTCGTTGAGCAAGGGGATGAAGCAGCGGCTGTGCTTGGGACGGGCCATCATTCACGATCCCTCGGTATTGGTGATGGATGAGCCCGCCGCGGGGCTCGATCCGCGAGCGCGCATACAGTTGCGCGAGATGATCGGCGAGCTGGCAGCCGGCGGAAAGTCGATTCTCGTCAGCTCGCACATTCTCACCGAGTTGGCCGAGATGTGCGACACGGTGGCCATCATCGAACAGGGGCGGCTGCTGGCCGTCGGCACCGTCGACGAGATTCATCGAGCCCGACAAGCGCACCGCACGGTGCGGTTTCGGGTGCTCGACGACGCCGAGGGGGCGTGCCAGCGCCTCGCCGCGCGGACGGATCTTCACAACCTGCGCCGCGACGGCGAGCAGATTGAATTCACTCACGAGCAGACGCAGCAGTTCGAGGCCGATTTATTACGAGAGTTGGTTCTGGCCGGAGTTCGCGTGGTGGCTTTTGGCAGTCGGAGCGAAAGCCTGGAAGACGTCTTTATGCGCGTTACCGAGGGGCTGGTCCAATGACGCTGCCCCACGAACCGCGGCCCGACGCAAACGAACCGGCGATCATGGCCGACGCCGTGCCGCTGCCGCCTGCCGCGCGGCGCTGGCAGGACGTGGAAGCTTGGCTTAGCAACGCGTCCGACGGCTTGAATCCGATTCTGGTGAAAGAGGCTCGCCAGGCCCTGCGGAGCCGGCAATTCACGATTACGTTCTTCTTGATGTTGGCAGCGGGGTGGACCTGGTCGATCTTGGGACTAGCGATGCTGGGGCCTTCGGCATATTACAACGCCACGGGGCCCTCGATGTTTTATGTGTATTACATCATTCTGGCAGCGCCGCTGATCGTCGTGATTCCTTACACGGCGTATAGCTCGCTCGCCGCCGAGCGCCAGGACCGCACGCACGAGCTGGTGTCCATCGCCGGGCTCGAGGCCAGCGGGATTTTATTCGGCAAGTTGGGCGGCATCGGCATACAGATGATCGTGTATCTGTCGGCGCTGCTGCCGTGCCTGGCCTTTACCTATCTTTTGCGCGGGCTGGATATCTTCTCCGTGTTGCTGGTTGTGCTCTACACGTGCCTGTTGTCGACCTGCCTGTCGCTGTGCGGCCTGCTCCTGGCGACACTTTCGCCGCCACGGCAACGATACGTGATCGTCGGCGTCCTATTCGCCGTGGCGTTGGTCTTCGCCTTTTTTATTACTATTTTCAATCTGGGGGGGCTGGTTGGGCGGGGCATCCTGCTCGACGATCCCGAGTTTTGGGCGGCAAACGTATCGCTGGCCATTTTCTATGGCAACGCGGTGGCGATCGTGTTTCTGTGCGCGCGGGCGCAACTGATGGCCCCCTCGCAAAATCGGTCTTCGGCGATTCGCGCGGCGCTGACGGTCGCTTTTCTGTCGGCAGTCGGCTGGTTCACTTGGGCTGCGCTGCGCGACGAGGACGTGGTCTACGCGCTAATTTTCTTCAGCATGATCGTGTGGTACGTGTGCGGGCTGAGCATGGTCGGAGAGTCGGACCAACTGTCGCAACGGGTGCGCCGCGGATTGCCCCGATCGATGTTGGGCCGCGGCGTGTTCGGCTGGTACATGCCGGGTTCGGGAACCGGCTACATGTTTGTGCTGGGGCACATGCTGGTGCTGTGCGTCGTGGCGCCGCTTATGGCGTCTTACTTTCTGGGCGAACTGGCGCAGAAGGCTGGAGGCATCATGCGCATCGTGGGCAGTTTCAACGCGTCTGCCCGTATTTTGGAAGCCTCGATCGTGGCCACGAGCTATTTGGCGATTTACCTGGGGGTGGCACGGTTGATCTTGCTGGCTATCCGACGCTACGACGAGGTACGGCTGGCCGTTCGGCTGTTGACGGGCGTGTTGCTGGTGATGATTTTTGGCGGCGGTCCCTGGGTTATCCAGATCACGAATCCCCAAACGCGCAATCTGAATTACACGCTTTTGCAGATTACGAACCCCGTTTGGACACTCGCAGAATATTGTATCTACAACGGCCCACCGGCGGGTGTGGGCGGCGTGCTGGTGCTCGTGCTGCCTTTGGCCGGGGCGCTCGTTTTGGCGATCAACTTGCCAAGCATCGCGCGGCAATTGAGCGCGCGCCGGGCGGCGCTGCCAGAACGCGTCGTTCAAGAAGACCGCGAGCAAGCCGCGACGGCCTTGCGCTCTGGAGGGCCGACCGATCCTTGGAGCGAGCCGCTGGCATGAGCGCCACCGCACGGGTTCGCTATTTGCGCGCTGCCTCTGCCGCAACACCATCGCCGCTGGGAGCGGGCTTCGAACGCGGCGGAAGATGCTTCTCGGCGATTTCGGCCGCCTGTGCGAGTTGATGTACGAGTTGATCGCAGCCGGCGGCGGCAAATCGTGCCTTGGTGCGTTCGCCCGGCTCGTGCGGAGCCCAGACTCCCACGACAAGGGGAATGTCTTCCAAGTGGTGACGCAGGCGTTTGGTGAGGTTGCGCGCGTGACGCACGGCCGACGGTGGAACCGCGGAGACGATTACGAGCGGCGATCGGGCCTGGGCGATCTGGCCGACGATCTCACTGAAGAGCAGCTTTGGAGAAAGCAGAATCGCGGTGATCGCTTGCGAAGCCAGGCTGGCCCGGAGCATTTCACCGGCAATTTCGTCCGCCAGGTCGCGCGAGGGAACGATGATGATGTCGCGCGGGGCGGCTTGAGCGACGGGAGCATCCGCTGCGGGCACAGCCGTACCGGCAAGCGTGGGAATGTCGTCCAGCAGATCCAGGATGTTTTCGAGAATATACTGCCGGCGTTCTTCCTCGATCGTTCCGCGCCGGGCGTCCGCTTCGGCATATTCCAGGGCGGGCAACAGGACATGCTCGTAGAGATCGTCCGGAGAGTGTTCCGCCAGATATTGTTCGACGATTTCGCGAGGCTCGTCTTCGTCGTTGACGAGCAACCGTTGGTACAGTTGGGCCCCCGAGGACAGGACTTCGGTGTCTGAAAGCATCACGTGCAGAAATTCAAGCTGCGGGACATAACGCCCCAACACGACGATGCAAACGGTCAGCGGCATGCTGAGCACGAGACCGGTCGCCCCCCACAGCCAGGTCCAGAACATTGCCGCCACGATGATGCCCATGGTCGAGACCCCGGTGCTGGATTGGTACAGGAGCGGTTCCATGACGTTGTTCACCAGCAACTCGGCGGCCAGATACAAGCCGAGCACGATAAGCGGTTGCGACCAGTCGCCGGGAGGCGACTCGGCCACCGAGAGCAGGATGCCAAGTCCGGCGCCCAGCCACGGGCCAACATAGGGCACGTAACGCAGAATGCCGCCCAGCAGACCCAGCATCAGGGCATTGGGCAGGCCAACCAAATACAGACCGCCGGCCATCATCACGCCGTAGCTGGCATTGATGATCAGTTGTGCCCGCAGGTAGCGACTGACACGACTGGCGGCGTCGTCGAGGGCGCGGGTGGTCACGGTGAGTTGGTGCGGGCCGATCAGTTGGATCAAGCGATTGCGCAGATCGTCGCGCGCCAGCAGCATGAAGATCAAGAACACGATCACGATGCCGAGCGTGGCAAGGGCTCCGAACGCCTCGGGCAGCAGGCTCGTGACGATGCCGAGGCCCGTGGGCGTGTTATTGACGATTTGCACGGGGAGGGGGCGAACTTCAGTGGCTTCGCCAGTCGCCGCCGGCACTGCGCTATCAGGGCCCTGGGCATTGCCGGTTTTCGAGGCGTTCGATTTCTTTTCCACCTTGCGGATTTCGCGGTCGAGCCGTTTGAAGACGCCCTCGATGCGTGAGAAGACCGAATCCTGATGCTGCTTCAGCGCTTCGATGCGGCTGACGAGATTGGATTCGTAACGTGGCAGGTCGCCGGCCAGCGTTGCCAGTTGGTTGGTAACAATCCAACCGAGCGCCACGATCAGCACGAACACCGCGCCGACGACGATCAACACCGAGGGAATGCGGCCTAGTTTGAGACGCTGAAGCCGAGCGACCGACGGCGCCAGAATGAAAGCCAGCAACGTGGCCAGCGCAAGCGGAATCAGGATCTCGCGTGCCAGGTAGAGTATTGCCACGGATGTGATGATCAGGACGAGCGTGTAGAGCTTGGCGGCGTCCGACTGCGTCTTGGGGCGTGGCATTGCGTTTCCTTGGCCTCGCGGTGGAGATGTTCGCCTGGCGGCGCTCGCGGAGCAAGCGGCAAGCTCAGGGGGGGCTGGACTCGCCTTGCGGGATAGTCGCGGGGCAATTTTAATGCCGTCCTCCCGCTGGTCAAACAAACGGATCGCCGTCGCGGCTCGCTGTGCGGATTCGAAGCACCCTGGCCACAACAGGTTGCGTTTGCCGAGCGACGCGCAACCGACTAAAATCGCCGGTTTCCGCAACCACGGCCGGGCCCGCGCCATCGCTTGGGGGCTCGCCTTTCTCATTCTGGCTTCATGACGTCCTATGCCGCGCTATAACCCCGCTGTCGTCGAACCCAAATGGCAACGCTATTGGTCCGAACAGCGTACGTTCGCCGCTCCGCGCCTGCCGCAGGGGCCCAAGTGCTATGTGCTCGATATGTTTCCCTATCCGAGTGGGGATGGCCTGCATGTGGGGCATCCCGAAGGGTATACCGCGACGGACATCCTTTGCCGTTATCGCCGGATGTGTGGCTACAGCGTGATGCACCCGATGGGTTGGGACGCCTTTGGGCTGCCGGCGGAGCAGCACGCCAAGCGGACGGGCACGCCGCCTCGCGTGACCACCGAGAAGAACATCGCCACGTTCCGGCGGCAGCTTCAGATGCTTGGCTTCAGTTACGACTGGGACCGGGAACTGGCGACCACGGACCCTGACTATTTCCGCTGGACGCAGTGGATCTTTCTGCAACTGTTCGATACCTGGTTCGATCGCGACCAACAGCGTGGTCGTCCGATTGCCGAGTTGCCCATTCCCGACGCGGTGCGCCAGGCGGGGGAAGAGGCCGTGCGGCGTTATCAGGATGAGCAGCGGTTGGCCTACCAGTCGGAAGCCCCGGTAAATTGGTGCCCCGCGCTGGGGACGGTGTTGGCCAATGAGGAGGTGATTGGCGGGGTGAGCGAGCGTGGCGGTCATCCGGTGGTGCGGCTTCCGCTGCGACAGTGGATGCTGCGGATCACGGCCTATGCCGACCGGCTGGAAAAAGATCTGGATGGGCTCGATTGGTCGGAGAGCATCAAGGCGCTGCAACGCAATTGGATCGGCCGCAGCATGGGCGCGGAAGTCGATTTTTATATTGGCCACGAACAAGGCCCCGGCGGCAAACCGGCGCCGGCGGAGTTCAAAGAATGGCGCAATCAGCGCGCCGCGGGCGGCTTTCCGGAGAAGCCCGGCGACGATGTGATTCGGATCTACACGACGCGTCCCGACACGCTGTTTGGCGCGACGTACATGGTGCTTGCGCCCGAGCATCCGTTTGTCGCCCGGCTCACGCAGGCCGGTCAGGCCGAGGCCGTGAAGGCCTACTGCGAGCAGGCGGCGCGCAAGAGCGATCTCGATCGAACCGACCTGGCCAAGGTAAAGACGGGCGTGTTTACGGGCTCGTTCGCGGCCAATCCGGTGAACTCGCGCCCGGTGCCAATTTGGATTGCCGACTACGTGCTCGCCAGCTACGGCACGGGCGCAATCATGGCCGTACCGGCGCACGACACACGCGACTTCGAGTTTGCCCGGCAGTTCAACCTGCCGGTTCAGCCGGTGGTTGATCCGGGGGCCGGGGCGCCGGACCGCGAGCAGGTGCTGGCCGGCGAAGTGGTGTTTGCCGGTGAAGGCACGAGCGTCAATTCTAGCAGCTACGACGGTTTGGCCACCGCCGAATTCAAACAGCGCATCACCACCGATCTGGCCGAGCGCGGGCAGGGGCGCGAAGCCGTGAACTATAAGCTTCGCGATTGGCTGTTCAGCCGCCAGCATTTTTGGGGCGAACCGTTTCCGATCCTCCACGAGCTCGACGCCGAGGGGCGGTTTACGGGGCTCATGCGCACCGTAGCGCCGGACGAACTACCGGTAAATCTGCCCGAGTTGGAAAAGTTCGAGTCGCATGGCAGCCCCGAGCCACCGCTCGATGAGGCGCCCGAGAGTTGGCTGTATGTGACGATGGATGGGCGGCGCTACAAGCGGGAAACGAATACGATGCCGCAATGGGCCGGCTCTTGCTGGTACTACTTGCGGTATCTCGATCCGAAGAACGGTCAGGCGATGGTCGACCCTGAGGTGGAAAAGGCCTGGATGCCGGTGGACGTTTATATTGGTGGCGCCGAGCATGCGGTGCTGCATCTGCTGTATGCCCGATTCTGGCATAAGGTGCTTTACGACCGTGGGCACGTAAGCACGATCGAGCCGTTTCATAAGCTCGTCAACCAGGGCATGATTCTGGGCGAAGTCGAGCTGACAGGCTACCAGAC
This sequence comes from uncultured Planctomycetaceae bacterium, assembly GCA_964598535.1. Taxonomy (GTDB): domain Bacteria; phylum Planctomycetota; class Planctomycetia; order Pirellulales; family PALSA-1355; genus JALHMI01. The sequence continues at coordinate 212,048 of CAZRCI010000003.1, read as the reverse complement.
CGCAGCCGGAGATTGGGTGAGCGCGGCGGCGGTCGATACCAATGCCGAGGACGGCAAGCCGCGACTCAAGCAAGGCGGCGCGGAAGTGATCGCGGTCCGCGTGCCGTTCGATCAGGCCACGAAGTCGGGCGAGAGCTTCGTGCTCAAGGAGCAACCGGACGTGCGGCTCGAAAGCCGGGCATTCAAGATGTCCAAGAGCCGCGGCAATGTGGTGAATCCCGACCAGGTGGTGCGCGAGTACGGCGCGGATTCATTGCGGCTGTACGAGATGTTCATGGGGCCGCTCGAAGCCACGAAGCCCTGGAGCATGGAGGGGGTGAACGGCGTGCGCGGGTTCCTCGATCGTGCGTGGCGGATGATCGTGAACGAACGGGCCGAGGATTTGGAGCTTAACCCGGCCGTGGTCGACGAGGCTCCGACGGCCGAGCAGAACCGCGTAGTGCATAAGACGATTCAAGGCGTGACGCAGGATCTTGAACGGCTGGCGTTCAATACGTCGATCTCCAAGTTGATGGAGTTCACCAATTACTTTCTCAAGTGCGAGCGGCGCGCGAAGGCCGCGCTAGAGCAGTTCGTGCTGTTGCTGGCGCCGCTGGCTCCGCACGTGGCGGAAGAACTGTGGCACTTGCTCGGTCACGAGAAGACGCTGGCCTACGAGCCGTGGCCGACGTTCGATCCCGAGGCCGTTCACGAAGACTCGGTGGAAATTCCCGTGCAGATCAACGGGAAGCTGCGGGCGCGCGTGCAAGTACCCAACGGGGCCGATGCGGCGACGATGGAGCGTGCGGCACGCGAGGACGATCGAATCGCGGAATTGCTGACGGACAAGACGGTCGTGAAGTGCGTGGTCGTTCCCGGCCGGATGGTTAATTTTGTGATCAAATAAGTTTTCGAGTGGCCCAGGCATTCTCGGGCGGCGGTGGCCGGCCGGCATTGGTTGTCGAAGGTTTCTAGCGACAGGGATTCTCAATGCGGAACGTATTGACGTTGGTTCTCGGTGGCGGACGGGGCACACGACTTTACCCGCTTACGCACTATCGCTCGAAGCCGGCCGTGCCGCTTGCGGGCAAATATCGCCTGATCGACATTCCCCTGTCGAATTGCATCAATAGCGGTTTGAACCGCATGTACGTGCTGACGCAGTTCAATTCGGTGAGCTTGCACCGGCACATTCGCCGCACCTATGCGTTCGACGCCTTCAGCGCGGGATTTGTCGAGATCCTGGCCGCACAGCAGACGCTCGGCGCCGAAAGCTGGTATCAAGGCACCGCCGACGCGGTACGGCAAAATCTGCGGTACATCGATCAGCCGGAGTATGACTATGTGCTGGTGCTCTCGGGCGATCAGCTTTACCGGATGGATTTTCGGCGGATGTTGGCGGCCCACAAGGAGAGCGCCGCGGATGTCACTATCGCGGGGATTCCCGTCGATAGGCAGACGGCCCGGTCGATGGGGCTCATGCGCGTCGACGACAGCGGGCGCGTGGCGGGCTTTCTCGAAAAGCCGCAAACGGACAAAGAGATCGATATGGTGCGGATGGAGCCGGCCTGGATCGACGCGCGGGGAATCGCCAGTCGCGGGCGCGATTGCCTGGCGAGCATGGGCATTTATCTTTTCAACCGGCAAACGCTGGTGAAGCTGCTCACGATGACGGACTATCACGACTTTGGCCGAGAGATTTTTCCCGCGGCCACGCGCTCGCATCGCGTGCAGGTCGATCTGTTCGACGGTTACTGGGAAGACATCGGCACGATCCGTTCCTTTTACGAGGCGAACCTGCAACTCGCCACGATCGAGCGTCCATTCGATCTGGCGTCGGCCGTGGCGCCGATTTATACCCGCGCACGGTTCTTGGCGCCGTCGCGGCTCGACGGCGTGACGATTCGCAACAGCTTGATCGCCGACGGTTGCGAGATCGAAGAAGGCACGATCATTGAGAATAGCGTCATCGGTTTGCGCTGCCGGATCGGAAAGAACGTCACGATTCGCGATTCGGTGTTGATGGGCAACGATGAATATGAAACCGCCGCCGACGCGAACCAGGCTGAAACGGCGGGGACGCCGCGCCAGGGCATCGGCGCGGGGACGACCATTCGCCGAGCAATCATCGACAAGAATTGCCGTATCGGCCGCGGCGTTAGGATTGTCAACGAGCGCGAGCTGGATTCGACCGAGAACACGCAGGACGAGACCGAGCAGGCCGTGATTCGCGATGGCATCGTTTGTGTCCAGCGCGGCGCGATCGTGCCCGACGGCTGGGCGATTTGAGCGTTCGTCGTAGAGGAGCGGAGACGCGGATCTGTTGAGCAGGGCAGAGAAAACGCAAAGTCGCCAAGCAGCAACGGCGCGCGAAGGTCCGTTGCTGCGACGATCGCGACCTTTCCACGATTGGACGGACTGCGATTCTCAATACGTCTTGAGCCCTGGTTGGCGGAACGATTCTCTCACTCGGCTCCCGCCCCCTTGCGGGGAGGGGGATGCAGGACCGCAGCGTCGCGTTTACCACGTCCTGGCGATCGTGCCGCCGAGCTACCTGCGTGAGGATCTCACGGAATTGCATCCGGAGATATCGGACATCTCGGATTTCGCCTGCTGAGCGAATCCTTTCAGTTATCTCGAGTTGGCTACCACTCAATCCGCTCGAACAGTGCTTGCAAGCGCTGGCCGCGAGCAGGATTGATCATCGCGACGAATGAAACTCGCCCGAGAAGATGGGCGCGGAAGTCGTCGTGGCCCGCTCGGTTCTGACTCGCTGCGCCGTGGCGAATGCAGTTCGTCAGCGTGGCCTTGAGGCGATCGAAGTCCGCGCGAGTCACGTTTGGGTGATCGTTCACGACGACACCTGCCAGATGCTGGCGAACGCCACGGCGCATGACGCGCGTCTTGCGGTGATGCACCGAAAATCCTTCCTTGATTGCAACGGCAGACACGTGGAGCTGAAAACGTTTGGCGATGCGCTCGAACTGCTGGTCGCCCGAGAACGCCAGATCGTCCGCGTATCGCGTATAGACTGCGCCGGCCGAGGTTGCCATTGCGGCCAGCCGGCAATCCAGGCGATAGGCGCACAGGTTCGCCAGCGCGGGCGACGTCGGTGCTCCTTGCGGCAAATGCGGTCTGGCGTGCAGCTCGCGCGCTCCGCGCAATTGCGAGCTTGGCATCGACACGGTCAGCTCGTTCCAGACGTCCTCGGGCGCCGCGTTCGTGCACAGGCCGGCGAGCAGATCGGCGACGCGTTCGGGGTAGCCGGCCGTACGAAACAAGGCCCTGATTCGAGCCGCCGAAATCGACGGGAAGAAGTTTTGCAGGTCGAGACGCAGAACGACTTGTTTGCCGATATGCGGCACAGCGAACGTTTTGATCGAACGACCTCGCATAAAGCCATGCGCCGCGGTATGCGCGGGAATGTGGTCGATGATGCCTGTCAAGATACGGCGCTGGATCGCCTTGAGCCGCGGCTTGGGGGCTTCGAGCAGCCGCGCTTGTCCGGATCGCTTTGCCAACGTGCGGTAATGGTAATGTCTGAGCCGGCCTTGATTTCGCTTGTATTCGAAGGCTCTCAGGTCGGCGAACCAATCCAATTCGCCGGCGCTGATTTGTAGCCAGTCGCAGAGCTCACCGGGCGTGCGGATCGCCGGAACTTCCCACGCGCGAGCCGCCGCGACCGGAGTCATCGCGGGCGGCGCGCTCAAGCGATCGACGAGTCTGAGGCGGTACTTGCCCGCAGCTTCCCGGAAGCCGTGGTCGCCAAGGATGAACCCGGCCAGTTCACGTTGTCGAGGACGTGTCCGATTGCCGAACGATTCACAAACGCGACGGACCAGCGGGTGAAGCCACCGCCACCGCTTGCCCAGCAGGTGGGCGCCTCGCTCGACGAGTCCGTTCACGTCGAGCGTGTCGGCCAGAAAGACCGCGGCGAGCGCCCGGGCGATGACGGCATTCGAGTGCATGGAAAAGTTGGGCCGCAGAGTACCCTAACGAGTCTGGTCTGGCGTGAGCAGTTATGCACGCAGCGCATCGGCGCTCACGCGACGAAATCCGAACCTTTCACGATCCCCCGGGGTATCCCCAGAGAGGCAAAGTCGAACGCATCAGCGTCCGATCTCAACCGGCTTAGGGTACTCTGCGACCACGAAGCTGAGTATTTGTTTGTGATCGCTTGCCTTGCAGGGTTATCATCCTCCTCCCCGGACCTCCCCACAAGGGGGAGTCAGCAAGGCAAGTGAGAATTACGCTCTGTTCGATCGTGGAGAGGTCGTGATTGATCGCGGCAAGGGGCCCCAGAATTTAATGACGGAACAGGACGATTTCTTCCTCTTTGGCTCTCCCACCCCAGAACCCCCCTGTGGGGAGTGATTGCGGGCAGGAAAGCGCGACTCGCTTCCATGGAAAGCCCATCACACCAACAGATCGCGAATGGGCGCCCCGGGGCAGATCGTGAGCGGACGGCCCTGGGCATCGGGCAGCGTCAGGTGCTGGTCGACGCCGAGCAGGTGGTAGGCCGTGGCCACCAAGTCGACCGGCGCGACGGGATTGGCCGCAGGGTAGGCCGCATGGCGGTCGGACGCGCCATGGACGTGGCCGCCGCGCACGCCTCCGCCGGCGAGCACGCTGGTGAAGCAGCCGGGCCAATGGTCGCGGCCATCGCGGCCGGCGCCGGCGTCGCTGTTGCGTTGCCCCACGCGCGGCGTGCGGCCAAACTCGCCCGTCCAAACGATGAGCGTCTCGTCGAGCATGCCTCGCTCGGCAAGGTCATCGAGCAGTGCCGAGAACGCCTGGTCCGCCGGGGGCATCAACCGTTCTTTCAGGTCGATGAAGTTCCGGCTGTGCGTGTCCCAATAGACGCTGACGTTCTTGATTCCGTCGCTGGGCCAGAACACCGTCACCAGCGGTACGCCGCGCTCGACGAGCCGGCGAGCTTGCAGCACGGACTGACCGTGCGGGTTCAGTCCGTAACGCTCGCGGATCGGGGTCGGTTCTTGCGAGAGGTCGAAAGCTCCGCCCGCGGTCGCGGAGTTGAGGATGTCGAAAGCCCGTTCGACGTGGTGGTCCATGGCACCCAGGGCGGCCGATCGGATCTGTGTTTCGAGTTGGCGGTTGACGTCGGCCAGCAGCTTGCGGCGATCGTCCAACCGTTCGAGGGAAATCTCGGCTGGAAGGTGGAAATCGCCGACGCGATAGTCGGCGGCGGCGGGGTTGGCATCGATCGAAAGTGGATCCAGCGCTTGACCTAACCAACCGGCGGACTGGCCGTGGCTCTCTTCGACGAAGCGGGGGACGTCGTTTTCCAGCTTGGGCCGCATCGAGACAAACGGCGGTAGTGGATTGCGCCCCCGGCCAAGCCGCGCCAGGACCGCGCCGATGTGCGGCCAGTCACTACGCAGGTCGGTGGGCGCGGGTGGTTGCCCGGTAAGCAGGTAGCTGGTCGCGGTCGTGTGGTTCACGTCGCCGTGGGTTACGGAACGCACGATGCATAATTTGTCGGTGCGCTGAGCGAGTTGCGGAAAGTGTTCACAGATGTGAATCCCCGGCACCTGGGTGGCTATTGGGTTGAATTCGCCACGGATCTCGGCCGGCGCAAGCGGTTTGAGATCCCAGGTATCGTGTTGGGCGGGACCTCCCCACATGAAGAGAAGGATGCAGGCCTTGGCGCGGCCAAAGGCGCCGCCCGCAGGGGACGCGGTGCCCGAGCTATCTGCCAGCGCACGACTGCGCATTAAGTCTGGCAGGCCGAGGCCGAATAGCCCCAGACCGCCCGCGCGAAGCAGATCGCGGCGATGCGGTAAGTGAATCGCGGGCTTGTGCATAGCGGCAATTATAGCCACTCGGCAGCGAAGCGCAATCGATTGCTTCTGGGGAGGAACCGCTTTTGATGAGCGGCTTTTGTTATTTTTTGTAGGTTGACTCGTTTATGCAGCCGCTATTCTTTCCGAAGGACCGTAGTTCCGGAGCGGACGCTGGTTGTGAGCGAGCTTCGCTGCCGAGCGGGGATGTTTTTCACAGAAAATTTTTTTGCCGACCGTGAATCTTTCGGGCCAAAGGGCGGGTAACCCATTCGTTGGCGGCCTTTCTGTACGGTTTCGTTCCACAAGCAATCGCAATGAATTCCAAGCTCGCTGGTCGAGTGGCGAATATCTGGCAGGCTGCTGAAAAAGTCCGTCGTGAACTTTTTCAGCCTCGCGAAGTGCGGAGGTGAACTCCGCACTGCTCGCAAAATACACGGCGACTACCAGGGACGCCCCGGCGCGCGGGTTTGACACCGCCCCGCGCCGGGGTAATTTTTTGCGCCCAGCCTTGGGTTGATTGGTGGTTATCGTTCGACGGGGGCGACCGAAGATTCAGGAGGAAGGGCGCGTGGCTCGCGTCCGCAGAGCGTCGGCCTGTGCCGGTAGCGTCGGAAAAGAACCGTTGCCGAAGAAGATTTTTCGAGCGACTGACCGGCCGAACCTCGACTGTAGCGCCCGAATACCGAGCTCTAGTACGGCATTCGTGCCAGCCAGATCGTAGATCCATCGCAATGCCCGGCGGGCACGATACCTTCTCCGAAACTGGCGACCGTCGTAAGCGTTAAGTTGGGCGGTGTCGCTCCCGTTCTGCAAAAAGGCATGCACGGTTTTGGCGGCCAACTCGGAAAGGCGCAAGCAAGGGTCCAATCCTCCGGCGGTCAGCGGCGACACCGCTCCGGCCGCATCGCCCAGGAGCAATCCTCGAGAGCTGGCGAGTTTGGGGAGCACGCTGCCTACCGGGATTCGTCCGCCGCGTCGCTCTATGAGGCGGGCTCCGTCGAGCGAGATCAGGCCGGCAAGACTCTCGCGGAATCGGTCGAGCGCGGCGGGCGGTTGGAACTTATGTCCGTATCCGCCGACGCCGATGTGCAGGCCTTGGCCATCGTCGGCCACCCAGGCAATATAGCCAGGCGCATAGCGGCGATCGAAAAAGCAGTGCAAGCGCGGTTCGCCGCTTGGCGAGTCGCGGTGATAAACTTCTTCGTATCCGACGATCCAGCGGTGGTTTTCGCTGAGTTTTAGTTCGCGAGCGACACGCGAGTTTGTGCCGTCGGCGCCGATGAGCATCCGCGTTTGCAACGCGTGTTCGCCCGTGGAGTCGCGTAGCCGAACGATCGATCCGAAGGGCGTTGGTGTTGCGCCGATGAAACTGGTTGCCGGCAGCCACTGGGCTCCCGCGGCGCGGCAGTCTTTAAGCAACCGCTCGTAGAGTGGGCCCATGCGCCCGATGCGAAACTCATCGCGCGTGCTGCTGAAGTCGAACGAGCGTCGGCTGGGAGCGTAAATCGTGACATTTCGGATGGGAGGGCCTAGGTGTGCGGCCGGCAAGGCGAAGTCTTCGAGCGAACGGCGCACGAAGATGCCCGTTGTGTGCACGCCCTCGGCCAGCGAGTGCTTGCGATCGACGAGGGCCACCTCGAGACCATGCCCGGCGAGCAGGCGCGTGCACTGGAGGCCGGCCAGTCCGGCGCCGACTACGATTGCGTCGTAAAGTTGCATGGGCTTGTGCTTTGTATTGCAAAGTTTGTGAAGCTAAAAACACGCGGTGTAAGTAACCCGAGGAGGCCGAGCGAGGCTAAGCGGGCGACAGGCCCTGGCCAAGTCCGCGCGTTGCGATCGACTCTCTGAGCCGGGCGTGAAAGGCGTCGCCCACGATGCGTTCTAGAACACCGAGGTATTCGACGAACCGCCGGCGTCCTTCCCCGGTTAGCCGGCAGAGCGTCTGGGGCCGTTTGTTGGCGACTTCCTTGCGGACATCGACCAGGCCCGCGTCTTGGAGCACCTGCAAGTGGCGATTGAGGTTGCCATCGGTCAGGGCGCAGAGCCGTTTGAGTTCCGAGAAGGCCAGCCACTCGCCGTGCGCGACCAGCGAGGAGAGAATTCCCAGACGGGCCTTCTCGTGAATCACTCGCTCAAGTCCCTCGTAGGCAAACGGGGCGGTGGGCTTTGGCGTGCTGTCGAGTGATTCGGTCATTTGCGTCGTTCCAATGTCCAATAGAGTATCGAGGCCGCCGAAAATTGGCCAACCGCGAACGGTATCCCCATGCACCAGGGCTCGAGCGCCAGGTTATCTCGCGCGAAGATCAGCACGAGGGTCCCGGTAAACAGGTAGAAACCCGCCACGGCAAAAATGGGGCGAGGTAACAAGCGAGCCGAGGCAAAAATCCCCAAGCTGAACAGAATTTGCCACAGGCCCGGCAGCAGGGGAACGCTGTCGGGCGAGTTGCGCACCAGCACGACCGTGAGCAGGATTCCGGCAATCATGGGAGGCACGAACTGCTCCACCGCCAGTCGGGTAGGCTCGAGGTAGGCCCAGTCGTCGGTCCAATACATGCGGACGCCCATCTCCACGGCCACCGCCGCAACGCTGAACAACGCCATGCCAAACCAGAGCGTCAAATACGGCATGATGTTGACGGCCGGATCGGACACGAGAAACGGCTGTACGACCGCGCCGGCCACGGCCAACGCCCCGGACACGGCAACCGGCGCCGACCGGTAGCCGCGAAACACATCGCTCTTCGCCATCTGCCGCCGAATCTCGGCGATCTGCACGAGCGCTTCACGAAGTTCCATGACGGTCTGTCCGGTATACGAACCTGGCGCGAATCCACAAGTTTAAGCTATCCGGCTGTCGCGAAAAAGGCAACGCTCGCGTCTCGAGAACGACTATAATCCGTGGCGCGTGTCGGGACTTCGCGCAGGGGGGCCTTTCGACCGCCCCCGTTTGGGGCCCAGTGAATCAGGAATTCGTGAGAGGGGGATGTTGGAATGCGGGATAGACAGTCGATTTCTCGCGTCTCGCGGCGCAGCTTTTGCCAATGGGCCGTGGCCGGCGTCGCCGGCGCGGGGCTCGCTAGCGGCCCGGGAGTCCTGGCTGTCGCGCCCCAGCCAGCGAGCGAAGGCCAGGCAGGACAGCTTCGCGTGATTGCGTACAACATTCTGAAATGTACGGGCTGGCCGGCGGATCGCGATTTAGCGAAGCACGCCGCGGAGCAGGGGCAAGTCGCTCGCCGTATTGCGCTCGAACTGGCGCTCTACGATCCGCACATCGTGAACTTTTCCGAGTCGCCTGACGAGAAGCTGACGCAAGAGATCGCCGAGCAGCTAGGGATGCACCATGTGCGTTTTCCAAGCGGTGAAGCGTGGCCGGGGACATTGCTTTCGAAGTTCGAGATTGCCGAGTCGCAAAACGCGCCCGTGGTTACCGGAGCCCGGCCAGACGATCTTTTTACGCGCCACTGGGGACGCGCCGTGCTGCGGTTGCCCTCGGGTCAGTTGCTGGTCGTCCACTCGGCGCATCTTTATCCGGGGAAGGATCCAGCGATTCGCTTGCGTGAGGTCGCCGCGATGCTGGCTTCCATGCGGAGCGACCTCGACGCCGGGCGAGACATGATTCTGATGGGCGATTTGAATCACGTTCCCGAGTCGCGCGAGTATGCCCTGTGGCAAGAAGCCGGCTTCGTCGACACCTGGGCCGCGGTTGGAGACCCGCATGCGGCCACGAACGCCGGTGGCCGGACGGTTCCGGCCGATACGCCGCGCGTTCGCATCGACTATGTCTGGGCGGCCGGTCCGCTGGCCCAGCGAATCATCGCGTCGCGGCCGCTGTGGGTGGGCGCGTTTCGCACGAATCCGGCCGATGCGCAATCGTTCGCGCTGAGCGACCACGTACCGCAGTATGCCGCGTTGGCGTTTGCCGATTGATCCGTGTTCTTTCCTGGAACGCCACGGGTTGCGACAGGTTACCTCTGGGCCAAACGCTCTTGCCGAAAGTGCGATGATCGAACTCTTGATGGTTCGCGAGCACTGGCTGTGGACGATGAACGCGGCGTTCGCATTCATGGTCACCGTGCCGGCCGTACTCTCCTGGTACTATCACAGCCGCGTTCGTTTGTTGACTGGTGGGAAACGTTTGCGCGGCGTCCAGCGAGAGCTGGCTCCCAGGCATGGTAACGTGGCCGGCAATTTGTCCAATGCCGCCGAGATCTGGCGCCGCGTGCAGTCCGGCGAGTTTGGGCCTGAAGCGCGGCGCCTCCTATACCGGTGCGCGGCTGTGATCATCGCTTGGGTTGTGATCTTGGTCGTGTGGTTCGGCATTTTGCTGTATGCCGAAGAGCAGGTAAAAAAACAGGGCGGCTGGCCGGAGCCCGCGACCGAGTCACCGGCGGCGTGCAGCGACAGCCTGCCCGGGCAGGGCGATGCCGTGCTCGACACGAGGGATGGTTATTCACCACCGGCCGATTTGGCGCAGCGAAACCCGATGTGGCTGGCGGCGCTGGTGGGCTCGCCCTTGCCGCGGCCGCCCGGTAAGTAGCGAACGCAGTACATGTCGCTGCAGAGAAACGATCCGCCGCGCTGCACGCGTTTGGGAATGCCCGGTTCCTGGGGGTCGTAGCTGTCGGCGGGCCCCGTGGGATTCTTTGCGGTCGGGTACATGTAGGTGTCAGGGCGATACCAGTCGGCACACCATTCCCAGACGTTGCCGCTCATGTCGAACAGTCCGAAGCCATTGACCGGAAAGGTTCCGACCGGCGCGGTGCGCACGAAGCCGTCTTCCTGGGCGTTTTGGTGAGGGAAGTTGCCCTGCCAGATGTTGGCTTGCCACTTGCCGTCCAGGAGCAGCTCGCCGCCCCAGCAGAACGGCTGGCGATCGAGACCACCGCGCGCGGCGAATTCCCATTCGGCTTCGGTGGGCAGGCGTTTGCCGGCCCAGTCGGCGTAGGCCTTGGCATCGACCCAGGCGATGTGGACGGCGGGGTGATTATCGCGGCCTTCGATGGTGCTGTCGGGCCCCTCGGGGTGTTTCCAGCACGCGCCGGGCACGTAACGCCACCAGACGAGATGGTTATCGAGCGGCACGGCCGCGTCGGGCGGCGTGAAGACGATGGAGCCTGGGACAAGCATTTCGGGAGGCGCGCTGGGATAGTCTTCGGCCTTGGGAGGCAATTCCGCAAAGGTGACATAGCCGGTCGCCTCGACGAACCTGGCAAACTCGGCATTGGTTACTTCGTGCTGGTCGAGCCAGAAACCGTCGAGCGCGACCAGGTGTTCCGGCTGAGCATCGGGAAACGTATTGTCTCCCATCCAGAACTTGCCGCCCGGGATCCAGACCATGTCGGCGGGCGCTGGTCCCGGTGGCGGAGCCTGGTTGATTGCCGGGGCATTGCTCACACGGGTAGCGTTCGCCGCGCCGCCGGCAGGCGGAGTGGTGTGGAAGAAGTGTGGCGCGAAGACCGCCACCACCAGTGCGACGCCGCCGGCGGCAAGGAGCCAGCCTTTTAGGGAAGGGGAGAGAGCCAGGGGATGCGGCTTGCGTGTCGAGGTGGTGCGAGACATACGTTGCCAGGCGAAACAAGAAGATCGTAAATAAAAAAATACCGCGTGGTGCGGGGGCTCGCGCAAAGCGGAGAGGACGGTCCTCTATTGTCGCCCCTAAACGAAACCGAGTCCAGCACAACCGACAAAGCTCCAGAGTGTTCGGCGGATACGCCAAATTGCCGAGGGAACACCCGAGGCAAAGCCGGTATAATTCCTAACGGCGGCTATCTGTTCACGGCCTGGTGATCCAAGGGAGGGCGGCGTCATGGCGCAAGGGAACTCAAGGCGGACCTTCTTGCGAACCGCGGCTTCGGCCGGAGCTCTCGCCGGATTTGGCGATCTTGGTTTTTTGGGAAGGCTGACGCCGGTTCGGGCGGATGACGCGGCGCTGTCGCCCGATCGCGTGCAATTTCAGCCCGAGATCGAGCCAATCGTCCGATTGCTCGAAGACACGCCCCGCGACCGCCTGCTGGAAGAGGTTGCTCAGCGTATTCGTGGCGGCTTGAGCTATCAAGAACTGCTGACCGCGCTGCTGCTGGCAGGCGTTCGCAACGTGCAACCGCGGCCGCATGTAGGCTTTAAATTTCACGCTGTGCTGGTGGTGAATTCCGCGCACCTGGCGAGCATGGCGTCTCCGGATGAACATCGCTGGTTGCCGATATTTTGGGCGCTCGACTACTTCAAGGATTCGCAGGCCCGCGACGAGCGCGAAGGCAATTGGACGATGCAACGCGTGGACGAAGCGGCTGTGCCCAACGCGGCCAAGGCCCGGGCGGCACTGAGCAAAGCGATGGACCGTTGGGACGAAGCCGCTACCGACGCGGCGGCCGCGGCGCTCGCTCGCTCGGCCGGCACGCAGGAGATCTTCGAACTGATGTTTCGTTATGGGATGCGCGACTTTCGCGATATCGGTCACAAGGCGATCTACGTAGCCAATAGTCTGCGAACCCTCAATTGCATCGGCCACCAGCACACCGAACCAGTGCTGCGCTCGCTGACCTACGCGCTTTTGCAACACGACGGTAAGAATCCGGCCCAGAGCGATGAACGGGCGGATCGCCCTTGGCGGCGCAACTTGGAACGCGCGCAAGCGATCAACCCCGATTGGCTCGCCGGGAAACCGGATGAGGGCGCCACGGCGGAGTTGCTGGCCGCGCTCAGGCAAGCCAACGAGAACGAAGCCAGCGATAAGGTGATCGAACTAGTGAATCGCGGCGTGGCCCCGCAGTCGGTCTGGGATGCGCTATTCCTGGGCGCGGGAGAACTGTTGATGCGCAAGCCGGGGATCGTTCCGCTGCACGCGGTCACGACGACCAACGCGCTCCGCTACGCGTGGGACACGGCGGCCAGCGAAGAGACTCGCAAGTTGCTGCTCCTGCAGAACGCGGCGTTTTTGACGATGTTTCGTGACGCGATGGGCGACAATGTGCCGGAGAAGAAGCTCGACCAGCTTGCGCCGGCGACAGTTGCTGAAGGGCCAACGGCCGTGGAAGAGATCTTTGCCGACGTGAGCCGCGATCCGATGACCGCCGCGGAGAAGACGCTTTCCTACGTCGATTCGCATCCTGCTCCGCACGAGTTCATTAACGCGGCGCGCATGCTGATCTTCCTGAAAGGGACCAACTCGCACGATTACAAGTTCAGTAGTGCCGTGTTGGAGGATTATCAACACGTTTCGCCGCAGTATCGGGGACGTTTTCTGGCTTCGAGCGTGTTCAATCTGCGAGGAAGCGGCGCGCAAGACAACAAGCTAGTCGAGCGCACGCGGGCGGCGCTGGGGTAGCGCGAGCGCACGATGAATCGCGTTGCCGGAAACCTTGCGACGTCGTGAGGCCCGAGGCTGGGTCGCGATCAAGGCCTATTCATCGTCCGAGGCAATATGGTTGTTGGTCGCCGTTGCGCTGTCGGCGGCCAGCGAGGGCGTTCGATCGAACGAGTTGCCGGTGATGAAGTTGCCGCGGCCTGACGTCAGATGCAGCGGCGCTGCCGCGGCTTGGTCGCGGCCGTCGCGAATGAGCAGGTTGGAAACGCGGCTATCGGTGACATTGTCCAGCAGCAGCCCACAGGTTCCGTAGTCGAGAATGACGCCGCCGGTGAGATTCATGCGGCGGCAATCTTTGAGCACCAGCGCGGCCGGCTGGCTGTCGACGCCTTGCAGATGATTGCCGCTGAGCGTGCAGTCGGTGCAGCCGGCGAACACGACGCCCAGGCCGGCCGATGCCGCGTCGCCGCTATGATAGCGGGGGTTTCGTTCCAGGAGATTATTGGCGACGACCAGATTCCGGCAGTCTGTCGCCGTCAGGTTATGCGTATAACCTTGCCACATGGTATTGCCGGTGATCGTGGCTCCGCGGACATGGGCTAGGTCGAGGTTCACGTGAACATCCGAAAGCACATTGTTTGCGATGGTGATGTGCCCCCAACGCAATTCGTCGGTGTACTTGACCTTCTTGCTGCGTCCCAGAATGCGAATGTTCGCGGAGTTGGGCGCGTCGTGGGCATGCTGGATCGAGCAGCCCACGATCGCGACCTCGGCAATCGAGCCATCGGTCGAATCGAGAAGGACGTTGGCCGTTGGGGGTGAATCGGGGCCGCCCATATTGGCTTCGATATCACACGTGCCGATCTGCAAGTTCCGAAGTTCACTTCGGCGCACGACGATACCGCCACCGTGGTTATAGCTGATGTGGCAGTTTGCAATATTGATCTGGTGCAGGTTCACGCCATCGAGAAAGACGCCGATGCCGCGATTGTTGTAGAAGTTGCACTCCGAGAGCGTAACGTTGCGGTTGCGCGTTATCAACTGGACGGCGTGCAGCGCATCGCGCACGACGAGCCGGGTGAGCGTGAGTTGCATCGTGCCCGCCGCTTCGACACCGCACGCTTCGGCGTGCGCGCCGATGATTTCGAGTCCATCCACGCTGGGCGTTCGTTGCCGCTGCCAGACATTGGGTTTGATCGTGCGCGGGGCGGCGGTTCCCTCGTGGGTGCCGAGGAACCGCAACGCTGGTCCGGCTCCATCCATGATGAGTTGCGCCGCCGGACTCCCGGCGATTGCCGTGAATCCCACGCGATCGAGCTCGATCACCACGGGCTTGGTCAAGCGATAGCGTCCGGGCGGAATTACGATCGTGCCCTGCTTGGCGTCAACGGCTTTTTGGAGGGCCGACGTATCGTCCGTCACGCCATCGCCAACGGCGCCGAAATCGCGCACGGTGCGAATCGGGGGGGCATCAGCCAGGCAGTAATTTGGGAACAGCAAGATCGCCGCGCAGCCGCACGTACGCAACCATTGAATGGAGTTTCGCATCATCCGTTCATTCGTGGCAGGAGGAGAGGATCTGTCCAGGTGTTCATCTGAATGATACAATGTGCGGCGTCCAAATTAGAATATGCCGGGTAAGAATGGATTCGCGGGGCAAGATTCGAGCCATTGAAGGAAAAGGAAGCACCCAACGTGCCACGTGCCGGAAACTGCGATTTGGAGGCCTATTTGCCGGCTGAGTTTCACTCGCTCTCCGATGCGCAAACAGAGTTGCCGCGGATTGCCAAGGATCCGAAACTCATGGCGATCATCGCCGCAGCCACGCGGGAGATCCCAACGCGACATGCGATTTTCGTTGGCGATTCACGCGAGGTTCAGTTGGATGACGAGAGCGTTCATCTCGTGCTGACGTCGCCTCCCTATTGGACTCTCAAGGAATATCGCGATTCGGCGGGGCAGCTTGGCCATATTTCTGAGTACGACAGGTTTTTGGATGAGCTCGACCACGTTTGGCGTCGGTGCCATTCGGCGCTAGTGCCGGGCGGTCGGTTAGTATGCGTTGTTGGAGATGTTTGTTTGTCCCGCAGACGCAACAATGGCCGCCATACCGTCGTTCCCTTGCATGCATCGATTCAGGAACGCTGCCGGAACATTGGTTTCGACAATCTTGCTCCGATCATTTGGCACAAAATAGCCAATGCGGTTTACGAAGTCGATGGAAGTGGCGGTGGTTTTTTGGGGAAGCCGTACGAGCCAAACGCGGTGATCAAGAATGACATCGAGTACATTCTCATGCAGCGCAAACCCGGTGGCTATCGTACTCCTTCAATTGCCGCGCGTGTACTCAGTTTGATTTCCGAGCCACACCATAGGCAGTGGTTTCAACAAATTTGGACTGGGGTTACCGGCGCATCCACGAAGAAGCATCCCGCGCCTTATCCCATTGAGCTAGCAGAGCGGCTGATTCGTATGTTCAGTTTTGTTGGGGATACCGTTTACGATCCATTTTTAGGGACGGGAACAACAACCATTGCCGCGATGCGAAACGCGCGGAATTCTGTGGGCTGCGAGATCGAGCCTGCCTATGCAAAATATGCGGAAAAGAGGATTGCCGAACAGCAAGACATTTTCATGCCAGCCAAGGTCACTGTTCAATGCAGAAGCCAATCGAGAAGCGCGTCCAGCAAGCGATCAAATTGTTTTGGACAATGCGAGACAGGCAGAGTGAACGGCAGGGGAGCGCAACAGGATTGAAGGATGCTGGTTTGCGAGCAGCCGTAACCGGAGGTAAACATCTCGATGGGTTTACGGAAATATGCCGAGACCTGTTCATCGATAACGGAGTCCCGGAGGCGCACGTCTATTGGCGAGACAAGAAGGAACTGCCCGGCTATTATCGAGCTGAAAAGAAATGGGACTTGGTTGTTGTTGCCAATGAAAATCTGCTTGCATTGGTCGAATTCAAGGCACAGGTCGGTCCTTCATTTGGTAACAATTTCAATAACCGGACGGAAGAGGCCCTGGGAAATGCCACGGATCTTTGGGCCGCCTACCGTGAAGGCGCTTTCAAGTCATCGCAGAAGCCTTGGTTAGGATATGTTTTTATTTTGGAAGACTGCTCCAAGTCGCGCACGCCGGTAAAGACTCAAGAGCCGCACTATCCGGTCTTTCCGGAGTTCAAGGCAGCTTCTTACGCGAAGAGATATGAGTTGTTTTTGACCAAGCTGTTGCGAGAGCGGCTCTATGATGGGGCATGTTTGTTGTTGACGAAGCAGGCGGATGCTCGGACCGGACGTTTTACATCTCCGACGGATGAACTGAGTTTCGCAACATTCGCCAGCGGATTAGTCGCACGAGCCATTGCATACTCGAGAACAAAATAGCCTCGTCAAGCCACACGCTGTTAGATAGCTTCGAGAGGATACAGCGGCTTTCGCCGACGCTGATATTCGAGCTTGGTCAGGTCGGCGGTCGTGATGCCGGGCGTGTTGACGCGAATCATGGTCGGACATATCGGCGCATAGGCGGCGACCGGGGCATGCACGCCCTTGGCGACAATCGCCTGGAAGCTTTTAGGATCGAGCCCGCAGCTTGTAAGCTGCCCCAGGCTGAACGGCGCGACGCGCTGCGAGGTGAGCATCACGGTTTGTCCGCCCGGCAATTGGACGATGGCGGTAAGTCCCATGTCGTATTCGGTGCGGCCGCCGTGTCGGGCTTCGGTTTCCGTGAATTTCCCGTCGAACAAGCCAACGACTTTCGCCTTGGTTTCGACCGGCGCGCCGCCTTCCTGGGGGCCCTTGCCGCCGATCGCAAGCGAAACGGTTTTGCCTTTGCCGGCCTCTTCGGCGGCTCTGACGGCGAGTGGGTCGTGCAAGCAAACGAAGGCCGATTTCACTCCGGCGTCAACGAGTGCGCGAAGTAACACGGTGCCATCGCCCGGCGATCCGCCGCCGATGTTATCGCCCATGTCCAGCAAGCATACGGGTGTCGAGCTGCGCGCGGCTTGAGCCACGGCGGCTTCGACCTCGATCAATTGTCCCACGAACGCGCTTCGACGGTGACGTAGATACTCGGCAAAGTCGTCTGCCAGAGCACGGGCCAGATCAGGATCGTCGTCGGTAATGACAAGGACGCTGGTGCCCATCTCGCGCACGTCGGCATAGGGGAAGCCGAGCAGCAGGCTGGCCGAGAGCACGCGGCGGTCGGCCAGCAGATCGTCCAGCGCTTCATAGCTTTCGCGACAGGGCGACTGGCTCGTGTTTTGGCGTTCGATATTGATCGCCAGGGGCGGGTACGCCGCGGCCTGGGTGGGCCGGCATTGGCCTTTGAGCATGCGGGCCATCAGTCGCGCGGCTTCGAGACCTCGCTCGCGCTGGTCGAGATGCGGATTGGTGCGATAGGCCACGAGCGCGTTCGTCGCCCGGAGCATGGTTTCGGTCAGGTTGGCATGAAGGTCGAGTGTTCCGACAATCGGCAAACGTGGACTCACACGCGAGCGCAATTCGCGGAGCCAGGCCCCGTCCATGTCCGAAGCATTTTCGGCGACGCCAGCGCCATGGGGCGCGACGAGCAAGCCATCGAGATCGCCGGCGGCTTTGAGCTCGTCGAGCATGCGCGCCAGAAGCTTTTCGAGCGTTCGGCCGGTGACGACGCCGCTCGGCAAGGCCCAGGCCAGAAAGATCGGCACGGCGTCGATTTTTTCTTCGGCCAGGCCCGCAAAGAACCCTCCGACTTCGTGGTGCGAGTCGGCATAAGCGTCTCGAATCGCGGATCCGCCGAGCAGGGCTCCTCGTTCAAAATTTTCTAGCGTGGTCGGCTCGGGGGAGAAGGTGTTGGATTCATGCTGCAAGGCGATGATGCCGACCCGCATGGTCAGAGGACTCCGTATTTCTTGAAGACGTCGGCGGCTTTGGCGCCGGCGCGGATTTCGTTACGAACAACGTTTTCGGCCGTGACTTTTTCCCAGGCTTTGGCCAGCGTCTCGCTTTCGACCGCCTGGGGAATAACCGCCGCGCCGTCGCTATCCGCGATGATGAGATCGCCGGGATGGATCGAAACTCCGCCAATTTCGACCGTCACGTCCACGGCAATGACTCGCTGCCGGTGCAGGCTATCGAGCGGTGAGGTTCCACGCGCAAAAACCAAGAACCCCATGGAGTGCATGGCCGCGATGTCGCGCACGGCGCCGTCGATCAGCGCGCCGGCGCAACCTCGATTGCGAGCCGCGGTTGATAGCAGTTCGCCCCAGATGCCCGACCGCATGGAGCCGGAAGCGGCCGCGACGATGACTTCATCGCGTTGGCATTGGTCGACCGCCACGAGTTCTAGCTCGTAGGGGCGCTCGTCGTGCTCGACATCTTCCCAGAGGGTGGTTTTCGCCCGGCCGAGGAGCACGCCCATGCCGCTCTGGCGCGGCAGCGAGACGCCAAAGGCCTGATTGCGCAGCCCTAGCCCATCGAGCACGTCGGTGACCACAGCCGTGTAGAGCACGGTGCGAAGGCTGGCAATGTCGAGCGGCGTGGCGGTCATGATGCGCGGGCTGCAAAGACGGATCCGAAGTCGGCCAAGGATGAGCCGGCGCGAATCCGCCAGAGTTCGCGCTGTCCAGGGCAGGACGAAGTATACACACTCAGGATTTTTTTTGCACGCAATTCATAATCGCGAGCATTCAAGCCAGGCCGTTCGTACGAGCTGGCTGGCCCGGGGCGATTGGTTCTCGAACTCAAAGTGACGCTTTGCCCCTGGCACTACGACTCCCGGGGCTGGTCGCCAATCGTTGCCCCCGGCCCGGGTGGTTCGCGTGGGGTTGTAACGACGGTGAGGCTTGACGGGGCTCGCAGTTCGACGAAAACGTTGCGCCATGTTCCATCTTGCGCTGGCCAGCATGGCCTATGTTTCCCTGGGGGCAGACGCCTCGGACAAGTTGAGTTCCTCAATTTACGCAGGTGGAAAATGGCGATGCGGACCGAAGACAAGCCGACTCTCATTTCGCCCGGCAAGGCGATCTTTCAATTGATCGTCGAGGCCAAGGCGGCTTTGAAATTAGACCGCCGGGCGGAGGTGCGGTATGCGTTTTTCCGGCCGGTTTCAATCGAATTGGACGACGGACATCGTTACTCCGCGTTCACGCGAGAAATCTCCGAAACTGGGATTGGCTTGATTCATAATATGGACCTTCCCGAGGGCGAGATCGAGATCAGCATTCGGAGCGACTGCGGCTATTCGATCCGCGTTCGCACCCGAGTCGTGTGGTGCCAGGCTTGCGGCGAAGGTTGGTACATTAGCGGCGGGCGTTTCGTGGGCATCGCCTCGATCGGACGGTAAGGGCGTCGAGAGCCAGGGGGCCGATGCATTTGGCGTCCGCCCCCAACGTTCACGAGCGGCCGGAGGCGGCTCACGAATTTTTACGGATATCTTTTGCATAACCTAAAATTCGCAGTGGATGGGACGCCCGGCCGGGTTCAGCAAGACCTCTTGGCGACGGCGGCCCGGTTCGCACTTTTTGCCGATCGCGGCGGCTGTCCTATCGTGGGGCAGGACTGCTGCGATCGACGAAAGAGGCGGGCCGGGCTCCTCGCTTTTTTGGCATTCCTCGATGTCCGCAAATCGTCGCAAAACACAGTTGCCGTGTCGCCAATTCGTCGCGATGATCAAGAACATTGCGATTGGCCGCCCTGTCGAATGCGAACCCGCACTAAATTAGGAGTCACTTTCATGTTCCGATCCCGACGAGCGTTAGTCCTGACTTTTGTATGTGGACTGTTGTGTGGGGCGGCATTTTGGGGGCTGCTGACGGAGCAGGGGCCGCGGACGGCGCTGGCGGCGGACGAGCCCGCGCCCGCTGTCAATTCGGAAATCGACGAGATTCGCGCGGAGATGGCGATGTTCATGGCCGATTACCATACGTCGAACCTGTGGTTCGCGGCCCGGTCGGAAAACTGGCCTCTGGCGGCTTACTACTGGGAGAAAGTGATGCTGCACATGCGGAGCTCGGCCGCGGTTGATTCCACGCGGAAGGCCGATCTCGAGGCGATTATCGCAGCCATCGACCGCTCGCCGGTGATGAACATCGACAAGGCTATTGAAAGGAAAGATTTGCGGGCCTTTGGCGAGGCATACCGCAATGTCTTGCAAGGTTGTTTCAATTGCCACAAAGTGGCCGGCATGGATTATCTGCGGCCCCGCTTTCCGGTGCCGCCGTCGAGCGCGATTATCAGCGTCGATCCCAACGCGAACTGGCCCGAATAATCGCGCGTCAGGGATCGACATGCTAGAGAAGTTACCGAGAAGCACCTAGAGAAGTGGCCGTTTCATGATGCGCTACGGGCACGACAACGTGAGGGACCGCCCGCGCTCGTTTTGTTATCAGCGGCCTTAGCAGGTGACGGCGTGGCGCAGCCTGCGCTTCGTACGCTCGCACTGCTTGCGAATGGCGTCGCCGCTACGTCCCATGCGCAGGCCGATCTGAGCATATGTGAGTTGACCCTCAGCCCAAAACTCGAGCATCTGACGGTGATCGGCGGCCAGCCGATCCAAGCTGTGGTCCGCGGCGATACTTTGTTCCGCGTGAATCATTTGGCTCATGGGGCAGGGAGTGGCGGCCACAATGGTTTGCCGCGTCCGGGCCAACTGTTCGACGGATTGCTCGCGATGGATGTCGCGCTTGGTGCCAGGGCCATATCTGCGTCGCAGGTCACGGCTGCGGTTACACATCGCACGAAACAGCCAGCAGCGCAGTTCCGCTTGGCTGTTGCCTTGAAAGTTGCGGATATTTCGGTGCAAGTCCATGAGGACTTCCTGCACCAAGTCATCGGCATCGGCCTTGGTGCGCAGCCGGGCAGGAGTTAATCGTGAGGCAAGCTTGGTCAGAAATGGCCGAAAACTCTCGCAAAGACGTCCCAGGGCGTCTGGGCAGCCGGAACGGGCGGACAATACAAGATTCTTCGTTGGGCAGCCTGCAAAAGTCGCAAGGCGGGCGGGATGAGAGCCGGTGGAAGCAACGGATAGCATCAGAGCGTAGTACCTCGTTGATGGTCAGGCACGCCTCTAACGCCCTCCCAGTACGGATGGGCGTCGCCACGCCGTCTATTCTGAGAGCTGGCAAAGAACTGCCAATTCCCGCAAACGCGGGGGGCCCGCGGTTTAAGATGGCGGGGCGAGAGGCCGCGAATCGCCCCCCTGATGGGCAGGCAGTAAGCGTTGCAGCCCGAGGCACTTCATGGCCGAGCTGCGAGTCGTTCGGTCGCGGACGGTCGTCTGCTTCAGAGCGACTGTCCACCGGCAATGAACTGAGCCAGGAGTTCTGACCGGCTGTTGACGCAGAACCGCTTGTAAATCTGCTTCAGGTAGTCTCCAACCGTGTGCTCACTGAGATTGAGCTTCATGGCGATCGCTTTGCGCGAGTCGCCCATCAGCAAGAAGCACAGCACATGACGCTCGCGAGGTGAGAGATGGACCACGCGATCGTGTGCCTTGACGTTGGTCCCCTCGCGATGGAGCCAGTCGACTTGTTGGAAAATGGCATGCAGGATCAAACGCTCGCGTTCGGTGAAAGGAGGCTGCCCCAGCCGGCGGTGAAAGCCCGCCGCACTATAGGTGGTTGTGCTCAACGGATAGACGGAGATCACACAGTACGCGAGCCCGGTGACACGCCACAGCTCTTGGAAGCGGCGCCAGTGCTCGGCTGGCACCATTTCCTTTTCGATAAAAGTCGTGAAACGCTGACGTTCCACGCAGTTGAAAACGGGCGCGGTGATGAGCTCGTTTATCCTGGGGTTACTCAATTCGCGAAGCACGGCGACACGCTGCTGTTCGTCCTGCCAGCCGCCATCGACAAAGCCAAACGACATGACATCGCGGTCGACGGTGGGATTGAGCGTCGCGGTGCTCCAGATCCAAGCGTCCGCGCCCACGAGTTCCGCCGTGCCCTGCATGAGCGTGCGTTTGCGGTCCGCGAGCGGCATCGCAACCGTCGGGTCGCTCGCGTCCGTAACCAGGCGGATCATTCGCTCGACATCGGAGAAATCGAGATACTGCATGGCGCGTGAGGGGCGTGGAATGGTCCAGGATGATTTCGGTGATTGTGCGCGGCGAACTGCTGGGCCGGAAGATGGTTAGTTCCGCTGGAGATGCTTGTCCGCAAAATCCAGATACAACAGCCAATCGTAATCGGTGAGGGCATGCTTTCCGGCGCGGATGTGGTAGCTTACGAAGTCACCGGCGGACTTATTCAAGGGCGGTTGCTCGTGGACGCCCAGGCCCGTCAGGCCGAACAATTGGTACACCGGCTCGGCATGCAGCGCCGCCAGGAATTCGCCTTTCGGATCGGCCCAACGGTCTTCGACTGCGCTGGCAATGTAAACGGGTCGCGGCGCACTAAGCGCCACCAGCTCGTGCTGATCGACCGGCAAGTGGTCTTCGTGATCGTTGTAGTTTTTGAAATTGCCGCAGAACCAATGCGGGAACACGCGATTGATGCGGGCCACGGTCTCGCCGAAGTCTCGTCGAGACAGGGCCGCGCCGCCACAGCCCGAGTTGTTCGAGATCACCGCGGCGAAACGTTCGTCCTCGGCGCCCGCCCAAAGGGCCGTTTTGCCGCGGCGTGAATGCCCGATGACCGCGACACGCTTGGCGTCGATGGTGGGATCGGTCTCCAGATAATCGAGCGCACGGCTGAGGCCCCAGGCCCAGGTGGCAATGGCGCCGGATTCATCCGGGCCGGGATGGCCGCTACGGTCGGGATATAAGAACTCGAGCACGCCCTGGCGATGGTTGTCCTTGTCGTCCGGGCAAAAGTTCGCCGGGTCGAGCGAGGCGATCGCATAACCGCGATCGAGGATCGTCTCCAGCAATTTCATGCCGGGCAACTCCACGCCGACGTCCTCTGGCAGCGGTCTTCCAGGATTCAAGTCCTTGAGCGTTGGCTCGATCAGCAGAATGCCTGCGAACGCCGGAACCGGCTGTTTCGCCCCGGCAGGCGCGATCAAAACAAAATGCAACAATTCGACCGGCCCGGATTTGCCCGGCGCCAAGATGCGCACATCCTTCCGCACCCCCTTGCCATTTAATGCTTCGGGCGTCGACTCACGCACCTCGTAGGTGATGCCTTCCGGCTTCGGCGGACGCTGCCCGTAGACTTGGGCGCGGAAAAGCTCGAGGAGTTCTGGGCGCCGCTCGTTATGCCACATGGCGGCGCTTGTTACAGCCCGGCCATCGGCCATTTTTAGGGGATCGGGCAGCGTGTATTGCGGAACCTTCGCCTCGTCGTAGTTGATTTTCTCTTCGGCCGCGGCGGGCTCGCCGGCCATCGAGAATGCAAGGCAAAAAAACAGACCGGCGAACAGGCAGATCGTTTGGGTCATGATGGTTATCGAAGCTTCCGGAGGGACTAAAAACGGTGAGCTACGGTTATAATGTCGTCGCTGGCGAACCAGGATGCAAGCTGATTGAGGCGACCCATGATTGAAATCGAACATCGCGGCAACGTGGCAATCGCCCGCGTGGTGCGTGGTAAAGGTAATGCTCTAAATCTGGAGCTGCTAGAAGCATTCGACCGGAGTTTGCGGACGCTCGAGGCGAGCGCCGCCCGCGCGGTCGTTGTCACCGGCCAGGGAAGCGTCTTTGGCGCCGGCGTCGATCTGCCGGAGTTGGTAGGCGGCGGTGAAGCGTACGTCCGCAAGTTCGTCCCGTTGCTCTCCGAGGTTTTCGAGCGGCTGGCGAAGTTTCCCAAGCCGATAGTCGCCGCGGTCAATGGACATGCCATTGCCGGCGGCTGCATTCTCGCGCTGGCCTGCGATCAGCGGATCGTGGCTCGCGGCAAAGCGCGCATCGGCCTGACCGAGGTACTGGTCGGAGTCCCATTCCCGGCATGGGCCCTGGAAATTGCGCGGTTCGCCACGCCGCCGGAACATTTCCAAACGTTGATTCTCACGGGCCGGACCTGGGGCGCGGACGAAGCGCTCATGCGCGGACTCGTGGACGAGGTGGTCGACGCCGAGCAGCTTGAAACACGCGCCCTCAGCGTCGCCGAAGAATTGGGGGCGTTACTGCCCGAGACATTCGCGGCCACCAAGCTCGCCGTCCGTCGCCCGCTGTTCGAAGCCGTGGCCGCGAGCATGGCCAACGACTCCGCGGTGGTCAACGCTTGGACCTCGCCCGAGGTGGCCCAACGTATGCGGTCGTTCATCGAACAGAATATTGGTCGCAAAGGGTAGCTGCCATGTTTCGCCGGTGCTCTCTGTTCGGATGCTGCCTGCATCTTATCTGCGGCTGGTCGATGTTCTCCCAGACGCGGGCAGCGGCGGAGCATCCCCGCGTTTCGTTCGGCAAGGCCGACAGCGCCGTCAAGATTTTTGTCGACGATCAGCCGGTCGCCGTGTATGTCTATCACGATACGCGGATTCTACGGCCGTATCTCAAAGACCTGCGTACGAGAAACGGCATTCAGGTGACGCGCAGCTTGCCTCCCGTCGAAGGCGTCGATGCCACGGATCATGCCACGATGCACCCGGGCGTGTGGCTGGCGTTTGGCGATCTGGCTGGCGACGATTTCTGGCGCAATCGGGGGCGAGTCGCGCATGTCGACTTTGCCGAAGAGCCTACGGGCGACCTCGATGGCGGACAGTTTAGCGTGCGGAACCGCTATCTGTCTGGCGAACGGCTGATCTGCAACGAAACCTGCAAGATCTCGGTCTGGGCCCTGGACAAAGAGGTGGTGTTCGTGTGGGATTCGCGGTTCACGGCGCCGACCGAGTTCTACTTCGGTGATCAAGAGGAGATGGGCGTGGGCGTGCGCGTGGCCACCCCGTTGGCCGTGAACAACGGCGGAACGCTCACCAGCAGCGAGGGCCGTAACGGCGAGAAAGAGATCTGGGGTCGCGTGGCCGCGTGGTGCGATGCCAGCGGCACGATCGAGGGCCGCAAGGTTGGAGTGCTCGTGGTGCCCGATCCGCTCAACTTCCGTAAGTCGTGGTTTCATGCCCGCGACTATGGGTTGGTGGTTGCCAATCCTTTCGGCCTGCAAGCATTCACGCGGTCGCCCGAACCGAGTCGCGTGGCGGTCGCTCCGGGCGATACGTTTCGCCTGCGGTTCGCAGTCGTGGTTCACGAAGGAGACGTAGACCTGGAGGCCGCGGCCAGCAACGCCACGACCGAGCTCAATGCCAGCCGTTGAACCTTGTTCTCTGGCCGCGTGTTCCTGAGCCAGTACGATGTCCGTTGCTCGCGACCCTCGCGCCGCGTTCGTCACGTCCCTAGCGGCACTCGTGTCGGGCGGCTAGGGCTCTGCTGGGCTTCGCTTCTGTTCTTCTGCCGATTGGCTGAATCGCTCCAGCCAATCGGCCGTGATCGAACCCGCGATCGTATTCGCCTTGCGACATTCTTCAGGCGTTTGTCCCCAATAGAAGCTGATCCAGCCTGCGACGTCGGGTTGTTCGCGGAGAAAACGCGTCAACTCCTCGGCGGAACATTTGAGCGGGAAGATCTCTTCGACAACGACCGGCTTTCCAACCTGAAAACCGGCGAGCGTTTGGCTTGCTTCACGCAGCTTGTCTCGCTCAGGATAAAGATGCACGGCGATAAAGTCGAGCTGCTCGGCGATGGCCCCTGGCACGAAGCCGGACGTTAGCCCCGGTCGCTCCAGGCTCCAGTGCACCAGGCCTACCGTGATCAAGTGCCGCGGATCGTGACGGCGAATGGCCGCGACCAGCGTGGCAATCCACTGACGAGCGACTTCCGTTCGCTCGCGGCCAGCCAGATCGAGCGTGATGAACTGCACGAAGTGTTTGCCGGCAAACGCAGGCCCCAGCCAGTCGTCTCGCCGCCCGGCTCCCGGCACGACCGGCTCGTTCATCAAGTCGTAGCAGAAGATCGCCGGACTGTCGGCGCAACTCCGGGCGATCGCCTCCCAGAAAATCGCTTGCGCTCGCCAGCGTTCGACTTCCGAGAGCGCATCGTACCACGAAGGCGTTTCGGCCTTGTGGTAGCATCCGAGTCCGGTCAGGTCGAGATACAAGCCCGTCTGCTCGGCGAGCTCGACGAGGCGTTTTAGTTGTGCGAGCGACGTCTCGTTTGGCTTGGTCGGCGATTGCATGAAGCGGCCGAATTGCAGATGGATCCGCACCACATTCGCGCCGAGGGCCTTGATTTCCGCAAAGTCGGCCGCGACCGTAGCCCACTGATCGAGCCAATAGTCTTCGAGCAGCCGGCCAGAGGGATCGTGATCGTAGTTGACGCCCCAGATGCGAAACGGACGCCCAGATTCGCGGAGCGCGAAGCCTTTGCCGTCCGGCGCGACGCGCACCGCTTCGAACTCCGCGGCGAGCGCCGGGCCGCTGAGCGCGAGGACGAGCGTGAATAGCAGAATTTGTCGCCGGGGCATGACAATCGGCCCAGGGGGGGCAATGACGGTGCCAAGGATCCCCTCCTTTTATACTACCGAGGAGGGAATCGGCACACACGGCGCCGGAAATCGAGTATAAATAGCAGTCCACTCCACTCCCTCAACCGCGCATGTCCTAGCCATTGAGCCTGGGGACAAACGCGTTGATCGCGGAGAACGTCTCGTGCCGCGTGCCCGCGCGGCAGGGGGGTACGCTCTGCGCCCTTTTGTGCTCCCAGGCTCTTGGATATTTGGATCAACGAGGAGACCGCACACATGGTCCGTTGCATGTTCAGATTTCGTTTCGCGTTTGTGCTGAGTGGATGGTTGTTGTGCGCTGCGACGGTGGCGTGTGCCGCGGAGAAGCCCAACGTTGTTTTCATCCTGGCCGATGATCTCGGGTGGACCGACCTGGGATGTCAAGGTTCGAGATATTACGAGTCTCCGAACATTGACCGCCTGGCGGCGGGGGGCGTACGCTTTACGAACGGATATACCTGCGGACCGAATTGTCAGCCGACGCGTGCGGCGCTGATGTCGGGGCAATATGGTCCGCGCACGGGCATTTATACGGTTGGCAACATCGATCGTTTCAACTGGCGGAGCCGCAGGCTACGGCCAGTGGACAACGGGGACAACCTGCCGGCAAACTGCCAGACGCTTGGCGCAACGCTCAAGAAAGCCGGCTATGCGACGGGGATGTTCGGCAAGTGGCACTTGGGCAACGACGCGCTAAACCATCCGTCCAAACGAGGTTTCGACGAAGCGCTCGTCTCGGCCGGCAAGCACTTCAATTTTCAGACGAACCCGCCGGTCAATCATGACGAGGGCGAATACCTGGCCGACTTCCTGACGGACCGTGCGGTTGACTTCATTCGACGGCACAAGGCCGAGCCGTTCTTTCTGTACTTGCCGCACTTCGGGGTCCATGCGCCGCGCGAGGCAAAGGACGAATTAATTGCCCGATTTCGCGACAAACCCAAGCAGGGATCACGCGAACAGGGAGGGCATCACGATCCGGTATATGCCGCGATGATCGCCAGCGTCGACGAGAGTGTGGGCCGCGTGATTGCCACGCTTGACGAATTGGGATTGTCCAAGAATACGCTGGTCATCTTTTCCAGCGATAACGGCGGCGTAGGCGGCTACGAACGCTGGGGCATTCAAGGGAACTCGATCACCGACAACGCTCCGCTGCACGGCGGCAAGGGCATGCTCTACGAAGGCGGAATTCGAGTGCCCTATGTCTTTCGTTGGCCCGGCGTGATTCCGGCCGGAGCGACGAGCACTGAGCCGATCAATAGCGTGGATCTCTATCCGACACTGTTGGAAGTAACCGGAGCAGCCGCTCCCCCGCAAACCCTCGATGGCCGAAGCTATCTGGGTGTGCTCAAGAGCGGCGGCCGGGAGTCGCTCGACCGCGATGCGTTGTACTGGCATTTTCCGGGCTACCTCGGCTCGGGAGACAACACCTGGCGAACGACGCCTGGCGGTGCAATCCGCGCCGGCGATTGGAAGTTGATCGAGTTCTTCGAGGAAGGACGTCTAGAGCTTTACAATCTCAAAAATGATTTGGGAGAGATCAAGAACCTGGCCGAATCCGTGCCGGATAAGGCCGAGGAGCTGCACGCCAAGCTGATCGCCTGGCGCAAAGCAATCGCCGCACCCATGCCAACACCAAACGAGCCGAATGCCGAGGACGCCGAGCGGCCGGCTCGCGCCAAGAAACGCGGTAAAAACCGCCAGCGGAGCGTCAGCGAGACGAAAACATCCGCGGTTGAAGCAAGCGGCGGCTTCCACTCCGTGACTTGCGAGGGCGACTATCCCGGACACTTGCAGGGCGTCTGCACGAACCAGCAAGACGCCCTGTATTGGTCCTTCACCACCGTGCTGGTCAAGACGGATCCAACGGGCCAAGTTCAACGGCAAACGGATGTCGTGTCGCACCACGGCGACTTGTGCTTTCACCAAGGGAAGTTGTATGTCGCTGTAAACCTCGGGCAGTTCAACCAGCCCGAGGGCAAGGCGGATTCTTGGGTGTATGTTTATGACGCCGACACGCTGGCGGAGCTGTCGCGTCATCCAGTACCAGAGGCCGTTCACGGGGCCGGCGGCATTGCTCATCATGCCGGCAAGTTCTGGGTGGTTGGCGGACTACCGGTCGGCGCGAACGAAAACTACGTGTACGAGTACGATGAAGGCTTCGCTTTTCAAAAGCGGCACGTCCTCGCCAGTGGTTACACGTTTCTCGGCATCCAAACCGCCGTCTATGCGGACGGGCACTTCTGGTTCGGCTGCTATGGGACGCCCAAAATTCTGCTCAAGACCGACGCCCACTTGAACCTCGTGGGCAAATGGCCTTTTGACGCTTCGCTCGGAGTCGTAGGCATCCACGATGGCAAACTCTTGGTGGCAACCGGCAAGCGATTGCCGGGCAATCGCTACGGCGCGTCGCTGAACGTTGTCGTGGCGGATGAATCGAACGGATTGAGCGTCGAGGCGTCTCCGGCGGAGTGACGCCTGGCGTCACTCCGCTTCGATGGGGACAAGTTCGGCGTCACGCTTGACATGGTTTAGCGCTCGTCTACAATCGCGATATCTTGAGACTGTGTCTCAATTGCGATTCGCCCGCTCGCCCATCAGCCGCGTTTTCATCGCGGTCGCTCGCTCGCCAACCGCTCTTACGGATTGCGATTTATTTCGAGCATTTGTCGCTGCGCCGGTAGAAATCGTCAGGTATTGCGTGCCTTTGGCGATGCGATCCTGACGGCGCTGCGCGCGCTCCCGTTTTTTACATCGAGGTTCGGCCATGATTCGTAGGGTCCCATTGGCGGCGAGTCTTCTGGCGGCGATGGCCGCGACGGTCCAGGCGCACTTTCTGTTCATTGTGCCCGCGGTCGATGGAGGCTCGGCGCGGGTTTTGTTGAGCGAAACACTCGAAGCCGATGGAGATGTTCCCGTCGCGATCATACGTGGCGTGAAGCTCGTCGTGCGAGGTGCGGGGGGGGCTGACTTGCCGATCGAGCTTACGGAGGTGCGTGAGAACGCCTTCGTCACGCAGCTTCCGGGCGATGGATCGCGGGTCGTGCATGGTGTGCTCGATCTCGGCGTGAATGCGCGCTTCGGCAGTAAGCCTCATGTCCTGCGTTACTATCCCAAGGCGATTGTTGGAAGCCCTTTTGACGAACGCACCGTGTTGGGGGGCGGCCGCGTGGTGGAGCTTGTCCCGGTGGGTGAGCCCGGCGCGACCAGGTTGAAAATGCTTGTAAACGGCCAGCCCGCGGCCAAGGCCGCGCTTACGGTGCTTTTACCTAATGGCGACCAGGAAGAAGTCGAAACCGACGAGTCAGGGCTGACTCCGGCATTTGATCAGCGCGGGCGGTTTGGCGCATGGGCACGCTATTGGGAGGATCTGCCCGGCGAAATTGACGGCAAGAAGTACGAACAACTGCGCCACTATGCCACGTTGGTGTTCGACGTTCCGGCGGAAGCGCAGCCCGTTTCCACCACGAAAACCGCCGAGGCCACGTCGGCCGAATCAACGTCCGACAGGTTTCCGCGATTACCGCGGGCGGCGTCGAGCCTGGGGGGCGCCGCGGCCAACGGTTGGGCGTACATCTATGGCGGGCACGTCGTTCGCCCACATCTTTATCACACCGAGGCTGTCACGGGAGACTTCCATCGCTTGAACCTGGCTGATCCACAGGCGTGGGAAAAGCTTCCTGGAGGAACGCCGCTCCAGGGACTCAACCTGGTGGAAGCCGACGGCAAGATCTATCGCATTGGCGGCATGCACCCGGTGAACCAGAAGGGCACCCCCACGGATAACCGCTCGGTGGCTGAATGCGCGATGTACGATCCTGAGCGTGGCGCGTGGACCGAATTTCCGGCGCTGCCCAAGCCGCGTTCGTCGCACGATATCGTGGCGGCGGGAAATAAACTCATTGTCGTTGGCGGTTGGGACATGCGCGGCGAAGAAGGCGAAGTGTGGCATGACACGATGGAGATTTTGGATCTCTCGGAAGAAAAGCCGACATGGAAAACCGAGGGCCAGCCGTTCGAGCGTCGCGCGCTGATTGCGTCCGTCTATCAAGGAAAAGTGTATGTAATCGGAGGCTTTCAGGAGAGCTCGGTGCCAAGTCTCGAAGTGGATATCTACGATCCTCAGTCCGGCGCATGGACAAAGGGGCCGGCCCTGCCCGGAAAAGAACGAAACGGGTTCGCGCCGGCGGCTTGCATCCACAAGGGGCGGCTTATCGCCAGCGTGGCCGACGGTTCGTTACTGCGGTTGGAGGACGCTTCTGGCGTCTGGCAAACCGCCGGCAAGACGAAGCCGAGGATCGTGCATCGGCTGATTTCCTTCGAAGATCAGATCCTGCTGATCGGCGGCGCCTCGTTTGGCGGCAATGTCGACGTCGTCGAGTCCGTCACGCTACGGTAGCGGCCCGGGGGCCGATGCGGTCGGCGCGGTGGCCATGATATCCCCCCGGGCGCAATCCAGGCACTTGCATCGGGCTCAGCGTGCGACTACTTATAGGGAGGCTTCCTGCCTGGACCTCCCGCCGCGGCGTTTGATTCTTCGGAGATTTTTCCATGCTCGCACTCTTGGCTGCCATTGCGCTAGCAGCATCCACGACGGACGATTCGTATCTGGCCTGGGTCGTGGAACCTTCCACCGTCGAGGTCTTGCCGGCCTCCGCTGGCGCCAAGCTTTCGGATGTCGAGCTCACGTCGCTCACCGAGGGCTCGCCGACATTGCCCTTTGCCGACGCGACGATCGGCGTGCGCAGCGCGGAGGGAGACACCTGGGTTGGTTCACCGCATGGCTTGCAGTGGCTCGCACGCAGTGGCGCACGATGGCGCGTGTTTCATTCACGGCGTTGGCTTCCTAGCGATGACGTGCAGCAGCTTTCATTGGCCGCTGACGGCTGGCTGTACGTGCGCACCTCGGAGGGCACTGTGCGCTTGCGGCAGCAGGCCGCTTCGTTGGAAGCCAAGATGCTGGCGGTCGACGAAACGCTTCAAAAGCACCATGTTCGGAATGGCTTCGTCTCGGAGGTCACGTTGACCACGCCCGGCGACCTCTCGACCGCGCGCATGCAGGAGTCGAACGACAACGATGGGTTGTGGACGGCCATGTATCTGGCGGCCGAGGCGTTTCGCTATGGCGCGACGGGCGACCCCGTTGCGAAACAGAACGCGCGGCGTTCGCTCGACGCGCTGATGTTCCTGGAGCGAATCTCCACGATCCCGGGCTTCGTGGCCCGTAGCGTGATTCCCAAGGAGAGCGATCCGAAGCGGCACGGCGGCGAATGGCATCCCTCGGCCGATGGCAAGTGGTGGTGGAAGGCAGACACCTCGAGCGACGAAGTCGTGGGGCATTACTTTGCCTATCACGTGTACTACAACATCGCCGCGGACGCGGCCGAACGAGAGGAGATTCGCGGTTACGTCGAACGGATCACCGATCATATTCTTGATCATGGGCTCCATTACGTCGGACCGCCCGGCAAACCGACCACCTGGGGCGTCTGGTCACCGGAAGGATTGAATCACGATTTGCGCCGGATCGGCGATCGCGGGTTGAACTCGCTGGAGATTCTCTCGCACCTCAAGGTGGCCGAGCAGATCGTCGGCAAGCCGCGTTACACAGCGAAGCTCAAGGAGTTGATTGCCGATCACAGTTACGCGACCAATACGGTCATGCAGAAGCAGATTTGGCCGGCGTATTTGGTGAATCATAGCGATGACGAGTTGGCGTTCTTGTCTTACTATCCCCTGGTGGTGCTCGAACGCGACGTGCATTTGCGCAAGGTGTATCTAGCTAGCATCTACCGTTCGTGGCATATCGAACGTCCGGAGCATAGCCCGCTGTTCAACTACATCTATGGCGCGGCGTTGCAGGCCAACGTTTGGACCGATCCCTCGAAACGGCCCGAGAGAGCATTGGTCGAGCCGAACGAATACGACGGAGCCGAGTCGCTCGAGTGGCTGCGCGACGTGCCTGCGGACACG
Organism: uncultured Planctomycetaceae bacterium; assembly: GCA_964598535.1. Classification (GTDB taxonomy): domain Bacteria; phylum Planctomycetota; class Planctomycetia; order Pirellulales; family PALSA-1355; genus JALHMI01. The sequence goes on along the minus strand of CAZRCI010000003.1, from coordinate 179,566 downwards.
ACAGTCTGGACGGTGAAAAATTCGCATCGGCGGGATATTACGATCCTGGGCGACAATCGTGAACGGCGTGCGCGGTCGCAAGCGGTTTTGCCGGTCAGCGAGCGTCGCGTGATGCGGTGGAATGGCGACCCCTATACGCTCGACGGCGGTACCGGGGGCCGCGAGCGAGACGACGGGCACGCGCTTTTGTTGCCTTACTGGATGGGGCGTTATCACCGTTTTATTGAGTAAACAGTGCAATTTCCTGGTGCATGGAAACCAGCGCCCGGAACGCGGGCCGGAGGCGACATTGCGACCTTTGGGCAGCCGTGAACATTGCCTTCATGTGCGTTATTGCACGCCTGGCGCGCGCCTGCGTGACAGTGTGTTCGCGGACGTGGATGCTATTTTTTCGTATATCACTCGGGTAGAAGATGGCGGCTCGAATCGCCGATAGTGTTGTCTGGGAATGAGCCCGTGAGGGTTCGCTAACCCAGGCCCACTCGCGTTGCTGCCCCGCGCCGAGTGGGTTTTTTATTGGTGTGCGGCCATTTGGAAGAGATCTTGGGCCACGGGGAGCTTGCTTCATCTTGTCTTAATTAAGACGGATTAATAATATAGGGGCATGAATCAAACTGCCCAGATCCGTCGCCGTGCTGGCGTGACGCCAGACTTCACGAAATCGTCAGAGCCATCGACGCGCGGCCAGGCTTGTGCGATTGATGGGATCTTCAAGATCATCGGGCGGCGCATTTTGGTCCATGATGACGCGGCGTCGGATATGCCGCTTCGTCAATTTCGGGTTTGCGCGGCACTCTTCGAAAGTCCGCGATCGATGAAGGAGTTGAGCATCGAATTGGGCGTGTCGCAGAGCGCGATTACGCAGATCGCCGATCGGCTGGAAGCGGCGGGAATGGTAACGCGCGGCGCGGTGGGTGAGGACCGACGGGTGCGAAGTCTGGAGCTTACGGCCCGGGCACGTAAGCTGCTTCGCGAGCGCGAGGAGCGGCGGATCGAGCGCGTGCAGGAGATTCTCGATCAGCTTTCAACGGCGGACCGCCTGGTGGTGCTTGAGGCCCTGAAGTTGTTCGGCGCCGCAGCTCAAGAACTGGGCGGCGCGAACGAGTAACAACCTAGCTACGTAGACGCTTATAACGATGCGCACCACGATTGTCATTTTGCTTCTCGCGGCCATTGGCGGCGGGGCTTTCTACTATACGAAGTACCTGCGCGCCGAGGCGCCTCCCAACTTGCGCACCGCGGAGGTTGAACGCGGCGAACTGACGGTGACGATCAGCGCCACCGGGACGCTCGAACCGGAGGAGGTTGTCGACGTCGGCGCTCAGGTCATGGGACGCATCAAAGAGCTCGGCCTTGACCCGCGCGGCGCGACGGACCCCAAGTACCAGGGCAAGCACGTTGACTATAACAGCATAGTGAAGCAGGGGGACCTGTTGGCGCAGATCGACCCGGCCTTGTTCCAGGCCACCTACGATCAGGCCTTGGCTTCGCAGGCACGCGCGGAAGCGGACTTGATGCAGGCCGAAGCTCGGCTTACGCAAACCAAGGCGGAATGGGAACGCGCGCAGCGGTTGCGTGACGTCAAGCTTCAGTCCGGATCTTCGCTGGCGTCGCTCAATCGAGTTGGAAATCAGATGCCCACGCCGACGACCATCAAGGGAATTTCGGACGCCGACTATATTCTTGCCAAGGCGAACTACGAGATCGCCGAAGCCAACGTGAACGTTAACAAGGCTTCGGTCGAGCAAGCCAAGGCGACCGTTTTCTCGGCCAAAACGAATCTCGACTACACGACGATCACTTCGCCCGTGGACGGCACGATCATCGACCGTCGGGTGAACATCGGGCAAACGGTCGTGGCTAGTTTGAACGCCCCCAGCTTGTTCCTGATCGCGCAGGATCTGCGGCGGATGGAAATCTGGACCGCCGTCAATGAAGCGGACATCGGGCAACTACGCGTTGGTCAGCCGGTACGCTTCACGGTGGATGCTTTTCCGGGCGATACGTTTCACGGCGAGATTTCCGAGGTTCGGCTGAATGCCGAGATGCAGAATCACGTCGTGGTCTATCGCGTGATCGTGACGACGCCGAACGAAGACCTGAAGTTGCTGCCGTACCTTTCGGCACGCGTCGAGTTCGAAATCAAGCGTCGTCCGGACGCGATTTTGGTGCCGAATTCGGCTCTGCGCTACAAGCCGCGGCCGGAGCTTATCACTTCGCCCTCGGGACAGCAGCCCGAAGACACCCCCAGTTTGGAGACCGCCGACGCGGTGGGCGGAGAAGACGGCGCGGAGGACACCGAGACCTCGGATGTGCTGACGGCCGATGCCGACGCAGCGGGGGAGAGAGATGGCGTGGCGAAAAGCGTCGCGGACGCGGCTAAGGCCAAAACCTCGCTGCGGCGCGTATGGGTGCGAACCGGTAACAAGGTTTATCCGGTCGATGTGACCATCGGCTTGACGGACGGATTGGTGTCCGAGGTGGTTTCGGGGGATCTCGAACCCGGCATGGAAGTGGTGCTGGGCGAGGAGGTCGCCGAGGTTTCCTCGGAAACGAACAATCCGCTCGCGCCTCCGCGCCTCCGCGGTAAGTCCAAGAAGAAGATCTAAACTTTTCCCCGAGAGCGTCGCGAGCATGGAACTAATCCGCTGCGAAAACATCACAAAGACCTATCACGTCGGAGAGATCGACGTGCCGGTCTTGCGCGGAGTTTCGCTTTCGATTCGACGCGGGGAACTGGTCGCTCTGATGGGGGCGTCCGGTTCCGGCAAGACGACGCTGATGAACATTCTGGGCTGCCTCGATCGCCCTACCTCCGGAGAGTATTGGCTCGATGGCCAAGAGATCAGCCGCCTCGGATCGGACGCGCGCGCCTTGGTGCGGACGGCGAAGCTGGGGTTCGTGTTTCAAAGCTTCAACCTGCTCGCCCGAACTACCGCGGTCAGCAATGTGCTCATGCCACTCGACTATTCCACGAAACGGCGCACTCCGAGCCAGGCCACGGCTCGTTCGCTGATGCTACTCGAACGCGTTGGCCTGGAGGACCGATTGGATCATGTGCCGGCGCAGATGTCGGGTGGGCAACAGCAACGCGTGGCGATCGCCCGCGCGCTGATCAATGATCCGGCCGTGCTTTTGGGAGACGAGCCAACGGGAAATCTCGACTCGAAGACGAGCGTCGAGATCCTAGAGATGTTCCAGGAACTGAACGCCCAGGGATTGACCGTCATCATTGTTACTCACGATCCGAAGGTGGCAGATTATGCGCATCGGGTGATCCACGTCAAAGACGGTTTGATCGAGGAGGACGAAACGCGTCCGCTCGGCAAGCATGTGATTTTGCCCGCGCCGCATGTGCCCGTTCTAGGATCGGGCGGCGTCCATTCGCAAGGCAGCAATGGGCATACGAAGGGCAGTGGGCATACGAAGGGCAGTGGGCATACGAAGGGCAACGTCCATGCCGCAAGCAGTCACGAAACACGCGAACCGCTTGCATCGGACGATGAGCTCGGCGCCGATGACGTTGGAACACCGGCCGGTAGTCATACGGTCATGTGGACTGACCGGCCGGCTACGGACGGAGGGGACGAAGCCGTTGCTACCAGCGTGGCAGCGCCGGCCCGATCGCGTGCTCGGCGGTTGGCCGGGGCTACCGCACCGATGGCCCAGGCAGTCGACGCGCCGGCCGAGGAGGATCCTGGTTCGCTCGCGGCGGTGCATCCGCTCGCCCGGCGGCGGATGGCCGCGGGATGGGCGGCGGCATTGATACCGGCCTCGATTCGTACGTCGTTTGGCGCGCTGCGCCGCAACAAAATGCGTTCGGCGCTGACCACGCTCGGCATCATCATCGGCGTCTCGGCCGTGATTGCCATCTTCGAGATCAGCTCCGGTTCGCGGGAACAATTGATCAAGACCATGTCCAGCATGGGCGCCAACATGCTGATCGTGCAGTCGGGCGCCGCCGCGAGTGGTGGTGTTAGTTGGGGCACGGGGAGCGAAAAAACGCTGACGCCTGAGGATGCCGAGCAGATCGCGGAACAATGTCCGTCGGTCGTCGCCGTGGCGCCGGTCGTGCAGGGGAGCGGTCAGGTTGTATTTCAGAATCGCAACTGGATTCCGGCCAATTTAAATGGCACCGCTCCCGACTATCTCGTCGTTCGCGACTGGACGGAGATGCACGAGGGAGAGATGTTCACCGAACGCGACGTGCTGGCCAGCAACAAGGTCTGCGTGATTGGGCTGACGCTGGCCAAGGAACTGTTCCAAGGCGAGTCGCCCGTGGGCCAGGACGTTCGAGTGAATAATGTTTCGCTTCGCGTCGTGGGAGTGCTCGGCCGCAAGGGCGGCAGCATGATGGGCATGGATCAGGACGACATTCTGATCACTCCCTGGACCACGATGAAGTATCGGATCACTGGCGGATCCGCGGCCGCGGCGTTGGCGTCTTCGGCGTCCAGCACTCCCGGCTATGACAAGGTGAACTCCCTCAATCAACTATATCCGGGAGCCACCAAGCTATATCCCGAGCAGTCGATCTCGCAAAAGGCGAATACCCCCATGCCGATTCGCTTTACGAATGTCGACATGATCCTGGTGAAGGCCGCCTCGGCCGATCGGGCTAAGGACGCGATCGAGGAAGTATCCGAGCTATTGCGCGAGCGGCATCGGATTCAAAACGGCGGGGATGATGACTTCGCGATCCGGGACATGGCCGAAATCATCAACGCCATGTCGTCGATGACCAAGATGATGGGCGGCCTGCTCATGATCGTGGCCATGATCTCGCTGGCCGTGGGCGGCGTGGGCATCATGAACATTATGTTGGTCTCAGTCACCGAACGAACGCGGGAGATCGGTCTGCGGATGGCGGTGGGTGCCCGCGCAAAGCATATTCTGCGGCAATTCTTGATCGAGTCGGTCGTCTTGTGCCTCTTTGGCGGCGCGCTGGGAATCCTGCTGGGGCGCGGGGCCACGTTGCTGGTGTGGTTCTTTTTGCGCTGGCCGGTGTCCGCGTCGATTCCGGCCATTGTCGCGGCGTTTGTCGTCTCGGCGGGGGTGGGCATCGCGTTCGGTTTTTATCCGGCGTGGAAAGCCTCGCGCCTGGACCCGATCGATGCTCTGCGCTACGAGTAATCGCGAGCCGCTAGCAGGCCTGCTGCAACAGGTCGGTCGTGGCCTTTTGCGGCCTCGTGGAGGTGCCGCTAGCGGCAGGCCATTTGAGTCGGGCGCGGGCCTCCCGGGGCGTTAATCTGTAACGCGCGTAACGGTTGTACCGTACGGCGCGTTTAAAACGCACTCCGAGGGTGCGGTCGCGACGATAACACCAGCGGTGCTGGTTGGCGCGGCACGCCCGGCAGGGGGCTTGCGCCATCCTCCCGTCCTCTCTTCGATCACGTCGTGTCCACTCTCCCTTCGTCATGAATTGACGCCAGCCGAGCCGTCGTTTGTTCATCAAATGCCCAGGCCGCGCGTGTCCGCAGGATCAACGGAATGTTCCTTTGGCGACTACGATCCGCCGTTAAGGCGTTGACAGTCATGTGCGCGCTCGCGTCGTGCGGTTGCACGAACTTGCGCGACTATGTTAGCAACGGCTTCAAGGTTGGGCCGCAATACCTGACGCCGACGGCGCCCGTTGCTCCTCGTTGGATCGACGAGAACGATATCCGGCTGCGCACCGAGGAGGGCGATCTGTCCGCATGGTGGGCAGCGTTCGACGATCCGATGTTGAACAACATCATGGTCGACGCCTACCAGCAGAACCTCACCCTGCGCGAGGCCGGTTTCCGCATCCTCGCGGCACGCGCGCAGTACGGGATCGCGGTGGGCAACTTCTTTCCGCAGCAGCAGAACATGGACGCCGGCTACGTGCGCCGCGCCGTGCAGAATATCTACTCGGAAACCTGGGATCTTGGGTTCAATCTGGCCTGGGAACTCGACTTCTGGGGGCGTTATCGCCGTGCGATCATTTCCGCCGAGGCGACGTTGGACGCCTCGGTGTTCAACTACGACGACATTTTGGTCACGCTGTTGGCCGACGTGGCGAGTGCCTATGTTCAGATCCGCACGTTGCAGCGCCGCATCGAGTTGCTGGAAAACGTGATTGTCGTGCAGCAAGACGTGTTTGATTTTATCGACTTGCGGCTGCGCGAAGGCTTCGCCGGGGTCACGGAGCTCGACCGCGCTCAGGCCGAAAGCGACCTGCGGCAAAGCCAGGCACAGATCGCGCAGCTTCGGATCGATTTGCGCACCACGGAAAACCGGCTGTGTGCCTTGCTGGGGCGGCCATCGGTCGACCTGGAGCCGTGGCTGAACGCCGGTCCGCGGCAGGGGATTCCTATTCCGCCCGACTATATCGTGGTGGGAGTTCCGGCCGATTTGCTGCGGCGTCGCCCCGACGTGCGCCGCGCCGAACGCGAAGCGGCCGCCCAGGCCGAGCAGATCGGCGTCGCCACGAGTGATTTGTATCCCGCCTTTACGATCACGGGCTTTTTGGGCTGGCAAAACGCGCAGCTCGACCAGCTTATTATGCCAGGCTCGTTTACCGGGGCGATTGGTCCGCAATTCCAGTGGAACCTGCTGAATTATGGCCGCTTGTTGAACAACATCCGCTTGCAGGATGCCCGCTTCAATCAACTGGTGACCTTCTATCAGAATACGGTGGTGAACGCGAGCGCCGAGGCGGAAAGCGGCATCGTGACGTTCTTGCGAGCCCAGGATCGTGCCCGGCTGTTGGGTGAGTCGGTCAACGCGTCTTATCGCGCCTTGGCGGTAACTGTGGCCCAGTATGAAGAAGGCGCGGGGCAGGGGTTGGGCGACTTCAACCGATACGCGGTCATCTTGCAGTCGCTCATCACACAGCAGGACCAATGGGCTCAATCACAAGGCCAGATTGGGCAAGGGTTGATCCAAACGTATCGGGCACTGGGGGGCGGTTGGGAGATTCGCCTTGGCGAGAATGTGAACGTGTTCCGCAACTTGCCGCCCGTGGTGAATATTCCCGCTTTCCAGCAAGAAGAAGTTCCACGTCCGGAAGCCGTCGCCGAGCCCATTCGCGAGGCCCTTCCCCCCGTAGGCGATCAACCGCCGGCCGCAATCGAGGGCGATGGCGCGGCGGGGGAGCCTGTGCCCGCTGGTCCGCAGCCGGTTCCCGACGCGCGCAGCGCGCCGGCGGAAGAATTGCCACCCACAACGGCGAACGCGTTGCCACCAGCGGCCATTGCGGAAGCGTCGCCCAGCCGGCGGCGTACGCGATAGCGGAGCGGGCAGCTCCGAGCGTTCGTTGCGATGCCTGAGGGTTACGAAACGTCTCTTGCTCCGCAGGGCCGCGCCTTGGGACGCGACCGGGGAGATCCTGAGCGACGCTGGAATTCGCAATCCATGCTCCGAGTCGTTGTGAGCCGTGTGTGGGAGCAACGGGGTGGCGGCGAATCAGGGTCGGCGCGGGATGCGTCGCGATCGCTCGGGGGGAGTTTCGCGAGGTTGAGCGGGGCATCGCGGCGCAGTACAATCATTTTCGCTGCACTGGCGTCCCTCCCTCCGCTTCCTTCCTTGCGGCTACCGCCATGCGTCGAATTCTGCTTAGCTGCTGTCTGGTGACTCTTGCGAGCCAACTGTTCGCCGCGACTCCCGAGTCGCAAGGGCCAAGTACGTTCGAGGCCGACGTGCGGCCGATTCTCAAGGCCCATTGCTGGCATTGTCACGGCGAAGAACCGGAACTGGCCGGCGGGCTCGACACCCGGTTGGTCCGGCTGCTTGCACGCGGTGGTGACTCGGGGCCGGCGATCGTACCCGGTGACAGCGCGGCGAGTGTTCTCTATCAACGCATCGCCGCGGGCGAAATGCCGCCCGCGGGCAAGGCCTTGCCGGCCGAGGCTCTGGCCACGATCGCCCGGTGGATCGACGCCGGCGCGCACGCGGCTCGGGCAGAACCGGACGCACCACCGCCGGGCGATGCCTTCAGCGACGAAGAACGCGAGCATTGGGCGTTCCAGCCGATTCGCCGGCCGGCGCTGCCAGCGATTCAACGATCCGAACTCGTACGGCAACCGATCGACGCCTTTGTGCTTGCGCGGCTGGAACGCGAGGGGCTGGAATTCTTGCCCGAGGCGGATCGGCTGACACTGTTGCGGCGATTGCATTACGACCTGACGGGGCTGCCGCCAACGCCGGAAGAGGTTGAACGCTTTCTGGCGGATGCGTCCGCGGACGCCTATGAGCAGCTCGTCGACCGGCTGCTTGCCTCTCCGGCTTTCGGCGAGCGCTGGGCACGCCATTGGCTCGACGTGGCGGGCTACGCGGACAGCGACGGATACGATCTGCGAGACTTGGAACGGCCCTGGGCTTACAAGTATCGCGACTACGTGATTCGCGCATTCAATGCGGACAAGCCTTGGAACACGTTCATTATTGAACAACTTGCCGGTGACGAGTTGCTTGTACCACCGTACCGCAATCTCTCGTCCGACGAGGCGGACCGCCTGATCGCCACGGGGTTTTTGCGAATGGGGCCTGATGGCACCACATCGGCGGAAGATCAAAGCCAAGCTCGCAACGATGTGATGGCCGAGACGATCAAGATCGTCTCCAGCTCGCTATTGGGCCTGTCGGTCGGATGCGCCCAGTGTCATGCGCATCGTTACGATCCGATTTCGCACGAAGATTATCACCGCTTTCGGGCGCTGTTCGAACCCGCGTACGATTGGAAGCAGTGGCGCAAACCCAAAGAACGGCTGGTTTCTTTGTGGTCGGACGACGTGCGGGCGCAAGCGGCCGCCGTCGATGCTGAACTGAAGGAGCTTACGCGCCGCCGGACCGAGGAGCTCGACGCGCTCGTGCAGCAGACGTTCGAAGCGGAGCTGGCCAAGCTTCCGGCCGATGTGCAACCGCTTGCCCGCGCCGCTCGCGAGAAGCCTGAGCAGGATCGCACGCCCGAGGAGCAACAGCTCGTCAAAGAGTATCCGTTTCTGAACGTCAATCGAGGGTCGGTCTATCTTTACTTGCCGGATCGGTTGACCGGTTTCAACAAGACGTGGGACCAACGAACCGCCGAGGCGCAGGCTCGCCGGCCGGCGGACGATCTCGTGCAATGCCTCACGGAAGTGCCCGGTCATGTATCGGTGACCCAGTTGTTTGCCCGAGGCGATTTTAATAATCCCAAGGCCGAGATCGGACCCGGCGAGCTGGCGATTTTGAACGGCCGCGATGGGACGATTCCGGCGGATGAACCTGGGTTGCCGACGACGGGGCGCCGCTTGGCCTATGCCCGGCATCTGACCGATGGCGCACATCCTTTGGTGGCGCGCGTGCTGGTGAACCGGATCTGGCTGCACGCGTTTGGAGAAGGGCTGGTCGATACGCCCGCCGATTTTGGAATGCAAGGCGCCCGGCCTTCGCATCCCGAGTTACTTGATTGGCTCGCCGCCGAGTTTATGCAAAGCGGATGGCGGCTCAAAACGCATCTGAGAATGCTGGTTACGTCCCGCGTTTATCGTCAGGTTAGCCGGCACCGTTCAGAGCTGGAGGCGGTGGATCCAGAGAACCGGCTGCTGGCGCGGGGGAACGTTCGTCGTCTCGAGGCCGAAACCATTCGCGATTGGCTGCTGGCGGCGAGCGGCAAGCTGAGCGCGAAGATGCTGGGGGAAGCGGTGCCGGTCATGCCCGACGACGTGGGACAGATCGTCGTTGGGGTCGACACACGCGATTCGGCCGGTCGTCCGTCGGGCAAGGTGGTGCCGCTGGGCGAAAACGAATTTCGCCGGAGCATCTATGTGCAGGTGCGGCGTTCGATGCCGCTGGGAATGTTGGAACCGTTCGACTTGCCGGTGATGTCGCCAAATTGCGAACAGCGAAATCGCTCGACGGTCGCTCCGCAGGCCCTGCTGATGATGAATAGCGACTTTGTGGTTTCACAGGCGGAAGCGCTTGCCGAACGCATCGTGCGCGAGGCTGGCGACGAGCCCGCCGCGCAGGTCCGGCGGCTGTGGCTGCTGGCCTATGGCAGGCCGGCAAGCGAGCAGGATGTTCAGGCGGCGCAGGAGTTTCTTGCCGAGCAAACCGCGGAACTTGTCGAGCAGGCCACGGCGTTGAAGATCGAGGACAAAGCGGCGCCGCCGGCCCGGATGGCCCTGGCTCAGCTATGCCACGCGGTCGTCAGCTCCAACGAGTTTCTGTACGTCGATTAAGCGGGAGTCATCCGCAATGCACGCCCATACACGCCGGCATTTTCTTGAACAACAAGCGTTTGGACTTGGCGGGCTGGCGCTCACGTGGTTGCTTGCCCAGGACGCGGCGGCCGCGCCGGCCCAGCCGGAACTCGAACCACGCACGTACGATCTCAAGCCACGACGGCCGGCCCAGCGGCCCCAGGCCACGGCAATGATCTCGATGTTCATGCAGGGCGGCCCCAGCCATCACGACCTGTTCGATCCCAAGCCGGAGTTGGCCAAGCGGCATCTGCAAACCTTTGCCGGCGACATCAAGTACGACAATGCCGCCGAGGCCAGCGCAAAGTTGTTCGCCAGTCCGTGGAAATTCTCGCCTCACGGCCAGTGCGGCATGGAACTGAGCGAGCTCGTGCCACATCTGGGCGAAGTGGCTGACGACATCACGCTGATTCGCTCGATGCACACCGGCGTCAACAATCACGGCCAATCGATCAACGCGATGAATTGCGGCAACTTCATCAGCGGTTTGCCGTCGCTCGGCTCGTGGATCACGTATGCGCTGGGCAGCGAGAGCCAGAACCTGCCGGCCTTCGTCGTGCTTAGCGATCCGACGGGGCTCCCGGTACTGGGTGTCGACAATTGGTCGAGCGGCTGGCTTCCGTCGTTGTTTCAAGGAACGGTGGTGCGGCCACACGAGCCGCGAATTTTGAATCTCGATCCGCCGCGTTCGATGCGAGGACCGGCGCAGCGGCGGTTTCTGTCGTACCTGGATAAGCTCAATCGTGAACATCTCGAACGGCATCCCGGCGAGCAGGATCTAGCGGCGCGGATCCATAGCTACGAACTCGCCGCCCGAATGCAAACCGCCGCCAAGGAGGCTCTGGATATTTCACGCGAGACCGAGGCCACGCTCAAACTCTATGGCATCGATCAGGAAGAAACCCGCGATTATGGCACGCGCTGCCTGATCGCGCGGCGGCTGGTCGAACGCGGTGTGCGCTTCGTGCAGCTTCATACGGGCAACCAAACCTGGGATCATCATGGCGGCATCGAAAAGGGGTTGCCGAACGTTTGCCGTCAAACCGATCGTCCGGCCGCGGCGCTGATTAAAGACCTGAAGCAGCGCGGCATGCTCGAGGCGACGCTCGTGCATTGGGGCGGTGAAATGGGCCGATTGCCCGTGATTCAAAACGAAAAGAACATCGGCCGCGACCACAACACCTATGGCTTTAGCATGTGGCTGGCCGGCGGCGGCGTGAAGGCCGGTTGTGTTTACGGCGCTACGGACGAATTGGGCCACAAGGCCGTCGAGAACGTCGTTACGCACCACGATTACCATGCCACGCTGCTGCACCTGCTGGGAGTTACGCCCGAACAGGTATCTTTTCCTCGCCCCGGTGGCGTCGGCGGCCTGCTCGGCAACGCCAACGGCAACGTGGTCTGGGATATTCTCGCGCGTGGGAAGCAAACGGGCTGAGCGGGCGGGGCGCCATTCGCGCGGGCGCGTTTATTCCCGGGGGAGTGACGACTCGCCAGGGCGCCGCGTTCCGACCACGACTTTCTCGCCGCCCGCCTCCACCACGTCGCCGTGCGACAGCTTCTTGCGGCGGCGGGTTTCCACTTGCCCGTTTACGGTGACTTCACCGCCTTGAATCATAACTTTCGCCTGTCCGCCGGTGCCGGCCAGACCGTGCAGTTTCAAGAACTGATCGAGACACAGCGGTGGTTGGTTTTCGGACGGATCCGCGGCGTGCATGAGGTGAATGTGGAGAGAAGTATGAAGAAACAGGTAAGCATCCGCGGCGAGCGATATCGTGAATCGCGCTGCCGCGAATGTGGCGGGATCAAAGTTCGGCGGTTCTCGTGTTATTCGGCCGCACTCGTTTTGGTCTCGCGATCTTCGAGATCGCTGCGTTCCTTGAGCGTCGAGTAGAAGCCGAACATCATTTCTTCAAAGGTTTGTTCGCCCCAGTTCACTTCCTTGCTCGGATCGGGATTGGCTGGATTGTCGGCCGAGTTATCGAAGTAGGCCGTGCATACCATGCGGGCGCCTTTGGGGATAACGCGGGGTTCCTTGAGCATGTACCACAACTGCCAGTTGAAGTCGTAGCGGGGCACGTCGAGCAGGACCTCGGTCGTGCCGTCCGGAAGCTGCAACTCGTACTTGAACGACTTGCCCCGGACGTGCATGTGTGGGTTCATGCCTAGCAATAGGGCTTCCTTGAGGAATAGCTTTCGGGCGACGACTTTGTGGTTTGCGTCGTGCGGCGGAATTGCGAGCTGCATTTGCCCACATGCTCCGCCGAGGACTTCGTGCGTCACGGTTTGGGGATCGACATACACGAAACCGACATAGCTGCGATCTTCGGTGGCCGTGCCGTTTGGAGTGTAGTGGTTTTGGAACACCAGCTTCGAACCCGCTCGGGCGCGAATCGCCGTGCCCGGGGGCAAACGCCGTGGTGTCATGCCGGGAGCATAGGCCATTTGGGGCGCGCCGAACGGTTGGCCGCCGGGCTCCTGAATGAACACGATCACGTGATGGACGACCGTCGGAGCGCCGGCCTTGACCTCTGCTTGCTGGATCCACTTGTCCTCGGTCCAGCCGGGATCAACCGTGTAGTATTGGTAATCGACGACCCCTTCGGCCGGAACTTTAAATGGCTTGTCGCTTTGATAGAAGATGGCGTCCGGCCGGCTGATCCCCCAACCCTGGGCATACTCGGCCGCCGCCGGCAACTGCGCCGGATCGCCCTCGGGGCAGCCGCCTTCGATCCAGGCATCGATCGTCGCCAACTCCTCTTTGGTCAGCGCAGGGTTGTTTTTGAATTCGTCGTGCTCGGGGGCCGCGAACCAGGGCGGCATCCGCCGGTCGTGCGCGACCTCTTGAATCATCTCGGCCCAGCCGACCACTTCCTCGTAGTTGGTCAACGAGAAGGGGGCGATCTGGCCTTCGTGATGGCACTCGACGCAACGTTCTTTCATGATCCGCGCGATCTGGTTCGAGTAGGTCACGTCGCCCGACGGCTGGGGCCGATGGACGCGACCGATCAGGCAACCTAGCGGCTCGGTTTCCGCGAGGCTCACGTTGTTGCCGGCCAAGAGCTCTTCGATCGCTAACTCGAGATCCCGGCGCGATGGCTCCCGCTTTTGATAGCCGATACCGTATTGGTCGTCGATTCGTCCCCGGTAACGCACGACGCGGTCGCCGTCCAGGACGAACAGTTCCGGAGTGCGTTCAGCGCCGAATGCGTCGGCAACCTTGTTGCCGGCGTCCTTCAACACAGGGAACGGCAGGTTATGCTTCTTGGCATGCGCGTTCACTTCGGTGATCGAATCTTGCTGATTCGAGTTGATTCCGAAAAAGCTCACGCCTTGGGCATCGAGCTTGGCGGCTAGCCCTGCGAGCCGCGGCATGTACAGGTTCGCCAGCGGGCATTCGGTGCCCAGGAAGGCGATGACCACAACCGGCTTGTCACGCAGATCGTTCAACTCGCGGGCCGTGCCGTAAGAGTCTTCGAGCCTGAAGTTCTCGATCTTCCGGCCAATACGCGGTTCCCCCGAGTCCTTGTCTGCTTCGGGCGTGGCTGCTGCTGGGGGTAACACGGCTGAATGGATCAAGGTCAGAGCCATGCTCGCGATGGCGGCTTGGCCGAACCAACGGGCGGCGAATGTTTGCACACGCGGGAGCATCGTGCGAATCTCCTTATTGAAGATGGCGCCAAGAGGCCGTGACATTCTGGTGGCGGCCGCTGGTGAGTGAATCGAGGTAACCCAGTTTTGGGCACGCAGATTTCCAGGGTCGTTTCATGTTGCGTTTCAACCCGCCGCTGAGGGTGGGGGAAACAACGCGGCAAGCTGATTGCGCAGCGTGGTAGCGTCGTAGTGTGTGGCGATGGCTTCGTCGGTCAGGCCAACGGCGCGCAAGGAGAACAGCACGGCCTGATCGGCCAGCTCGCGCGTCGTGCCGCGATAGGCAAATGCTGGCCGCTCGGGCAAGTGGCTCAGCCGCAGCGCCATGCCGAGCTGTTGCACGAAGCGAAACCGCACGGCGGGTTCCACCGCTAGCGGCGCGATGTCGCCGGCGGCGACCGCGGCCTCGTAGCTCGCGGTGACATAGTTCATCCAACTGGCGGCCGTGTCGGTCAGAATCGTACGCGCGTGCTGCCCGTCGGCGAGCAAACTTTGAAGCACAAGCCGGGCAGCGCCTTGTTCGTGGTCTTGGCGGCCAGGAAAACCAAACAGCGTGAATTCGATCGTCGCGTAGGTGAGCAGCACGAACGATTTTGTTCCCGGCTCGAGCGTGGCAAATCGCGCGATGGTGAAGTTGGAGAAGTCGCGAGCGGCCGTGAGCGCTTCGTCATAGAGCGCTTGCTTGCTAGGGAAATGCTTATACAGAAGCGCCTCGGAAACGCCGGCGGCATCGGCAATGTCGCGAACCGATACGCCGTGCAAGCCTCCTTGGGCAATGATCGGCGCGGCCGCGCGCAGAATATCCCGCTTGCGTTCGTCGGCCGACATGCGACGCGAGGGATTGGAATTGGACGCCGCCATGGGAAAGCCACAGAAGTTGGTAAGTAAGTGTTTACTTACCAGGATATTGTGCCAGTGCTGGGGGCCAAGGTCAAGTTGATTTGCCTGCCACAAACCGCCAAACCGCGAAATCCACCGTGCAGAGAATGGGCGGGCCGCGCTAGCGAGCCATTGTCGAGGACGCCTCTGGACGCTCGAAGACCACGAAGTAGTTTTCTTCGAGCAGGTCGGGCTTCTCGGCCACTTTGCGGAAGCCGGCGGCGATGATCTCGGCCTCGAATACCTGCTGGCCCGCGCGGACATGCTCCAAAACCCAATCGGAGCTTTTGCCCGGCTCGCGTCGAAAGTCGATGAGCACGAGGCGTCCCCCCGGCTTGATCGCCTTATGAAGCGAGGCCAGCGTCTTTTGAGGAAATTCGAAGTGGTGGTACGTGTCGCAGATGAAAGCGAAATCGACCGACGCAGGCACAAGGTTGGTCGTCTCGGCGCCGGCGAGCACCGTTTCGATGTTCTTCATGCCTTCGTCGTCGGCCAATTTGGCAATGTGGTCCAAAAAGTTTTGCGCGATGTCGACGGCCAAGACGCGTCCGCCGGGACCGACCGCCTGCGCAAAGAGCCGTGTGAAAAGGCCGGTGCCGGCGCCCACGTCGGCCACGGTCTGGCCGGGCTTGAGGCCGCAGGCGGCGACGATCTCGTTGCGCTGAGCATACACCTCGCGGCTTTCGACTTCGAATCGCTCGACGAACTCCTGGGCAAGGGGATTGCGAAAGGCATCGTTGATGCCTGGTTTGACGCTCGCCACTTGGGCATGCACCGGGGGCAGCAGGAAGGTCCATGTCAGGAGCAAAGCGATCGAATTACCGCAAGAACGATGCGTCATGGTGTTTACCGTATCGGGACTGGTTGAAAGT
Source organism: uncultured Planctomycetaceae bacterium (assembly GCA_964598535.1). Classification (GTDB taxonomy): domain Bacteria; phylum Planctomycetota; class Planctomycetia; order Pirellulales; family PALSA-1355; genus JALHMI01. Next base: position 163,962 of record CAZRCI010000003.1, on the reverse strand, counting down.
TGGGAGATGCGATTCAGGCTCGGCCCTTGAGCATGCCGTGCCAATACAAAAGCGGCAGCAGGTATCGCTTGAGCAGCCACATGCTCCAGCGCTCGCGCGATTGATCGATCGGAAACGTCTCTCGGGGCTGCTTCTCGTAGTCGAATTCGGCCAGAACCAGTTTACCGTATCCGGTGACGACCGGGCACGAGGTGTATCCATCGTAGTAAGCGTCCGGAACCTTGCCGTCGAGCGCGACGTGCAGGTTACGTACCAGCACCGGCGCTTGCTTGCGAATTGCCGCTCCGGTTTTCGGCGTCGGCAGGTTTTGGAAGCGATGCCCGCTCCGACCAAGGTCCAGAAAGGTTGGTAGTAGTGCTTGTCGGAAGGTTCGAGCACGGCGATATCGAGCCGTTTGCGCCGGCCTTTCGCCAGCCGCGCGGCAACCGTGATGCCGGCCGTGCCGCCGCCAACGATTGCGATTTGATGATGGATGGTGGGCATGGGGCAATCTCGTTCGGTGGAGAAAAGAAGGTGAGCTCAGAAGTAGAGATTTCTCAGGATGACATAAACTGCGACGGCTACCATCGCGATGGCGAAGGTTCGGGCAAGCGTGCGTGCCGGCAGACAGCGGCCAAGCCTCTGGCCGGCAAACAACCCGCCTACGCCACCCCCGGCAAACAACGCGGTTGTCAGCGGATCGATGGCGTGGCCCGAGGTAAGATGGGCCGCTACGCCCGACACGCTGACCAGCGCAATGACCAAGAGCGAGGTGCCGACCGCATGGTGCATCGACATACCGCTGAACAGCACGAGCGCTGGCACGATTGCAAAGCCGCCGCCCACGCCGAACAGCCCGGAAAGAACGCCCGTCGCAAACCCGACGCCGGCCAAGAGCCACGCACAGCGTGACGTGATCGTGAGCCGGCCGTCGCTGGTACGCTGGCAGGCGGCCGCGCGACGGGGATTGCAATCCGTGGGTGCCACATTACTCGCCGGAGAACGCCACATCCGCGCGGCGACATACAGCATCATCCCGGCAAACGCCAGCAGCAACAGCGAGGGCGGCATCCGTCTGGAGAGCCAGCTTCCCAGCGGCGCGCCAAGCATGCCGGCGACGGCAAAGATCAGGCCGGTTTGCACTTCGACTTCTCCCAACCGCCAGCGGTGCAAGAAGCCGGCGAGCGACGTGGCTCCGACCGCCGCGAGCGAGATGCCCACCGCCTGCGGCGCGGGCACGCGCAGGCCGTACACCAGCAGCGGCACGGCAAAAATCGCGCCGCCGCCGCCGGTCAATCCGAGCGATAGACCGACGACGGCGCCGCTGGCCAGCGCGAGCGACAGAAGTGAGATCGCTTCGTTCATCATGCTTGCGCTTTGATTTGCATCGGCCAAATGCCACGTCATACGGCGGCGACCGTGAGGGCTTGAACCACCGGCAAGCCTGCTCGCTTCCAGGCATCCAGGCCGCCTTGCATGTCGAGCACGTTGAATCCCGCCCGTTGGAGCAAGCTGGCGGCGATCGGCGAACGGCCACCGGCCTTGCATTGCACCACCACGGGGCGATCGCAAGCGAGCCTATCGAGCGAACGCGGCAACGTGCCTAGAAAGCGGTGCTTGGCGCCTTCGATATGCTCGGCGTTGAATTCCGTCGCCGCACGGACATCGAGCAGTTGCAGGCTGCCGCTCGTAATCGCCTCGCGCAGCTCGGCCGGAGTTTCCATGCCATAGGCCTCCGTGCGCAGCCGGAGCTCGCGAACTTGTTCGGCGTCGAAATAGCCGGCGATGTCGTCGATGCCGATCGAACGCAGCCCGCGCAGATTCGCAGCGAGCTCCGCAGCGGGCGTGAGCAGGTAGAGCGGCTGTGTATAGTCGACCAGGAAGCCGGACCACTGCACGAGCGACGCGGCGGGAACGTTCAACGTTGCCGGCACGTGCCCGGCGGCGAATTCCGAGCCGGGCGCGGTATCAATCACCAGATGTTGCCGGGCAACGCCGGTCACTTGTTGCGGGGTTTGCCGATTTACGGCCGGCAACTCGCGCAGCAGCGCCGGCCCTTCCTTGTTCACGCGTTTCATGACCGCGAAGTAGAACGGCGTCTCGGGCTGATTGGCCAGGATGTAGTCGACGAACGCTTGCTCGTCGTCGTACTGCAAGGCCGGGTTGAATCGCTTTTCGTAGCCCACGGTGGTGGAGGGGATGGCGCCCAGACCTTTGCCGCACGCGCTGCCGGCGCCATGCGCGGGCCAAACCTGTAAATGGTCGGGCAACTCGCGAAACTTGCGCATCGAGTGGAAGAGCTGCCGCGCGCCTTTCTCGGCGCTGCCCACGACGCCGGCCGCGGTTTCCAGAAGGTCGGGACGGCCAATCGATCCGACGAACACAAAGTCGCCGGTGAAGATTCCCAGGGGGGCGGTGGCGCCGCCGCCCTCGTCGGTGAGCAGAAAGGAAATGTGTTCGGGAGTATGGCCGGGCGTGTGTACGACTTCGAGTTTTACGTTGCCGACGCGAAACTCGTCGCCGTGCCGCACGAGCCGCACGTCGTGCCGATCGGTGAATTGGTATTTCCAGTCGGCCGGGCCCTCGTCGGAGAGATAGAGCACCGCGCCGACCCGGTCCGCCAGCTCACGCGAGCCGGAGACGAAATCGGCATGAATGTGCGTTTCCGCGGCACCGACAATGCGCATTCCCTCGGCCGCGGCGGCTTCGAGATAGGGTTTGACATCGCGGCCAGGATCGATCACGAGCGCCTCGCCGCTCTTGTGGCATCCTACGAGATACGAGGCATGAGCGAGCTGCTTGTCGTAGAAGTATTTGAGTAACACGGCGGCACCTGTTTCGGGCTTGTTCGAGTTGGTTCGAGTCGGGTAGTACAGCAAGGGAGGAAATGCCGGGGCCTTAGCCGCAGCATCGCGGCGCTTTGCTTGGCGCGGACGACGCCGAGCACGCCTTGGGAATCTGATTCCACGGCATCCGGGCGAGCAACATCGCCATGCCGCAGGTATCCGTCAGGCCGGCAAACATCAGCCCGGCGCCAACGAACGCCGCCAGCGCGGCCCACAGAGGATGCACGGCGATCGCCAGGACGGCACCAGCCACGACCAGGGCGCCGGCCACGATGCGGACTTGCCGTTCGAGCGAGATCGTTTTCTGGCCACGAATGACCGGCAGTCCAGCGTGTTCCCAGGCTTGTATGCCGCCCTCGACGTTGACGACGTTGGCAACGCCCGCGGCATGCAGTTTTTGGCAGGCTTGGTTGGCCCGGCTTCCCGAGCGGCACATGACATACAGCGGGAGGGCCGCATCGCGGCCGGCGAATTGCGCGGGTTCCAATTCGGTGAGCGGTACGTTGCGTGCGATGCTGGCGTGCGCTTCACGGAACTCGGCCGGCGTACGAACGTCGATGAGGTCGAGCGGCTCGCCCGCGGCGAGTTGATCGTGGAGTTGGCGGGGGGCAATGGTCGTGATGGACATGGGGACGTTCTCCGCGCAAATAGGGAAATTGATTACGGTTGTAATTGTCGATATCTCGGAATTATTCGATATGTTGATTCAAAAAAAGACACGGGAAGCGCGGTTCACCGGGTAGCGCTCACACCGAAGCGTTCTTCGACGCATCGCAGAATGTTTTTCAAATGGGGTTCGACCACGCGATAATAAACCCTGCGGCCATCTTTCTCGCTGGCCAGGAAACCGCAGCGCTGCATCAGCCGTAAGTGCTCCGAAGCCATTGCGCTGGGCAGATCGCAAGCCTCGGCCAGCTCGCCAACGGTGTAATCCCCCTGCAAGAGCATTTGCACCATGCGCAGGCGATGCGGATGGGCGAGCGCACGCAGGCATTCGGCCGCTTGACCCAAGGCGTCGAGATCTGTGAGCTTTAGCTTCGCGGTAGCCATGAATCCCTCTTTACATTCAATCATATCGGAATATCACGATCTGTCAAGCAGTGTTTTTCTTGGAGGCGGAGCGTTTTTGCGGCGGGCATCCAGCGGGCCGAGACAGGCCGGCGGTTCGGGCGGTTGCTGCTACGCAAGGTTGCCGTGGAAACGGGGCTGGGTTGCGCACGTGCTTTATCGCCGGAGTCGTGTCCGCGCCGCCTCTCCCTTTGCGCGGACCAACGCTCTCCGAGTGAGAGCAAACGCCTGCGAGCGGGAGGGGCGCGCTATTGCAACGCGATCGGGAAGGATTAAAGGTCCGACACGGGCATGTACAGATTGGCCGCTTGGAGCGTCAAAAGTGCCGCGGCGGTGCAGAACGTGCGGGCCGTGATGCAGTGATGGCCGGTCCAGCTACCGTCGGAATTCTGCACGCGAACGATCTTGTCGCGCACCGATGGGTACCAGGATTGCCATCGTTCGTTGCGTTCTTGGAGCAGGCATTCCGTTACCAAATAGAATGCCAGGAATTCTTCACCGCCGGCCTGAAAGAACGGCCGATCGTCCTCGCGGGCGATCTTCATGATCCGTTCCACGCTGGATTCAAAAACGGGGTCGTGCCGGTAGTTCATCGAATACAGCACGCGAATGCTCGAGGCGTTTTTATAGAACTCGAACATCCAGTTATCGCCATTCGTGGGCGCCGATTTCAACTGTTTAAGCAGTGCGTCGCCAGCGGCGGTTGCCGACGCGTCGACCTTCAGCCCACTGGAGCTTGCGGCCCGCAGGCATTCCCAGCCGAGCACGGTGCCCAGCACGGGAGCCCAGCTTTCTTCGCCCCAGGTGCCATCTTTCTGTTGTGCCAGGCAAACGGCCTGGGTCAGTTTTTCGAGGGCATGTCGGACGTCCTTTTCCGCGTAGCCGGCTTCGCCTTGGAGTTGGCTGAGAAACAGGGCCGAGATGAACAAATCGGCATTGCGGCCGATCTTGCGCTGCACCAGGGTGACGCTTCCCGTGTGGGAGGAACTGGCGGTTACACGCTCGACCATGTCCAGCACGGCGTCGAGCACTTGCCGCAATTCGTCGCGGTTGGGGCCAGCCAGGACCGTGTTGCCCTGCGAGAGCAACACCAGTCCGAACATGGCTGTACAGCTCAGGTCTGGCGGCCGGCCTCGATCGGTACCCAAGGAGCCGTCAATGCGCATCGCCTGAATCAGCCAACTGGTCCCGCGGTCAATCGAGCGTTTCGTGGCCGGCGTAATCCGGCCAATGGGTTGCGCGGATCGTTCGGGGGCCACATTTTCGTTGGCCGACGATTGCGCCTGATGGAGCTCCGCCGGAAGGGCCAGCAGGGCCAGCATCAACAGTACGGTGATTCCACGGGCATGTTTCAGCATGAGTAGGGCCTCCCTCTCTCTCTTCAGACTATCTTACCCGGGCGATCAACTGCTAGAGTGATTCTGCTCGATCTCGTGGAGATCTGCCGCCTTTTGGCGACAAAAACGCCAAGCGTGCCGATTCGATCGCCGGTTAGGTATTCTTCGGCGGTTGCATTGCCGTGCATGTGGGTTTACACCTAGACAATCGTTTGCGAATCGATTGGCAGAGTCCCCCATCCGGACCGACTGAAACATGGATCCTCCCGCCACCCCGGCACTTATTATTGACGGCGCGACCGTCGTTCGAAATCTGAATCGGATGGCGGATTATGCCGATCATCACGACTTGGACCTGCGGCCGCATACCAAGACGCATAAGTCCTTGCAGTTAGCGGACCTGCAGCTTGGAGCGGCCGCCGTTGGGCTGACCGTCGCCAAGGTCGGCGAGGCCGAAGTCATGTCCGAGGTCTGCGAAGATATTTTGGTGGCCTATCCGGCGATCGATCCGGCCCGAACCACGAGGTTAGCCCATCTGGCGAAGCATATCACGCTGCGCGTGGCGGTCGATTCGCTCGAAGGCGCCAAGCGGCTGGCCACGGCAGCCAACCGGGCTAAAACCACGATCGGGATTCTCGTCGATCTCGATGTCGGAATGGGACGCACCGGTCTGCAAACGTCCGGCGAGACACTCCGGCTAGCCAGTCACGTCGATCGTTCGCCAGGTTTACGGCTTGACGGGCTGTTCTGTTATCCGGGACACATCCAATGTTCGCCGGCGGAGCAGGGGCCAGCCCTGGAGGAAGTCGCGCGCAAGCTGACGACGACGTTGGAACTTTGGGCCGCGCATGGCCTAGAGGCTCGGATCGTGTCCGGGGGCTCGACTCCCACGGCGTTGCAATCGCATCTGATTCCGGATCTGACCGAGATCCGGCCCGGCACTTATATCTACAACGACATGAACGTCGTCCGTGGCGGTTTTTGTGGTCTAGAAGACTGTGCCGCCACGATTGTTTGCACCGTCGTCAGCACCGCGGTGCCGGGGCAAGTCGTGATCGATGCCGGCACCAAGACGCTCACGAGCGATCGCTGTGGTCCTGCGCCCGATAGCGGCCACGGTTATATCGTCGAGTATCCCGAGGCGGTGATTACGAAGCTCACCGAAGAGCACGGGCAAGTCGATATTCGCGGTTGTGGCCGGGGGCCTCAACTGGGAGAACGCGTGACCGTGATTCCGAATCACGTATGCCCCTGCATCAATCTGCAAAACGCGGTCTGGCTGCGCGATGAGGACGGCACGCTGGTTGAGTTGCCGATCGACGCGCGCGGGCTGCTGATCTAGCAGGCTGCAGTTCCGGTTGCGGACATCGGGTGACTAGTTCGCGGAGGTCACGCCGGCGGGGTTATCCTTCCTCGGGCAATGGTTCCGGCAAGAAGAACGAGGCGATCAAGCCGCAACTAAAGACAAACAGCGCCACCACGGCCGCGGCGTTCGCCACTTGCATCGGGGGCGAGTCGCCCGGCATGTAACCGCTGAGAATCAGCGTCACCGCGGCGAACGAGGTGCCGATCATGCGGCCGCCGATGTTCGCGGCGAAGCCTTCGCCCGTGCCGCGTAAATGGACCGGGTAGACCGTGGGGAGATAGTTCCCCAAGAAACTGAATTGCCCGACCGTGAACACACCGGCCACGAACGCTCCGATGGTGAGGGCATTCAAACTGTGCGAGGGCGCGAACGCGAAGATCAAAGGCACAAGGATCAGCCCCGGTACTTGGAACACGCGCAACAGCGAACGGCGGCTGAGGATCCGCACCGCCAGGATCGCGAGCAGGATGCGGCCAGTAAGCCCGCCAAGCTCTTGTATCTCACCGACAAACGCGGCGGTTTCGGCCTCGTGCTGGCGTTGCTTGGGAACTGGCAAGTCGGCCAACTCGGCATGCACATCGGGCACACCCGGCACGATCTGGCGAATCTGCTGGATGGCGCCGAAGGCCGCGCCGTAGGCACAAGCAAAGACGATGGTGCTGACGATGGTCGTCCGGCGGAACTGGGGGTTGAACAATTCGCGAAAGCTTGGCCGCCGCAGTTCGCCCGCCGCATGCATGCGCGCCCAGATGGGCGACTCGGGCAGGAACGGTCGGATCACTAGTAATGGCAAGGCCGGAATGAGGCCGGACATGAGCGTATACCGCCAGGCGGCGTTGCCGTTTTGGATCTCGCCCATGAAGCTCAAGAATTCGGGAAGATAAATCGTGGGGAGCGAGGCGGCATAACGAGCGGCAAGCCAATAGGCGCCGGCCACCATGAAGCCGCCCAGCGAGCTGAAGGCCTGGGTGTAGCCCAACACCTTTTCGCGGCGGATCGGATCGGGGAACAACTCGGCCAGCCAGGCCACCGCCGCCACGAACTCGACGCACACACCCACGAATGTGAAGCAGCGGAGCACGAGCAGCATTTGAATCGAGGTCGAGAAGCCGGCCGCGAACGCACTGAAGGCGTAAATCAGAATGCTCCAGGTGAGCACGCGGCGACGGCCGAGCCGATCGGTCAGGTAGCCCCCGTACAAGCCAAAGATGCCGCCGGCGAGGGCCGGCACATAGAACAACACCGCGCCCCAGTAGCGAAAACCATCGCTGCCCGGTGGGTAGCCCGTTAACTCCACGATGAGATCCTTGATGATGAATTGCATCATCAGAAGCTCATAGATGTCGAACGCGAACCCGATGGCCGCCAGCGAGACGATCAGCCATTGGGTGACGGTAAGCCGGCTGGAAGCGGTGGCCGATGCGTTCATGCGGATCCTTACGGGCGGGTTTCAGGGTTATCGATAGCGGGAATGCGAGACCGGAGCGAGGCGGGGTGCGATCGGAGAAGGAGGAAGGCACGGGTGCAAAGCGACATCCTGTCACGCTGCCGGACATGGTCAGACGCCGATCATAGTGGACCCGCCGAGCGGCTGGCAAGGAGCGCTGCGAGCGCGGCGCCGATTGATCACTCGATCGGTTGCTTTGCGTGCAAAATAAATCCTTTGTCATTCAGGAGTTGGGTCGCTTGTAAGGACTTTTGGCAAGTGGTATAAGCACGCGAGTTTTGCGCGCGGTCGACTGTTCGCAAACGGTCGACGTGCCAGGCTGTAGGAACGGCTAACATCTCTTACGTGGAAGGACTCACCATTTATGAACCACGCTGAAACCGCATTTGTTGCGGTTGCTCGGGAGGTTGCCCCGTACGACGAAGGCGAGGAGCCTCCAGGTACCAGTCGTCGGCATCCGAAGTGGACTGATATTGCCGACGACCAATGGAACGACTGGCGATGGCAAATGCAAAACGCCATCCGGACGACTTCGCAACTCGCGGAGTTTTTCTCATTCAGCCTCGAGGAGCACGCTGCTCTCGAGGAACTCGAACAGAAGTACAAGCTGGCGATTCCGCCGTATTACTTCTCGCTGATTGACGCGCGGGATCCAGCCGACCCGATCGCCCTGCAAGCGTTGCCCTCGCTGCGCGAAGTCCGTAGCACGGCCGGCGTCGAACTAGAGGACCCGCTCGAAGAAGACAAGGATTCGCCCGTGCCGGGGCTCACGCATCGCTATCCCGATCGCGTGCTCATGGTCACGACGCACGTTTGTTCGATGTACTGCCGGTTTTGCACGCGAAAACGCGTGACCATGGACCGCGACGGTTGGGACGCGCCCAGCCACAATGACGAACGGATGCTTGCCTATATTCGCGAGCATCGTGAAATTCGCGACGTGGTCGTTTCGGGTGGCGACCCGCTGTCGTTGCCGCCGAATCGGCTTCGCTGGTTCATCACCGAACTCGCGGCCATCGATCACGTCGACGTAATTCGCATCGGCACGCGCGTGCCCGTCACCTTGCCGCAGCGGTTGTTCGATCTCGATCTGGTGGCATTGTTGCACGGTGCCGGCAAGATCTGGATCCAGACGCACTTCAATCATCCGCGCGAGATCACTCCCGCCTCGGCCCAGGCGATACGCAATCTGGTGAACGCCGGAATGCCGGTCAGCAACCATGCCGTCCTGTTGCGGGGCGTCAACGATTCGGTGGCCGTCATGCGGCGACTCGTGCGTGGGCTGTTGCGGATCAAGGTCCGGCCGTACTACTTGTTTCATTGCGATCCGGTGACCGGCGCGGGCCATTTCCGGACCTCGGTCTGGAAGGGCCTCGAGATCATCGAAGGCTTGCGGGGGCACGTGTCCGGGTTGGCCGTGCCAACGTACGTCGTCGACGGCATGCATGGCGCGGGCAAGATTCCGCTGATGCCGAACTACCTCGTCTCGGCGTCTGACAACGCCGTGGTGTTGCGCAATTACGAGGGCATGCTCTTTCGCTATGCGCCCGAGGATAAGCAGCAGGGAGCCGCCGGATACATCTCGCAGGGTGTCAGTTCGCTGCTCAGCGGCACTCACTCGGCGCTTGTGCCGGATGGTATTCCTCGGTTTGCTCGTCGCGCGGAGCGCGCCGCCGCTCAGCCCGCTGACGCTGGGCAGCGCGACGTGATTCAGATCTCTGGCTACCAGGAGGCGGAACCAAGTCTCCAAGAGCCGGAACCCTGGCGGTCGCGGGCGAAGTAACGGCAGATCGAAGAGGCTATTTTCGAGAGGGATTGGACCTTGAAAATCGGTTTGACTTTCAACGTCCGCCGGCCGGACGTGCTGGCGGACGTTTCTGTTTCAGGGCTGTTGCCGCTTCCGGGCGACGATCGTGAAGAAGAGTTCGATTCGCCCGAGACGATTGCGGCGGTCGCCGCCGCCATCGAGGCGTTGGGCCATGACGTGGAGCTCTTGGGCTACGGCGAGCCGCTTCTTCAGCGTTTGCTGCATGGGCCGCGGCCCGACCTGGTCTGGAATTTTGCCGAGGGGCACGGCGCCGGACGCTCGCGAGAAGCTCGGGTGCCGGCGGTGCTCGAGATGCTCGACATCCCCTATACCGGCAGCGATCCGCTGACCTTGGCCGCGACGCTCGATAAGCCGATCGCCAAGCAGTTGGTGGCGGCGGCCGGTGTGGCGACACCGTGCTGGTTTGTCTATGACGGCGAGCCGGCAAGCATCGAACGCCAAGCCGGGGCGCTGGCGTTTCCGGTGTTCGTCAAACCTGCCTGTGAGGGTTCCAGCAAAGGGATTCTCACGAGCAGCGTTCTGAGTGACGTTGCTTCGCTGAAGGCCGCGCTACCACAGTTACACGACGCCTACCGGCAGCCGGTCCTGGTCGAGGAGTTCATCGAGGGCGACGAGCTTACCGTAGGCGTTGTCGGTAACGCGCCGCCGACGGTGCTGGGCGTTATGCGCGTTTTGCCTCGCGAACCGAGCGCGCAGCCGTTCGTGTATGGCTTGGAAGTAAAACGCGATTGGCAGCGCCGGGTGCGCTACGAGTGCCCTGCCGAGATCACCTTGGAGGAGGAAGCGGCGGTGCGCGAGGCCACGCTCTCGGCCTGGCAAGCGCTGGGCTGTTGCGACGTGGCGAGATTTGATTTCCGCTTGCATCGCGGCGTACCGTACTTTTTAGAGACGAATCCGCTGCCGGGGCTCTCGCCCACGTCGGGCGATTTGGTGCTGCTGGCCCGCTTCGTGGGGATCGAACATCGTCAGCTCGTGGAGCGAATTTTAGCGGCGGCCATGGCCCGCATGGGCATGTCGCGAGACGATCAACGTCCAACCCCGGCAATGCCTTGTCTGGAAGGATAGACCAACGCGGTGAAAATTCTCATTGTCTACAATGAGCCGACACTGCCGGGCGAGCATTCCGACGCGGCATCCGAAGCCGGTGTGTTGGAGTCGGTCCAGGCGATCAGCACTTCGCTCGCCGCGCACGGGCATCGCGCGTTGACGCTCGGGCTGGGGCCCAGCATCACCGAAGCGATTGAAGCGGTCCTGGCTATGGAGCAAGTGGACGCTGTCGTCAACTTGTTTGAAGGGTTGGGCGGTGTCGGGCGAGGCGAGGCCGAAATCACGGGGCTAATCGAACTTTGCGGTCATGCGATTACCGGCTCGCCGGCCGATTGCCTGGCACTGGTTCGCGACAAGGCGCGCGCGAAGTGGCTTCTGGCCGGCGCGGGAATTCCCACGCCCGAGTTCGTTTTGGTTCCAGGCGACGCGCAGCCGGACCAACCGCTTCTTGAAGCGGTGCTCGCCCGGGGGCCGGCGATTGTCAAACCGGCGCACGAAGACGCCAGCCTGGGCATCTCGTTGGCCAGTGTCGTGACCAATCCGGCTGCGCTCCGGACGCAAATAGCACTTATCCACGGCCGTTATGGCGCGGCGCTTGTCGAACGTTTCATACCGGGGCGTGAGTTCAACGTCAGCGTATTGGCGCTGCTGGAGCCGCAGGTATTGCCATTGGCCGAAATCGAGTTTGGCGCCGCGTTTCCCTTGGATCGGCGGATCGTGACGTATGATGCCAAGTGGGCTGGCGAGAGCGAGCAGTGCCTGCAAACCCCGGTGCGATGTCCTGCCGACGTCGAGGCCGAGTTGGCCGCGGAGCTGCGCCGCATGGCGCTCGCGGCGTATCGAGCGACGGGATGCCGCGACTATGCTCGCGTGGATATGCGCGTCGACGTGGCGGGCAAGGTGTTCGTCCTCGAGGTGAATGGCAATCCTGACCTCAGCCTGACCGCGGGTTTCAGCAGGGCTCTTGAAGCGGCTGGAATCGAGTACGACGCATTCATCGATCGCCTAGTGAGGACTGCCTATGAGCGACGATCAAAGTCGTGAATCGAATCTGGACGAGGTGGCTGCTCGGCACGTGCCGGCCAGGAGGCGATATGGTATGCTCCGGCGCATGATTCATCTGATCATTTGGTCGTTCGTATTCTGGGTGTTCATTGCCTACCTGGTGCTTCCCTCGTTGTGGAAGCACTATGAGCATCATCCCGCGCTTGCCGTGGCGCCCAAGACCACAGAGACGGTCGACCACATTCCTGGCGATCCACTGAACGTTGCCCTGGTGGGTACGAAGCGCGAAATGGTTCGCGCGTTCCTGGCAGCGGGCTGGTATCCGGCCGATCCGATTACGCTGAAGACCTCGCTGGAAATTGCCGAGACCGTGTTGCGCGGCAAAGCGTATGAGCAGGCGCCGGTGAGCAACCTGTATGTGTTTGGCCGCAAACAGGACTTGGCCTTTGAGAAACCCGACGGCAAGAGCCCGAAGAAACGCCAGCATGTACGTTTCTGGCTCTGGGAGGGGCACGAAGAGCAGGGGAGAGATATGTGGCTGGGTGCGGCCACGTTCGACCAGAGCGTGGGGCTCAGCCACTATACCGGGCAGATCACGCATCACATTGCGCCAGATGTCGACGCCGAGCGCGACCGGATGATGAACGATCTCGCGGTGGCTGGACAACTTACGAGCCGCTCGCAAGTGACTGGAGTCGGGCCTACGCTCTATGGTCGCAATGGTGGCGGCGACCGCTATTTCACCGATGGTGAAGTGGACGTCGGCGTGCTTTCGGCAGACAATGCTCCCGTGGCCGAAGCGCCCGAACCGCTGGAGAATCCTCCGGCGGTACAGGTTAAAAATCGAATCTGGTCGTGGATTCGACCGTGGTTGTAGCGAGCAGGGGCGTAGCGCGCACGGTGTGCGGAAAACTCTGTCGAATTTGTAAGGTTCATTGCCGGTGTGTGCAAAGAGCCTCGTCCGATGGCCGGATCTGCCTAGAATGATCAATGAGCACGACGTGTCCTCAGGGGCTTTTCCCGGGCGTGCTGAACCTTGGCATGTGACGGGTTGTCTGTTTTCGCAGTGCCATTACGCTTCACTTTTCCCCGATTGGCAAGATGCCTCCTGCGAAGACGGAATCTGACGAACCAGCAGCCGCGATGCGAACATTGAGCCGCCGTTTTGGCGCGGGCCAATGGGCCTTGGTGGCCGTGTTGGCTGCGATCAATTTTACCCATATCCTCGACTTTGTGATCATCATGCCGCTGGGCGATCAGCTTCGGCGGCAACTGGAGATCACCCCGCAGCAGTTCGGCTTTGTCGTTTCGGCCTATGGGATCGCGGCCATGATTGCCGGAATCGTGGCCTCGGCGGTCGTCGATCGGTTTGATCGCAAACGAGTGCTACTCGCGGCGTTTGCCGGCTTCATCGCGGCCACGTTGTACTGTGGGCTGGCGGGTGACTATGGGAATCTGGTCGCGGCACGCGCGCTCGCCGGGTTGTTTGGCGGCGTGACCGCGGCGAGCATCATGGCGATCATTGCCGACGTGTTTCCGGCCGAGCAACGGGGCAAGGCGATTGGCGCGGTGACGTCTTCCTTTGCGCTTGCATCGACGATTGGGCTGCCCGCGGGGTTGACGATTGCCGGAGTGTTCGACAATTTTGCGGCCGCATTTTTGGCGATTGCCGCGCTGGCGGTGCCGGTCTGGGGGATAGCGTTATGGCGATTACCATCGCTTACGGGACATCGAACCGCGGCGCATGCGAATCCGCTGGTCCAGTTTATCGCCGTCGTCCGTCAGCCGAATCACTTGGTGTCGTTCGCATTCATGCTGTTCATGGTGTTGGGCACGTTTATCGTTGTGCCGTACATGGCTCCGTATCTGCAAGCCAACTGCGGGCGTTCGGACGGTGATCTGCCGATCATTTATGCCGTGGCGGGGCTGGCATCGCTGGTGACGATGAATTTGTTTGGGTTGTTCACCGACCGTTTTGGCCCGCGCCCGGTGTTCTTGTTGACGGCCGGCGGGGCGGTGCTCATGACGTTCGTCGTGACCAACCTTCCGACCGTGGGGCTGTGGGCGGCCACGGCGGCGCTGGGTAGCTTCATGGTGCTGGCGAGCGGGCGCGTCGTGCCGGCCCAGGCGATGATGCTGGCCTCGGCCGATCCCGAGTTGCGCGGAGCTTTCACGAACTTGACCTCGGCCGTTTCGCACCTGGCGACCGGCACGGGGCCATTAATTTCGGGAGCTATCGTGGGCGAAGCCTATCGTGGCGGTCCGCTCACGCATTATGGCACGGCGGGGCTCGTGGCGATGGCGTTCGGGATCGTGGCGCTCGGTCTGTCGTTTCTGTTGCGGCCGGCGAAGATCGAAAAGCTTGAGACCGGCCTCGGCGTTGCTCCGCCCGCGCCTATGGGAGTTTCATTGCCCGAGACGCTCGTGGGAGAGCCCAGCACGCTCAAATCGTAATCGCCCAGGTTGCGCGCAGGAGGCACGGATGGGCGATGCGATTTGTTCCCCCTGGCCCGCGATCTTGGGACAGCCTTTCGCTCATTTTGCCCATCGAGGGAAATGGCCCACTTGGACGACCGTTGGTGATCGATCGACGACCATCGTGACGTTCTGGCTTCCCCGAAGACATCGATTTCTCCGGAAATGTTTGGCACTTGAGATATCGTTGCCTGGATTTTACTTCTTCGGCGCACTCCTTGCTCATCGTCCTAGGCACACACGGATACTATTGGTTCTTCGAGCGGGAGATCACTCATGAATCTGCTTTATTGGGCACTCGTGGCACTTGTCGTGGCGATTATTGCCGGCGCCTTGGGGTTTGGTGGTGTCGCCGCTGGCGCGGCGTCCGTAGCAAAGATACTGTTTGGAATTTTCCTGGTCGTGTTCATGATCTTGCTGGTTTTGGCAATCATCGGAACGCGGCGAATGGTGTGATTCCGTGAGGCGAATTTGGCGCGCTCGTGCAACCGCCTCGGTAAGGAATGCATTGCAGATCGTTATCGGGGCGGTTGACGTTGTGGGGAATGCGGCGCTCGTGCTTAACCGTCGACGCGCCGATAAGTGCCGAGATTCTCTTCGGCCAGCGTCTTTAGAAAAGCATCCGTCATGCTTCCGGGAACTCCCGGGGCCAAGCCAATCGTATAGATGCTGATCCGGCGCAGTCGATTCGTGCCGGTAACCCTTTCGACAATCGCGGGTGGCGCGACGATTTGTCCGCCGGTAGGGGCGCCATCGGTGAGAAAGTAGATTGCTTCGACATCGTATTCGAGCGCTACGGCGAGCGCGTCGAACGTGGCTGTGCTGGATTGCGGATTCAAGCCTTCGATAAATCTTTCGGCGAGGCGTTTGTGCCGGGCGTCGGCGGCTACTAGGCGTTGTTGCCAACGTCCGACAGTGCTGTTGAATACGACGATGCCGAATTGTACCTCGGGCCGTAGGCCATGAATCGCTTGTAACAGTTCTCGTTTGGCCGCCGCGAAGCGTGCCCCCTGCATGCTTCCGGAAACATCCAGCACGAATAGCAATTTGTCGGCATAGATCGGCATGCCATAGTAATGGCCGCCTTCGCTGGGGACTTCTTCCGCACGTTGAATCGTGGCCGTCAAACGGGCCGGCGTTGTTCCGGTTTGCTGGAGAGGCCTCTCCTGCGCTGCCGCCTGCCAGGCTTGCCATTTCTCGGCATTCATGCCGAATCGTTGGCCGGTGACCCGGGTTAAATAGGCCGCGGCATCGGCCTTGGCTTCACCGCCGAGCTTGTCGAGCATGCCGATGATCGCCGGAGTCGATTCAGGGATGGGCGTTTTGGTGAGTGCCTGGATCACGGACCGCCGCACGCCAAATTCTTGGACAAACAGCCGGCAATTGGCCAGGCGCGACAACGCGATAACGTCGACCGCCTCGCCGTGCGCGCCCAGGTTGTCAGCCAAAGCGATGAGCAACTCCGGGCCGCGCGGCAAGCTGGCCAGTTTGCCATCGAGCAGCAACTGTGCGCGGCAGCGAGCGAGCGGTAAATCCGAGGCCAAGAGCGCGGCCAACGCTGGCAAAGCCAACCGCGGATCGGTGCGCGATTTGAGGTGCTCTGCGGCGAGCACGGCAAGTTCATCGCAAACGATCTGTGCGTCGTTTAATTCGTGAAATGCCGTGTAGGCAGCGCGGCGCACCTCTTCTTCGTCTTGCTCGCCAAAGCAGGAGTCGATGAGCGCGGCAGCGCCGCTTGCCGGAAAACGTTGGAGCGTGCGAAGCGCGCTGAGCCGTTCCGTCGTGCGTTTGCTATCGAGTTGCCGCTGAAGCGCGGGCCGTATTTCGGCGAACCGCTCTTGGACGGTTTGTGCCGGCGCCGCTTCGAGGCTTGTTAAAACAAGCAAGGCGATCAGCCGCCATCGCCAACGATGAATCATGACAGCAGCCCCTCGGGCAAACTCACGGAGCAGGCCCAGCGCTCCACGAGTCCTCTCTGTAGCGGACACCGTTCTTTATTGTCACGAGCTTTGACGATGGTTGTCAAGGAAACCAGTCGAGGAACGCGGAGCAACTCCAAGGTTCAAACTGGGAGCCAACCTCGGGCTTATCCAACAAGATAGAGCATCGAGTGGCCCTGACAGATGCGATGCCACGCGTTGCGCGAGCTTTGTGTAATTTGGTTGGGTAGCCGGCGGTCGAGCATTCTTCCCGCGCGAAGGAAACGCGTCGTTTGCCCGGGATGTTGGCGGTTCGTTTGGCCACCCGGAGTCCGGTCCCTACAATTCCCACGTTGGGGCGGACCATCGACCACAAACCGCGAGCTGAGGGGATTATCGGATGAGCACGACACGCCCGGGCGCGGCCCCCACGGCTATGCCATTTATCGAGCAGGTGCAGATTTCTGGACACATTATCGACAGTTTGATTCTGCCGAAGGTGCTGGACATCATCACCGCGGCCGGGGGGACCTTTCGGATGCAGCGAATCAACGTCGGCCAGGCCAGGCAAGATCCCAGCTTCGCCGTGATCGAGGTCAGCGCGCCCACGGCGGAGCTGCTGGACGAAATCCTTGCGCAGATCAGCGATCATGGGGCCGTGCCCACGGCACAGCAAGATTGTCAACTTGCCATCGCGGACATGGCGGGCGCCTTTCCCGAGGGGTTTTATAGCTCGACCAATCAACGCACCGAAATCCGCATTGGGGGCGAGTGGATCGAGGTCGAAGACCAGGAAATGGATTGCGGCGTTATGGTCGACGTGGACGTGCCACGCGCTCGTTGCGTGCCGATGACCGAGGTGAAGACCGGCACGCAGTGGGTCGTCGGCCATGCCGGCGTGCGGGTATTTCCGCCCGACCGCAGTGCCGAGCGACAAGGGTTCGAGTTCATGTCGAGTGGCGTCTCGACCGAGAAGCCCAAGGGCGTGGCCATTCGCCAGATCGCCCAGGAATTGTACGAGAACCGGCAGGCGGGGCGGCGCAGCTTGCTCGTGGGTGGGCCGGCGATCGTGCATACCGGCAGTGTCGAGCATGTTGTGCGCCTGATCCGCGGTGGCTATATCAACGTGCTTTTCGCCGGCAATGCCCTGGCGACTCATGACATCGAACAGGCGTTATTCGGAACCAGCCTGGGCGTTCATCTGGATCGTGGCGACGTGGTTGAAGCGGGACACGAGCATCATCTACGGGCGATCAATCGGATTCGCCGTGCCGGCGGAGTTCGCCAAGCCGTTGCCGAGGGTATGCTAAAGTCCGGCATCATGTACGAATGCGTGCGCAACGACGTCGACTTTCTGCTCGCCGGCAGCATTCGGGACGATGGGCCGCTCAACGAGGTGATAACCGACGTGCTCGAAGCGCAACGCTTGATGCGCGAAAAGAGCCGCGGGATCTCGTTCTGCTTGATGATCGCCACGACATTGCACTCGATCGCGGTGGGAAATTTGCTACCGGCGTGGGTCAAGGTCGTCTGTGTTGACATCAACCCGTCGACGGTCATCAAGCTTAGCGACCGCGGTTCGATGCAAACGGTCGGCCTGGTGACCGACGTGGAACCCTTTTTGCGGGCCTTGGTTCTAGAACTGGAAACACTCGAACGAGGTGGCGCATGACCTTTTTGCCGGATATCGCCCGGGCGGCGCGGGAAGCCGAGCATTTCGATCCGCGGGATTCGCGGCCCCAGATTTTAATGTGCCCGCCGGATTTTTACGGCGTGGAGTACGAAATCAATCCGTGGATGAAACGCACGCAGCCGCCGGATCACGCGCTCGCCGGAAAGCAATGGAACGACTTGCGTTTGCTGTTGAGCGACGCGGGCGCGCAGATCGTGTTGCAAACCCCGGTGCAGGGGTTGCCGGACCTGGTGTTTACGGCGAACGCGGCAATGATTTATCGCCGCGAGGCCGTTCTTTCGCGGTTTCGCTACGCCGAGCGTCAGGGCGAGGAACCTTACGACGCCGCATGGCTGGAAGCCAACGGCTTTCGCGTTCACCGGCTCGATCACGATCTCTATTTTGAAGGCGCCGGCGACGCGCTGTTTTGCGGTGATACGTTGTTTGCCGGATACCGGCTGCGGAGCGATGCCCGTGGACTGCAGCAGGTCGGAGAGCTGTTTCGACGCCGGGTGATCGCGCTGGAACTGGTCGACACGTACTACTATCATCTCGATACGTGCTTCTGTCCTCTGACGCCGGGCGTGGCAATCTACTTTCCACCGGCCTTTGATGAATACGGCCGCGCGGTACTCCAGGAGCTGGTGCCGACGCTGATCGCGGTCGAACAGCGCGAGGCCCGCCGGTTCGCCTGCAATGCGGTGGTTGTCGGTCGCACGGTGGTGACCAACACGGGTTGTCCCGAATTGCACCGGGTGCTGACTCGGCAGGGGTTTCAGCCGCGCGAGACACCACTCGACGAGTTCGTCAAGGCGGGTGGCAGCGCGAAGTGCCTCACGTTGCGGCTCGACGGCGAAGAGGCCGCGAGTTGGAAACACGGCGATGCTTGACCCGTTAGTCGATGTTTGCCTGACGCGTGAGGAACCAGCCGTTGTCGGCCACATAGAACAACGGCCGATACGGGTTTGTCCAACTGTCACGCCGCTTGTAGCCGGGGTACCAGACGCAACTGATCGTCAGGTTCCATGATTCTTTGATGTTGTTCGGCACGAAGTCGTCGTTGCGCGGCAACAGATAGTTGTAGTTGGCCACGAGGGCGATTTTATCCGACACACGCACTGTCGCGTCGCCGCCGAAGATGCCGTCGCCGTGACCGCTCAAGCCGCCCCAGGTCCGGCACACCGTGCCGTTGGGCATCTCGTAGCGATAGAAAAAGTTGTATTGGCTGTTGGCCTCGAAGCTGTAGGGCTGCCAAGGCGTGCCGGGAATCTGTCCCCAGTGGGTGCTGGTGTTGCCGGTGAAGGCACCCCAGAAGCCGACCTCGTGCCCGTTGTACACATAGCTGATTTCGCCGCGAACCTGCGTCAGATCCATTTGGATGTAGAAGTCGTCGCGCAGGTAGTCGAGCACGGCTCCGTATTGAAAGCCGTGACCATGCACCGCGCGGCGGAATGCGCCCGTGGTGACAAAGAATTGGGCTCGGCGGTGACCGAGCGGGCCGGTACGGCCTGCGAAGTCGCTACCGATGTAGTTGACGCCGATCTGGTAGCCGACGCCGTGGGCGTCGAGCAGCGGCATCCCCCAGTTGCCGCCCCCGTGGTAACCGAAATTGCCGTTGAGACCCTGGTCGACGGGGCCTTTGAAACCCTGCTTGCCGGTGAACAGACTGAAGTTCTCGGAGTAGGCGCCATTCCGCGCAAGGCACGCGACGTTTCGCATCCAATGTCGAACCGGGCCGCCAGCGTAGTGGGGATGGCCGTATTCGCAAGGTGTTTGATAACCCGGCTCGATGAGAAAGTCGTCGCCCACGGTCATCGGCTCGGGCTGCAGCTCGGGATCGAAGCCTGGCGCAGCGCCGTAGTACACCTCCCCCTGCATGGGACCGTTGGGCGGTGGCAGTTCCTCGGCAAACGGGTCGAGCGGTTGGCCCGAGGGAATTGGCTCGGCTGCGGCTGTCGGCCGCAGGAAGTGATCGCGGGGAGTTACCTGAGCATGGTATCGCGCTTGTCGCGCCAGAGCTTCCTGGCGCAAGCGGTCGGCCACCCGGGGCCGAGCCCCCTGCGTGTTCGCAGAGCCGGAGGTCGGGGGAGCATACGCGACAGCGGCAGATGACGGTCGCGTAACCGGCTGCACGGGCTTCGCCATGCGCGGGGCCGGATCGTCGCCGGCATAGTTGAAATTAGCGGAGCCGGCCCGGGGCTTGGCTTCGTAGCGGAAGTTCTGGCCGCGCGCAGTCTGGGCAACGATTCCCAGCACGATCATGGCACCTAGCAGGTGCCTGCTCAGCGCAATATGCATCGCGGCAAATCCGATTCAGCATGGCTCCCCCCTTTGGATCCATGAGCGAGCGCACGCCGCGCCCGCAGAGTCAGGCCTATTTATCGGAAGCTTTGCGCGTGGAACTTTCCACAAAATCGGAAAAGTTTGCGCAGTCCTCGGCGGTGCCTGCTAGCAGTGCGGGCGTCGCGTCCGCCGGCAGGCGGAGGGGCTAGCGCAGGGCCTGAGACAACGCCTGATCCAAGTCGTCGCGGAGGTCCTCGAAGGCTTCGAGGCCGACGCTGATCCGGATTAGTCCGTCGCTGATACCGACCGCCAGGCGGTCTTCTCGCTTGTAACTGGCATGCGACATGGAGGCGGGTTGCTCGATGAGCGACTCGACCGCGCCCAGGCTGACCGCGAGCGCGAAGAGCTTTGTGCTCTCGACAACTCGTTTGGCGGTTTCAAAGTCTCCCTTGACCTCGAAGCTTAGCATGGCACCGAAGGCTCCGTCCATCTGGCGGGCGGCGATGGCATAGCCCGGGTGGCCGCCGCGGCCCGGGTAATTCACGCGAGCGATGCGCGGATCATCGTTGAGCCAATGCGAAAGCTGCGCGGCGACGCGCGACTGCTCGCGGACGCGCAGTTCGAGGGTCTTAAGGCCGCGCGTGCAAAGATACGATTCCAGGGGGCCCATGACCGGTCCGGTCGCGTTCTGCACATAGTACAGTTGGTCGTAAAGACGCTGGTCTTTGACCACCAGCGCGCCGCCCAGAATGTCGCTGTGCCCACCGATGTATTTGGTGGCCGAGTGCATGACAATGTCCGCGCCTAGTTCCAAGGGGCGGGTGAGCACCGGCGTGGCAAAAGTGTTATCGACCGCGAGGAGCAAGTTGTTCCGCTTGGAGAGCCGCGCGCAGGCCTCGATGTCGGTGATCGACATCAACGGATTGCCGGGAGTTTCGATCCAGAGGAGCTTGGTACGGGGGATGATCGCCGCCTCGACGTGCGCCAGATCTCCACTGGTGTCGACCAGCGTGACGCCGATCCCCATGCGGTTCATCACGTTATGCAGCAGGCGGTAGGTACCGCCGTAGATATCGCGACCCGCGACGACGTGATCGCCGCCAGAAAGCATCATCGTGACGCAGGTCGTGGCCGCCATGCCCGTGGCAAACGCCAAGGCATGGGTTCCACCCTCGAGGTTGGCGAGCGTAGTTTCAAAGTTCTTGCGCGTGGGGTTTCCGCTTCGCGCGTAGTCGTATTCCTGGGGCACACCGGCCCGGGCTTGTACGAACGTCGAGGCCAGATGAATGGGCGGCACGACCGCGCCCGTGGCTGGGTCGTGATCGTTGCCGACGTGAATCGCCCGGGTGCGAAACTTCATGGACCGTGTCCTTAGAATCCGTGGCCGAGATGCCGTGAGAAAAGCAGGTGACTGGGAGGTGGTCAGCGAAGTTCCAACGCCTGCTTGAGATCGGCGATCAGGTCTTCCGTGTTTTCGATACCACATGCGAGGCGGATCATGTTGTCCGGAATGCCGAACCGCTGGCGGTCTTCGGCCGGCATCTCGTAATAACTCATGACGAGGGGTTGCTCGATGAGCGATTCGACGCCGCCCAGGCTGGGCGCGATTCGCGGAATCCGCACGCGGTCGACCACGTCGGCCGTGGCGCGCCAGTCAGCGTCCTCGACCAGAAACGTGACCAGCCCGCCATAGCCGCGCATCGTGCGGCGGGCAATTTCATGGTAGGGATGCGACGGCAGGCCGGGGTAATAAACCTTTTCGATCCGCGGATGCTCGTGGAGAAACTCGGCTACCGCCTGGCCGTTGGCGTTGTGGCGCTGCATGCGCAATTCAAAGGTTTTCAGGCCGCGTTCGAGGAGGTAGAAATTGTGTGGCGAATTGATCGCGCCGGTAATGCCGCGCAGTTTGCGAATCGATTCGAGCTTTTCTTCGGAGCCGATGATCACGCCGGCCAAGAGGTCGTTGTGACCGCCGAGATACTTGGTGGCCGAATGCAGGACATAATCCACGCCGGCCGCCAGCGGGTGTACGTTGTAGGGCGTGCCCAGCGTGGCGTCGATCAGGGTTTCAACGCCGTGCTTGCGGCCGAGCTCGGCAAAACGCTCAAGATCTACCACACTCAGATGCGGGTTCGTGGGCGACTCGCTGACGAGCAGGCGAGTATTGCGGTTGATGGCCGCCGACATGGCATCGTAGTCGCCGGCCGGCACCTGGTGCGTCACGACTCCAAATCGCGAGAGGTGCTTGGAACAGAACTCCCGCGTGCGGTGATAACATTCGTCGAAGAAGATCACCTCGTCGCCAGCGTTGAGCTTGGCGAGCAGCAGGCCCGCCACGGCCGCCATTCCACTAGAATACAGCACGGCCGTTTCGCCGCCTTCGAGGGCGGCAAGCTTGCCTTCAACGACCTTTTCGCCTGGATTGCCGTAACGGCCGTATTCTTCGCGCGGCAGCTTCCGCTCGATGAATTCGATGACCGCCGCCGTGTCGGCAAACGTGTAGGTGGAAGCGCAGAAGATCGGATCGGTGATGGCGTTCGCTTCTTTCTGACGCTGTTCACCAGCATGCACGCAGGTGGTGGAAATTCCCCGTGCCGTGTTCGCCGTCGTGCCGTCGTGATTGCTCATAAGTGCCCGTGCGGGGACGTTCCGTGGCTTGATGGTTACGCGTATTCCACGATGGGACGAATCGCGGCCGAGACCTCCGCGGCCGGCGCGACCGAAACCACCTTGTGGAATTTGCGGCTTGCACGTCTTACGGCCCGAAACAAAAAAACCGCGACACTGCTTACACAGCCGCGGCTCGCCTGAGTTCAAGATAAAATCGCCCTCGGGCTCGTGCGAGCCTGCACCCAAGGGGCTCTAATGCAGGAGCCCGGTGGTACTGGACGATGGCACTTTAGCAGTCAGGCTGCAAGCGGCCGCAAATCCCAAGGCCAAATTGTAGTCGGACATCGTCACCACTGCAAGCAACGCGCGGCGCGAACCAGAAGAAGGACGAAAGTCTCTCGGTCAGGCGAAAAGGGGGGCGGGGGGCTATTCGCGTTCGAGCAGGTTTTCGCTCGGGTCGTAATGCCGGAAAAGCAGCGTCACAAGCCACAGCAGGGCCAGGCCTTCCAGGACCAGCACGCTCCAGGACGCGGCGAGATACGCCGTCGGCAGTTCCGGGATCAGCAGCCGGCCGGCGACGAGCACGCTGCCGGCGACTGCCCCGGCAACGATTGCCAACAGGACCTTGGCAAAGTTGACGAGCGCGACCCGGACGCCCACGAGCAGATCGCCAGGCGCAAAGCGGCGCACCGAGGGAAAGATCAGCACGATCGCGCTATCGCAGCCGATAGTGAGCAGGTTGAGCGGCGCCGCGAGCGCTAGTGCCCCGCCCATCGCCGGCGTCCATTCGCCAAGCGTCACGGCCATTGCGACGACCGCGAGCACCTGCAAGAACAGCACGTAGAGCAGCGAGCCGCCCAGGGAGCCGCACACGATCGTTCGCGGGCGAATCGGCAGCGTCTTGATGACGTCGATATGGTCCAAGTCGGTGCGCAGGCCGAGTGGCATGATCGTTGTGACCAGGAGGCCCACGAGCAGCGTTACCGTCAGCACCATCGGATCGGTTGTAGCGTGGATGCGTTCCGTGTGGGCGGTTAGCATTCCGGCCAGCGGTACGACTGCCAACAGCAGCACGACCACGAGTCGGCTCGATCCACGTATCATATCCAGCGTTTGACGCCAGGCGATCGGACCCGCGCCGCCGAGCCTGGGAAAGTCGATGAGGCCCAGTCGGGGGCGGCTTCGCGCACCGAGGGCCGGCAGTCCGCCGGTTCGTTTGAGTTGTTCGAGCATGTCTGCGCGGCGGCGGCTGGCATCGAGGCTCGACTCTAAAAAGTGACGGTCGAGCGCCAGCACCCCCGCCGCCACCAGCAAATTGATCGCAGCGCTAAGCGGCGCCCAGATGGACAATTGGGCGAAGGTGCGTGCGCCGATCGTGCTGCTGAACACGCTGAACGGAGCCAACAGCGCGCGTGCCGCGCCGCTCGATTCCAACGCCAGGACGCGATCCCGCCAGGTGAGATCGGCGGCGAATGCGTCCGAGCGATAGGCGGACAAGCCGATCGTGGCGATCAGCGCCGCGACGAGCGAGATCAGCACGAGCCGGTAGCGGCGTTCCAGCCAGACGCCGGTCATGGCGAGAAAGATTGTCGACCACTGCATGAATGTCAGCGCCAGCCAAATACCCACCAGAGCGGCGGGGCCCCAGACCATAGGCATCACCAGCGGCATCAGGATCGCGAAGCCGAGCGTGCCCAGCGTACTCGCACCCAGTTTGTAGACCAGCAGTTGCCGCCGCCGAAACGGACCGGGGAAAAGGAACTCCACTTCCGCCAGGCTGAACGCCAGCGGGCTGCGAAAATGCCCGCCCAATATGCTGAATACCCACAGCGCGAGTAGGGCCGCCGGATGCAAGAACCAGGTGAGCATGGGCATCCGTTTGCGGGGCACCGGAGTGTCCAGTCCGCGGGTCATCAGATAGGGAAGAAACATCAAGCTGAAGAATGCCGCGCCGAGCAAGGCCATCAGGAGACCGCGCGGCGTGGAGACCGCGCGCCGCAGCTTGCGCAATTGGCCTTTGGCACGCAACAGCGAGAGCAGCAGCAGGGAGCGATACATCGGCGAACCTCTCCCTGCTGCTTAAACGGCTTCCTGGTCTTCGATGGCGCGGAAGAAGACATCTTCGAGCGACTCGGCGCCGAGCGAGCCGAACCGCGAACGTGCTTCCTGCACGGGGCCGCAAAACACGGCGCGGCCGCGACGGAGAATCAGCAGATCCGTGCAGAGGTTTTCCACCAGCACCAACAGGTGCGAGCTGACGATCACCGCGGCGCCGGCCGCTGCCCGAGCGACGATCGACGACTTGAGCGTGCGAATGCCGTGCGGATCGAGCCCGGTCAATGGTTCGTCGAACAAAATCGCGCGTGGGTTGTGCAGGTAGGCGCAAGCAATGGCGACTTTTTGCCGCATTCCGCGCGAAAGTTCTTGTGTGACGGTATCGCGTTTTTCGCTAAGCTCGAAAGTCGCGAGCGCTTCCTCGGCCAGGGGCTCGAAGTTCTCGACGCCATAGGCCGAGGCCACAAACCGCAGGTGTTCCCAGACGGTGAGCACTTCAAACAGCTTGGGATCGTCCGGGATGTAAGCGAGCTCGCGTTTGGCGGCAACCGCGTCGACGACGATATCGTGGCCCGCAATCAGGATTTGCCCTCGCGTGGGCGGAATGATGCCGGCCAGCGCGCGGAGCGTGGTGGTCTTGCCGGCGCCGTTGGGACCGACCAGGCCGAGGATCGAACCGCTCTTCACCTCGAAGCTTAAGCCCGAGACCGCAACCAGATCGCGGTAGATCTTGTGATAGTCGACGACCTGGATCAAGGCAGCATTGCTCCGAGAGGCCAAGGACTGCGCGGACTGGCGTCGGGCGGCGCAGCATGTGTTCTGGTGGAATTGTACCCCACAAGAGGCACTCTCCGAGAAACGAGTTCCGCTTCTATGGTCTTTGGGCGACAAGCTGGCGGGATTCATTGCCCGCATCGCTTGCCGTGCTAGGCCGGCTGCTTTTCTGGATGCAGATAGATGAAGCTCTTGCCCAATCGGCCACCGTAGTTTCCGGCCGATATTTTTACCAACCCCGGAGTTGTCGCGGCAGCCTCGATCGCGCGATGCGTGGCCGCCGCAATCGTCGCCAGGTCGCTGCCGTTGATGATGACTTCCATCACCGAGGCCACGCTGGCCGGCAGCCGGCTGCGCTCTCCGAGCTTTTCACGGAGCGTGGGGCAAAACTCGGCATAGGTGCTGGCGATTGAAAATTTGTAGCGGCTGCCGGCCTTTGAACCACTGCCGGCGATGCCGCCGGGAAAGGGCATGATCACGCCGGGAGTGTCCGCCACGGCTGCCGCGGCCCGTTCGGCGGCGAGCAGCGCCGCGTCGACGCTTTCGCCAAGGAACCAGAGATTGCCGCCCATCAGGCCATCGCGATAGCCAAACCGGCGGTCGATGACGAACTCGCCGCCGAGGATCGGCACCACCCACACGGGCCGGCCGTGGCGTGAGTCGCGAAACTGGTGGCCATCGCCAAAGAAGGCGAGTTTGCGCCCGAGCTTGAAGTAGTCTTCGGTGTCGAGCAAATTGAACGCCGCGGCCGTGGGGCAGGTGAGCACGTTCTGGCTGACGCGCACCAGTAGCGAGCGTTCCAACGCTTCGCGACGATCTTTACGAAACCGCGGCACGTGAAACTGAACGATCGCTCCGGGGCGGCCATCGGGCGTGGCTAGCGAGGTGTCGCCGCCCGGGCCGACGTAGCGATCGAGTCCGGCTTCGCAGTCGCACAGGATCGTGCTCGAGGCATTGCCGGTGGCCGCCGCCACGGCATGGTCGAGCCACGTGCGATCGCGCGCCGTAATCAGAACTTCGGCATAGATGCTGCGGAAGGCCTCGGCGTAAGTATCCTCGACCTCGGCGCGGAGGGTATCGGCCACGAGAGTCTTACCGCCCTTTCCCCGGGATGATACGCTCTTCGGTAATAATCTTGTCCATGAACACGTCGTGCGAGTCGGTTGGAATCTCGGGGAAAAGCTGACACTCGAACGCAAGCGCCACGAGCGGCGCATCCGGTCGGGCATGTTCCAGCAACTTGTCGTAGTAGCCGAAGCCGTGCCCCATTCGAGCGCCCCGGGCGTCGAAGGCCACGCCGGGCACCATGATCAGATCGAGTTCGGAAACGTCAACCCGTTTGGCCGGTACTTCGCGAAGCTCGGCCTTCGGTTCGAGGATCTTGTACATCCCGGTTTCCAGCTCCTCCATGCTTTCGAGGAGAAACAGCTCGAGCTCACCATCGATGCAGTAGGGCACGACGATTCGCTTGTCGCCTTCGAGCAGCTTGGGCAGATGCTGCCGCGTGCGCACTTCGGTGCGGACGTCGATGTAGACCATTACGGTCTTGGCGGCGGCAAACTCGGGCTGCGCGATAAAGGCTTCGCAAATTCGCTCGCTGAGCGGTTCCTTGTTTTCCTGGGCCTTGCGGTTGGCATGGGCCTGCTCGCGAATCGCTTTCTTGGCGGCCTGGGGATCCATGAGCTGTTCCTGAGACATGCTAGTGCTTCCTGCGGCAAGGGCGAATAGAGGTTTGGGGCGACCGCGCCACTTGTTGGCGCGCGATGCATTATGGTACTGGACGGGCGGCGAAAGGAAAACCACCTGGCGGACGCGAGGTTTGCCAGCCGAGGTATTGGCAATGACGCCCGTGGCGCTGCCGAAAGGCAAAACATAGCGACTATCGCACCGCGCCGCTCGCTAGCCGGGCCACGCCGATCATTTCGCGCAGGGTCTTGTCGAGCAACGGTAGACCGCCGAACTCGAAGCCAAGCGCCCGGAGTTTGTCGGTTTCGATGCGGTGCTTACCATGCTTGGGTTCGCCGCGAATCTCGCCGTGCGCGCCGGCCAATCCCCGGGCACGTAACGCCACGTCGTGCTCTGAAACGTGCATGTCGACACAATTGAATGCCTCGCCGGACACGCGTTCAGCGTCGGTATGCACGAGCAGGCTGGCTGCTCGTGCCACATCGGCCGCGTGGACCTGCTTTCCGCCCCCACGGCATTCCACGGTCTCGCTGCGCGCCACGGCCGATACCAGGTCGTACCATTTGCTGCGTTCCACGGGATGCGCGAGGCCATAGATCGCCGTTGGGCGCAAGGCGCAGATCGGATACTTCTCGGCGAACGCGTAGCTGTGGATGAACGCCTCGACGGCGGCCTTATGGGCCCCATAATGCGAATCGGGCCAGAGGGGATGCGTCTCGTCTAGGGGGCGGTCCTCTAAAATCTTGCCGTACACCGCGCAGCTTGAAATAAATACGATTCGCTTGACGCCGGCCGCCTTGGCGGCGTCGAATAATTGCAGCGTGGCCGAGAAATTGTGCTGTGCCAGGGCGGCGTCGAAAAAGAACGTTGACGCGTCGCGACGCGCGAGCGCCGAGTGGATTAGCACGTCGCATCCTTGGACCAGCTCGCGGCTGGCATCCGCATTGCCCAGCGTGCCGCCCGTTTTCCAGGTGACGTGCTGCTGCACGTGTTCGAGTCCGGCTACATCGCTCTCGGGACGCCGCCAGCAGCGCAGCTCATATTGTTCGGCGGCGAATTGTGCGAGTAAGTATCGACCTAGAAAGCCCGTGGCCCCTGTGATCGCAATGCGCATGGCGGCGGCTCCCGCGAGGACGGTGGTGACTCATTCGTTCGTAATGTGCCGCGCAGCGACTTCGCCGTCAAAAATATTAAGGGTTCCGGCATGGAGTTCAAGAACGGAGGGGGGCGTTGGCCAGAACCGCTTCTGGCCGCTAAACTGCACACTGAACCAGCGACCACCACACCCGATATACGAACACACCCGATATACGAAGCGATTTCATGAGCACCGCTTATCTCCTCGCCGGCTGTCGAACTCCGATTGGCAAACTCTTGGGCACGTTGTCGACGGTTTCCGCTACGAAGTTGGGCGCAGCGGCCGTGGGCGAAGCGGCCCGCCGAGCCGGACTGCCAGTTGACGCGATCGACGAAGTAATCATGGGCAATGTGCTCTCGGCCGGCTTGGGCCAGGCCCCCGCGCGGCAGGCTGCTTTGCACGCAGGTTTGCCGGCGACCGTGTCGGCGCTGACGATCAACAAGATGTGCGGTTCGGGCCTGAAGGCCGTGATGCTTGCCGATCAGGCGATCCGCTGTGGCGATGCCCGCGTGGTGGTGGCCGGCGGTATGGAGAGTATGAGCCAAGCTCCGTTTTTGCTCTCCGGAGCCAGGGCCGGCTGGAAGTTTGGCGATCAAACGGTACGCGACTCCATGCAGTACGACGGCCTGTGGTGCGCGTTTGAGGACGTGGCGATGGGCGTCGAGGCCGACTATATCGCCGAGTCGCGCGGGGTGTCGCGGGCCGACCAAGACGCGTTTTCGGTCGAAAGTCATCGCCGGGCCGGTGAGCGAGCGGGACGCACGCTCGACGAGATCGTGCCGGTTACGGTGCCGGGGCGTAAGGGAGACGTTATCGTGACCGCGGACGAGGGGCCGCGTCCGGACACGACGTTTGAAGGGTTGGCGAAGTTGCGCCCGTCATTCGGTGCAAGCGGTACCGTGACCGCGGGGAACGCCTCGCAGATCAGCGATGGCGCGGCGGCGGTTGTCGTGGCCTCGGAGGACGTGGCCCGCGAGAGCCGCTCGCCGCTGAAGGCTCGTATCGTGGCCACGGCCGTGAGCGGCGTGGAACCCAAGGAGATTTTCATCGCGCCGGTGACCGCCGTTGAAAAAGTGCTGGCCAAGGCCAAGCTGAAGATCGAAGATATCGATCTGATCGAGCTTAATGAAGCATTCGCGGCGCAGGCCTTGGCCTGCATGTGGCCGTTGGAAGCCGATCCTGCGAAGACCAACGTGCATGGCGGCGCGATCGCGCTGGGGCATCCGATTGGAGCGAGCGGCGCCCGAGTGTTGGTGACGTTGATGTACGCCCTGGCCGAGCGCGGCCTGAAACGCGGGCTGGCATCGCTGTGCCTGGGCGGCGGCAACGCGGTGGCGGTGATCATCGAACGCGTGTAAGTGCGGCGCAGCTGATCCAGCGATCATCATCCAGCGATCATCATCGCGAGCCGCGAGGTCGCGGCGGAGAAGGGCCTTCGGCATTGCCGGCTGTGGTGTCCGTGCCGGCTGTGGTGGCCGTGCCGGCTGTGGTGGCCGTGCCGGCTGTGGTGGCCGTGCCGGCTGTGGTGGC
>CAZRCI010000003.1:125793-133797 GCA_964598535.1 uncultured Planctomycetaceae bacterium | reverse complement strand
CGTCGAATCAAGTCGAATCAAACCGTCGGCCGCGTCGGCGTATACAGGCAACAGTTCGCGGGGCACT
Source organism: uncultured Planctomycetaceae bacterium (assembly GCA_964598535.1). Lineage (GTDB taxonomy): Bacteria > Planctomycetota > Planctomycetia > Pirellulales > PALSA-1355 > JALHMI01. Next base: position 133,730 of record CAZRCI010000003.1, on the reverse strand, counting down.
CGTCATGGCTCGGGCCGAACGCGCCGATCGCGCGTCGCGGCAAGCCTTGAGTACGTTCTTGCACGAGTTCGCGAATCATCTGCACGAGCTTCGGATGATTGCCAACCGTCGCCGCGCGGAACATGTTCAAGCCCAGCTCCTTGCAAAGCTGCCGGGCTTCGGTATCGAGGTCGTACAGCACTTCCAGGTGATCGCTTAGAAATCCGCTGGGGACGATCACGACGTCGCGAGTCGCGGCGAACGTTTTCAACTCACGCAGCACGTCTAGAACGTCCGGCTCCAGCCAAGGCTGCTGCGGCGGACCGCTACGGCTTTGGTAGGCGACCTGCCAATGGTGGATTCCAAGCGAGCTGGAGACCAGGCAGGCCGTTTCAGCAATCTGCTGGGCATAGTTACAGCCCACGGCCATCGCCAAGGGAATGCTGTGTGCGGTGTAGATCACCTGGGCCGTGTCGCGTCGTTCCGCCGGAATCTGCCCGAGCGCGGCGGCCACGCGTTCGGCGGTCGCTTCGATAAACAGCGGGTGGTTGTAGAACATCCGGAGTTTGTCGATTTGCGGTGCCATTTCGACGTGCTCGCGCGCCACGTCGAGATTCTCGCAGTATTGCCGGCAACCGGAATAGGAGCTGTAGGCGCTGGTGAAGTAGGCAAGCGCACGGCGTACTCCGTCGCGCGCCATTTGGGTTACCGCGTCGGGAAGAAGCGGATGCCAATTACGGTTGCCGAAATAGACAGGCAGTCGGAGGCCGTGCCGCGAGAACTCACCCTCTAGCGCCGCGATCAACTCGCGATTTTGTTCATTGAGCGGGCTACGACCGCCGAAGTGCCGATAGTGCTCGGCGACCTCGAGCATGCGCTCACGCGGGACGTGCTTGCCGCGGAGAACGTTTTCGAGGAAGGGGATGACGTCGTCTTGCGACTCGGGGCCGCCGAATGAGACGACCAACAGGGCCTCGTATCGCGGCGGGAGAGCATCGGGCGGCGTCGCGGCGTCGAACGGATCCAACGGGCAACCCTCCGCGTATGCGCCGGCGATGGAATATGGCCAGGGGAAGGCTTGCGAGCGGCGAATTCTCGCACGCTCGATGAAAAAAAGAAGTGACCCCGACGGGATTTGAACCCGTGTTATCGGCGTGAAAGGCCGGTGTCCTAGACCAGACTAGACGACGGGGCCGCAAGTTCAGGCGGCTCATCTGGCCACCAGAGCATCTGGTGTATGATGGTCATTTAGACCGATTCGTCAAGTGCTGCCTGGCGAATGATTTGGAGAGCCGCACGCGCGAAGGAGTTGGTAAAACGGTTGCGCCCCGTGAGCGCGACGAGGCACCGTCGACGTACGAGCCCCAACGGCGTTCGTTGTACGCAACGGCAACGTGGGAGGTATCTAAACTTCCGGGGTTCCGTCGCGTTCAACTTCCGTGTTTTCGGCAGGTAGTTCGTGTTCCGTGCGAAGAATTGCGTCGAATACCTCGCGGCGGTGGACGGGTACCTCCTTGGGCGCTTCTACGCCTAGGCGCACCTTGTCGCCGCGGATTTCCACGACGACAATCTTAATGTCATTGTTGATGACAATGCTCTCGTTTTTTTTTCGAGACAATACCAACATGGGGCCATTCCTTCGAAGATGTCGCGGGGCTTCCTTGTTCGTCTGCACCCCTCGAAGTCGCTCCGTGCACCAAGCGGTACCCACCGTACTGCCTTGGGGGAGACTCACGGTGCAAACGCGCGCACAGGCTCATATCTAATATTCACTCTACGTAGGCGGTGGCCAGAGTCAAGCATGGGTGGGGCGAAAACGGCCCGCTTTTGCGGGAAGGTGGCCTGGAGACAGTCCTGGAGTGAATTGCCTAAATTCCCTTGTTTGCCTTTTTGTGTTGCGTCATTGGCCGTGATCCTTGGCGTGGGGAAGGGGAGATGGAGTGTCGTTGGCATGTGGGCCACTTCGCAGGGTATCCTCGCGGCGAGGCGGGCAGCGTGCCAGGATGGGCGGCGAGCATGATTACACAAGCGTTCTCCGTCGATAAAGGCAGTTCGGGGGGGCGCGGCGCATCGCGGCTTCTTCTTTCTTCGCCGAGCCGCACATGTCGCGTTCGCTAGAAACGATTCTAGAGAAGGCGTGATGGTGTTGGGGCGAGGGTTTTTCGAGTCGTGTTTGCATGTCTCGGCAGTCGCGTTGACGCGGGTGTTCAACCGCGCTTGCGGGTCGATAGCACCCGCCTATAATAAAACGGTTGAAGGCACTTCGGGGGTCACGGGCTGCGCAAGTTGGCCCGGCGATCGATCCTCGCTGTCGCTAAAACCGAATTGCATTCAGCCCCGCTGGGAGCTTCGATGGGCCGCTGGTTTCGCGATATTTGGGATGCCGTTTACACCGTTGCGTACGGCATGTGGATTACGTTGCGCTATTGGTTGCTGACCTATCGGCGCGAACGTCGTACGTTTACGGAGCATTTTGAATATCCTGAGTTGCCGGTGCCGGTTTCGGCCCGCTATCGCGGGTTTCACCGTTATGATCTGACGACGTGTATCGCCTGCGATCAGTGTGCGAAAGCTTGCCCAGTAGACTGCATCTACATCGGCAAGGAACGCGTCACGACGGGCAAGGGGTTCAAGGTTACGGGCTTCACGATCGACTACACCAAGTGCATGTTCTGTGCGCTGTGCGTCGAGCCTTGCCCGGTGGATTGCATTTTTATGGGGGCGACGCACGATTTGAGCTGTTACAGCCGCGATGGGTGCATCGTGGACTTTGCTCGCCTGCCGGTTGATGTGGCTTGGGGCAAAGCAACGCTCAATCCCACGGCGGTGGCGGCGTCGAAGACGATTGTCGAACCCGTTCATGGCGGACCGAATCAGTAGAGACCATCGCTTCGCCCGCGAACAAATCGCTGTTGAGGCGAACGTGGAGCTACGGTAAGAAATCGTTTCCTGGCACGGGCGTCTGAACTCAAACCGCAAGTGAAATTCATGGTTGACGAGTACCAGCCCGCGAAATTGTTTACCGTCGAGCAGGCGAATGCCGTGTTGCCGCTGGTGCGCGCCATCACGCAGGACTTAGTTCGGCTTTCGCGCGAGGTCATGGAGCGTCGCGAGCGGCTGGCCCTGCTTTCGGGTGGGCGCAGTGCGACGGCCAAGGACCTTTACTCCGAGGAGCTGCGGCAGATCGAGGAGGAGCTCGACAAGGATGGCGAGCAGCTCGAAGCCTATGTCGAGGAGTTGCGCGAATTGGGGGTTGAGCCCAAGAGCGGCGTTGACGGGCTCATTGATTTTCCGAGCCAGATGGACGGTCGAATCGTATTTCTGTGCTGGCGGCTTGGCGAGAGCGAAGTGACGCACTGGCACGAACTGAGTGCCGGATTCGCCGGTCGCCAGTCGTTGGTTGCCGGCAGCGTGGCCGAGGGTAGCGGCGCCGAGAGCGTCGATCCGGGGCAAGACGAGTCTCTCTCGTAGCGCTTGTGCCGGATGATGCGCGTTTTCGGTGGCCGAATCCCCTGGGACGCGGCTTGCCAGCAGGGCGTCTGCTTTCTTAGAATGGCCTTTTCTCGCGGTGCGGAATGGGGCGAGATGGTTGCCTTCCGCGTCGCGTTTCCCACGTTTGACTTGCTCGTCGCGGTGCGGTGTTTGGCCGGGCGGCGGGGTCAAACCAGGCCGCCGGCCTCTGCTCGCTCGAAGGATGCGGGCCGCGGATCGGCTCAAACCAAAGAAAAGACGCGCCATGGCTTCGCCGACAACCGTCGCGGCGTATATCGCATTCTTTGCGACGTTGGGCTTCTTGTTCCTGTTTCTGACGCTGGTCGTCGGCCGTTTTTTGCGGCCGAAGGATCCGAATTTCGAGAAGCTGGAAGTTTACGAGTGCGGTGAGCCCACCATCGGTTCCAGCTTTGTACAGTTCGACTTGCGGTTCTACGTCGTCGCGCTGTTGTTCATTATTTTCGATGTTGAAGTGGCGTTGTTCTTTCCCTGGGCCACGGTGTACGGCAAGGCCACGCACTTGATGGACCCCAGGTTCGAGAAGGTCACGGCCGCGGGCGAGCTAACTCCCGCGGCCAGCGCGATCTTTACCGAGCTGGGCGTGCCGCAGCCGACCGTTCCGCCCTTGCGCGATGAGCTGGTCGAAGCCGCCGCCGGTCTGGATCTCCAGCAACGCGGCGCGCTGGCGATCGAAGATCTGTCGCAGCGTATGGCGTTTTTCTCGATGATCGACATCGCCGTGTTCTTTGTGGTGCTCTTGGTAGGGTTTGCCTACGTCTGGCGGCGGGGCGACCTCGATTGGGTGCGTGCACTCAGTAAGCAGCGCGCGATTGAGACGCGGCCGCGCGGGCCGGCGCTGGTTAGCGAGGAGCAGCCGGTCGTCTCGGCGTAAAGCGATTTGGGTCTGTGGCGGCGCCTGTCCGACCTGGCACGGCGAGAGCATTTCTTCATTTCACTGAGCTGCGAATTTCATGAGCGGACAAGCGTTTCTCGATCGATTGAAGCAGAAGTTTGGCGATGCGATTGTCGGGGCGAATCTGACGGCGATCGATCCTTGGATCGAGGTTACGCCCGCCGGGTTGGTGCCGCTGTCCGAATACTTGCACAACGAGCCGGACCTGGCGTTCAACTATTGCAATTGCATCACGGGTGTCGACTATTTTGAGCCCGATCCGAAGAAGGCGGCCAAGAACGACTGGCAGCCGCACATCGAGGTCGTGTATCACGTGTCGAGCATCACGCACAAGACGACGCTGGTGCTGAAGGTGATGGTGCCACGTTGGAAGAACGACGAGGCGGGCAATTTGCCCGAGGTGCCGACGGTGAGCGGCATCTGGCGCACCGCCGATTGGCACGAGCGCGAAGTGTTCGACCTGACGGGCGTGCGGTTCACGGGGCATCCGGATTTGCGGCGGATTTTGTGTCCCGAGGATTGGGTGGGCCACCCGCTGCGAAAAGACTACGAGTTTCCGCTGGAGTATCACGGTATCCGCGGCCGTTAGGGCGCTCCTAGAGACGTTGGAATGGGCGGTCACCGGCAGGGCACATTTATTTGCCCGCCGAACCGCCCAGCGTTCTCGGCGGTCGGGCCGCGTCGAACCTAACTCCAGGGGGCGGCGCAGCACTCGGCTTGTTCATAATCATCTAGCTACTGACCACTGACCACTAACCACCAGCCACTTACCTATGGCCACACACCTGGACGATCCGCGGGTCATCGAGTTCGACGTTCGCACCGACGAGATGTTGGTGAACATGGGGCCGCAGCATCCCAGTACCCACGGCGTGTTGCGTTTGGTGCTGCGTACCGACGGAGAAGTTGTTTCCGAGGTGACGCCTCACATCGGCTACTTGCACCGCTGTGCGGAGAAGATCGGCGAGAATCTCACGCCGCGGCAGTGGATTCCGTATACCGATCGGATGGATTACCTGGCCGCGATGAATATGAATCTCGGTTGGGCTTTGGCCGTCGAGAAGCTCATGGGCCTTGATTTGCCGGAGAAGGCGCGGCATTTGCGCGTGCTGATTGCCGAGCTCAATCGCGTGGCCAGTCATCTGGTGGGCATGGGGGCGTATGGCCTCGACTTGGGGACGTTCAGCCCGTTCTTGTACGCCTTTCGCGAGCGGGAGAAGATTCTCGATCTGTTCGAGGAGGTGTGTGGCGCGCGGCTGACGTACAGCTACATCACCGTGGGCGGCGCCACGGCCGATCTGCCGCCGGGCTGGCTGCACAAGCTCGAAGCCTTTTTGGATCAATTGGAGCCCGTGATCGACGAGTATCACGCGCTGCTCACCTCGAATGCGATTTTTGTCCGCCGAACGGCTGGCATCGGGGTTTTGAGTCCTGAGAAGGCAATTTCCTATGGCTGTTCGGGACCGGTGTTGCGCGGGTCGGGCGTCGACTACGATTTGCGGCGTGACGGCGAAGCCCGGTATACCGAAATGTACGACGGCTATGCTTTTGAAGTGATCGTGCAGAAGGACGGCCACTATCCGAAGGATCATGCCTATCCGGCGGTGCCCCGATCGACCGAATTGGGAGATTGTTGGCATCGGTTTTACGTGCGGATGTTGGAAGTCATTCAGTCGATGGATCTTTGTCGACAAGCGATCGACCGTTACAGCATGGCGAGCGGTTCGTGGGGCGTGCCGGTGAAGTTGACGGAAAAGCTACCCAAAGGCGAAGCCTACCTCGAAACCGAGGCGCCGCGGGGCCAGATGGGCTTCTATGTGGTGAGCACGGGGAGCGGACCGATTCCGTGGCGAGTTCGGTCGCGTAGTAGTTCGTTTTGCAACCTTTCGGTGACGCATGATCTTTGCCGGGGGTGTTTGATTGCCGACGTGCCGGCCATCGTCGGTTCGCTCGACATCGTGATGGGGGAAATCGATCGGTAGCGGATGCGGCCTGGTCCCTATAGGGGAAGACGCTTTTCCAGCAATCGCCAGTCATGCGGCGAAGCGTCGGGGCGGTCGGTTGTAAGCGATGACCGGTTGTAGCGGCCGAGCTCTCGGCTGTTTTCAAAAAGTTAGGGTGCCAGGGGCTTGTCGGTACGGGGTAGTTTGTGCGATATTTCACGATCTTAAACCTGGCCCAACAGGGCAATTGTGGCGCAACTCGGTGCTACAGGCCGCCGTACGACAACCATCCACTGGCTGGGCGTTTGATGCCCCGAGCTTGCTAGCAGGGATTACGCAGTGGCTGAATTTCTGAAACAGTATCTGTCGAGCGAGTGGCAAGCTTATGCGGCGGCCGCGGCAGTGCATGCGATCTTGCTGATCCATGTGGTGGCGGTTGGGGCGCTGGTGTTCATCTGGCTGGAGCGCAAGGTCTCGGGCCGCATTCAGGATCGTCTAGGGCCCACGCGCGTCGGCGGCAAGTTCGGCTGGTTGCAGACGCTGGCCGACGGGCTCAAGCTGGTGACGAAAGAAGATCTTTGTCCGGCGGGCGCCGATCGACTGTTATTTTTTGCCGCGCCGTACGTGTCGTTTTGCGCTTCGTTCGCGTCGTATATGGCGTTGCCGTTTGCCGATGGCTGGGTGGGCATCCGGCTGAACGTCGCGGTGTTTTTCATCATCGCCGTGATCGGCCTGGAAGTGTTCGGCGTGATTCTGGCCGGCTATGCGTCGGCGTCGAAGTGGTCGCTGTTCGGGGCGATGCGTGAAGCCGCTCAGGTGGTGAGTTACGAAGTTCCGCTGGGCATGTGCGTCGTCGTTCCGGTGTTGTTGGCCGGTTCGATGGATCTGATTACCATCGCCCAGATGCAGACCTCGGGCGTTGCGCAAATGGGTTGGTTCACCCATTGGTATGTGTTCAACGACCCGTTTACGTTTGTCACGTTTTGGGTGTATTTCACGTGTGCCACGGCGAGCGTGAATCGGGCCCCGTTCGATTTGGCCGAAGCGGAAAGCGAGCTCGTGGCCGGTTTCCACACGGAGTATTCCGGTCTCCGGTGGAGCATTTTTTTCATGGCCGAGTACGGTTCGATGTTCGCCGTCAGTGGCTTGGCCGCGATTTTGTTCTTCGGCGGTTGGAACGGCCCCTTGCCGATTACGCATTGGTTGGGCCTTGCCGACTCGGCGAATCCGGTGCTGCACTACTTTGGCAACTTTTTGGGGATGCTGAATTTTATTGGCAAGTGCGTGTTCGGCGTGACCTTCATGATGTGGGTGCGTTGGACGCTGCCGCGGCTGCGAATCGACCAGGTGATGGCGACGTGCCTCAAATACTGCACGCCGATCGCCGCCGTGATGTTTGCCGGCGCCGTCGTGTGGCGGTTTCTGTTGCCCGGCGGTGTGATCTTGTCGAGCCATCAAGGGCATGTGCGTGAAGCGCATACCGAGATTCAGGCCAGTGCGCCGCGGGCCGAGGCCGACGCGCCGGCAGCCGCGCAAGCCGGTGTTGCCGATGGCCGTGTCGCTCAATTTATTCCGCGTCCGATGGACTCCGTAGGTGCGGGCCGTGGAAC